>CAVYUC010000018.1:0-128754 GCA_963771595.1 uncultured Prolixibacteraceae bacterium | reverse complement strand
CACCCAGCGACAACGTTTGCGATTTGTAATTGTACCCAAGTTCCCAGTCGTGCAGAGTTTCGTGTACCGGCTGATTTCCCTGCGGGTCGGCATCCACATAGTTGCTTCGGGCGGGCTCGCGGTTGGCCACTGCAAACGATGCATATACATTCTGGTTGGAAGCCGGTTGGTAAAACAGCCCCAGTTTGGGGTTGAAGAAATTAAAATTGTGCTGTTGCGTAATATCCCTCAAATCATCATCAATCCCGTCAACTTCATAATTGATCTTCCGGAACTGCACATCTGCATACGCATTCAGCTTTTCAGTAAGGCTGTAGTTGTATTTTGCATACACGTTGAAATCCTTTTTCAATCCCTTATTGCGGTACCATTCATGTTTGGTTTTAAGGAATTTAAGCGGTCCGTTTGTTTCTTCCCGTTCGTAAATTGTTTCAATACTGCCTAAATGTTCTCCCCAGATTACATTTCCGAAATGGTCTCCGTCGTATGTACTCCAACCTCCGCCGAAAGTAAAGTCGCCCCTGTTTTTCAAATAATTCAGTGAAAAGGTGAGGCCGTAAAAATCATTGTCGAGCCATTTACGGTTCACCAAATCAGTAGTTTCAATGACCTCTGAACCCACCTGGATGTAGGGAATCTGATAATCCGCAAGGTCTTCATCTTCCTTGAAATTTTCATAATAACCATACCCGTGGGTATAATGTCCGGATGCATTCAAATTCAGATAGCCATTGAATTTATGGGAAAAATGCAACTGGTAATGGTCCTGCTGGTAGTTATCCACCTGGTTTTCGTAAGTGTAGAGATTATAGGTACGGCTGTCGGAGCTGATCATCTCCTGGGTTTGCTGCGGTGTATACAGCCAGTGCTCTTCGTATCGTTTCATCCCTTCCGGATCGTTGTTCAACCTCACGGAAGGTACGCCGTTCCATGCCTGGTAGGTTTCTTCGAACCCCGAAAACACATTCAGCTTTAACACTGTATTTCCGGCATAATAACCTCCCGAAAGGAAGAATGATTTCAGGTCAGAAAACGCCCTGTCGATAAACCCATCGGAGGTTACCTTCGAGAGCCTTGCATCCACGGTAAACCGGTTGTTCAGCAATCCTGTTCCTGCGGAAACTGTATTTTTGAAGGTGTTAAACGAGCCGAAAGCTGTATTGTATCCGGCATAGGCATTTTTACGCAGCGTGTTCGACTGCAGGTTGATTGTGGCCCCAAATGCTGCAGCGCCATTGGTGGAGGTTCCCACGCCGCGCTGAATCTGAATGTTTTCGAGGGAGGATGCCAAATCGGGCTGGTCGACAAACCAGGTGCCGTGCGATTCGGCATCATTCAACGGAATGCCGTTTACCGTTACGTTTATCCGGTTGAGGTCGGTGCCGCGGATACGGAAGTTGGTGTATCCAACACCGGCGCCGGCATCGGAAGTGGCCACAAACGAAGGTGTCAGTTGCAGCAGGTAGGGGATATCCTGTCCCATATTGCGGTTTTCAATCGTTTCGCCCGAAATGTTGCTGTAAGCCACCGGAGTTTTGTTTCCGGCACGGGTGGCGGAAACAAGCACTTCGCCTGTCATTACCACATCCGGCTCCAGTTCAATTGAAATTTCCTGAGGGGAATTTAACTGAACGTTCACCATTTTGGTTTCAAAACCGATGAAGGAAACTGCCAGAACATAATTCCCCCGTTTCAGGTTCTTAAATTCAAAACGGCCATCGCTTCCTGTGGAAACGCCGTAAAGACTGTTTTCAAGTACCACGCTGGCTCCGGCCAGCGGTTCACCGTTTCCCGTAACTTTTCCTTCGAGGTTGTATTGCCCGAACGCGGATACAACCATCCACTGCAACAGCAGCAATGTAAATACATGTTTCATTTTAAAATTAAATTTGGTTAATAATTAACCAATGGAGTGGGACGAATCCCTATTTGCCCTCCCTTCGCCGGCATTATCCGGATCAGGTGATGTGGGTATGATCTCAGCCCTTAATATTAAGGCACCCCATTGCATAAACAATGACTGCAAAGTTAAAACGGATTTTTGAAACGGCAAAAAGAGATTTTGGGAAAGCAGGTTGAACATCCGGATTTTAGCCGGGAAATCCCCAATTTAAAGAATTCATTTTACTCTTCTTTATCTTTGGATTGATGTTTTTCATTTTGGGTGCGGGTGAGCGCGGAGGCAATTAACCCTGTGGGGACTGCAATTACCCCCAGGCCCAGGAACAGCATAGCTGAGGTGAATATTTTTCCACCCACTGTAATGGGATAGATGTCGCCGTAACCCACAGTGGTTAAGGTAGCCACGGCCCACCACATGCTGTGGAAGATGGATTTGAATACCTCGGGCTGTGCCGGATTTTCAAAATAGTATATGCCGACAGCCGAAAGAAAAAGCAGGAAGGACGACAAAATCAAAAACAAAACCAGCTCTTCCTTTATGGAGAGGAATGCCCGTCCAAATCGGCGGATGGCCTTGCTGTAGCGAATAATTTTGAAAATCCGGAATAATCGGAAAAGCCGCAGGATACGAATGGAACGCAAATCGATTCTAAAGGTGAGGTAAAAGGGCAAAATTGCGAGCAGGTCGATGATTCCGTAAAAACTGAAAATAAAATTCAGCTTTTTTTTGGCAACAATCAGGCGGAGAATATATTCGAGGGTGAAAATAATGACGGTAATGACTTCGAAAGCACGCAGAAAATTTTTCCAGCCGGGGGAGAGATCGGGTAGGGTTTCGATGCAAAAGGAAATGAGGGAAAGGATAATTAAAAACTGGATGGATAAATCGAACCAACGCCCCTGTTTGGTATTGTTTTCTTCCACTACAATTCTGATTTGTTCTTTCCAGTTCATTTTTAGCCTTAACGGATGATAGAAGTTAAATGTTTATAGTGCCGCCTGTTCCGCAACCAGGTATTTTTCAAATGCTGTTCGGTAATCGCCGCTGAGCCGCAGCGGACGCATGGTTTGTTTATCCGTAAACAGGCAGGATTGCCTGGCGGTGGTGCACAATTCGCCCTGTTCATTTTTAAAATTGAAATCCATATCTGCCGAGGCATTGTTCAGCTGCGAAACCCACACTTCCACGGTAACTGTATTGTTCAGGAAAAAAGGTTTGCGGTAGCGGATGGCCGTTTTGGTCAGCACCGGGAAAATGCCGTGCTTCTCAATCAGTTCGGTTACCGGCAGGCCTATGGCTTCGAGTAGTTTCACCCGGGCATTCTCCAGCCACTGGATGTACACAATGTTGTTTACATGCCCGATAAAATCGATTTGATAGGTATATACCCTTTCCGTAATTATCAGTTTTTCCTTCATTTATCCGGATTGAAATTTAAGGCTGAAAATTTTTGTTTCTTCTGAATAAAGAATTTCCACATGATACTTTTCCTGTATATCTCTGTATGGTCCTGTACTTCGGTAAACTGCTGAATTTCTTTTCTTTTTTGCTTCAAGGCCGGAAGATGGCTGTAAAATGCAGAGTGGGCTTTGGCCACCGCCCCAAAACTCCTGAAATGAAAGCCGCCGATAAATTTTAAGGCCGCCACTCCATCCAGCACCATCCGGATTAAAAATATCCGTTTGAAATATTTTTGGGGAAGGTTCTTGTACAGCATGTAGAGGTTGTTCCTGAAATTGAGGTATACTTTCTGCGGGCTTCCGTACGAAAGGGTGCCGCCCCCCAGGTGAAACACCACGCTGTCGGGCTGGTACAGGATTTGGTAACCGCGGCTTTTTAACCGCCAGCACAAATCAATTTCCTCCATGTGCGCCCAGAAATCACCGTCGAATCCGCCCATCTCTTTGAAAATGCCGGCTTTCACAAACATACAGGCCCCGCTGGCCCAGAATATGGATGTTTCCCTGTTGTATTGCCCCACATCGGGTTCCATTTGATTCAATATACGGCCGCGGCAAAACGGGTATCCGAATTTGTCGATAAATCCCCCGGCAGCCCCGGCATATTCAAACAGGTGCGGCTTTTCGTAACTCAGTATCTTGGGCTGAACGGCGGCAACAGATTCATGTTGTTCAAAGAGCTGCATACACTTTTCAATCCAACCCGGCGTCACCTCCACATCTGAATTCAGTAATACAAAAAAATCAGCTTCAATTTGCTTCAGGGCCTGATTGTATCCCTCGGCAAAACCATAATTGGTTTTTAATTCAATGATTTTTACTGTAGGAAAACCGGTTTGCAGCACTTCAATGGAATTGTCGGTTGAACCGTTATCGGCAACAATAATTTCAATGTTGCCGGCTGCTGAATTGCGGACAACCGAAGGCAGAAATTTTTCGAACAGTTTGGCGCCATTCCAGTTGAGAATCACAATGGCGATTTTTTGATTTTCAGGCATTTTTACCGGTTACGAAATAAGAAGTTTGGCAATGGTTAAAGCCAGGTCATCCTTTTCCATTTTTTTAAGAATAGCGGCTATTTTTTCTGTTTTTTCGGGATCTTCCGATTTTACAAGGTTTTGGATATCCTTCACCTGCCTGCCGGTCAGTTCGTCCTGTAAAAGTTCCCACATCCTGTCGTTTCCGGGTTTATCCTGCGGCACTCCCAAACTTTCCAGCTCCGCGATGGTCGCTTCCAGCAGTTCCTGTGCCTGCATCCGCACCGGGTCGGCATCTTTCGATTTACCTGCTGCCGCCGTGTCGCGCAGGCTCCAGCTCGAATAATCATAGCGTAAATCACTGATCATTTTAATCTTCGAGGTATCTTTCCCGAAAATCCGTTCCAGAAAAATGATGGTATGATTCTTCCAGGCATCCAAATCGAAATTTTTCTCACTGAGCCTGTTGATTTGTTCCTTTAGAAGGGCGATTTCCTTTTCGGCCATAGATTAATTGTTTATTTGTGGTGCAATTTACAAAATCTGCCAGACACAACGGTCAATTTAATACGTTAAACCGAAAGCCCGTAACGGAATCGTGTTTCCGGCTCCAAATTCAATGTACTTCGAAACAGATTGTTTGTTTGTTTCATATTTGCACATTTAATTGTGCAAAAACGCAATATACTGCACAATTAAATGTACAATTTTAAGTATTAGTCGCCCAAAAAGCTGTTGATGATTTTGAAGAATCCGGGGAAATAAGCATTGCTTGCAGCTACCATTTCGCCTCCGAAAAGCCAGTTTTCTCCCCCGTTAAAATCGGTTACTTTGCCGCCGGCCTGCTGAATGATGAAGGCACCGGCTGCCACATCCCAGGCATGGAGGGCATGTTCGAAAAATGCATCAAAGCGCCCGCAGGCCACATAACACAAATCGATGGCTGCAGATCCCAGCCGACGGATTCCACGTGTTTCCTTCATCAGCTGCTTCATGGCCCCCATGTAATCGTCCACACGGTCAAAATCGTAGTAGGGAAAACCTGTGGCTATTAACGCATCTTTTGATGCATTGGCTGTGGCCACTTTAATCTCTCTTCCATTCAGAAAAGCAGGACTTCCTTTCCAGGCATAAAACATTTCGTCCAGCACCACATCGAAAACCACTCCCAGCACCAGTTCATCCGCTTCCATTAATGCGATACTCACCGAAAACGGGGTAATGCCATGAATGTAATTGGTGGTGCCATCCAGCGGGTCAATAATCCATTTGTATTTTTCATTTTCGTGGGATGCAGTTCCTTCTTCGGTGACAAAACCACTTTCGGGAATTAATTCCTTCAGTGCCGATACTATTCTTTTTTCTGCTGTTTTATCCACATAGGTCACCAGGCTTGCCTCGCTTTTTAATTCCACATCCTTATCAGACACCTTTTTTCGTTCATCCCGGATGAAAATCCCAACAGAGCGGGCAATATCCTGTACCTCAAAACAGCGTTTTTTGTAATCCATTTTTAAAAATTTGAAGTAAAGGTAGGGAAAAAATCAGGGAGTGCCGGTCTGGCTCCGGGAGATATTTCCCCTATTCCCCCGCAGTCTCATATTCGGATTTACTTCGTACTAAATTCGGACTAAATTCGCATTAAATTCGCGATTTCGCGAATTTAATGCGAATTTAATGCGAATATACCGCGAATTTAATATAGAGAAGGTATGTCCCTGCTCCGGTGAGGGGCTAAAGAAAAGGGGAGGAAAAATTTCTTTTTTATGAATCAGGTATCCAACAATACATCCACATGACCATTGGGGAGAATGGACTGCAGCCTTACCGTTTTCAGCTGGTTCTCCAGCTTTTCATCGAAAGATGTTTCCACCTTAATGTAATTTTCGGTAAATCCTGCCATGGCGTCTCCTTTTTTCTGCGATTCGAAAAGCACGGTCTGCGATGTTCCAAGGTGTTTTTCGTAAAATGAGCGTAATTTTTTTTCCGACAGGTTGATGTACATCTGTGTACGGCGTTTCCGGTCTTCCACATCCACTTTCCATGGAATTTTCAGGGCCTGTGTTCCGCTTCGCTCTGAGTAGGTAAAGGCATGGAGCTGCGAAATTTCGAGGCTGTTCAGAAAATCATACGATTCCTGGAAAAGTTCTTCCGTTTCGCCGTTTGTTCCGGCTATGACATCCACACCAATAAAGGCATGGGGAACAACCTCCCTGATTTTACTGATGCGCCGGGCAAATAACCCGGTGGAATATTTTCGCTTCATCAGCGACAGGATTTCGTCGGACCCTGATTGCAGCGGGATATGAAAATGAGGCATGATTACCTTTGACCCGGCAACCAGTTCAATAATTTCATCCTTTAAAAGATTGGGTTCGATGGAGCCAAGGCGCAACCGTTCAAGTCCGTCCACTTTTTCCATGGCTTTCAGAAAATCAAGGAAATTTTCGCCGGTTGATTTTCCGAAATCTCCAATATTGACGCCGGTGAGAACAATTTCGCGAAACCCTTTTTCCACCGCTTTTTTGGCTTCGGCTACCGTATTTTCAATATTGTCGTTCCGGCTGCGTCCGCGGGCAAAGGGGATGGTGCAAAACGAGCAGTAATAATCACAGCCATCCTGAATCTTCAGGAAACTACGCGTCCGGTCACCCCATGAAAATGCCTTATGGTAATTGTTGATGTTGGCGAGCCGGGTGGTTTTTATTTCTGTTTTTTCCCGTTTCTGCAATCCGTTTAAATAGGCCGGAATGTGGAATTTTTCCTGTGTTCCCAAAACAAGATCGACTCCTTCGATATGGCCAACTTCTTCAGGTTTCAGCTGCGAATAGCAACCCACCACTATGACCATGGCATCCGGATTTTTCCGCACCGCCTGACGGATGATGTTCCGGCTGGTTTTGTCGCCCTGGTTGGTGACAGAACAGGTATTTATCACATACACATCTGCTTTTTCACTGAACTCCACCCGCTCGAAACCTACTTCCTTAAAAGAACCTGCAATGGTTGAGGTTTCAGAGAAGTTGAGTTTACAGCCCAGCGTATAAAACGCAGCTTTCTTCCCCTCGTATCTCATTTGTGTAAATTGTGTTTTTATATTTCAATTAAAATATACTTTAAGGAATATGATTTACTTTTACGGGCCAGCGGAAATCCGTGAGCCGTTTATTCATTTCCTTTAAGTGCTTTCACATCATGGTCGATTCATTTTGAATCGATCTAAATAAAGTGCAAAGGTAGAAAAAAGTGGCTTACCTCAAATTGCTACAACAGGTTGCTGGCCAGTTCGGCAAGATAGCTGCGTTCGCCTTTTACAAGGTTGATGTGGGCAAACAGCTCCTGGTTGCGCATGCGATCGGTCATAAAGGCCAGGCCGTTTGATTTCATGTCGAGGTAAGGCGAATCAATTTGCTGCAGGTCGCCGGTAAATACCATTTTTGTGCCTTCGCCTGCCCGGGTGATAATTGTTTTTATTTCGTGCGGCGTCAGGTTTTGCGCTTCATCAATAATAAAAAATGAATTGGATAAACTGCGGCCACGGATATATGCAAGCGGTGTGATTTCAAGTTTTTCTTCCTTTTGCAGCTCCTCTATTTTCTGGTATTCCTGGCTGCGCGGGTTGAAAACATGTTTGATTACTGACAGGTTGTCGAAAAGCGGCTGCATGTATGGATTTATTTTTTCTGAAGCATCACCGGGCAGATAACCCAAATCGCGGTTGCTTAGCGCGACGATTGGCCGTGCCAGCAAAATCTGGTCGAAAGCCTTGTGCTGTTCAATCGCAGCAGCAAGGGCCAGCAGGGTTTTTCCGGTGCCTGCCTTTCCGGTGAGGGCAACCAATTGAATATCGGGGTTCATCAGCATATTCAGGCTGAAGGTCTGCTCGGCATTGCGGGGTTTGATGCCGTAGGCCGATTTTTTCTCCACCCGCACAACCCGGCTGGTTTTCGGATCAAACCGGGCCAGTACACTTGAATTGACACCCTTCAGGATAAAGCATTCATTCGAATCGGGCCGGGTTTCGATTTTCAGCTCTTCAAAAGCAATCCATCCCTGGTCATATAAAACTTCGATTAAATGATCGTTAAAATTTTCGAGTGTTGAAATGGTTTTGTCCAGAACATTGATATCGGTTACCTTATCGGTTTTATAATCTTCGGCCTGAATTCCAAGGGATTTGGCTTTCATCCGTAGGTTGATGTCTTTGCTGACCAGCACGATTTTCCGCCTGGAATATTCCTTCATGGTATATTCAGCAATGGCAAGGATACGATGATCGGGGATATCTTCGCGGAAGGATGTTTTCAGGTTGTCCGAAAATGGTTTGCCGGCTTCAATACGCAGTTTCCCCTTGTCTTTTCCAAGCGATTTTCCGCCGTTGAAGAGTTCGTCGCCTATGATTTCGTCGAGCAGGCGCACAAATTCGCGTGCCTGGTAATTGATGAGATCGTTTCCCCGTTTGAATTTATCCAGTTCTTCGAGTACCGTGATGGGCAGGATAATGTCGTTGTCCTGAAACTGGTATATACAGGTGTGGTCATGCAAAATAACATTTGTATCCAGAATGAAAATTTTGCTCTTGCTGGTTTTGCTCAACATATTCGATTAATTGGGTTTTGCTAAATGTAGATATTTTCGTGAGAAATAATCAAACGAGTGTCAAATTTTAATAAACTTGCATCGGTTAATAAATTTATTTGAAGGTGAATTATTCAGCAACACTTGAATATTTGTTTACACGCCTGCCCATGTTTCAGCGAATTGGTCCGGCGGCATACAAGAATAACCTGGAGAATACAATCCGGCTTGATGATTTTTACGGCAATCCGCACCGGAATTTTCATTCGGTGCATGTAGCGGGTACAAACGGAAAGGGTTCCGTATCGCACATGCTGGCAGCTGTGTTGCAGTCGGCCGGATACAAAACGGGCTTGTACACGTCGCCTCATTTAAAGGATTTCAGGGAACGCATCCGGATAAACGGACAGATGATTACTGAAAACGATGTGGTCGATTGGGTTGAAAATTTCCGGATAAATAATGAGGAATGGCAGTTGGAACCCTCATTTTTTGAATTAACCGTGGCCATGGCTTTCGATTTGTTTTCGAAACATAAAACTGATATTGCAATTGTGGAAGTCGGACTTGGCGGACGTCTCGATTCCACCAATATTATTTCGCCTGAAGTGAGTGTGATTACCAACATCGGATTAGATCATGTGATGTTGCTGGGCGACAGTCTTGAAACTATAGCTGCTGAAAAAGCAGGCATTATTAAATCGGGAACTCCTGTGGTTATTGGCACAAAACAAAAAGAAACAGAACTTGTTTTTTCTGAAAAAGCCAAAGAATCAGGTTCTCCTTTATTTTTTGCTGATCAGGAGTTTCAGGTTGAATATGCGTTGCAAAATATTGAAATGAAACAGGTGATGGCTGTGACAAAAAACGGCAGGAAAATTTTACCCGGACTGGCTTTGGATTTAACAGGAATTTACCAGCAAAAAAATCTGCCTGCAATTTTAAAGTCGATTGAAATTTTGAAAGCAAAAGGCTGGAAAATAGGAGAAGAGCATATTTACACAGGATTGGCTGAAACAACCAAATTAACAGGTTTAAAAGGACGTTGGCAGGTAATTGGCCGCAACCCGCTTGTTGTTTGCGATACGGGCCATAATGAAGAAGGAATAAAAGAAGTTGTAAAACAAATTGAACAAACACCACATAAAAAACTGCATTTTGTATTTGGGCTTGTAAATGATAAAGATGCAGAGAAAGTGCTGAAATTATTGCCGAAAGATGCCGATTATTATTTTACCAAAGCCGATATTCCGAGGGCGCTGGATGAACGTGTTCTTGCAATTCAGGCGCAAAAATCCGGATTGACAGGAACCACTTATTCATCGGTAGAAGATGCATTAAAAGCTGCCCGTGAAAAAGCCGGTAAAAATGATATGATTTTTATTGGTGGAAGCACTTTTGTGGTGGCCGAAATTTTGTAAATAATTTTTCAGAATCTTTTTGCAGAACTGAAAATACCTTTTATATTTGCAGCGCCTTTCTGAAAAAGGAGGCGCGTTCAGAAACAACAATATATTTTGGGAGTTTAGCTCAGCTGGTTCAGAGCATTCCGGTTTTATCGGAAGGGTCACTGAATAAAAAGGGCAAAAAAATATTAGGGAGCTTAGCTCAGTTGGTTTAGAGCATCTGCCTTACAAGCAGAGGGTCACTGGTTCGACTCCAGTAGTTCCCACTTAAGGTTAATCAAAATTGGTTAACCTTTTTTTATAATATGAAGTACTACTGTTATATTATATATTCTACAAAACTTGACAAATATTATATCGGTTCAACGAATAATGTGGAAGGAAGGCTTCGCCGGCACAATTCTTCAAATACCGGATTTACTTCTACCGGAAAGCCGTGGGTGGTAAAATACTGGGAAAAGTTTGACAACAAAACTGATGCAGTAAAAAGAGAGTTTCAGTTGAAAAGCTGGAAAAGCAGGATAAAGTTGGAAGAATTAATTCAGGATACTTAATTTTCGGTAATGTCTATCTGTTTTGTAACGGAAGGTTGTTAAAGGGAGCTTAGCTCAGTTGGTTTAGTGCATTCCGATTATATCGGAAGGGTCACTGGTTCGACTCCAGTAGTTCCCACGAAAAAGAGGCTGTCTCAAGATTGAGATGGCCTTTTTATTTGCATCAAATGCATTTCTTTTTTATATTTTATTATTGAATTCTGCATAATTTCTTTTTTGCAATTAATAATAAAGTTGTTGTTCAGGAGAGGGATTTGATCTTATTTAGTCACTAACTTTTGTTTTTGATGTACTACTGCTATATTATATATTCTCCAAAGCTGGATAAATATTATATCGGCTCTACGAATAATGTAGAAGGAAGGCTTCGCCGGCACAATTCGTCCGGTACAGGATTTACTTCAACGG
The DNA here is from genome assembly GCA_963771595.1 of uncultured Prolixibacteraceae bacterium. Lineage (GTDB taxonomy): Bacteria > Bacteroidota > Bacteroidia > Bacteroidales > Prolixibacteraceae > CAVYUC01. Next base: position 117,468 of record CAVYUC010000018.1, on the reverse strand, counting down.
GAAAGCCCTGGGTTCTTAAATATCAGGAAAAGTTTGACAGTAAAACGGATGCGGTAAAAGGGAGTTTCAGTTAAAAAGCTGGAAAAGCAGGATAAAGTTGGAAGAATTAATTCAGGATACTTAATTTTCGGTAAAGTCTATCTGTTTTGTAACGGAAGGTTGTTAATGGGAGCTTAGCTCAGTTGGTTTAATGCATCCCGATTAGAATCGGGAGGGTCACTGGTTCGACTCCAGTAGTTCCCACCTAAGAAGGTTAATCAGTTTATTTGGTTAACCTTTTTTTATTGTCACGAATAAAACAGGGAGCTTAGCTCAGTTGGTTGAGTGCCCGGGACCCGGACCTTCCGAAGTCCGGTATTTTATCCAGATCAGGAAAAACAAATATTCCCGAGGATTTCGCAGCTATGCGCAGATAATTAATTTAAATGGTACGGTTTTCAATTTATATGTACAGAATCAATGTGGGTTCATTCGTGGCATTCGTGGCAAAAAGAAAACCAGCCACGGATTACACGGATTAACACGGATAAGGGAGAGAATCTTTCGTTGATTTTATGTCGAAGTTAGAAACTCCAACTCCCGTGGAATTTTGGCCAGATATCTTCTTTTACACCTTCTATGAAATAGTGCTACATGAACATTGTAATGAATTATCTTATTATTTGGGAATTTCCAATTTAAAAGTTGTGCCGTTTTTATTGCTTTCAACAGAAACTTTTCCCTGATGTGCATCAACTACTTTTTTTACAAAAGCAAGTCCAATTCCCCATCCTTTTGCTGATTCTTCGGTTTTATAGTACCTGTTAAAAATAGAGTTCAAAATGTTTTCCGGCACTTTTTTTCCTTCGTTACGAACAGAAATAGATACAAAATCTTTATTCTGATCGCAAACAACAGAAATTGGTTTTGATGGCATGCCATGTTTCAGGGCATTATTTATGAGGTTGTTAAAAGCCCTTCTTATGAGGTTTATATCCAGTTCAGCAAAAATTTCCTTTTCGGTTGAACTCAGAGTAAAATTACGTTTATATGAAATTTCGTATATTTTCAATTGCTGCTTCAGTTCATCCACCACATTAACTTTGGATTTATTTACAGGTAAATGACTACTGGAGTCTATTGAGCCGACATTCAAAAATTCCTCAATCAATAAATCAGCCTGATTTAAACTGGCCTTTAATATTTCAAATATTTTTCTGGTCTGATCCAATTCCAGACTTCCTTCCAACATCTCTATACAAGCCTTTATGTTGTTTAACGGAGAATTTAAATCATGAATGATTGACTGGATGAATTCTTCCCTGTTTTGATCTTCAACCTTTAACTGGTCAGCTTTCGATTCTGCTATTTCCCGCGCTTTTATCTGAACGTTCTGCTTTTCAATATAAAAAACTTCGGCCGCATATTCTATTGCGTAATTAACAGCATCCACTATAATATCCTGTCATTCGTGGAAGTAACTTCTGAATTCTCATCCAGGATGATAAAAATTTCTGCTCTCAACAAATTATACTCTTTGATGATATGTTTCATCGAATATGCCGGGTGTTTTGTTCGTTGCCAACCGTGATGTTCGCTGTGGTTTTTAATAACATCAGAATTTTTCGTTTCAAGAATATCAATTATCGAATCAATTAAATCGGGTACACTGTTTTGAATTGCTGTTTTATCATACTTGTTTACCAAAGGCATTTCTTTCCTTACCTTGTCCAGCCAGTTTTCTAGGATCTTTTTCTTTTTAGTGCGAAGGATATCTGCAGTTTTCATTTTGATGTGTTTAAAAAATAAACACAATGAAATGATGAAAGTTTATATTGAATAGGTTCTTCATCAAAATGATTTTTGCAATAGTTCAGGAATAATGATTTGATGATGGTGCAGGGAATTAAAGTCGGAAATTAATCAGTTTATTATTTGATTTTCAAATTTGATATTGAAGGAAGAGGTATTTATCTAAAATACAGAAAAACAATGAATTAGCATTTGTTGCGTGCACAAGGACTGTTGGTGATGAATAGACCAAAAAAAGCACCGATTACCATATTCGGAATTGCTTCTTTAAAACTAAAATGAGCAAGTTGATTGTCTTCCAGCATGTACAGGAGTATTCCCGCCAGAGCACCTAAAAAAACAAAAAGGATTGTTTTTCTTCCGTGTGCCGACCAAACTACTCGTTTAAACCAGCTTTCTTTTGTATCAATTTCTAATTTTTTAAATTCCATACGATTTTTAATATGCGGACAAATATAACAATACTTTTTGATGAATTGACTGGTTGAAAATGAAGGATATCCTGTTGGATTTTGTTCATTTTACTAACAAGAAAAGGGCAGCTCAACAGCCGCCCTTTATCAATGTTAACCCCCAAACACACAAGCAATACAGAACGTATTGCACTGCAATGGTAATAAAATTATTAATAAATAGGTTAATTAATTGATTAAAATCATCATTTTAAATACAATAATTATTCAGATTAATTAAAACTTATTTTTATTGGTATCTTTTATTTTTAGGCCAAAACAGGTATTTACAAAGAAGATTATTGAATATTCAGCTTAACTTAACAGTATTGAAACTTATTTTTCCATGGCCGCTTTTTTCATTTCCACCGGTATTTTTTCAATGGCATACCGAATCGCTGTTCTTGGCATCCTGTTTTTATTGCGCATTACATATTCAAAAACGGCTTGTTGGTGTGCCTACAATACCATACAAAGTAGAAAAATAACGGATGAATGAATCATCTTTTTAAAAGTTAGCATTATAAACGCAAACAAATTTCAGTTTAAACAACCGTCATATGAATTGCAATAACCCATTGTCCATTCACTTTTTTCAGTACGAGCAAATTTCTTCCTGATACTGTTACTCCTGAATTTGTGGCCTGGTATTTACAAAACAAACTTGCCATATCGCAGGAAACTTCCATTCTTAGAATTTCAATTTCATCGATATGTCCGCCGCCAGTAATACCATTTTGAAAATTGGCGATGAGCTTGTCCCTGCCAATAGCTTCCAGACCGGCAACGTGTGACGATGAGTAAATGGCATCTTCAGCATAAAGAGGGACGAGGTTTTGGGCATTGCCGCTGTTGTAAGCATCTTTCCACTGTTCAAGCTTTGCCTGAAATTCGCTGTTTAAATTTGAATTTTGATTTTGCGCTGCTACTCCCAGCATCGCAAACAGAATAATGGCTGTTGCAAAAATTTTTAACGTTTTCATTGTTTCTGATTTTTGGTTAAACTACGGTTGAATTGTTTTTTTTCATTGAATGCAAGTGTTCGATAAACTTCCGGCACATCGGTTTTCGGGTTTCGACATAAAAATATTTTCACTCCTTTTTCCCTGAAAAAAGTATCCTGCACATGCCCGGTTTCTTCAATTTGATTGAACAGCGGCTGTAATTCGTTACTGTTGTAACCGATATAAATCATCGGTCCGAGCGGGATTGAATCGGGCGCCCAGAACAAATAACTTTCGTGAAATGTAACCGGCTCGGGCAGGTTGTATTTCTTTCCGTAAAAATGAATTGCGCCGGCATAGCCGTAATTTCTTTCGCCATAAATGGTGCAGCATTTTTGGTCGTTTTCATTTAAGAGATGGTAAGCTTTTGCAACATTTTCAGAAAGTTCCTTCCAGCCGGTCATGTCGGCATAAACCTGCGACACCAGATGAATTCTACCGTCTTCCCAGCGTGCAAAAGGCGCGGCTGCCCAACTGCTTGTTTTTGCTGAATAGTCGTACAATTTTGCCTGCGACATCATTGGAATGACCAGCGGTAACGAAACAAGCGAATAGATTGTAATAACTGCCAGCGCTAAAATAACCAGCGACTTTTGTTTTACAACCTTTTCAATAAAAGTTCCGCCAAAGGCAATCAGAAAAGAAAATAGTCCCAGCACATAATAGGCTTTTCCTTTTGAAAAGAAAAACAGAAGAAATGTCGTTAAAATTCCAACTCCAATAAAACGATATTTCTTTTCCTGTTTACTGAAAAGCAGCACCGGTAAGCCAATGATTACAATAATCAGAAATGCGGAATTAAACTGGAACAAATCGGTGAAAAAATTGGTGAACGTAAGTTTTTCCAGTTGTGTTTTTTGAAGTTGTTCTAAATGATAAACGACCGGCCAATTGTGATTATACTGCCACACAATGTTTGGGAAAATGATGACAATTCCCAAAAAGATGGCCAGGTAAAACCACCTCGAATTTAGCAAGCTTCGTTGTTTTCCGGTTAAAAAGCCAACAAAAAATCCTGCAATCAGAAATGCCACGGAATATTTGGTGAGAAATGAAATTCCCAGAAGTATTCCGATCCAAATCCACACATTCTTGTTTTCGGTCTGCGACAGCTTGAAAACCAGGTAAATGATTGTTGTCCACAAAAAATATTCGAACGCATTTGGAGTGAAAAGCGAGAACAGTAAAAGAAAACCGGGAGCAAATAGAAATGCAAGCGAAGCAATGCAAAGCGCCAAAATTCCGCCGCCTAAATCTTTTACCATTTTAGTAATTACAAACAATGTTGCTGCTCCGAACAGCGATGGAACCAGCCGAATCCCAAAAACGGAATAGCCAAAAATCTGTTTTACCAGAAATGCCATAAATCCGGTAACCGGCGGCACGGTGAGGTAGCCAAATGCCAGGTGATCACCCATGTTAAAGTACAGCATTTCGTCGCGGTGAAGTTCGTAATTGATGCTGGTGAACAGGTGCAGGCACAGTTTTAAAACGATGAAGAGAGCAGCAAGAAGCCAGAATGTTTTCGACTTCGAATCTTTAAATTTCAGTTTCATGTTCTTCGTTAGTTGAAGTTTTCTGTTTTATAAATTTCGTACAATTCCCGGAATTTTTCTGAAAAATGCTGCTGCTGTAAAACACATGAAAATACTCAGTGTACGGACCAGAATATGTTTAGCAAGTGCAGGATGTTTTAAAATTTTCCGAATTTAACACCCATGTTTAAATTGCTGTTATTGAAGGCATTTCGTGAAGTATGTTGCAGATTCAGACTATTCACCCAGCGGTAACTGTAACCTGCGTATAATTTCATAAAACCGGTAATGTTCAGTTCAACATTAACGCCGGGTTCGATTACAAAAAACGGCGACGATGAAAGTTCGCGGTGGTTGTAATTCCAGTCCCATTCATTTTTGTCCCATTCCATATTTTGCTCACGCGACAGGTAAACTGCGCCTCCGCCACCCAGAATAACCGGAATTGTAATGTGAACAAGTTTGTCTGAATAAGGCGCTGCTTCCAGGAATAGTCCTGCGTAACCGCCATTTAAATAAGCCGGTTCGTCGAAAAGATTATCGAACCGGAGATTTGATTCATACCAGCTTAATGATTTTACTGCCAGGCCAGCGCGAAAATTATTGTCCATTACCACACCTGCAGCAAATCCAGGCAAGTAGGCATATTTACCGTAAATGGTGGAATAGGAATTGTTTAGGTCGACAAACCAACCGGTGATTCTTGTTCCACCGGAAAAAATGGTTTGCGGTTCATCGTAATTTTCATCCTGCGCAAGTGCAATAACACTAAATAAAAAAATAGCGATTATTGTTAAAAAAATTGTTTTCATGACTTTTGTTTAAAATTTTTAATTGTTTTCTGTTTTCGCAGTAAAATTGCCGACATTAAGAACAATCAGAAAATTTAAAGCTATGAATGACGGAAATGGATTGATAAATGGGATAAATTAAAAGTTAGGAATTCCATACATTTATTTTCGCATAGCAACTTTTTTCATTTCCACCGGCATTTTTTCAATGGCATATCGAAGCGCTGTTCTTGGCATCCTGTTTTTATTGCGCATTACATATTCAAAAACGGCTTGTTGGTGTGCCTGACTGGCGGCTTTCAGCATCCAGCCATAACCTTTTTGCACCATGTCGTCCGTATCGGTGAGCAGGATATCGGCAATTTCAAAAATGTCTTTTTGGAACAATCCTTTTCTGGCCGGAATAATGAGCGAAACTGCGGCAGCCCTTTTGACCCAGCGGTTTTTGGAATGGGCAAACTCCTTTAGTTTAGTTAGAATTTCAGGATACATCGTCACAAAGTCGCCTACCGTGTGGTTGCAGAACGTGTCGCACGAGGCCCAGTTGTTTACATATTTGTTTATCCAGCGTTCAAAAATTTCAAAGTCTGTCGGTTCAAACTGTTTTTGCAGCCGTTCCGACCAGTCGCAGGCAATAAACGATTCTTCTAAAAATCCCGATTGCCAAAGCATTTCGCACAAACCGAAAATTTCGGATTTGGGCTTTTCTTTGACTTCCTTAAAAAAATCTTTGCTGATTTTTTTCACCGTGGCGGCCTTTACACCATGTACAGTTACAGTTTCCTTAAAATAACGCTGACTGCCAATTCTGGTTTGCTCATCGCTGCTTTCAACAAGGGTTTGTCGGATTCGGCTTAACAATTCGTTCATAGTTCTATAAATTTATGTTGAAATTCTTTTCGTTTCCAAACAATTGTGAAAATGCAAAACCATGTTTTGCTCCTTTTCATCCAGAAAATAAAGTGTGGCAAAATTGAGCAGTGAGCCAATCACCAGAAAATAACCGCAAAAAAGCGTGGCGGTTTGCAACCAATGTAAAGATTTGACAAATTATTCGTGATTTTGCCATGGTAGTTGCTGGTGAAAAATTGCCATAAGAACCGAAAAATCAATCCGGAAAAAATAATGCGAAAACTTTTACGAGAACAATACTTCTTCCAAATTTAAATAGGTTTTTCATTTCAGCATGATTAAATTTAATGAATCTAAAGAAAAGGTGGAAAAAACAGGACGCGATTGACTTTTCCCGCATATTTCCGGTATTCATCACCAAAAATTTCCGTCAGTGCTTTTTCCTCTTCTTTAATGTTGACCACCAGGGAAACATACATTATTAAACCGGCTAATAAAAAAATCCAGTTGTTGCAGATTCCGGCCAAACCGGGCAGAATAAAAACAATCCAGCTGGCATAAATCGGGTTTCGCGAGAGCGAGTAAACACCGGTGGTTATCAGTTTTCCTTTCGGGAATTCTATTAAAAACTGAACTACCGAACTAATCCAAATCACAATTCCGGGAACGAGCAAAATCCATCCTGCATTTTTTAACATGGTTTCTTTTAAATTGGGAAAAGATGAAACAGCAGGGAAGAAAATCCGGACAATAATTCCGACAATCAACACCGGCAACATACTTCGGAATATTTTTGGCCCGGCGCCGGTAGCGCTTAATCCAGACGGCGAAAGTAGGTTTGTTTTCATGTTTTATTGTTTTAATCAAATACTATTTGTTTCTACGTTTTTTATCCGCAGCTGTTAACGGATGCAGTTTAATTTCTTCCAAAATGATTTTCGGATTCGTTGTACTAATATTTAGCTGAACGGTTCGGAATGTTTTAAACCCGGCATTGCTGAATTCAATAAAATATTTGCCGGTGCTGAGCATGGAAAAACAGAAATTCCCAAACTGGTCAGACAAGGTACCGGCAATCATGGTTGAATCGGTGGCGGAGTAGAGGGTTACAGAGACATCTTGCAAAGACAAACCGGAAGTGATGCTACGGACGTTTCCGGTGATTTTGCCAATTCCCAAAACATTTATCTCGTTTGCCGCAGCAGCATTGGAGCCGGCGATAAAAAATGCTGTTATCATTAAGCCGGTTAAAAAGATAAAGATGATTTTTGTTTTCATTGTTTAACTGTTTTCTTACCCCAAATTTCGGTGAATATGTGCAGCAGTTCAAAAAAAATTGGACGAATGACGGATTTTGGCAGATGAAAGAAACACGGCGAAATCAGTTTATATCAACAATGTTCTCCTGCAGCTTGCAGTAGGGTGTTGTTTGCAAACAAAATGTTCCTGCAGTTTGCAGAGGCTTATGTTTTGCTGGTTTTTGATACTTTAAGTATGTGCGAAAGAAGTAAACCTGAAATTTTTTGGGAATTCAAAATTCAACCTGCTTGTTAATTTTTTCTTTAAAAAGGCGCTGTCCAAATCAGTATGCTTTTGTAACCAGCCGGGTTTCCTGTCGGTAGCAATTTGAAGCATTTATCAGCATAAATGACATTACAAAACACTTCATAATTTATAATTAGTTTGAATAATTATTTTTTGCATCAGTTGATAATTTAACCGGCAGAAAATAAAAAGCATTTATGCAGAATTCATTGCAATAACCGGGTCGAGCCGGGCAGCTGAACGCGCAGGCATGAATCCGGCAAGGAAACCAATGACACTGGAAATCAGCAGTCCTGTTACAATATTGCCAATGGTTAAAACAATGGTAAATTGAGTGGAATAATTGACTATCAGCGTCCCCAGGTAGATGATAAACAATCCAACCAATCCGCCGATTACAGAAAGTACAATCGCTTCAAAAATAAACTGGAGCAAAATAAAATAGCGTTTTGCACCCAGTGATTTTTGGATTCCAATAATCCGGGTCCGTTCCTTCACTGAAACAAACATGATATTGGCAATTCCAAATCCACCCACAACAATTGAAAATCCGCCAATTATCCAGCCGGCCAAATTAAATACGACAAAGAACTGGTCGAACTGTTTTGAAATGATGCTGACTTCATTCAGTGCAAAATCGTTATCTTCCATGGGTTTTAGCTGGCGGATTGAACGCATTGCTCCTTCCAGTTCGGCAGTAAACAAATTAATATCCACATTGGGTTCTGCCTTCACTGAAATCGTTTGCCCGCGGTCTTGATTTCTGACGTCAACCATGTAGAAGGATTTCACTGCGCTGATGTGGATATTTTTATCCATACTGGTGCCAAACATATCCTGCCCGGTTTTCGTGTAAACGCCGATTATACGAAATTTTTGTCCCTGAATTTTGATGGTTTTTCCCAGCGGGTTCACATTCACAAAAAGCTGATCGGCAATTTCTGAACCTATTAATGTAACAGGCGCTCCCGAGCGCATTTCATTTTCCGTAAAGTACCTTCCACTGGCAATTTTAAGATTCCAGACATCAAGCAAATCGTATGACGATGCCATTACAGTTACATTTTCAATACTGTTATTGCCGTACTCAACAGTTCGGGTAAAACCGTAAAAAAATGCAGCGCTGTTTATTGTGTTTGTTTTTCTGACAAGTTCTTCCGTTTCTTCCACAGTGGGAACCGGACGATTCATGTATTTCCACCACGGATATTCTGTTTCTCCTTCGGGTGGCGCCCAGGGCCACTTTTGAACATAAACCATATTACTGCCCAATGAATTCAGGCTTTCGCGAATGTACCTTTCCAGCGAATCGATAACGGTAAAGACCGAAATAATGGCAAAAATTCCGATTGTAATCCCCAGCAACGACAGGAAAGTTCGCAATTTGTTTGCCCTTAGCGAATTAAAGGCAAACGAAAAACTCTCGATAATAAGCCTGATTAAAAGCATTTTAAAATTTTTGTAAAGATATAAATTGTTCCGGTTTTGCTTTTATTAATTGCAGCCTGATTTTTTCAACATACGAAATGTCCAGTTTTATAAGTATTTATTTTGAAGTAAAGATTACAACACGTATTTTTAAACGCGCTGTAACATTAAACAGAGGGTTTAAAAATTAAAGTAAACCTGATGTTTTTTAGCAGGATGTACATTGATTTTTTTATCTTTGCAGACGAATTTGAAAATCGGAATAAATGGCTGATAATAAAAAAATTAAGACTGCCCTGGTTTCAGTCTACCATAAAGAAAACCTGGATCAGATAATCAAACGGTTGAACGAACTAAACGTAAAAATTTTAAGCACCGGAGGAACAAAAAGTTTTATCGAATCATTGGGAGTTGAGGTAACTTCGGTTGAAAGCCTGACCGGTTATCCTTCCATTTTAGGGGGGCGCGTAAAAACCCTTCATCCCAAAGTTTTTGGCGGAATTCTTTCGCGGCGCGATAATCAGGGCGACGTCAGCCATCTCACCCAATACGATATTCCGGAAATTGATTTGGTCATTGTCGATTTATATCCGTTTGAAGACACAGTGGCTTCAGGCGCTGAAGAACAGGAGATTATAGAAAAAATTGATATAGGCGGAATTTCACTTATCAGGGCTGCGGCCAAAAATTTTAAGGACGTAGTAATTGTTCCTTCACAAAATGAATATGTGCCGCTTTTGAATTTGCTGAATGAAAAGAACGGTGAATTTTCGCTGGAAGAGCGGAAAATGTTTGCCTCGAAGGCATTTGCCGTTTCATCGCATTACGATGCCGCTATTTTCAGTTATTTCAACGGTGGAAACGAACCAGAGGAACGAATCAGCCTGAATGACGGGCAGGTGTTGCGCTACGGAGAAAACCCGCATCAAAAAGCCACCTTCTACCAATTTAAAAACTCACCCGATAAAAATACATTGGCGGAGGCAAAAGTGCTGCAGGGAAAAGCATTGTCGTACAACAATATGCTCGATGCCGATGCTGCATGGAAATCGGCCAGCGATGCCTTCCATTCCGTAACTCACATTAAAAACAAAGTGGCGGTTTCGGTAATAAAACATTTGAATCCATGTGGACTGGCAGTTACCGGCAACATTATGGAATCGCTCGAAATGGCCTGGGCCGGCGATCAGATTAGCGCTTTTGGCAGCATCATTTATTTTACCGGCGCAGTTACAAAAGAAGTAGCCGAATGGTTTGCGAAAAAATTCGTGGAAATAATTATCGCTCCTGAATTTACAGAGGAGGCGCTGGATGTATTCAGCAAAAAGAAAAATTTAAGGATTTTGGTTGTTCCGGTAAAAAATGAAATAACAAATGAAAAACTTTACCGTTCAATCAGTGGTGGAATGCTGGTACAGGATGAGGACGAAGGACTTGACGCTGAATTTAAAAATACAACAGAAAAAGAATTTGATTCGGAAAAATTAAACCTGGCAAAGTTTGGAGTAACAGCCTGCAAGCATCTGAAAAGTAATGCCATTGCAGTAGTTACCGAAAGCAGCAACGGATCGTTTTGGTTAACAGGTGCCGGAATGGGGCAACCTAACCGGCTCGACAGCCTGAGGTATTTAACTATGCCGCGCTTCGGTTTGAAAGAAGGTATAAACATCGAAAATTCAGTGCTTGTTTCCGATGCTTTCTTTCCGTTTCGCGACAGTATTGAAGCAGCAAATGAATATGGCGTTAAATATATTGTTCAGCCGGGAGGCAGCATCCGCGATGAGGAAGTGATTGATGCCTGCAATGAATTTGGAATTGCGATGGTTTTTACAGGAAGAAGACATTTTAAACATTGATAGTTTTATAACATCAGAAAAAACATGGGATTATTTTCATTTTTAACACAGGAGATTGCAATAGACCTTGGGACGGCTAATACAATAATAATCCATAATGATAAAATTGTAGTTGACGAACCTTCTATAGTTGCTATTAATCTGAAAACCGAGAAAATGGTGGCAATTGGTGAAAAAGCCCGGCAGATGCAGGGAAAAACACATGCCAATCTAAAAACAATCAGGCCGTTGCGCGATGGTGTAATTGCCGATTTTAATGCGGCGGAACAGATGATAAGGGGGATGATTAAAATGATTAATCCGAAACCCCGGATGTTTTCCCCGGCCCTTAAAATGGTGGTTTGTATTCCTTCGGGAAGTACCGAAGTGGAATTGCGTGCTGTGCGCGATTCGGCAGAACATGCCGGTGGCCGGGAAGTTTACATGATTTATGAACCCCTTGCTGCAGCTATCGGAATTGGCCTTGATGTGGAAGCGCCCGAAGGAAATATGGTGGTTGACATTGGTGGAGGCACCACCGAAATCGCTGTTATATCGCTGGGCGGAATTGTTACCAACAAATCGATTCGTATTGCCGGTGATGACCTCACTGCCGATATAATGGAATACATGCGGCATCAGCACAACATTAAAATTGGTGAACGCACTGCCGAAGAAATTAAAATTCACGTGGGTTCTGCCTTGTCGCAGTTAAAGGATCCGCCACCCGATTACATTGTTCAGGGGCCAAATCAAATGACGGCTCTGCCCATTGAAGTGCCCATTTCGTACCAGGAAATTGCCCATTGTCTCGAAAAAACAATTTCGAAGGTGGAAACTGCGGTGTTGAGCGCACTGGAACAAACGCCACCTGAATTGTATGCCGACATTGTGGCGAAAGGAATTTGGCTGGCCGGTGGTGGTGCTCTTCTTAAAGGCCTCGACAAAAGATTAACCGATAAAATTGGAATACCGTTTCATATTGCCGAGGATCCATTGCGTGCAGTGGTTCGCGGAACGGGTATAGCGCTTAAAAATGTGGAGAACTTTTCATTCCTGATCCGATAATTTAAGGTATTTTATTTTGAAATGAGGAGCCTTTTCAGGTATTTGATTCGTAATTATGCTTTTGTTCTTTTTATATTGCTGGAGGTCATCTCGATGGTGCTGGTTTTCAACAATAACAATTATCAAAAGGCAAAATACCTGAATTCGGCCAGCCGGATAACCGGTTCGGTTTACAACACTTTTAACGCGGTGGTAAATTATTTCGAACTGGCCAAAATCAACCACGAACTGTCCGATGAAAATGCGCGGCTGAAATCGCTTCTTTTCACTGATCCTGATTTTGCAGTTACACCCGATTCGACAATTTTGATTGTGCATGCACCCGATTCCACATTTCAGTATAATTCGGCGCGGGTTATTAATAATTCGGTGAACCGGCCATTTAATTACATTACACTGAATAAAGGACGCAAAGATGGTATTAAACCAGACCAGGGAATAATTTCAGCCTCCGGAATTGTGGGCGTGGTAACCAACGTTTCCGAATCTTATTCCGTTGGATTATCGGTTTTAAACCGGCGGTGGAGCATTTCGGCAAAACTGAAGAAAAGCGGATTTTTCGGGTCGCTTTTTTGGCAGGGAAACAATTACCGCATGGCAAGTTTAATGGAAATACCTTACCATGTTGAAATTGCACCCGGCGATACAGTGGTGACAAGCGGTTATTCATCTGTTTTTCCCGAAGGAATAATGATTGGGACTATACAATCATTTGACCAGTCGGAAGGCGAAAATTATTACAATATTCAGGTGGAATTGTCCACAGATTTCAGAGCGCTTTCATATGTTGAAGTGGTGGAAAATGTAAAAAGCGAAGAGATTAACCAACTGGAAAGAGAGACCGGCGATGATCCGAATGCTAATTAAATATGCAGTAATGTTTGTAAGCCTGGTTTTAATCCAGGTGCTGGTGCTAAACCAGGTGCATTTGGGCGGATTTATAAATCCATACATTTACATACTGTTTGTGATTTTGCTGCCGTTAAATTCGCCGAGGTATGTGGTTCTGATTTTCGGGTTTCTGATTGGGTTAACAGTGGATGTGTTTTCGAACAGTTTGGGAATTCACGCTGCCGCAACTGTTTTTATTGCCTATTTAAGGCCGCTGGTTATCCGGTCAATTTCGAACCACGAAGAAGACCGCAGCGAATATCCCGGATTGCATCAAAGCAGGTTCCGGTGGTTTTTATCTTACATTGGTATAATGGTTTTTCTGCATCATTTCCTTCTTTTTTATCTCGAAACGTTTACATTTTCGCATTTTTTTCAAACGTTTTTTCAGATGTTTTTAAGCGCTGTTTTATCAATTTTTATTATAGTTTTAAGTCAGTTTTTAATTTTTAGGAGATAGTTACACGGTGAATAGATATTCGAAACGGAGTTATGTAATTATTGCCATTTTTTCGGTAGTAGTGCTCATTTATGTGGTGCGGCTTTTCCGGCTTCAGGTGCTGGACTCCACGTACAAGCAGTTTGCAACCAACAATGTTTTACGCGAAATGGTGCAGTATCCTGCCCGTGGTCTGGTTTACGACCGTAACGGCAAGTTGCTGGTTTACAACAAGGCAGCTTACGATTTGCTGATTACCCCACGCGAGGTGACAGCATTTGATACAACATATCTTTGTACACTGCTTGAAATCACAAAAGAAGAACTGGAAACAAGAATAAAAGAAGCCAGTAGTTATTCGCGGTACAAACCCTCCATTCTCATCAAACAAATGTCGCCTGAAACTTATGCCATTTTGCAGGAAAAGCTGTATAAATTCAGGGGTTTTCATACGCAGTCGCGGACGCTCAGGGAATATGCCCATGCATCGGCGGCACATGTCCTCGGATATGTTGGGGAAGTAAATCCCAACGATATGAAAAAGGACAAGTATTACGGCATGGGCGATTACATTGGCGTTAGCGGCATTGAACGTTCCTACGAAAAAAATTTACGCGGCACAAAGGGGATAAAAAAATACCTGGTTGATGTGCACAACCGTGTAAAAGGGAGTTATCTGGAAGGACTGGAAGATGTTCCGGCGCAAATCGGCAATAACATTGTTTCATCCATCGATATCGATTTGCAGCGTTATGCCGAACAATTAATGCAAAACAAACGGGGCAGCGTAGTGGCCATTGAACCTTCAACCGGCGAAATTCTTGCGCTGGTGAGCGCGCCAACCTACGACCCCGGTTTGCTGGTTGGCCGTGTGCGGGGAAAGAATTATGCGCAGCTTATTGCCGACACATTGAAACCGTTTTTTAACCGGGCACTGCTTGCCGAGTATCCGCCGGGATCCACGTTCAAGGTTTTTAATGTGCTGGTTGGTTTGCAGGAAGGTGCTATTACCACCAGTACAAAGTTTTCCTGCTCCGGTCCCTCGTCGGTGCCTATAAGATGTACCCACAATCATATTTCTCCGCTGAGTGTTGTTGATGCAATCCGTGAATCGTGCAATCCGTTTATGTGGAATACATTCCGGTCTATTTTGGGAAAATTCAAATCCACTGCCGAAGGATACAACGTGTGGCGCAGTTACACCGAAAAATTTGGAATGGGAATAAAACTGAACACTGATTTAACCATCGAAAATAAAGGGAGCGTTCCCGTTGCAGATTATTACAACCGGATATACGGAGCACGGCACTGGAGCCCGCTAACGGTGCGCTCGCTGGCTATTGGGCAGGGCGAATTGGGACTAACTCCGCTTCAACTGGCAAATTATTGTGCCGCAGTGGCCAACCGTGGTTACTATTACATTCCGCATGCAGTAAAAGAGATTGAAAATGAACACATCGATTCCCGGTTTAGCGTGAAAAAGGAAACCGGAATATCGTCGGAATATTTTGAGCCGGTAATTAACGGAATGCAGATGGTAGTGGAAAATACTAATGCTGCTTATATGATTCGTATTCCGGGAATAACCATGTGCGGAAAAACCGGAACAGCAGAAAACCCGCATGGCTCCGACCACTCTGTTTTTATGGCTTTTGCGCCAAAAGACAAACCTGAAATTGCAATTTCGGTGTATGTTGAAAACGGAGTTTGGGGAGCGCGTTATGCAGCCCCTATTGCCAGCTTGCTGGTGGAGAAATACCTCACAGATTCTATTGCACCAAACCGGAAATGGGTGGAGACCAGAATGATTGAAGCAAATTTATTAAACCCAAATCAACCAAAATAACATGCCAAAAAGAAACAGTGTTTGGGCAAATATCGATTATGTTACAGTATTTCTGTACCTGATACTGGTTTTTTTGGGCTGGCTCAATATTTATGCTTCGGTTTACAACGAAGAGCATCGGAGCATCCTGGACGTTTCGCAACGCTACGGTAAACAGTTAATCTGGATTGGGGCTGCCTTTTTAATTGCATTTATTATTCTGTTGATAGAAACCAATTTCTATGTACTTTTTTCCTGGTTTATATATGCCTTTATAATCGGCCTTTTGGTTCTTGTTCTTCTTTTTGGTAAAGAAATAAACGGCTCAAGATCGTGGTTCGCCATCGGGAGTTTTAGCCTGCAGCCATCGGAGTTTTGTAAATTTGCCACCGGTCTGGCGCTCGCGCGGTATGTGAGTTCCTATAACTTTAAACTCGAACGGGTAAAATCGCTGGCGGTGATAGCTGCTATTGTTTTAACACCGGCTTTGCTGATTCTCCTTCAGAATGATACCGGATCAGCGCTGGTTTATTTTTCGTTTGTTTTTGTTTTGTACCGCGAAGGACTTTCAGGAGTTGTTCTGTTTTTTGCTTCGCTTGTGGCATTGCTTTTTATTCTTTCCCTGGTTTTGTCTCACCTTGTGCTGGCAATTATTTTGCCGGTGGTTGCATTGATAATGTACCTTGCGTTTAACCCGCGAATGAAGCAGTTTTTGTACATCGTTCTCCTTTTTGCCGGCAGTTATTTCGTGTTATTTGTTGTTAATTTTATTGGAAAATTAAATTTCGAAGTCGACCGGGTTCTTATTTACGGATCAATTTTAGGCGCTGCGGCTGCTTTAATTTTCAGTGTCAAAAAGAGGTTTAAGAATTACATGCTGATTTCGCTGGTTTTACTGGGAGCCGTTATATTCAGCCTTACTGTTGAATATGGTTTTAACAATTTGCTCGAATCTCACCAGCAGGAGCGTATTAACGAATTACTTGGAATTCAGTCCGATCCGCTGGGTGCAGGTTATAATGTAAACCAAAGCAAAATTGCAATTGGTTCAGGAGGATTTTCGGGGAAAGGTTTTTTGAATGGCACCCAGACAAAATTTAATTTTGTGCCCGAGCAAAGCACCGATTTCATCTTTTGTACCGTTGGCGAAGAATGGGGTTTTATTGGCACTTTCACTGTTTCGCTTTTGTTTCTTGCACTGCTTGTGCGCATTGTAATTCAGGCAGAACGACAGCGATCGAAGTTCTCAAGGATTTACGGCTATTCGGTGGCGGTAGTTCTCTTTTTTCATTATCTGGTTAATATTGGAATGACAATCGGTATGATGCCGGTAATTGGAATTCCGCTGCCGTTTTTTAGTTACGGCGGTTCTTCACTTTGGTCGTTTACAATTTTGCTGTTTATTTTTATACGGCTCGATGCCAGCCGGTTGGAATACCTGTCGGCCTGATTTGTACTGCCGGGTTCCATCTAAATTCGGCCCTTTCGGCATATTTTTATATATTTGCCTGACTTTTTAAAAAACCGAAAATTTTATTAAAAACCTTGATACTTTATACAAAGTGTCAATTAACCGGAAAACACCTTCCGAAAAGGTGTTCAAAATCTCTTTTTTACATGAAATATAAATCTTATTCACTCCATAATTTCAGGGAGATTCCTCAACTGAAAAATCTGACCGAAGAACAAAAGTTCACCATTGAAGTGGTTGGCAATGTTCTGCCTTTTAAAACAAGCAGTTATGTGGTTGATGAATTAATTGACTGGAATAATTTCGGGCACGATCCTTTTTTTATTCTAAATTTTCCGCAGAAGGAAATGCTCGATGATAAAAGTTTTGACCGGGTTGCCACGCTCCTTAAAAACGGTTCGCCCAAAAAATTTTTAAAAGAAGAAGTAAATCGTATCCGGTTGAAACTGAACCCAAATCCGGCAGGTCAGGAACATAATGTTCCCCTTTTGGACGGTAAAAGGTTAAACGGTATTCAGCATAAATACAGGGAAACCATGTTGTTTTTCCCCACTCAGGGCCAAACCTGCCATGCTTACTGCACCTTTTGTTTTCGTTGGCCGCAGTTTGCCCTCAACGAATACAAATTTGCCATGAAAGAGGCGGATGCAATGGTGAAATATTTAAAGGCAAATCCAAAAATTACCGACGTGCTTTTTACGGGCGGCGATCCGGCAATCATGAAAACCCGGTTTTTCGAAGAATATTTTAATGCATTGCTGAATGCCGATGTGCCCCATCTCCGGAATATCAGAATAGGCACCAAATCTCTGGCTTACTGGCCATATCGTTTTACAACCGATGAGGATGCTGACGATTTGTTAAAGCTTTTTGAAAAAACAATTGCAAAAGGAATTAATGTTTCGCTGATGGCGCACATTAATCATCCGGGAGAGTTGAAAACCAAGGCGGTAAAAAAAGCTGTAAAACGTTTGATTTCAGCGGGAGTGCAAATTCGTTCGCAGTCGCCGCTGCTCAAAAACATAAATGACAAACCGGATATTTGGGCCGAAAACTGGAAACTGCAGGTTAAAATGGGAATTATTCCGTACTACATGTTTATTGCCCGCGACACCGGTGCTCAGGATTATTTTGCGGTTACGCTGAACCGGGCCTGGCAAATTTACCGGAATGCTTACAACCAGGTTAGCGGAATTTGCCGCACGGTTAAAGGTCCGAGCATGTCGTGCGACCCGGGAAAAATTCAGGTAGTGGGCATTTCTGAATTAAACGGGCAAAAAGTATTTGTGCTTAATTTTTTACAAGGCCGCGATCCGGAATGGGTAGGCAGGCCGTTTTTTGCAAAATACGATCCGCGGGCGGTTTGGATTGACGATTTGCAACCTGCTTTCGGAGCGCCTGATTTTTTCTTCGAAGATTCGTATCTGGAAATGCTGGCCTAAAACCAGGTGCCAGCGGGTTTTTGAATGGTCGTTTGATGTTCTGTTTCAACAAATACTATCATTTCCTTCATAAACAGCGAAAAATTTTCATGAAAAAAGGAGCGGTTGGATTGTAAAATTTCAATCGCTTTTTTTGATTGATCGGGAAGGGTGGTGTAGCGGCTCATAATTTCAAGCGATTTCTGAATTCCTTCAGGTTTTGCGTAGGATTCAAGGCGGCGGTTTTGAATCAGCGACGGCAGAAAACCCTGAACACGTGCCGGCAAATGCAAAAAATGCGTCTGCAAAACAGTATGGACTTTTTTCGAAAATTCACGCAGGGAATCGTGCGAATACCTGCTCCAGCCGGCAGCCAGAAAATGATCGTAAAACAAATCGATTACTATTCCGGAATACAATCCGAAATGGGGGACGAGTAATTTTTTGGCTTCCCTGAAATTGCGGTGGCTGTCGGTAAAAGTGTCAATCTGCCGGTGCAGCAAAATTCCTTTTTGGATGGATTCAGGATAGGTTTGGTATTTTTTGCCTTTAACATAATCTCCAATGAAATTGCCTGTAATAACTTTTTCGTCATCGCCCGACAAATACAAATGAGCCAGATAATTCATTCAATACATTTTAAAATTGAACGTTAAAGTTGCGGAATTGTTTTTTACGATTTAAACCAACCGCATTCAGCCTGAAATTGCCGGAGAAAACTTAAAAATAAAAGCAGTTTTATTTACAAACCTTAACATTTGAAGTTTGAAACATTTCTATAAATCCTTATTTTTGTCGCATTCAAATTAGTTTTCATGGGAAAAAGAGTGGTAGCGTTTGGCGAAGTTGTCTGGGATATTTTGCCAAAGCAGCAAATTTTGGGCGGAACTCCTTTAAACATGGTTTTCAGGTGTAATTCTTTTGGCGAAGAAGGATTTCTGCTTTCGCGGATTGGCGATGACGAACTGGGCAATTCAGCGCTTAAACGATTGACTGAACTTGGGATTTTGGATGAAAACGTTCAGATTGATTACGAGTTTCCCACCGGAACAGTAAATATTAGCTTCGACGAAAAAAACTATCCGATTTATAAAGTAACTCCTGATGTGGCTTTTGATCATATTGAATTTTCGGCCGAAGCATTAAAACTTGCACGCAATGCCAACTGCCTGTTTTTTGGATTGCTTCCGCAGCGGTTTGGAATTTCAAAAAATACCATCCGCGAGCTAATAAAAGAATCTCCGGCTTCGATTAAATTTTTCGACCTTAAACTTTTCGAGCATTTTTTTGATATCAAAGTGGTTGAAAACCTGTTGTGGAGTTCGGATATTGTGCGGATTAAGGAAAAAGAAATTTCTTTTTTGTCGCAACAGATGAAACTGAACACTGAAAAACAGGAAGTTTTTTGCGCAGCGCTGGCAGAAAAATACAATGTTGATTTGGTTTTGCTCACCCGCGGAAAAAAAGGCGTATTTGCATACGATAAAAAGAAAGGTTCGTTTTACGACTCGGGCTACAACATAGAAATGATCGACAACATTGGATCAGGAATGGCTTTTTCAGCCGGATTTCTTCATTATTACCTGAACGGAAAATCTATTCAGGAAGCCCTTAATTTTGGAAATGCCGCCGGCGCGCTTAATGCCACAAAATCCGGGGCTACATCTTATTTCAATAAAAAAGATGTATTGACTTTCATGAAAAAAACGCGCAAAAGAAATACTCCATCATAATTTAACTGTTGTTTTTTTGATTTAAACAATACTTTAAAACACTAATTTTTAGGTAACAAAAGCTGCTGTTTTTGAGTTTAATCAGAAAAAACATTGTTATGAAAACAACAGCGGATGAAATTGGCAGGCGCCTGATTTCGAAACTTTGGGAGAATTACCTGAAAAGGGTTCCTTACGCGCAAAAGTATCAGGAACTGGTTTTTCAGAAAGGCGGAAAGGTGATAAACGATCATCTTGCATTCCGCAGTTTTAATACGCACACCGGCGAGCAACCGGAAGGAATTCAGGCAATAAAACATATTATAATGCCGCTGGGTTATCAGCCGGCCGGCAAATATAAATTTCCAAAAAGAAAATTATGTGCGGTGCATTTTGAGCATCCCGATGAACGGATGCCTAAAATATTTGTGAGTCAGCTGGAGGTGGAAATGCTTCCGGAATGGGCACAGCATCTTATAAAGCAGACGGTAAGGGAAACTCCCTATCTTTTGTCTGATGCAGGAATAGAGTTGCTTAATCTGTTGCAAACCAATCACCGGTTAACCAGCGAGGCTGCTGAAATACTGGTTGGTGATTTGGTCAATTATTTCAGGCGGCCATGGAATGTACCTTCAAAAGAAACTGTTTTAAAAATTAACGATATTTCGCAATATGCGGCCTGGGTACTGCTGCACGGAAACTCGGTGAACCACTTTACTGCATTCATAAATTACCAGGAAGTGAAAGAGTGGCCCGATTTGGAAACGACGTGCAAAGCCCTTGCTGACAGAGGAATACCAATGAAAGAAAAAATTGAAGGAAAAAACGGAGACCGGTTGCAGCAGTCGGCAACCTACGCCGTTAAAGAAGATGTGGAGGTTGCCGGGGACAACGGACCTGAAAAAATTACCTGGCCGTATGCATATTATGAACTGGCACAACGTGGAATTGTAAATGAAAAAGGCCGGCAAAAACTCTTTTCAGGTTTTTTGGGCGACCAGGCAATCCATCTTTTCGAAATGACCAGAACCCGCGAAAATTAATATACCTCGGGCACATACGTCAATTCGTCAAGCGGCGGACGCACGTAACTTTTATTATGTTCGCGTGGTGGAAGTTCCAGCGGATCGGGCGTTAAATCCTTGTAAGGAATCTGAGATAAAAGATGGTGGATGCAATTCAAACGGGCGCGTTTTTTATTGTCGGCATCAATCATGTACCACGGACTGATTTTGGTGTCGGTATAGGCAAACATATCGTCTTTTGCTTTTGAATATTCCACGTAAAGTTCCCGCGATTTCAAGTCTATCGGACTCAGTTTCCACCGTTTAGTGGGGTCGTTGTTTCGTGCTTTAAACCTTTTTTCCTGTTCTTCTTCGCTTACCGAAAACCAGTATTTTATCAGTTTTATTCCTGACCGGATAAGCATGCGTTCGAAATTGGGGCAGGCCCGCAAAAAATCCCAATATTCATCGTTGGTACAAAAACCCATAACACGTTCAATTCCGGCGCGGTTATACCAGCTTCTGTCGAACAAAGTCATTTCGCCGCCTGCCGGCAACTGTGCCGCATACCGTTGAAAATACCACTGGTTTTTTTCTTTTTCGGTTGGAGTACCGAGGGCAACCACACGGCAAATCCGCGGGTTCAGTTTTTTGGTTATTCGTTTAATGGTGCCTCCTTTACCGGCTGCATCGCGGCCTTCAAATATTACCACCACTTTTAATTCTTCCTGTTTAATCCATTCCTGCAGTTTAACCAATTCAATCTGTAGTTGTTTTAACTCTTTTTTGTAATCTTTTTTTGAAAGCTTTTTACCGGAAGTGGTTTTTGATTCTGATTTGCTCATAACCGATTGTTTGTTTAATGCATTCGTTTTGTTGAATCGCACTTAAATTTAACAATTTCAACCGTGAAATTGCTTAAAGAAAATAATTAAACCAGCAGATAAGCGCCAAATAAAGTGGTTTCATTTGCTTCAGTCAGGGCAAAAAAACCTGATTCAATTTTATTGTTACTGAATTGAAGAGGGTGAGTTTTTCTCATTTCGGCAACAAACGAATGAAAGGTTTTGCCGGGTTGATAAAAAATCCGGAAAGCACCTTTTTTGCAGGAAGCCGGCAGGTGGTTCAGGTGCAGGGCCAGCAACCCCATGTTATGCCGTAAATTTATTTCGAGGCACGGGTTTATGCGAAGTTCGTCCCGGTCGTTTCGGTAAATTAATGTGTCAACACCAAAATGGCCTTCATAATTTTTGGGCAGCTCGCTTTGTTCGATAATTTTTGCCAGCGGCTTTACCAGAAAATTACTGCTTTGTTGAACAAACAATGCTAATTCTTGACTTGTGTCGTTGGGAATTCCGTTCAGAAAACTTCCAAGATACCGGCCTTTTTTATCGGTTTGAAAATGGCTGAACCCCAGAAAATGAACTTTCCCTTCAACAATTTCGAACTGAAAAGACAAATCGAACTGCTTGTTTAAAAAAGGTTCGGCAACGGCATAACCCTGTTCCTTAACTATTCCCATAATTTTTTCCCAAACCTTTGGATGAACCGGTACTTTTGTAACGGGTTGCAATCCCCGTCCCGAACTGCTCCATGGCGCCTTTACCATAATTTTTCCCCAGCGTTCAATCAGGTTTTCAAATTCCTGTTTGGTTGTGCAGATTTCAGGCAACTGGTTTTGGGGTAAAAGAACGGCGGCATTTAAACTCCGGATGGTTTGCAGAAGAATTCCGGCAGCAAACTTTTTCGAATAAAACTTTTTATGAACAGGGCGCCAGTGTGCCACAGGAGAATTAAGAAATTTAGCCGAACAGCTTGTTTTTAACGGCGATAATAATTGATGCACTGCCGGACTCCAACCCCAGGGAATCAGTCTGTTTT
Source organism: uncultured Prolixibacteraceae bacterium (assembly GCA_963771595.1). Taxonomy (GTDB): domain Bacteria; phylum Bacteroidota; class Bacteroidia; order Bacteroidales; family Prolixibacteraceae; genus CAVYUC01. The sequence continues at coordinate 94,523 of CAVYUC010000018.1, read as the reverse complement.
TTGCGAGACGAAGAAATCCGGCATCATTTAAGGCATCTTTCAGTAATATAAAATTTGGCAGCGCAGTTCCGGTTTGGTTCAACGATTCAATAAATGAATGCGAAGGCATTTTTTTTACCAGTACAAAATCTCCGGGCCGGGCAAAAAAGAGGGGTAAAACAGATAAATCCTCTTCCATTTTTTGTAGCAGCAGGTTGGGCTGCCACGAGCTTTTTTCATTGGCAACTGCATACTCGCAGGTTGGATTGAAAAAATAAATGTCAGGTAATTTTTCAGTCATCTTTCAAATGGATTCATTCTGTAATAAAATATCACCTTCCGAAAAAAATTCTCCTTCAGTAAAAACCAAAATTAAGGCATTGCAAAAGAACAAAAACGAAATATGTTTTTCGTCCCGTTAATCACTGTTTTTTTTAAGTTAATGAAAGTGAAAATTTTTGAACATTTCCTATGAATGGTACTAAAATTTTGTTTTATTTGAAGACTATTTATTTTTATCATCATTTCACCAAAATTTTTAATAAAAAGTTGGATAAACGGGATTTGTAACAATAATCTGTTAACAAGATTGATGTTTATTTTTAATACTCTTTTTTAGATCATAACTGAAAATTAATTCTATGAAAAAAATTGTACTGTTTATGTTTGGCATCCTGATAGCAGGGATGCAATTGGTTAATGCCCAGGTAAAAAGTATCACGGGTACTGTTATCAGCGCCGAAGATGGCACTGGAATACCGGGTGTTTCGGTAGTTGTTAAGGGAACAACTATTGGCACGGTAACCAATATTGATGGTAATTATCAACTCGAGGTTCCGGCCGATGCAAAAACAATGGTTTTCTCTTTTGTGGGAATGAAAACTGCTGAAGTGCCAATTTCAGGCACCCAGGTTAATGCACAGCTGGAAGCCGATTTCATTGGTGTTGACGAGGTAATGGTGGTGGCATATGGTGAAGCAACCAAAGAAACCTTTACCGGTTCGGCCACCGAAATTAAAAGTGACGAGTTGGAAAAACGTATGGTATCGAATGTTTCCAACGCGTTGTCGGGAATTGCAGCCGGTGTACAATCGGCCAGTAGTTCAGGGCAACCCGGCTCTTCAGCAAGTATCCGAATCAGGGGGATGGGTTCCATGTCGGCATCTAGTGCTCCACTGTATGTTGTGGATGGTGTGCCTTATGATGGTGACATTTCTGCTATCAGCAGCCAGGACATTGCATCCATTACCATTTTGAAAGATGCTGCTTCCAATGCATTGTACGGAGCCCGCGGCGCAAACGGCGTAATTTTGATTACCACCAAAAAAGGTCGCACCGGAAAAGCAGTTATTACTTTCGATGCCAAAATCGGTGTAAATCAGCGTGCTGTTCCCGAATATGATATAATGACCGATCCGGCCATGTATTACGAAAAATACTACGAAGGCATTTACAATTCGGCAATAAATGGCGATAAAACTCCGGAAGAAGCCTATACTTATGCCAATGATATTTTGCTGGGGTCGCAAGGTTTGGAATATAATATTTACAATGTTCCGCAGAATGAGTTGCTTATTGGCCAAAATGGTAAAATAAATCCGAATGCGACATTAGGCCGTGTATGGGCCAACAACTATTATTTAATCAACGATAATTGGTACGACGAATTATTTGGCGATTCAAACACTCGCCAGGAGTATAACTTTTCCATTAGCGGCGGCGATGAAAATATGAATCTTTTCTTTTCCACCAACTATCTTGAAGATAACGGAATTATCTCCAATTCGAGTTTCGACCGTTTAACTACCCGTTTAAACGGGGATTATCAGGCACGTGAATGGCTGAAAATTGGCGCCAATATGGCTTATACCAATTACACGAATAATTATCCTTCGGATCAGGATGGATTAAGTTCAAAAAACATTTTTTATGTAAGCCGCGCAATTGCTCCTATTTATCCGTTGTATGTTAGAGATGCCAATGGCGAAGTTATTGTCGACGACCAGGGACATACACTTTACGATTACGGAACAGGTGAATATCCGGGTTTAACCCGTCCGGCATTACCAATTGCCAACCCTGCTTCCGACCTCATGCTCGACAAGCAACAGTATAAATCTGACATTCTAACTTCAAGAGCCTTTTTGGATATTGACATCAGCAAAAACATTAACCTGCTTTTAAACGTGGGATATGATGTTGACAATACTCGTTACCTGGATAAAGGTAATGCCTATTACGGACAGAGCGCCGATTTCGGGGGAAACATTTACCGCTACAATTCAAACACAGCGGCTCTCAACCTGCAGCAGTTATTTACTTACAAAAATGTATGGGGAGAACACTCACTGGATGTATTGCTTGGACATGAAACATACGACAGAAGCTGGAATTCTCTTTCAGGAATAAAATACGATTTGTATGATCCTGAAAGCGAAGAAATTTCAAATGCAATTGTAAAGCCTGCGGTTTATTCATCGAGCGATAATTATTTTGTTGAAGGTTACCTGAGCCGGTTAAAATATAACTTCCGCGAAAAATATTACCTCTCGGCAAGTTACCGCCGTGATGGATCATCGCGTTTTGCACCTGAATTAAGGTGGGGTAACTTCTGGTCGTTTGGTAGTTCATGGTTAATGAACAGGGAAGCATTTATGTCGGGCGCCACCTGGATTGATATGTTGAAATTTAAATTCAGCTATGGCTCGCAGGGTAACGATGCATTGCTTTATACCGATGGAACACAGAACTACTACACTTATCAGGATCAGTATGAGGTGAAAAACTCCAACGATAATTTTGCTACTGAATTGTATTATAAAGGAAACCGCAATATTACATGGGAAACCAGTTATAACCTGAACACCGGTTTCGATTTTGCATTCTTCAACGGAAAATTAAGTGGTTCTGCAGAATTCTTCAACAGAAGAGTGGAAGACATGCTGTTCTACAGGCCCGTAGCGCCTTCGGCAGGTTATTCTTCTTATCCTGACAATATTGGTTCAATGCGCAATATGGGAGTCGAAGTTGAACTTACCGGCTCAATTATCAGAACAAGTAATCTGGAATGGACGGTTTCTGTTAACGGCACGCATTATAAAAATGAAATTCTTTCCCTGCCGCCTGAATTCTCCGATCCGGAAGGTTATATTACCGGACGCAGAATCCTGAAAGTGGGCGGAAGTATTTATGATATGTGGTATCCTGTTTTTGCCGGGGTAGAAAAGGAAACCGGTAAACAAATCTGGCGTACTACAAACGAAGATGGAACTTACGGAACAACAACCGATTATGCTATTGCCTCACAACAGGCAAACAGCGCGAATTTCGGAACTTCGCTGCCCGATTTACAGGGTGGTGCAAATACATCGCTGGTAGCGTATGGATTTGATTTCTCCGTTTTGGTTTCATATCAGCTGGGCGGACAAATATTCGACTACGCATACCAAAATCTGATGCACGGCGGCCCGGCCAGTGAAGCTGGTCAGAACTGGCACCTGGATATCCTGAATTCGTGGACTCCTGAAAATACCGACACTGATGTACCAATGGTTGATTATTCCGGGAAAGACATTAATTCTACTTCAAGTCGTTTCCTTACTTCGGCTTCTTATGTGAATATTAACAATATTACATTGGGTTATACAATTCCCCAAAGTTTGACCGATAACTGGCATGTATCAACTGTAAGAATTTTTGCAGTTGCCGATAATGTTGCGCTGTTCTCGAAAAGAAAAGGACTTGACCCGCGCCAAAGCTTCAGCGGTACTACTGATTTTATTTATTCACCAATACGTACCATTTCGGCTGGGTTAAAGCTTCAATTTTAGAAATTTAAAAATATAAATGAATATGAAAAAGTATTTAATAATTCCGTTGGCACTGGTAATCTCGCTGATGTTTACAAATTGCGAGGATTATCTGGATACCAATCCTGATGGTGCAATACTTACCGAAGACCAGGTGAAGGATGTTGTAGCAAAAGATGCAAGCAAGCTCGCAGCCGAAATCAATGGTCTTTATTCAATAATGAAAGCTGAAGGAGCAGGCGGCGGAAGCCAGGAAGATTTTGGTTATCCGGGAATTGCCGTGAAACTCGAACATAACGGACAGGATGTTGTTGGCGATGTAACCGGTTATAATTGGTTTAGCGGCGATCAGGATTATACCAACCGCAACTACACGTACAGGTCTCCGCGCGTAGTCTGGAATATTTTTTACAAGCAGATTATGATGGCCAACTCTGTCATCAATAAAGTTCCTGCTGATTCCGAAGAACTTATTGCCAAAAGTTATATGGGACAAGCGCTGGCCGTTCGTGCATTCGATTATTTTAACCTGGTGCAGTTGTACCAGTTTACCTACAAAGGGCACGAAACTGCACCGGCCGTTCCGCTGGTTTTGGATGATACTCCGTTGGAGCAAATCAATAACAATCCAAGGGCTTCGGTTCAGGCTGTTTACGATCAGATTATGTCTGACCTTAATCGCGCAGTTGAGTTACTTGATGGAGCAACCAGAGCAGATAAATCTTATATTGATCAGGCTGTTGCCTATGGTTTGAGAGCTCGCGTAAACCTGGTAATGCAAAACTGGGCAGCCGCAGCAAGTGATGCCGAAATGGCATTGCAGATTAGCGGCGAGCAACCTTTCTCCAGGGAACGGGTTTCTGAACCCACTTTCGAGAATGTGAATGTTCCCGGTGTTCTTTGGGGAATTCCAATTACTCCCGAGGATGACGTGGTTCAAACCGGAATTGCCAATTTTACCTCCATGTTTACTTCGTTCCCGTTTGGTTACGGAGGTTATACAACAATTGTTGGAACATGGAAAAAAGTCAGCGTGCTGCTTTACGACCAAATTGCCAACAGTGATGTTCGCAAAGGCTGGTGGCTTGACGAAAATTATACTTCGCCATTACTGGATGTATATGAACAAAACGGTACCAACGATGCCTTGTTTAATGAATGGTACGGCGAACCGTACGATGCCGAAGCATACGGCCCGTTTTGGGAAGCGATGGGAATGGAACCATACACGCATGTGAAATTTGCAGCTGAAAACAAAAATCCGCTGGATCCGAATAATTCAACAGATTTTCCGCTGATGCGTGCCGAAGAAATGTACCTGATTATGGCCGAAGCAAAAGCAATGGCAGGCGAGCTGGGAGAAGCAAAAACGATTCTCGAGGATTTTGTTACAACTTACCGCGATCCTGAATTTGTAAGCACTGCAACAACTGCCGAAGAATTGCAGAATGAAGTGTGGCTGCAGCGTAGAATTGAATTCTGGGGCGAAGGAATTGCCTGGTTTGATATTATGAGGCTGAAAAAACCTGTCATCAGAAAAGAAAACGGGGAAACCAATTTTGGAGCGCAGGCTATTTTCAATATTCCTTCGGAAACTTCGTATATGTTGTGGCCGATTCCGCGCGAAGAAATTCAGGCCAATGAAGGAATTTCAGATGCCGAAAATAACGATATGGGTACATTGCCGGTGAGCGACCCGGTGAAATCGGCTCTGATTAAATCGGCAAAATCCAACGATTCACACAAAAAAGTAAATAAAAGTTTTACAGGCTTTTCAAAAGCCAGTTATTAAAAGTTGAGGCTTTTATAAAGATTTAAAAAAGGCTGTCCGGTTGGGCAGCCTTTTTTCAGTGATTACAATTGTTTTGTTATTTCTGCACGCTAAAATATAATTTCATTCTGGCGGTTTACCATTTCTTCCTGATGAAATATTATTTTCACTTGTTGATTTATTATTTCTACACATTAAATCATGATTTCACCAGGTTAATTTCAGAGGTTCAGGATTTTGATTTTTTATTTTAGGATGTGATAATTTGTAAATCCGGCAGGTAAAAATATTTATGAATTGTTTTTCCCGTGAGGAAAAACAGGTTGTTTTTTTATTTTGAATGTAAACCTGTTTTAGTTATAAAGTGGGCAGGTATAAATGGAGTTCTATCCTTCCAGGTAAAATTCAAGTTCATCTGCATTTTCCGGAAGAATCATCAGAATTTTATCATTTTCATTCAATCCCGAATTAATGATTACATCCACTTCGTTTTCAGTGCCCGGTGTTACTTTTTTCTTCCAGATTTTATCGTCTTTTTTCAGGAAAACGAATGAATCCCCATTCGAATTAAAAAGGCACTTCCGTGGTATTTTCAAAACATTTTCGTAGCGCTCCACAATAATACTGTTGTTGGTGGTCATTGCCGGTTTTATTTCCTTGCCGTGCTCATCCAAATCAATAAAAACACGGAAAACCTTTGTGTCAAATCCCTGAAGTTCCTGCCCTACGTTGGCTATTTTGGAAACAAATCCCTTGTACGTTTTTCCCGGCAGCGCATCAATTGTTACCTGCACACTGTCGCCAATGGCAAGTTTGGTCACATCAATTTCCTGGATATATGTTTCAGAAACCAGCACCGACATATCGGGCAGTGTTGCTATGGTTGGCATCCACAAACTTATTTGGTCGCCAACGCGCAGCTTGCGGCCGCCCCACAATTTTGCATACATTATCATTCCGTCTTTAGGCGCTGTAACACGTGTTGCGGCAACGCCCTCTTTCAACAGCGAATCGCGGCGCTGATAGCGCTGGTAACGCTCTTCAATCCTGCCGGTTTTCATTTTTAGTTCCAGTTTTTTCAGCTTGTAATCGCGGCGTTTTTTATCCATCTGCCGCAGTGTTTTATTGAATTCAACCTGTTGTTTCCGCTGGTATGCCGGCGATTCATATTTTGCTTGTTCAAGTTCTATCTTTTTATATTCAAGGTCGTATTTAAATTCTTCCAGTTCTTCCCTGAGTTTGGTGAGCTGAATGGCCGAATCGATTTTTGCATCGTTGAGTTCTGCGCGGCGCTGGTCCAAATCCTGTTTGTTGTTCTGAATTTGTTCCGTTATCGAGGCCGCATCGAGTGTTGCTACCCAATCGCCTTTTTTTACCGAAGTGCCTTCCTGCACCATATCTTTAATTTGCAGTTCGTAAATATGCAGATCGCGCCGCCGCAGTTCGTCGGGTAGATTTATAACCACGGCATTTTTACCTTGAATTTCGCCTTTGGTATTAATGGAAAGCTCGAAAGGACCTGGTTTTACCGTATAAAATTTATGGGAAGTAAGGGTAGAACGGCTTATTAAAACCGCAGCAATAATTAAAACCACTGCTGCGGCCGATATCCCAAAAATCCTTTTTTTATTTACTGACATGGAAAGAATTTTAAAAGTTGTTCTCTAAAATACGATCGAAATCTTCAGAGAGTGTTATGTTGTCAATGAAGTCGTAGAGCGTAAGCTGGCGGATGCTAAAGTAATAATCCCAGTAGGAGCGGAGCGCCTGAATGTATGCACGCCGTGCCTTTTCCTGATCGGTGCGGGCAAGGTTGAGTTTGGTAACATCTACTTTGCCGATTAAAAACCGCTGCTGTGTAACGTCGTAACCCAGTTGTGCAATGGTGTCGGCTTTGGCGGTATTCAGCACCTGCTCGGGTTGCAGGTTAAACTCCATAACATTCATTATTACTTCCTGCTCAAAATCCATTTTTTCCTGGTTAACGCTGATTCGCACCACCTCGCGGTTCGATTTTGCCATTGCCAGCTGACCTTTTCGTCGTCCCCAGTCGAGTATCGGAATGTCCACACCAATTCTTAAACGTTGTCTGTCCAGCGGATCCTGGTAAACCTCGCTGAATATTTCAGAGTTTTGATTCAGTCCGTAAAGTGCATACAAGTCACCGCTGACACCATTTTCGCTTTTTGCCTGGTTTACTTTTCGGTCTTCTTCCAAAAGCCGCTGTTGCTGATTCAGCATTTCCGGATTATTGGTCAGCGCCAAATCCACAGCATTCGAAGCATTAATTTGAATATCAGGAAGCTCCACCGGAATGAGGCATTCTATTTTTGTGTCCTTGTTGAAACCAAGAAATGAATTCAATTGTGCCCGTGCACGTTCCAGTCCGAGGTTGGCGCGGGTGAGGGCCAGCTTCGAGTTCATATAATTCAGCTCGAGATTTAACAATTCATCCTGTGTTACGGTGCCCACCTGAAAGCGGCCTTGCCCGATCTGGTAAAGTGTGTCGGCATTCGACAGGTTGGTTAAGGAGATGTTGACTTCAATTTGCGCATCCACCAAATCGAAAAAAAGCCGGTTGGCCTTTATTGCCAGTTCTTCTTTCGACTGAATGAAATTTCTTTTTGCTTTTTCAAATTTCAGCGGTTCAATTTTAGCCGTCCATCTCAACCGGTTATAACCATTAATAGGTTGTGAATAGCCAACGCTGAAAGGAGTGGATGAATAGGAGGAGATTTTGTCGTTTCCCAGTTTCTGTGACAAATTCAATTCTGACCGGGCAAAAATTTGTCCTCCCGTTAACCCTACATTTTGGTTGATAAGCAGCGCCAAATCCGAGTTTAAATCTTCGCGGGGTTTGTATTCGTCGCGGTTTTCGTCGTAATTGTAAACTTTTTGCATCGAGCGGTTATAGTCGATTGCCGTAGCCTGAAGCGATAGCGTTGGAAGCCGTTCGGCCTTAAAATACCTGAATTCCCAATAACTGGCCAGGTACATATTTTCGTTCCGGAAAGCATCGAGCGACTGCGCCGAAGCCGTTTCTATGACGTCAAACAGGGTAAGGATTTTTTTATCTTGTGCAGTTGCAGTTTGAATCAGCAACGTTAAAATAACTATAGACAGCAATACGTGTTTCATTTTGATAATCTGGTTTTTGGTTAGTAGCGCAATGAATTTACCGGATCGTGTTCGGAGGCGCGTTTGGCTGGTAAATAACCAAAAGTTACCCCAACAATCACCGAAACCCCGAATGAAATTATTATAGAAAATGCCGAAATAATGGTTTTTATATCGAAAACGGCAGTGATGGTTTTTGAAAGTGCCACGCCAAGAATAATTCCAATAATTCCGCCGGAAACACTTATAATTGTTGATTCGGATAAAAACTGGACGATAATATCTTTTCGCGAAGCTCCGATAGCCTGGCGCACCCCAATTTCGCGGATTCGCTCCATTACAGAGGCCAGCATGATATTCATAATTCCGATGCCCCCGACAATGAGCGAAATTCCGGCAATTACGCCCAGCACAATGTTGAATATGTTTTTGGTGCGTTGTTGCTGTTTGAGCAGCAGCTCGGGAATGGTGACTTCAAAATCGTACAAATCGTTGTGCCTGCGCAGCAACATCCGCCGGATAATTTCTGCCGTTGAACTTAAATATTCGGTATTTTCAACCTGTACAATTATTTTATCGAGCTGGTTAATGTTTTCATTTCCGTTTCCCGATTCCTGCGACATCGCCATTTGTTCAACTTCGTCGGCGCGGACGAGTGAGCGGTTTTTGAAGCGCATGGTCATGGTTTTGGCCGGAATAAAAATTTTGTTGTCGGTACTGCTAATCCCCAGTTCGTCGGAGGCCGAAGCGGTAAAATCACGCCGCTCCACCACACCAACCACTTTTAGCCAGATTTGTCCGCACTTAATGTATTTTCCAACAGGATCTTCCTGATTAAAGAACACCGTTTTTATATTGTCGCCGATAACACAAACCGGAAAGGCATTTTCCATTTGTTCCTCAGTGAAAGCCATTCCGCCGGCCAGAAAAATATTGAACAATTCAAAGTAGTTGTTATTGATTCCTTCCAGCACAACAGGTTTGCTTTTTCCATTTAAAATTGCTGAATAGTTGAAGGTAATTACCGGGCAAATTCTATTTACCGACGGAATTATTTCATTGATAGCGGTCACATCAAGAAGTGAGAGTCCTTTGGAGAATTTTTTGGCGCTTACCTGCACACCTCCTTCATTGTTGTTGTTATCGTCTTCGTTTGAGGCAGTCTTAACAGGCGAAATGATGATGTTGTTTACACCCACCATTTTTATCTGTTCCAGAATTTCCTGCTGTGCGCCATTCCCGATGGAGAGCATGGTAATAACCGCGGCAACACCAAAAATTATTCCCAGCGCGGTAAGTAACGACTTGACTTTGTTGGCAAATATTGCTTCAATTCCGGTGAGAATATTGTGACCGTAGCGTTGTACTATTGCTTTCATTTTATAATTTCAGTAAGGTTTAACCAATAATAATCATCCCGCCGGTCCCGTCGCCTGGTTTATTTTTCAATTCAAACGGTTTCTTTTTATCTTCTTCAACCGCTTTTTTCGCCTCTTCTTCTTCCTGTATTTTTCGTTCTGTAATCCGGTTGTAAATGTCCATTCCTTCAATCTGAATCTCTTCCGCATTTTCTGGTTCGGTTAGCAGCACCACATCTCCTTCATTTAAACCATCGCGAATAAGGAAATAATTTTCATTCTGATCGCCCAAATCAACCACCTGTTTTACAATGTCATTTTTTTGAAGGTAAACATACTGCATCGAATCGTTTTGGAAAACAGCTTCGGAAGGTACAAAAATGGTGTCGGCAAAACTTGCTGTTTTAATGATGTTGCTGGTGGTCATGGCAGGTTTTAGGTTGTTTACTTCGCCAAATACCCTGATTTTTACCTCAAAAACTTTAGCGTCGCTTTTTGGCATTGGTTCTCCAATATTGGCCACCGAAACCACTTCTCCATCCAAAATACGTTCGGGAAGCGCATCAATTCCAAGGGTCACTTTTTGGCCCACTTTCACTTTCGAAATATCAATTTCGTTCACGTAAGTTATTGACAGCATTGACGATAAATCAGGGAGAGTTGCAATAACCGGCATCCAGGAGCTGACTGTTGAACCCACTTTTATTTTTTCGCGGGTGCGGTCTTTGCCGTAAATGACCATGCCGGCTTTTGGCGCTGTTATAACCAGCGAGTTGTACACAGCGTTCAACTTGTTTACGCGGCTTTCGAGCTGCCGGAGTTCTATCTTTTTTCGTTCAACTTTCGAAATGGCCTGGCGCTGTTTTAGATCGTACCCTTTAATCTCCTGTTCAAGAAAACGATTGGCTTTATCCAAATCCATTTCTGCCTTGCGAATGATGGACGGCGACTCAAAAACCGATTCGTCGAGAATAATTTTTTTCTCCTCTACATCTTCGCGTGCGTTGATAATCTGGTCGCGGTAATTGCTGAGGTTCAGGTTCGAATCCATTTTGGCATCTTCATACTCGTTGTAAATTTGTTCCAGCTCTTCTTTAGCCAAAGTTAAAACTTCTTCTACTGCTTTCTGATCGAGTGTTGCCACATATTGACCTGAATCTACAACTGTGCCTTCTTCCACCAAATCAGTGATTTTAATTTCATAAATGCGGATATCCCTGTCGCGAAGACTTTCGGGAACAACAATGTTCTCAGAATTTTGTGCCTCCAGTTGTCCGCTTGAATAAACCAGTATTTCAAACGGTCCGCGGTTTACTGTTGTATTTATTTGTATGGTTTCGCTTTTTGATCGGGTTAGTATAAAAAATGCTGAAAGTAGCACCACAACTGCAATTGCGATTGAAAAAAAGTATCGTCTGTTCATTATTAAAGGTTTCAGTTTTTTTATATGAAATTGATTTCGGGTAACAATAATTGTGCCTTGTTATGCCGGTTTTGTAAGGCAAGTAACGAATTAATGTTCAAAAAATTCTCTTTCTTTTCATGAAAAAAAGTTAAAATGCACCAATACCATGTTAATTTGGAATTATTACAAATATAAAAAGCAAAAATCAGCAACAAAAATACATGAAATCAGTAGGTAAGATTTTTCCGGTTTTTTGTATGATAATGATGTTCTCCGGCAATATTTACCGAAGGTTGCAATTTGCCCCGCCACCATTTTTCTTCATCAGGTGCAAGTGCTATTGCAACTCCGTTTATGTTACTGTTTCCGGGGTTGTTGTTTAATTCGAAATTGGTAAACCATGCAGCAAAAGGTTGTACGCCGGCATCATTCACATTCCATGTTCCTATGCTGATTACCAGCTTTTCAGGGCGAACATCATCATATTTCATTCCCTTCAGATTTTTCTCAAAATCTGTTTTAACGTTTATCTGAACGTTTTGCCATGCTCCCGGAGTTTTATCGAGACTAAAAATAACCGGCTCAACGCGGTTGTTTCTGCCATAAGTTCCACCCATGTTCACCCAGGCTTTATTCAGGAAGTAGAGCAAATTAACAACCTGTGCCGAACCTTTAAAACCTTCCAGCCAAATGTAGGCTCGGTATGAAAATAAGCCGGAAGTTATAATAAATTATCCTGCACTGTCAGGGAAAAGGTTTTTTCGATTTTTCCAAACCGGCAGATTCTGGTTTTGCCTGTTTCCGGGATTGTGCAAACGTCATAATTAAAACGCCTGCAACAGTAACCATGCCGCCTGCAAATTGATGCGGCAACGGAAAAGTTCCGAAAAACAAATACGCGCCAACCAACACAAAAATTCCTTTCATACTTTGTACAACAGACGTCCGGGCGGCATCGATATAACTCAATGAATAATAGATTGTGAGAATAGCCAGAAACGGCCCCAGCAGTGCGCCAATCGCAATGTTTTTTAGTGCCGAAAATGGGATAACCCATGATTGCCCGAAGTAAAAAAACATAATAACCGAAAACACCAGCAACCACACCGACCTGTTTAGATTGAGCAGTTCGGGGCTCAGTTTTTTAACATGTACTTTTACAACAAGTGTTGCGGCTGTAGCAAAAACGGCGTTTATAAAAACTACGCCGGTGCCGGGTATAAATAGTTCCGACAATGTTGTTCCGCCTGTGTAGCTGATAATAAAAGCTCCGGCCAGTGCGATAACAGCTCCGAATGTTTCCACCGGTCCGAATTTTTCGCTGAGAATAAATACGCCACCCAATGCCACCATCACCGGATACATGTTTCCGAGAAATGAAGTCACTGCAGGATCGGGAATAATGTTTATCGAGATAAAAAATGATGTTGTGGTTAAAATCTCAAGGATTCCGAGTGTGATTAATACACGCACCTGCTTTTTTGAAAGCACTTTCAGTTGGGCCAGTTTTCGGTTTCGTGTGGCAAACAGCAGGCTCAACAATGTTCCAATGGCAAACCAGTAAACTCCAAACTGCGCCAGGTGCACCTCGTTCAGCGCTGCCTTGCTGAAAATGTACACGTTGGAAAATGCCAGCGTTGCCACCAGCGCAAAAAAATACCCTTTGAATTTGTCTGTCCGCATTCAGAAAATTTTACCTGCGAAAATAAGAAATTTAAAGCCCACGCTTCAAAAAGCTGGTTAATTGAGAAGGTTGCCGTGATGAACCAAAAATAAATTCTGAATTTTTTGTTGCTGATTACTAATTTTTTAAATGCCGGATTTATTCCAAAACCATTTTTATACTTACCTTACAATGAATTTATTATATTGAGATATGAATTTATTAGCCGTTCATTTAAGGAATGTTTGTTCATTTTGTAGTGCATTTAAAACAAGAACGTTATTCATTGTTTTGATTTTGCTTATATTAAGTGCTTGCAATCAGGAGAAAACTAAAGTTGAAGTCGATTCTGTGAACTGGGATGAAAGAGCTATTGATTTAAAATTGGGACAGAATGATATAACCGGAAGTTCTTATTTGTCAGTTTATTCCGAGATTTACGATCACACCGACAAAACCGCTCACCTGCTTACTGCCACTGTTAGTATCCGGAATACAAGTGTAACTGATTCGCTGTTTATTTTAAAGGCTGATTATTACAACACGAAAGGCGAACTTAGCCGGTCGTATGTAAAAAGTCCGGTTTTTTTAACACCGCTCGAAACCATTGAAATCATTATTCCGCGTTTGGACAGACAGGGAGGAAGCGGTGCAAATTTTATTTTCGATTGGACTACACGAAAAAATAAAAATGAACCTTTGTTTGAAGCGGTTATGGTTTGGACTACCGGGAACCAGGGAATATCATTTGTTACCCGCGGAGTGAAACTCTAATTTTTAATAATAATCCGTGCACTTTGTCATTCTTAATTCCTTTTCATTTTATTCTGATTAAAATAAATTTAAACTTACGGCTGCTGAACCACCAATTCCGGCAATCCGTTATTTTTATTGTAACTTCGTATTTCAATTTTTTCAGAAAAAGGAAGTAAAAATTAAACAGTAAAAAAAGAAAAATATGTTTCCACACATCAATCCGACAACCACCAGCGCATGGAAAAAACTGGAGGAACATTACAACTCATTTATAGGCACACATATCAAAGAACTTTTTAAAGATGACACCAACCGTTTTCAAAATTATTCATTAACGTTTGAAGATATTCTGGTCGATTTTTCCAAAAATCGGATTGATGATAAAATCCGCGGTCTGCTCACAGAACTTGCGATCGAATGTGGATTGAAAGATGCCATCGAAAGCATGTTTTCGGGCGAAAAAATCAATGCCACCGAAAATCGTGCAGTGTTGCATGTGGCGCTTCGGAACCGTAGCAATACGCCGGTAAAAGTGGATGGGAAAGATGTAATGCCCGAAGTGAATGATGTGTTGCATCAAATGAAAGAATTTTTCAGAATAAAATAATTTCGGGCGACTGGAAAGGATTCACCGGGAAACCGCTTAAGGATGTTGTAAACATTGGAATTGGCGGATCAGACTTGGGACCGCTGATGGTAACCGAAGCATTGAAACCCTATAAAAACCACCTCAACCTGCATTTCGTTTCCAATGTGGACGGAACACATATGGCAGAAACGTTGAAAAAGGTAAATCCCGAAACTACGCTTTTTATTGTGGCGTCAAAAACATTTACCACCCAGGAAACCATGACCAATGCCAACACTGCCCGCGACTGGTTTCTCAAAAAAGCGAAAGATGAAAGTGTAGTGAAAAATCATTTTGTGGCGGTTTCCACCAATGAAAAAGAGGTAGCCAAGTTCGGCATCGACATAAAGAATATGTTCCGCTTTTGGGATTGGGTAGGCGGCCGTTATTCGCTGTGGTCGGCCATCGGACTTTCTATCGTACTCGGAATCGGATTCGACAATTACATGGAGCTGCTGGAAGGTGCACACGCCATGGATAATCACTTCCACAAAATGGAATTCGATGAAAACATTCCTGTAATTCTGGCGCTTATCGGCATTTGGTACAACAATTTTTACGGCGCCGAAACTGAAGCCATATTGCCGTATGATCAATACATGCACCGGTTTTCTGCTTATTTTCAGCAGGGAAACATGGAAAGCAACGGAAAATATGTTGACCGCGAAGGACATGAGGTGGATTATCAAACCGGCCCCATTATCTGGGGGGAACCGGGAACAAACGGACAACATGCCTTTTACCAGCTCATTCACCAGGGAACGAAACTGATTCCCTGCGATTTCATTGCTCCGGCCATAAGCCACAATCCTGTTGGTGATCATCACCCTAAACTGCTGGCCAACTTCTTTGCACAAACCGAAGCAATGATGGTAGGTAAAACCGTAGAACAGGTTAAGGACGAATTAAAAGAAGCCGGAAAAACCAACGAGGAAATTGCCAAATTGCTGCCGTTTAAAGTGTTTCAGGGAAACATTCCCACCAATTCCATTTTGGTAAAAAAAATGACACCACGGACACTGGGATCACTGATTGCCATGTACGAACACAAAATTTTTGTGCAGGGGGTTATATGGAACATTTTCAGTTTCGACCAGTGGGGTGTGGAACTGGGAAAACAACTGGCCGGTAAAATTCTTCCGGAACTTACTACCGAAGAACCGGTTATTGGGCACGACGGCTCGACCAACGGGTTGATAAATACCTATAAAAAGATGAGATAGGAATTTTGTCATTTCGAACGACGAAGGAGGAGAAATCTTTTTCTGCATATAAGGTTTCTTCTTTTTCTTTAGCGGATGTATTTCAATGCTGAGGATTTCTCACCCGGAATACCGGGATTCGAAATGACAATGATATTCCAAGGTAGCATTCCAGGAAGTTTATTTAAATCTTCAGTTTTTATGATTTCAGTACAACATCCTTGCCCGGATAGTATGCGGAATCTTTTTCAGTTCTTTTAAAATGGGGTCGCCACACTGGCTTTCTGTATCGAAAATAACATAGCCAATATCGGCATCGGTTTGTAAAAACTGGGCGGCAATGTTTATATTCTTTTCGGTAAACACAAGGTTGATGTTTCGCAGTACACCCGGCATGTTTTTATGAATGTGTAAAAACCGCTGTTTGTTAATATTTTGCTGAAGTGCAATCTGCGGAAAGTTCACCGCGCCAATTGTTGAACCGTTATCGCTGTAGCGGATAAGTTTTTCGGTTACTTCCAGTCCGATGTTTGCCTGCGCTTCCGAAGTGTTTCCGCCAATGTGCGGAGTGAGGATTACATTATCAAATTCCTGCAAAACCGAATGAAACTTTTCATCATTTGAAGCCGGTTCGGTGGGAAAAACATCGGCCGCTGCTCCCGAAAGTTTACCCTCTTTTAAAGCTTTGGCCACTGCATCATAATCGACCACTGAACCCCGCGATGCATTTATCAACAGCGAACCATTTTTCATAAGCGCCAGTTGCTCCGATGAAATCATTTTCAATGTTAATTCTGTTTCAGGAACATGCAGGGTAACCACGTCCGAAATCCGGAGCAATTCTTCCAATGAACTGCATATAGTTGCTTTTCCGAGGTTGAGCTTTTTTTCAATATCATAATAAAACACATTCATCCCCAGTGATTCGGCAAGTATTGAAACCTGAGAACCTATATGTCCGTAACCTACAATCCCGATGTTTTTTCCCCGCACTTCATAGGAATTCCGTGAGATTTTAAGCCATTCGCCGCGATGGGCGGCCGCATTTTTTGCCGGGACTTCCCGCATCAGCATAATCAATTCGGCGATAACCAGTTCGGCCACCGAACGGGTGTTTGAAAATGGCGCATTGAAAACCGGAACTCCATTAAATTTAGCTGCATTTAAATCAACCTGGTTAGTACCAATGCTGTAACAGCCAACAGCGAAGAGTTTTTTGGCTTTTTTCAATACTTCATTCGTCAGCTGTGTACGTGACCGGATGCCAAGAATGTGCGTAATTTTAAGCTGCTGTTCCAGTTCGGTTCCATCAAGTGCAGTTTTCAAATATTCAACATTTGTATAACCCGCTTCCCTGAAAGCATGCACTGCAGATTCGTGAATTCCTTCGAGCAATAAAACCCTGATTTTGTTTTTGTCGAGCGAGAATTTATTAGCCATTGGTTTTTTTCGTAAAAATAGCAAGCATTGAATGATTCCCTGTGAAATTTGTGAGATATTTGATTTTAAGCCTGACTTCTTAAAATTCGATAATGGATTCCTTCATCTGTGATTACATCTTATAGAATATTATTAACTTCGATTCATAATTGAACCTGACCATGGGAAAAGAAAAAATTTTCAACATCCCCAATGCCTTAAGTTTTTACCGTATTATCATTTTTCCGTTCATCCTGTACCTTTTATTTTCAGGACAGGAATACCTGTTTTCCGTCTTTTTATGCATCAATCTTTTCACCGATCTTCTGGATGGATTCATAGCCCGCACATTTCACATGGTTACCAGGTTAGGCGCCCGGCTTGATTCATTGGGCGATTACGGAACTTACATTCTGGCATTTGGAGGAGTATTTAAATTTAAAAGTGCCGATTTAAGCCAACATGGCTGGATTTTATACCTCTTTTTATTCCTGTACATAACCGCTCATACCATTCATTTCATTCGGTTTAAAAATTTTCCCAGCATGCATTTGTATTCCTTTAAAGTAACAGGATACCTCCAGGGACTGCTTTTTTTTCTGTGGTTTTTCATTGGATTCTTCCAGGTATATTATTTCTTCGCCATAGGGTTTGGTATTCTGGCTGTTTTGGAAACAATAGTTATCACATTCATTTTAAACGAACGACATACCAATGCAAAAGGATTGTACTGGCTGTTAAATGAGTGATTTATAAAAATAAAGGTTTACCTTTTATAAAATGTAAACCTTTTTTCAGAACATAATGTTAAATTTTAATCCTTGACACAACGCACCGACAAACCATTTTTAACATCATAGCTGGCACCATTTAAACGCTCATTTATATTTTCCAAACCCCACGAAAATGAATATCCTGGTGTATCCGTCGAACTCCACCAAACGCCCTTAATACCCATCTGTTCAAATGCGCCATTACTGTAACGCCTGCCCCCGGGCAAGCCGTTAAATCCGGTTGAATTTGTGGCTCCGGTATTTGGTGCAATCCATAATCCATCTCCATTTTCGGCAGTGCCGGTTGCTTTTAGTTTTCCTCCTGCAATTTCTGAGCCTTCCAAAAAGGAACCCAAATACAGCCACTCGTCTTCATTTGCAACATGCCATCCTGCCGGACATAATTTTTCTGTTTCAACTGCATACCAGTTGTACATTTTCCCGTAAGGGATTTCATATGCCGCTGAATCGTTGTTATACCATGTAAATGCACCCTGGGTAAGGTCCATCCAATCATTATTGTCTGGTACATAATCGATGGGAGAGCCGTCATTATAGTGGCTTGTCCTTAAATTTCCTGCCATCCAGGTCAGGGTGCCAATTTTTACTGTGCTGTATACGTTTCCATCGAAATCAGTAACCATATCAGAGGGGGCAGCAGATTTAAATGTAATGCTGTCGATTGCCGATACGGCTCGTTTCATTACCAGAATCCCCGATTGGTACATATAAAGTGTGTCTTGTGCTTTTGATGAAAAGGCAATGATGAAAAGGGCTGAAAAGAGAAGTAAATATTTTTTCATGATATACTGTATTATTGTTTGAAGAATTTAGTTGTTATTGTTTTTTGCTGAAATTGTGCTTTTAAGAAATACATGCCTCCGGGAAAATTTTCCAAATTAAAATCTATGTTATTCATTCCTGCCTGGCCCGCAGTTTCCTTTAAGGCTAAAATTTGCCCCTGGAGGTTGATGATCTTAAAACAGAACAAGCCATGTTTATCCATTTTATAATTTACATGTAAAACATTCCCCGCCGGATTTGGATGTACAGTAATATCAAGCATTTCCGGAACAACATTGCCTGGTGCATCAGTTGTAAAATCAACAAAAGCCAGGTAACGCAGGTTTTCTGTATTAAAATCAGTTGTGCTGCCGTTGGTATGAAGTATTTCGATGTTTCCCGACGGGAAAGTGAGACGGGAAATTCCTTCCAGCGCAAATTCATTTTGAACTCCGTTTTTTTGCTGAACGTAAAATTTTTGTGCCTGCATATTGTTAACCCACATGATATTTATCAGTATGAAAAAAGCAATGGGATAAAAAATTTTAGGGGCAGAACGCTCTGGCACTTTACGCTGTATGTTAAATCTGCCCGTTCTTTTGTTTAATTCTTTTTTTTCTTTCATATGGTAACTCCTTTATCTGTTATGTGAATAAATGATGTTGATTTCAGGTAATTTTTGGCGAAAAATAGGAATCAGGGGGGGCAATAAATTGTAAAAAATCGGCAAAAGTACAAAAAGCAGCCAATTGCTATCCATTTAAACCAGTGCGAGCCAAACCTGCAGATGAGGTAATCCTGCAAAATTATTTTCCCGAATAGAATTCGGAAGCACGGTATCGTTGCTGAAAAAATTTTCTTGGTGTATCGCCGGCATATTTGGTGAATTCCTTAATAAAATGAGCCTGATCATAATACCCGCACCGGTAGATGATATCCTGCCATTTTATTGTACCGGTTTCCCTGATGAGCTTAAAAACATGGTTAAAGCGTAAGATGTTGGAATAAATCTTAGGTGTCAGCCCGGTTTGCCGCTGAAATTGACGTTCAAGACGGGAAACCGATGCACCTGTTTTATCTGCCAATTCACTTATAGAAATTTGACCAGCTTTGTTTAACATGATTTTTTGTGCCGTTTCAATGGAACTGTTATTTTTAATTTTCGCTTTATCAAATTGCCTGGTCAAAAATTGTTCAACATATTCCAGCTTTTTCCTGTTGTTCTCGGTGTTAATAATCTTTTCTACTAATTTTTCTGATTTTGTACCAAATACATTGGTAGCATCTGTAGTATAATTTAATAATTCTGCAGCAGGCGATCGAAGAAAATGATATAATCCGGTAGGATAAAAATTAATTGCAATTGTGCCGATAGCATCGTTTGCATTTAGTATAACAGGCTCATTGGTTAAACCAGCAATAAACAAATCAGGGAGTTGAATTTCTTCTGCGCTTCCTGAAGTAAGGCTGCATTTCCCTCTGAAATTTAATATTAAACCTCCAAAACCATAGGGAACAATCTTTTGATGATGCAATCGTTCGCCGTTGTTCATGTCGGTTAACTGGATGGAATGTACAAAAGGTTTTAAAATTTCATTTGGTTCAACAACTTCAAAAACCATTAGTGTTTTAACATTTAATCAGGTTACTTCTTTTGCAAAGAAATCAGGTTAATTTAAAATTTTAAAAATAAAACTTTTCTTTAAAAAAAAGAAAGCTACAGAGAAATGAAAACTTATGTTCATCGTATCTTTCGAGTTTTACTTCTACGATTTCATTGATCATAACAAGATAAAATTAAAACCTGATAGCTTATCGAGGTAATTTTTAAGTAATGAAAACTAACTGGATTCTCAAGGATGTGGACAGCGTACATAACTCCCTGAATCTATCTTGTTCAGATTATTATAGGCTACAATGGCAAAAGTTTGTAATGGGTTTTAAAGATTAACTTCAAAAATATTTCCCCTGAATCCTTTCAAAATTTCTGGATTCCACTTCAAAAGGAACTTCAACAAAGGCTTTCCCAAAATTACGGTACCTGATAAAGTTTATTATGAGAAAAAAAAGGTAATGTACGATAACCAAAAAACTTCCATATTTTCGAAACTGGGCCACATGCAAAAATTCATGTTTTGGCAGTTTTTGCATGTTGCTTTTGCAATACAACGTATTTCCGAAAACAAAAAAATCGACTCCCATTTTTTGAGGAATCCAATGATTTTCTTTGATTTTGAAATCTTCTCCAGGTTTTAAATCCAGGTTGTATTTTTTCTCAAAATTTGTCATTTTAATGGTATTTGTTTGGTCATTTTAATCTTTTTAAATAAATCACTGGGCTCCATCTTTGAAAATTCAGGCCAAAGTGCTAATGTCTTATCTTGTGGCAGGAGATGCGATTTTGAATTGTTGATTTTATCACTCAAAGTATGCACGATACATTCCCGAACAGGATGTTCGCATAAAGGAATAAATTTGCCCCAGATCTCTTTAAAACTATTTTCATAAATATTTCCAATACTGGCATTTAACAGCACACATGGTTGCACATCCCCTTTTGAATTGATATAAACATTTTGACCAGATGTAGCCATACACCCAAATAATTCAGGTTCCTCATTGTACCATGGCATTACGATGGCAATTTTTCTTTTGCTTTTATTTTGGATTTTGTAGTAATCAATCAACAATTCCTTGTCTTTTTTAGAGAGGAAAATTTCAGAACTTCCATTTCTGTTTGCTCTTCCAACCGGCCTTATTTCATTTATCTGAATGGAATGTGCACCCAGTAATTCAGCCAAATCCACTACTTTTTTAAACTCACCTGACCTTGCCATTTTACCGGTTGTACAACAAACCGCCGATACATAAAACCCGAGTCGGGCGGCTTCGGAAATGGTAAAAACGGCGCTTTTAAAAGCTTGATTATTTCTGCGCTGCTTGTTATGAACTTCTTCTTCATAATGATCGATACTTACACAGATTCCTTCCAGACCGGCTTCTTTCAATATTTTTAGCTTTTCAGTAGTTACGCCAACTCCTGATGTGAAAATCCGGGTATCCATTTTCTGTTTTGCCTTTTTTACAAATTCTACCAAATCATTAAAACGGCTCATCGGTTCACCACCAACAAAAAAAATGACCGGAAATTCAGCGTCGATAATGTCACCAATTGCTTCAAAAATTTTTTCTTTCGGTAAATCAAGGCTTCTGTCTTGTGTATTTTCAACATGACAATGATAACATTCGCAGGGACAAACATTGGTTATTGAAATTTGTGCATAATTTGGTTTTAAAGGATACTGTCTTACGCTATTATTGTCGAGCATTTTAGAAAAATATTTTCCGGGAAAATAGGGCGCAAAAGGATTTACAAAATACTTCTTGCCCACTTTTGCATACTTCGCATCTTTAAACAACGACGATAGAAGGAACTGCTTTCTAATAGTATAAAAAAAGGTACCCTGTGATAATTTTAATGTAACCAATGATAAAATATTGTGGCTTAAAATGTAGAGCAGTATTCTGATTTTTAAAAGTTTTATATTCATTTGATAAAGTTAAAATGGTTTCTATTATTAAATCTTCTCGCAGACGATGGTTTGCATCGAGAGGTTTAAGTATTTTTGAAACAGCAGCAATGGAGTTAGAATAAGTTGTCCCAGAAAATAAGGGAAAATGGCACGGTTAAGATTCAATCCCTTTCCAAAAAGTTTAAACCATGTACCTGTGAAAATATAGAAATAGGGCGGAAAAGCACCATATGGAAGATAATCAATTATTTTAAATCCATTTTTTTCGATAATCTGCATGAATGTTTTTTTACTATATAAGGCAGTATGCTGAGGTGCCTGCACACCAGGCCATTTTTTACCAAACAATTTATACGTAAAACTATCCAGACGGGGCACTTCAATAATTAGCTTCCCTTTTGGTTTCAAAACTTTACCTGCCATTTTCAGGGACTTATTTGGGGCGTATTCATGTTCAAGGAAATGCCACATGGTAATTAAATCGAACCTGTTATTATTTATTTCCTGTTCATAAAAAAGGCCCGGATAAAATTCAATTTGTTCAAATCCGGGATACGCCAGATTTTCTTTAAAATCGACACCACTTATTTTACATTGGTGTTTTTCTTTTAAATGGAGCAGAAAAGTCCCCACCGCACAACCAACATCCAGCACATCTGTTTCGTTATTCAGCTCAATATATTTCGACACTAGTTTTTCTTTGTCACGGTCGTGCTTATTCATGGCCCATTCGTAAAGTGGCGTTAAAATTCCCCAGTTGGTTTTTTTTCGGTGAGCAATATACTCACTGTCGTAGAATGATTTAATTTGACTGATATGAATCCGTGGATTATGAAAAACCAGCCCGCAATTTTTACAGGTAACATATTGAAAACTTCCATCTTTTGCAGTTAAATCATCTTCGGCAATGAGTAAAAAACGATAATCATCGGTACCGCAATTGTAACAATCGACTTCCTCAAATCTGTAATGATCGGGATTTGTAACTGGTTTAAGA
This sequence comes from uncultured Prolixibacteraceae bacterium, assembly GCA_963771595.1. Taxonomy (GTDB): domain Bacteria; phylum Bacteroidota; class Bacteroidia; order Bacteroidales; family Prolixibacteraceae; genus CAVYUC01. Next base: position 71,330 of record CAVYUC010000018.1, on the reverse strand, counting down.
AATAGTTCGTTCATAATTAGATTATTAGATCAATTACATGTATCATTGGAAATATCAGGACCGGAAAAAATTTATAAAGTTTGGATTTCGGCAAAACGAAAAGAATAAATGGTGTCATCATTAACATGATTTGAATAAGCATATTATTGTTTTCATTCCAGGGGCGTAAAACAAAAAGGGCTGTTATTAACAGCAGTGCAGTCTTTGTAAAAAGTCTGTTGGTTTTGGTTGGATTTGCATCTATAAAATCAAAAACCGCCATCATGAAAAAGGCACCGAAAGATAAAAACACAATATCGGCCAACATTGAAAATTGTGAAATACACCAGATGATAACCGGATATTTTAAAAGAGGAATAATCACCATTACACTTTTAATCTTATAAAAAAGAAGGTATAATCCATTTGAAACCAGAAATAGAATCAAAATTATGAAACTCAGAAAGGGCGAATTCAAAAACAGAATTACCTGATAAATAATGAAAATGATACCGGTTAACACAACAAAACCTTTCAGGTTTTCGGGCTGAATGTATTTCCTCTCCGGGTGATTTTTTCTATCCTGGTGAAATGACCAGACATCATCGACCATTCGAAAAACAAATAAAGAAGCAAAGACAAAAATTAAATTTTTGACATAAATCTCCCATCCAGAAAATTTATCAGCACCAAGCATTACCAGAAGTATTGCAAATCCGATGAATTTCAATATTCCAAACCGCGAGGTAATATATTGAATGAACAAGTCTCTATAATATTTGAATTTTGCCAAGGTTTCCATCTAAAATTACTTCATCGTTATCCTTTAATATTTTCGTAATATTTTCGATTCCCAAAACAGCAGGAATTCCAAATTCACGCGCTACTATTGCACCGTGTGAAAGTGCTCCGCCCCGCTCCACAATCAGCCCGCCAATGATTGGAAAAACCATTGCCCATCCCGGATCAGTTTGTTTTGTTACCAATATTTCACCTGCTTTAATTTTATCCACTTCCATAACCGACTCAAGAATCTTAACCCTTGCTTTTATTTTTCCACCGCTGGCTGCCAGTCCTTTAAATTCATTACCCTCTTTTGCTTCAATTAAAAATTCTTCAACTCCTTTTAGGCGTTTCCCAAAAATCGTTTCAAAACTTTCAGGGAATTTTAATGCAGATTCTTTTTCAAATGCTTTTTTTCGAATAGAAATAATTTCACGCCAGGATTCGGAAAATGTGTCGGAAGAAGAAAGTAAACTGCCAATTTCTTTGTAGCTCAAAAACAGTATGTCTTTTTGATTTTCCAAAATTCCCTGGTTACCAAACGCAATGTCAATTTGGAATACTACTTTTTTGAAGTTGTAATACATTTGCGCTTGTTTATATCGAACTCTTTCCCGGTTTAAAATGGCATTCCTGCATAACTTTCCAAGAATTATTAAAACAACAGATTCTATTATAGCCATTGGGAAAAGCAGGTTTCTTTTTTGAAATATTTTTTTGATGGAATTTTTTAATACCTGTCGTCTTTTGATATCCATTTTTGATATGGTAATATCCGGATCTTCCTGACCAAATTTTAAATACGATTGCAACAGTTCGATAAACTTTTGTGGTGATTCGCAATAATTTTCGGTATTAAACATTAATTCCCCCGAACACCGGAATCCCCACTTTCGCAAATATTCATCAATTAAGCAAATAACATGCTTCCATTCATTCGAGGCAGAGATTAGCGCCAACAACGAAGTTGAATCATCTTTCAGAAATATTTCCCCGCCACCCGGGATTTTTTTTATTTTGTTTATTATTTGCCATGAAGCCTGTAACGGTTTATTGCTTATTAGATCTGGAATCGCCTGAATTAAATTGTTATGAACGCCAACATGATCTTTGCCATAAATTCGTTTTGTAAAACTTCCCAATAATTTGTAATGAATCATGCTGAAAAGATCGGCTAAACTGGCATGATACCATTGGTAAAACCGAAGGTCCAAAAATTCATAGAAACACAATGAAAAGTCTTTAAGGCTTTTTGCTTCACCCACCTTCTGAGTGTAATCATTTACTTTATTTTCAATTTTCCGAACATGAGAACCAAGAGTTATATTTAAGAATAGTAATCTCAATCCCAACCTGAAAATGGATTGCTTTTTACTAAATTCCTTGGATGAAGCATCATTGGTTTTATATCCGACAAACTTGTTAAAAGCATCCTGAAAATATGTTTTATAAGGTGATGCAGCAATGATATTATGGATGCTGGTCATGTTATAGTAAATCATATTTCCAAATACACCAACCGAATTGCTGAAATCATACTCCAGATTTCTGATCGACTCTTTGCCCAACTGCAGAATTTTTGAAAGATTTTTGAAATAATGATAATAGGAGTCCCGGGCAATGGAATAGAGCAGCGGAGAAATTGGAGTTGGGTAGTTTTCGTTCAGATTTGTGTTGGTCCAGTACACTTTTTCTTTTGCAACTTTTTTTATTGGCCGTGCCTGAACATATAAAAACTCACCACTTTTGTAAATCCATTCAATATCCAAATGCTTTTTAAAGTTTTCTTTTAAATGTAAAGCATCATTAATCAATGTTTTATGATTAAATGGCAATTCTGTTTTTTCCAGAATTTCTGAATTTCCATTAGTAGAGAAGGAGAAAGGGGTTACTTTTCCCGATACCAGGGGTTCAGCTCCTCCTTTTACATATTCAGTATATGTTTGACTTTTAATTTTGGGCGATTGAGTGAAATGTACTCCCGCGTATTCAGCTTCCACAAACTGCTGAATAATAACACCCATTTCACTTAATTTATGACCTGAAATATTTTGATAGGCCTTAACCCTTGTGTTATTAATACTTTGCCAGCATTTTGTAATTCCTTTCATTACAGATTCCAGAGTGTTGTCAACCACAAATGAATCCAACTGACCTGCAAATGAATAATCATCAGCGTCTTCACCAATGGCAGAGCTTCTAACAATCAGTTGAAATCCAGTAAGGTTTAACAATATTTTTTCCAACTCGACTCTTAATTCGGAAGGGAATCCATTTTTAATCCGATATAATTCATGCGCTTTTTTATTGATGGCAAATCCGGATGGCACCTTCATTCCGAAGAAATTTAATTTTGATAATCCGGAAGCTTTTCCTCCAAAATCCTGTTCAATTAATATATCGGTTAAAGGAAAAAGAAACATTACACGATTGATTTTTTTAATTCATTAATTACAAGCAAAGATGAAATGCTAATGTGCACTAAAAATGACACAATAAGCAGCAAAAATATTTCAGTAAAGATTGTTTTCATTGCAAAAAATAAACCCTCGGAGTAAATCAATTTTTACGATAATTATATGAGCTAAATTCCCAATTAAATCAGGAATAATAATTAAATAAATATCTGTTCTGGATTTATTCATAAAATCCTTTTGCCTCTTTGATGATATTATTCGCACAAATGAAAACCCTCTTAATAAATGAGTAATTCAATAATGTATTTCCTGCCAGATAAAAGGTCGCTCTTGTTATAAGGAATTCGTATCCTGAAATGATAAAATCGTCAATGTAAAATTTCCAGCTATATGAATCTCCATTAATTTCCCTAACTAAATCAAAATGCATTTTAAGGAAATATTTTAGTTGTTCTCGTTTAAAATTTGTGTCAAATGTAAACGCCAGAAACTCGAAAATATCGCGTTGCGGAATATTAACCAGCGCACCTTCAGTGGTACAAATGCCGGTGTAAATCCATTCTGTTTTATCTTTTGCAGTACTAAATAACAATGGCCCTGCAAGCCCCATAGGAATTTTGGTGGTGCCAACAAAACTTTCTATATTGTTTTGAACCTCCTCCAACGAAATTTCAGTTGAAATAATACTTTCAGCATTTTCTGCAAGTGATCTGAAAAAATCCAATCGAAGTTTATGAGCGGTTTGATTCATTAATCCCCGACCAGGAGCATAATTGTAGTTTAGCTTTTTAGGGACTATCATAATTAGGTGATATTGGTGTTATTTAATTAAAGTTTCCCTCATATATAAAGCCCTATAATTGGGCTTGTTAAATTTCATAATCATCCGTTCATTTTGCTTCTAATTATCATGTTATCAAGCTACTGCCTGACAGATAACAGTTTTGTTGTTATTTTGATCATTATCATCAAATTCATCCAGTGCCCTGAGAATTACCACTAGTTGTCTGCTTGTTTGATCACTTTGCATTAGTTTTTCTATTAATGCTTCAATATCAATGTCTAGTATCGCAGCCATTTGTACCAACATTTTAAAGAATACCTTAATCAGCCGTTCCCACAATGTTAGTTCGAGCAGATGCTGCTGTGTTTCCCTGAACAGTTCTCCCATGGTTTCATAAGAACTGAACCGCTTTTGCAGCGACAATATCGTATGGGTTGCCAAGATGATTGTTGCATCTGCAATTTGTCCATCGAAATCAGTGTTCTGGCTTGCACCCAAACGCAGGTACTGCTTGCATTCCTTGAACAAGACTTCAATTGTCCAACGGATTTGATACAGTTCAATCGCCCGTGCAAAAGACAGGGTCAAATCGGTTGTCAACAGCAATGTCCAGTTCTTTGCATTATTGTATCGTATGAAGAAGAGCCGGACTTTTTCACCTTTGTAATCAACCACGATGGGGATGTAGGTTGACTTGTATTTTCTGGAATACTTGCTATTCTTCCGCTGGTTTTTGGTGATCAACTGATGGGCGTTCAATTCCTTGTTACCAACCAGGTATTTCCGCCTGTCAATTTTGCACATCCCCAGTAAATGCATGGCCCCTTTTTTGATGGCGCGGACACTTTTGATCATGTAATCGTTCACAAACCAACTGTCCATCAAAACATAACTGGCGATAAACCCATTCTTTACAGCCCGCCGGAGCATCGAAACAGCAACTTCACCTTTTTTCATATCCAGTTCCAGTGCCCTTTTTTGCCCGGGCGATTTGCTGTCACGCTTTTTTCGGAACTGCGATTTCAACTCTTTCTTTGATAAACCGTAAGTCCCCTTTTGCCCTTTCTCCCTGTGGAACGAAAAGTCGGTTGCAATCAGTGTCTTTCCGTCCCAGAAGCCAAGCAGAAGCATTTTAAAACCTAACGGGTAAAGCTTGGTCACATGGTTAAAAACCCTGCCGATAAACTCGACTGTTTTGCCCGTTTTTTCAATGTCCGTATCGTCCAAAACAAAACAAGTTGTTTTCGAAAGAGAATCACCCTTGGCCTTTACCTGCAAAGCAAACTGTTTGGCAAAACTCAGCAGCAATTTACGCCAGTCCATCCACTGGTTGTTCATCAAACGATAAAAGGTATTGTCATCAATGCTTTCAAGAAAATTTTTGCACCGGTTTTGCATCCTGCAAATACTTTCGCTGCGTAATCTGAAGATCAGAAGTGAAAGCAAAAGTACAGAAACGTCGTACCCCTTGCTTTTCAAAGAATTGAAGGAGCCTAAAAACCGACCAATCCTGAAAGCCGAAAAAAAATGGAGTATCCCCTCGTTGGTTTTTTCATCATTGCAAAGAACGCTCTCTAATTCGCTTAAAAATGCTATTTTTGATCCCATAAGTAGTGGTCTTGTGAATAAATTGCTTTTTGATGTGTAACTAACTCAAATATAGTAATTTAAATTCTATTTTACCACTACTTATTAAATTTCAATTCTCATATAAATCAATACTTCCCGACGTGGGAAACTTTAATTATTTAACTCGTTAAACTTATCTACATAAACTTGTCTGACTTTGGCAATTTCTTCCCAAATCGTTTCCAGTTTCCAATCAGAATTATCGATTTCATCCATGATTAGTAAGTTAATTTCTCCTGTTTTTGAATATGAACCTTCAAAAGGATTAATTTCTTTTGGTATATAAATGAATAAAGGCACAATTGGAATTTTTGCTTCCATTGCCATATGAAATATACCCTTATTAAACGGGTGAATGTTGTGTGTATGGTAATGTACACCTTCTGCTGACGCTATAATAGAATATCTTGTTCTTTTTAAAAATTCAGTTGTTCTGATAAAGAATCTCAATCTCCTTTCATCATGTTTTTTCTGAGGGATGTATCGTGTCCCAACTGCTTTGGCGGCAATTACCATGGGGACATATTTGAAAGTTGATTCTGACAGAATAAACCTTAGATTAGGTAACCCGATTGCAGTAAGTACAAATATATCAAGAAATGAATTATGATTGATTATATATAAAACCTGGTACTTCGGAAATTTATTTACTGGAGGTAATTTATAAGTATAGCCGGAAATACGGAGCAAAATGCGCGAAGTATAACTAAATACATATCTGACGCAAAAGTTTCTTAAATACCCAAAACTAATAAAAACAACAAAAAGACAAATTGTCCCAGTTATTAGCATTATACTTAATGAAAGAACCCATCGATAAAGAACAACCAAAGATTTGTACATAACATTGAATTATTTTTGTTCTCCAGCAAATAAAATTTGAAGTATTAAAAATAATTTTCGTTTTCTAAACTTTGTTTTAAAGAGTCTCTATTCCAGGTTCAATAAAAACTTTCTTCTCGGATAAGAGTAGCAAAAGAACACTTACAAATTACAAAAAAATTGAATGGTTTATGATTTTTGATATTGATTTATTGTAATTTAGAAAGTTTATAAAAAAAGATATTTTAAAAATACAAAATGAATTCATAAGTTGCAGTAAGATAATAGCTCATAACATTTTCTAAAAATTTACATTTTCTAAATTCCAAATCAAGTATTATCGGGAAAAACAATGATAATTAATTTTTTAAAAAAACAAATAGCAAATATACTGACTCTGATAAGCATGATTTTGGGTTTGTCTGCTATATTAAATTCCCTGCGGGGTAAATTTTATGTTAGTGCTTTATTGATATGTATAGCCACTTTTTTTGATTTTGTTGATGGTAAAGTTGCCCGCAAACTTAACATAACATCAAGATTTGGAAAATACTTTGATTCTAACTCCGACCTTATCTCATTTGGTGTTGCTCCTGGAATTTTAATTTATCTGTTAGTTTTAAATCAATTTAATTATACAGGATTGGCAATTTCATTTCTTTTTATCATTGGGGGAGCGTTTCGTCTTGCAAGATATAATGCGAATGAATTTATGAATCATTATGTAGGGCTCCCCATCACTGTAGCAGGTGGACTTATTGCTTTGTCCGTATTTACCATCTCTTTTCTTCCTCCTTTTTTGTATCTATTTATAACCCTTTCCCTTTTTTATTTGATGGTTAGCAAACATCCATTCAAAAAAATATAAAATATTGAACTGTACTTCTTCCAATACCATTAATCGGAGCATTATTGAAAAAAGACAGTATATAAAAATACTTCGGAGACAGGAATTATTTAAGAGTAATCCGGATTAAATGACAAGAGTGGTTTTTTATGGATATTTAAGTAATAATCAATAAGTTATTTTTTCTGGAAACTAACCAATAAGTGAAAAAATGGCTTAGATGTTTTAAAACTATTCTACTAATCGAAATTATTATTGTATTTTCAAATACTGAAAGATTCAATCTTCAAAATCAGATAAATTGAACTTATGAAAAAATATATCCTTTCACTCGATTCCGGGACAACCAGTAATCGTGCTATACTCTTTAATCATTCCGGCGAAATTGTAAACATTGCCCAGCAGGAATTTGAGCAGATTTATCCGCAGGCCGGTTGGGTGGAACATCGTCCGGCTGATATTTGGGAAACACAGTTGAAGGTGGCCCGCGAAGTGATGAATAAACAGGGTATTTCTGCAGAAGAAATTTCAGGAATAGGTATTACCAACCAGCGGGAAACCACTGTCCTATGGAACCGCGATACCGGCGAACCTGTTTACAATGCTATTGTTTGGCAGGACAGACGCACTTCCGGAATTTGCGATGATTTAAAAAAGCAAAACCTCGAAAAAATTTTTGCCGAAAAAACAGGCCTGGTTATCGATGCATATTTTTCAGGAACCAAAATAAAGTGGATACTGGACAATGTTGACGGCGCCCGGGAACTGGCAGAAAACGGAAAACTGGCTTTTGGAACAGTGGATACTTGGCTCATCTGGAATCTAACCGGTGGCAAAACCCATATTACAGATGTTACCAACGCCAGCCGCACGTTGGTTTTTAATATTCAAACCCTGAAATGGGACGAAGAATTACTGAATGTTCTGGATATTCCAGTATCGATATTGCCGGAAGTAAAATCGTCAAGTGAAGTGTATTGCGAAACCGATCCGGAATACTTTGGAGAAAAAATTCAGGTTGCAGGAATGGCCGGCGACCAGCAGGCAGCATTGTTCGGGCAAATGTGCATTGAAGAAGGCATGGTGAAAAACACATACGGAACCGGTTGTTTTGTAGTGATGAATACCGGCAGTAAACCCATCATTTCAAAACATAAACTGCTCTCCACAATTGCCTGGCAAATCGACGGAAAAGTAACCTATGCCATCGAGGGCAGCATATTTATTGCCGGAGCAGTGGTGCAGTGGCTTCGTGATCAGCTGGGAATTATTAAAACTTCGGCGGAAATTGAAGAACTGGCCGGACAGGTGAAAGACAGTGGCGGGGTTTCTTTTGTACAGGGTTTTGTGGGACTGGGTGCTCCACACTGGGATCAATACGCCACCGGAGCTATAATTGGGTTAAGCCGCGGAACAAATAAAGCGCATATAGCACGGGCAGCACTCGAAGCCATCGTTTTTCGCTCAATGGAAGTAATCGAAACAATGGTCCGTGATTCGGGAATTGAAGTGGAAGAGTTGCGGGTGGATGGCGGCGCGGTGGTAAATAACCTGCTGATGCAAATACAGGCCGATGCTATTGGTAAAAAAGTGGTCAGGCCAAAGGTAACTGAAACAACTGCACTCGGAGCGGCATATCTTGCCGGGCTGGCTACCGGATTCTGGCAAAACATCAGTGAGATAAAAAAACAATGGCAAATCGATAAAACCTTTGAACCCGCTGCAGATACCGGCCAGTTTAAAAAAGTAATTGCCAACTGGAAAAAGGCTGTTGAACGAAGTAAAAACTGGTATGTTAAAGCATGATACAAATGATGTATTTCAAGGCATAAATAGCTACCTGTCAGCAACCTTATTAATTTGCAAAGATGAACTAAAACCTTAATTATGGACAGAGAATTAATTATCAGTAAGATTCAGAAAAACAATGTTGAATGGGACATTATTATTATAGGCGGTGGTGCAACGGGTTTGGGATGTGCAGTAGATGCCGCATCACGTGGGTATAAAACCCTTTTACTGGAACAATTGGATTTTGCCAAGGGAACTTCGAGCCGCAGCACCAAACTGGTTCACGGAGGTGTACGCTACCTGCAGCAGGGCGATGTTTCGCTGGTATTTGAGGCATTAAAGGAACGCGGGCTGATGTTTAAAAATGCCCCGCATCTGGTGACCAATCAGTCTTTCATTATTCCCACCTACGATTTTTGGGGAGGACCATTCTACACCGTAGGGTTAAAAGTTTATGATATTATGGCCGGTAAGCTGGGGCTTGGGCCATCAAAACACCTCTCGCGCGAAGAAGCTCTGGAGGCGCTGCCAACTGTTGAACAGGAAGGTTTAAAGGGCGGCGTGATATACCAGGACGGCCAGTTTGATGATGCCCGGATGGCGCTGACTCTTGCAGTTACGGCTGTTGATTACGGCGCAACAGTTCTGAATTACTGCAAAGTAACAGAATTACTGAAGGAAGAAGATTTAATTTGCGGAGTGATAGCCATGGAGCAGGAAACAGGCACGGAATTCAAAATCCATTCGAAAGTAGTGATAAATGCCACTGGTGTTTTTGCAGATGAAGTCATTCAAATGGATGAGCCCGGAAAAAAACAACTGATAACCCCCAGTCAGGGAATCCATATCATTCTTAAGAAAGAATTTTTACCCGGAAACCATGCAATCATGGTGCCCCACACCTCCGACGGGCGCGTGATGTTTGCCGTGCCCTGGCATAATCATGTGGTGGTGGGAACTACCGATACGTTGATTGAAAATCATTCGGTTGAACCTGTGGCTTTGGATGCTGAAGTGGATTTTGTGCTGGAAACTGCAGGACAGTATTTGGTTAGGCGCCCTTCAAGAAAAGACATACTTAGTGTATTTGCCGGCCTGCGTCCGCTCGCCAGACCCGAAGATGAGAAAAAAGCGACAAAAGAAATATCAAGAGGCCATAAAATATTGATTTCGGTTTCAGGATTGATTACCATCATTGGCGGGAAATGGACCACTTACCGGAAAATGGCGGAAGATACCATTGACAAAGCAGTGATGCTTGGCGGACTTGCCGAAAGGGAATGCATCACTGCCCATTTGCCTGTCCACGGCTACCGGATGGATATTGATCCTTACACTGATACTCTGGCCGCTTATGGTTTGGATAAAGAGGCGGTACTGGAAATCGGAGATAAAGAAAAAAAATACAGGGGCTGGTTAAGCGAAAAACTACAAATCTATAAATCACAGGTAGTTTGGGCTGTGCGGAAAGAAATGGCAAGAACAGTGGAGGATGTACTTGCACGTCGCACACGAGCGCTGTTTCTCGATGCCCGTGAAAGCCTTCGTATTGCGCCGGAGGTAGCCGATTTAATGGCCCGGGAGCTGGACAAGGGCAGGAATTGGAAAAAAAATCAAATCAAAGCATTTGAAGAGGTGGCAAAAAACTATTTCTTTGAAGACTAAACTTAATCAAATGATTGAACTTTTCGGCGAATTTCTTGGAACATTCATCCTTATACTTTTGGGGAATGGAGTGGTTGCAAATGTCAACCTGAATAAAACCCACAGTTTTAATGCCGGCTGGATTGTTATTACAGCAGGTTGGGCAATGGCGGTATTTGTGGCCGTACTGGTTACGGCTGATATGAGCGGTGCCCACATCAATCCGGCTGTCACACTTGGACTGGCATTCAGTGGTTTGTTTGAATGGAGTAAAGTGGCGCCTTTTATTGCGGCACAAATGCTTGGCGCCATGTTTGGAGCACTAATAGTTTATGTTTTTTTCAAAGATCATTTCAAAATAACTGATGCTCCCGGTGCAAAAAAAGCATGCTTTTGCACCGCTCCGGCCATCCGGAATTTAAAAAGCAATTTCTTTTCGGAAATGACAGGCACTTTTGTTCTGATTCTTGCAGTCCTGCTGATTACATTGCCACAGCTGGAGTACGAAAGCCTTGGAAGTCCAAAAATTGGCCTGGGGTCGCTAGGGGCACTGCCGGTTGCGCTGGTGGTGTTTTCAATAGGAATGAGTTTGGGCGGTACCACTGGTTATGCCATTAATCCCGCACGTGATTTGGGGCCGCGGATTGTTCATACTTTTTTACATCTTAAAAATAAAGATGACAATGACTGGCAATATGCCTGGGTTCCGGTTTTTGGACCGGTAACAGGAGCCGGTTTGGCAGCTCTTGTATATTGGTTGATTCTTTATTTGTGCTAGCTCAAATAAATTATAATTGTAGATTTGTTATTATTGAAATAAACATTACAGGATATGGAAGATAAAATAAGTGAAAGTGCAGGCAGACTCCGCGAAATGATTGAAAAAGCCATTGAGGACCATGTTATTACCCGCGATGAGTACGATAAAATTATTCATATTGCTACCGAAGATGGCCATATCGACCGGCACGAGCAGGCATTGTTAAGCCAGTTGCAGCAAATGATTGAAGATAAAATGGTGCGGTTTGGCAAAAAATGAAAATAATTTGCCGTGCATACAAAGAAAGGATACTTCAGTATAGAGGAATCCTTTTTTTATAAAAATACCAACAGCTTTCGTAAAAATTGACATGAATGAATGAAGTGAGGCGCATTATTTCAGGAATTACTTTCCCAGGTGTGATTTTTCATGAATTCGGACATACCCTATTTTGCGGACTTACAGGAGTGAAAGTGCATAAAACCTGTTACTTCAGGTTTGGAAATCCGGCAGGATATGTCATTCATGAACGGCCACAAAATTTTATACAGTCGTTTTTAATTGCGGTGGGCCCATTTATTTCGGGTACTTTTTTCGCCCTTTTGTTTTTTCAAATCGCCAATATAAATGCTGCAGGACCATGGCAAAAATTGCTGTTTATCTGGTTAGGTGGCTCTGTGTCCATTAATTCTTTACCCAGCAATACCGATGGGAAAAACCTGTGGAATGATACAAGCAGGCACATCCGTAAAAATTTTCTTGCAGTTGTGGGTTATCCGTTTGCTGCAGTAATCTGGATACTTAACCTGCTGCACGCATTTTTTTTCGATCTGATTTATGCTGTTTTATTGTACAATATTGTTGATCCGTTTTATTGAGAATTGTATTTTCATCGTTTAAAACCGAAAAGAATATGAAAAACCTGTTATCAGCAATTGTTTATTTTTTTGTATTTCCCTGGATTTCCTTTTACAGTTCTGCACAGGTGCCGGAAAAATTGCCTGAAGGGAACACCGGCATTGCATCAAAATATCCGGGAGATGCAGAAATTGAAAATGACCCTGCCGTTCTTTTTGCTGATGATTTTGAAGACTATCGTGTAACAGATGATTTATCGGGAAGGTGGGATGTAGTATCAAACGAAGAACACCTTTCCATCAATGCAGACGAAGGATTTGAAGGAAAATCGTTGCTGATGACAATCACGAAAAGAGAATCTCCGCGGGCAACTGAAATCTCAAAATTGCCGGATGAAACACAGGATGTTCTTTTTTTGCGCTGGTACATGAAATTCGATGAAGGTTGGCTGGTGCCGGAAGGCTCAGTGCACAACGGCGGTACCATTTCATCCAGGTATTATAAAAACGGACAGGCCACCCCCGGAATTCGTGCCGACGGACAAAATAAATTCATTGTTAATTTTGAAAATGAAAATTCAGTTGGCGATTCTCCCGGCAATTTTAATGTGTACGTATATTGGCCGGAACAAGGCGAACAGTGGGGCGATCATTTTTTCCCCTCCGGAAAAGTACTCCCTTTTTCCGGCACGCGCTCGGGTATAAACACTTTTGGAAATGAATTCAGTTCACATGCTGATTTCTCGCCCGAAACCGGCCGCTGGTATTGCTATGAATACATGGTGAAAGTGAACACACCCGGAAAACGCGATGGCCGAATCGCTTTTTGGATTGATGGAAAACTTGCCGCCGACTTTCCCAACCTGCGCTTGCGCGATGTGGAAGACCTTCAAATCGATCGCTTTGGACTCAACCTGTATATCGCCGGAAATTCCGCCCGCACCAACCGGAAGTGGCATGATAATGTGGTGGCTGCAACTTCGTATATCGGTCCGGTGTTTCCTGAAAAATAGTTTAACGTGGTATCCTTAAACCAGTCTCTTTCCACAATACAATTCATCTTTTGTTAACATATTAACAACTAACGTTTAATAAGTTTTGCAGAAAAACAGGCAAATCTGCGTATTTTGAATGTAAGTTTAAATTCTGAAAACCAAAGTGCTCTTTTTTATTTTGAATTTAAAAAACCGGATTATGATTGTAAGTATTATCTGCGCCACCCTGCTGCTGATGCTGGTATCAGTAATGATGTATTTAAGTTACCGGGATATTAAACAGAATCATTAAACGCGGTTCCGGTAACAAGATGCCGGAATATTCATCGTGTAAATGCTGAGGTTTTCGCCTCACCAAAGGGATGTTTTGCCCTAAATTCAGGATTTATTTGAAAACAATAGTTTTACCCGTTTTGGCCGACTCACGCGCTGCATCTAGAATTCGCACGACTTCCACATTGTTTTCCAGTGAATATAAACCATATTCCGGCACCGTAATTTTTTTGTGAATTACATCAGCGAAATAAGCAAAAGGGTCTTCGTAAACTTCAACATCGTCTGATGTTATCTGTTCCTGTTTCTCCGCCTCCATATTCCCGTTCCGGATTTTCATATCGGTTCTGTTGTAAGCTAAAATATATCCTAAGTCCCCGTAAATTTCCATATCCTTCCTGCCAAAAGGCCAGTTCCACGATGCCTGAATAATACACTCCGATTCCGGGTAGGAAACGATGATGGTTGCGTCATCATCCACATTCGGATAAATCTCGGGTTTAAACTGCCGGGTTACTGCCGTAACCGAGAGTGGTTTCTGCCCGTTGGTTAATGCTGTCATTAAATTGGCGCCGTAACAGCCAAAATCGATGATTGCGCCGCCGCCGTTTAAAACCGGGTCGGTCAGCCAGTCCAGGAATACTTTCTCACACCCGATTTCCTTCGGTCCCTGGTGACCGTCGTGGATGACCACCTTTCGCAGCGTTCCTGCAAAGTTTTCCTGTTTCACCATCTCCATCGCTTTTGCGGTGGTGGGGTACCACGATGTCTCATAATCAGTAAGCAAAAAGATGTTATTCTTTTCTGCCAGTTCTGCCATCCGGCGGGCATGTTTCATATTTACCGCCAGCGGTTTTTCCACCATCACATGAATGCCGCGCGGGGCACAGGCTTCCACAACCGCAAGATGGTCGTAAATTGATCCGAAAGCAACCACTGCATCGGGTTTTGTTTTATCGAGCATTTCATTCATATCATGAAATATGATTTCATCTGAAAGATGGTATTTTTCCGCCATCTGCCGTGTCCGTTCGCTGTTGGAATCAAAAACGCCCACCAGTTCAAAATCACCTTTATCCGTTCTTCCGAGAATAAACGAAATATGCCCGTGTGTCATTCCGGCAACAGCCAGCTTTATCGGTTTATCAGCAGGCTTTGCGCCGATAGTTGTTATCAGAAAAATAAAAACGATGAATGTGACTTTGAATTGAAATGTTTTCATATTGAAATTTTACCTGGTTTATGCAGCCAATAAATGTATTAAAAACAAAACAATTTCCCACAGTTAAAAACGGCAGATTAAAAAAACTTTATTTATTTAACCCGTTTTAATTTAGTCCGGATTATTCATAAATAATCCCTGTCTCCGACAGCGACTAAGATTACATAAAAACTTTTAAAAAAAAGTTTTACTTCCCGGAATCAATTTCGGGGCAGGCTATCTAAGTCGGGATTAACCTGAACTTTATTCATATTTTTGAAAATTTATGAATAATTCAGGTTAGTTATCCATCCTTCTTGAACCGCAAAATTCGAAAGGAATTTCCTGAACCGGCCAGAAATATCCGGGAAATGAAGTAGGTATTTCTTTATTGATGATAAATTTTCCAGTTCCGGAATAAATATCTTCATTGAGGTTAACACCATCCCAGATAAAAGTGATGTCAACATCGTAAATAGGTCCTCCGAAGCCACCGGTGAGTGAACTTTCATAAATGGATATCGTGTCGATGTGAAAAGAACCCGGTTTGAAAAACTCTTCTTCACTGATGGTTGGCAGGTAGAATCCAAATTTATAATTTGGTTCGTTATGGTCGTGCACCGAATTAACATAACTGATGTAAATTATATTTTGTGAACAGGGTGGTCCAAGGTGGGAATATACAGAACTTATTTTGGTGTAGGTATATTCGTGCATGAAATCGGTGAATTTAATATCGCAACTGCAATTTTCGAAACTTTTGGCTATTTCTTTAGTAGCGCTGCAATAGGGCGAAACATTTTTTCCCAAAGGTTCCGATTCATCGGTATGGCAGGCACAAACCGACAAGAGAAACACAGTACCTGTAATGAGTATTGAAAGTTTAACGTTAGTCATCTTTTTTAGTTTTTTACAGGATATAAAATTAACAAGAACAACCGGGTAAACCTGAATTTTCATCATAAAAAAGCCCCCGGCAATTTACCGAAGGCTTTTCTGTATTTTCTCTTTCTCTCTTTTCTACCTACTCACTACTAATTACTACCTACTCCACACTAACCACCAGTCCCTCTTCGGTTTTTTCCACTTTGGCAAGTTTATGTCTGGTGAGTCCTTTTATGGCTTTGTCCCATTTTTTATTGCTGAGCCCGGATTGATCTTTTAACATATTTAAATCAACAGGCGATTGAGTCTTTAACAGGCTGAGCACCATTTTTTCATCTTCACCCAATTCCACCGGTTTCTTTTCGGGTTTCATTTGCGGGAAGAACAGAACATCCTGAATGGAGGGGCTGTTGGTCATAAACATGGTCAGACGGTCGATGCCGATTCCCATTCCCGAAGTGGGCGGCATGCCGTATTCCAGCGCCCGCAGGAAATCCTGGTCGATAAACATCGCTTCATCGTCTCCTTTTTCCGAAAGCCGAAGCTGTTCTTCAAAGCGCTCGCGCTGGTCAATGGGGTCGTTGAGTTCGGAGTAGGCATTAGCTACTTCCTTTCCGTTAATCATCAACTCGAAACGCTCTGTCAGTTCCGGGTTGTCGCGATGTTTTTTTGTCAGCGGTGACATTTCCACCGGGTAATCGGTGATAAAAGTTGGTTGTATATAGTGATGTTCACATTTTTCACCGAAAATCTCATCAATCAGTTTCCCTTTTCCCATGCTCGGGTCAGTTTCCATTCCCAGTTTATCGCAGATTTCGCGCAGTTCTTCTTCTGATTTTCCCGAAATATTATAGCCGGTATGTTCTTTTATTGCATCGTACATGGTTACGCGCGGGTATGGCATTTTATAATCGATGGTATTTTCACCCAGCTGAACTTTTGTTGTGCCATGCAGTGCAAGTGCCACCCGCTCACAAATCTCTTCCGTAAAACCCATCATCCATTTGTAGTCTTTGTAGGCCACATAAATTTCCATTACTGTAAATTCAGGGTTGTGGGTGCGGTCCATTCCTTCGTTTCTGAAATCTTTCGAGAATTCGTAAACACCATCGAATCCGCCAACAATTAAACGTTTCAGGTAGAGTTCGTCGGCAATTCGCAGGTACAGCGGAATATTCAGCGCGTTGTGGTGGGTAACAAACGGACGGGCTGTGGCGCCTCCCGGAATGGATTGAAGAATGGGTGTTTCCACTTCAAGATAACCCTTTTCATTGAACATCTGCCGCATGGTATCCATCAGTTTTGTCCGTTTGATGAACACCTCTTTCACTTTCGGATTCACAATCAAATCGACATAGCGCTGGCGGTAACGTTGCTCCGGGTCGGTAAAAGCATCATAAGTTTTGCCTTCCTTTTCCTTTACAACCGGAAGCGGGTGCAGCGATTTGTTTAACACTGTCAGTTCTTTCACATGAACCGTGGTTTCACCCATTTGAGTTATAAAAGCAAATCCTTTTATACCGATGATATCGCCAATGTCGAGCAGTTTTTTAAATACATCGTTGTAGAGTGTTTTATCTTCTCCGGGGCAGATTTCATCGCGGTTCACATAAATTTGAATCCGTCCCTGGTGGTCCTGGATTTCTGCAAACGAAGCTTTTCCCATAATGCGGCGGCTCATCAGGCGGCCGGCCAGGCTTACTTCCTGAAAGTTTTTCGCTTCTTCGCTATAGTTTTCTTTTATCTGTTTCGAAGTTGCATTAACCGGGTATTCGGCCGCCGGATAGGGGTCGATACCCAGTTCGCGCAGTTTTTTCAACGACTCCCTTCTGATTACTTCCTGTTCGCTCAATTCCTGATTGCTCATCTTATTCCGTTCAAAATTTTGCGCAAAGATAATAAAAGATGATGGCAAATTAATCCGCTGGTGCATGTCGAAATCCGGCTTCCGGTTATTGGTGAATGTGCCAGCGAAGAAAATATATCTTTTGTGGCGGAAACTGGGAACTTGTCATTCCAGACACTTCGGGGTCGGACAGACACCCGAAGGTCAGGAAATACATAGGAATAAGCTGATATGTTTACCAATTTTACAATTTTCCCATATCAATTTCCCTTTTTTTTCAATTTCTCAATTTGACAATTTTTCAATTTTTCAATGCAGTATCAAGATATAAACCTGATTGCTGATGAATAAATCAACAATGCCATGATTTTGGGTTAATATCGCCTGCAATTTTTATCTTTGTAAACTTACCGGGAAAGAACAGGAGAAAAGTGTGTATGGAAAGAATTTGGAATCTTAGAAAGCAGGGCGATCCGAATGAAATTAAACATTTGTCGGCGGCGCTGAATGTAAATATGACTATTGCGCGTTTGCTGGTGCAACGCAATATCAAAACTTTTAACGATGCCAAATCTTTTTTCCGGCCCCGGTTGAGCGACCTCCACGACCCGTTCCTGATGAAAGACATGGATAAGGCAGTAGACCGACTTGATTTGGCTATCAAGAACAAGGAAAAGGTAATGGTGTACGGCGATTATGATGTGGATGGTACCACCTCGGTAGCGCTTATTTACATTTTTCTGAAATCGAGGATTGAACACTTGGAATACTATATTCCTGACCGGTACAGCGAAGGTTACGGGGTTTCTTCAAAAAGTATTGATTATGCCGAAGAAAACGGTTTTTCACTGATAATTGCGCTGGATTGCGGAATAAAAGCCGTTGCTAAAATTGCAAATGCCCAGAGCCGGGGATTGGATTTCATTATTTGCGACCACCATAATCCGGACGAAGAAGTTCCACCGGCAGTGGCTGTACTTGATCCGAAACAGAGGGATTGTTCTTATCCCTACAAGGAATTGTCGGGTTGCGGCGTAGGCTTCAAATTCCTGCAGGCTTATTGTCAGAAAATGGAGGTTGAACCTGAAGAAATATACGATCTGCTCGATTTGGTAGTGGTAAGTATTGCATCCGACATTGTGCCGGTTACCGGCGAAAACCGCGTGCTGGCATACTACGGGCTGAAGAAACTGAATTCAAATCCGGGTATTGGTTTGCAAACCATCATTAATCTGGCCGGATTGAATGGCAGCGAGATTACCATCAGCGATATTGTTTTTAAAATCGGGCCGCGGCTCAATGCATCGGGACGGATTGAACACGGAAAAAAATCAGTACAGATACTTGTTTCAAACGATGAGGATCAATCGGATATTTTAGGCGAAGAGATCGACTCCTTCAACGAAATACGTAAAACACTCGACCGCGATATTACCCAGGAAGCGCTAGATATGGTTTTGAATGACCCGCTGATGAATGGCCTGAAAAGCACAGTGCTGTACAACCGCGACTGGCACAAAGGTGTGGTGGGGATTGTGGCCTCACGGGTGACCGAACAATTTTACCGGCCGACTATCATTTTAACCGAATCGAACGGAATGGCCACCGGATCCGCACGTTCGGTAAAGGATTTTGATTTGTACGAAGCCATCGGCCAGTGCAGCGATTTGCTCGAATCGTACGGCGGGCACATGTATGCTGCAGGTTTAACGCTTAGGATTGAAAATATTCCAAAATTCAGAGAACGTTTCGAAAGAATAGTGACGGCGCAGATTACCGATGATTCACAAATTCAGTCTATTGAAGTGGATGCAAAAATAACCCTGAGCGACATTACCCCTCGTTTCTACCGGATTCTTAAACAATTTTCCCCATTTGGCCCCCACAATATGATGCCTGTTTTTGTCACCGAAGATGTGTTTGATGCCGGTACCAGCCGGCGCGTAGGGAAAAACAACGACCACCTGAAACTCGATTTGGTGGAGCCGGATGTGAATTCAGGAATCTTCCCGGGCATTGCTTTTAACCAGTCAGACAAGTACGATTTAATTACCTCGGGATTACCCTTTGATGTATGTTATTCCATCACCGAAAACGAATACCGCGGCAAAAGCAGCCTTCAGCTTTTTATCCGCGATATAAAAAAGCGCGACATTTTTTAATTGGCCAGCGTATACAAAAGTATTCTCCCGTTTCTAAAGGTTTTCAGCAGACGGTAATCTTTTTTTAATTCCTTTTGAACAGTTTCATTTCGGTTTTGCATCAGTACAAATTTCGGATGTTTCCTGAGGGTTTTACTGATTTCGTCTCGTGCGTTTACATTAAATGCTTTGTGAGTAGGTGTAAACAGCAGGTTGGAATGTACAAATTTTGTTGGGCTTTCCACATCCAGCAGGTAATAAATTATTTGCTGATAATTGGAAACGAAAATCTTATCGCCGGGTTTCATTTGTTTCGAAATATAAGTGGCTACTTCCTGCTCATAATCGGGTTTAAGTACTTCATTCTGAAAACTAATCACCTGGATGGAAAGAATAATTACAGCAAAAGCCGGCCAGCCGAAACTTCTGGAATAGATCAGGCCGGTAATCCTGTCGGGTTTAAATTCGGAATGAAAAAACAATCCGGCAATTAAACTCAGTGGCAGCATCAGTTGGATGGTGTAGTGGCTGAACTCTTTTCCGGGAATATAAATAGCAAACAATACCATAAATATCCATAAACCAAAAAACCATTTATGTTTTTGTTCCCAAAGTTTATTTCGTATGAACAGAATATAAAACACCAAAAACGAAATGGGCAGGAATTTGGCAGTAAAATCGAGAAGCATCACGATATAGCGGGTCAGCGACGGACTACTTCCATAATTCCCGGGCAATTCGTAAGTAATAAAATAAAAATCCTGAAAGTGATCGCCCAGCCAGAAATAAAGGTTGGTCAGTCCGAACGGAATAAGAAACGCCAGTCCGGTAATAACATACCTAATCCAAACCTGCAATTTCAGCCGGTTTTCAGGATGCCACATTTCGTATATAAAAAAGAACAGCAGGAATGCAGCAAAGTCAAATAAAACAAGGTATTTAACGATGAACCCGATTCCAAGAATCAATCCTCCGAAGAAATAATTCCGGAGATTAGGTTTCAGGAAAAGCAAAAGCGCGCCAATCGTGCACATATTAAACAACAGTTCGGTATTAGGTGAACGGCCATGATAATTCCAGATGGAAACATAGATGATGTAAATAATCCCCGACGCCAGCGCCACCAGTTTTTGGCTGAACATTTTTTTCGAAACCCGGTAAACGAGAAATCCCGTGCTTCCTACCACAAGTGCAAAAACCAGCCGTTTAAGGATAATTGAATTTCCGAAGAGAAACTGCAGTGCGGCATAAAACAAAAAGATTCCGACAGGTTTGGTATCGGTAACATCTTTGTAGAGGGCTTTTCCATGCAATATGTCGCGGCCAATGATAAGGTATGTCGATTCATCATGGTCAAGTACACTGGGGAAGAAACTAAAGAGCCGCAGCACCACCGCAGCCAGTAAAAATAAAGGGAGGATGTATTTTTCCTTTAAAACTATATTTTTCATTGTTCCGGTGTACTTATCTGGTTTAAACTGATTGGCAGAAACAATCTTTCCTAAACGGGAAATTGTTCCTTAATATTATTGATTTAATTTTTTTATTTCGTTCAACTGGATCAACTGTTTCAAATCTGCTATCACAGTTGTTCCTGTATTTCGCAGCCGTTCTTCCGACTGGTGCCCGTCGGCAACCAAAATGCACCGGATTCCCAGTTCTTCCGCTACTTCAAAATCGTGCAGGGTATCGCCAACGATAAAAGTACCGCTTTTTTCAATACCGAATTCCTGCATCAATTGCTGCCCGCGCTCAATTTTCGACACCGCATAATGATCATTTAAACCTGCAACGCCTTCAAAATAATTATAAATGTTGTGATGTTTCAGGGTTTGGTCCAGCATGTTTTGTTTCATGGCGGAAAGCACAAACTGCCTAAACCCGTTTTCCCTGAAAAAAGTAAGGACTTCAACTGCGGAATAGTGCAGCGGACAGGTATTTACGCCGGCGTTATACAAATCAATAAATTCCCTGGCCGGAATTGCAAAATCTTCTTTGTTGAAATCAAAACCTATTTTGTGGTAATAATCTTTCACCGGGAAGGAAAAAACTTCCCTGTAAATGCTGTTGTTGAGCAATGCCAGGTTTCGGTTTTTCAATAAAATATTTATGGTTGAGATACAATGCTCAAGGTCGTTAAGCAATGTGCCGTTCCAGTCCCAGATTACTGCAGCCATATTAGTTCCCGGTAGCTTTTAATTTATTGATTACCGGATTGGCATAAATCTGCAGGAAACGCTCCTGTATATCGGTAATCGGAAAATCTATATGAATCATGGCCTGTTCAATCATCATTTCAAACTTTCTTTTTTCTTCGGCAGTATATTTATCCTTGAACTGGTTTTCCTGCATCAGCAAATCATAGGCAATATAATTGTTTGGCCATAATTTATAGTTGATATAAATTTTCTGGTCAATTATGTTTGCCAGCTCCTGTGCCTGTTTGTTTTGCTGTTCTTTGGTTTTTACTTCATCGAAATTTACCTGAATGGGATCGCCAAATGAAAAACGCATTCTTCCCTTGGGATTAAAAATTCCCATTGACATGCTTTTCAAATCGTCCTTGTTTGTTTTTAGTTCACCGTACCGTTCTTTTTTGATGAGTTCCTTCATTTTTGCCAGACCGCAGGGTTCAATCTCATATGAAATGGAAACCGGAACGATATTCAGTTCATTCATTCCTTCGGTGAAGCTTTTTTTATTGCTCATGTTAATCATTTTCAAAACACTGGCCTGTGTTCTGTCGAATCCATCTTTTGTGCGTCCTTCGCGCTGTGCTATCCACACCGAAAGGTTGTCTTCGGTGATTGATTTACGGATAAAAGCGGACACTTTTTTTGAGGCTTCCATTAACTCCCGCGAAGCAAGATTACGTTTTATTATAAATGCGCGGTTCAGTTTAACGGTATGTTCAATCCATTCGTAAAGCAGCAGGTTGTTACCAATTGCGATCTGGGTGGTATTCATCCCTTTTTCAAAAATAAGGAAATTCAGTAAAGCCGCATCCAGGATAATATCCCGGTGATTCGAAATAAAAAGGTAGGCTTTTTTCTTGTCCAGCTTTTCCAACCCGTTGCACGACAACCCACTCGAGGTTTTATTAATAATCCAGCGCAACAAATCATAAATAAAAGTACCCTGCAGTTGGGTAATATTTCTGACCATCCGCAACTGCAGTTTCACCATTTTTACTTTTGGCCGCACCTTGAAAATATGCATCAGCACTTCGTCAAAAACAGGGTCTTTGACCAGAAGTTTGATTTTCGACCGCACCTCCTTGTCGGTGTATGGGCGGATATCGTCAAAATTAAATTCAGACATGTTGATACATTTTGGTTTTCAGGGCACAAAGTAAAGCATTCCAATCTATATTTTCAACCTCACCTGAAATTTTACTTCTGTTTTCCGGTTGCCATTTATTTCGTTATAACCGGAACTTATGGTTTCACTGTCGCTTCGGATAGTATGCCCTATTTTAAACCAAACATCCAGTTTATCAGAAAGTTCGTACTTCAGGTTTATATAATGGTGCCAGCCTTTGCCAAAATAGGCAGGAATGGAAAAAGCATATAAAACATCACTTTCGTAGGCGTAAATTCTCGAGTTGTAACTATCCGTGTTAAACCAGGTGGAGCGGAATGAAGCAGCAAGCGGAAATTTTTCCGGAGTAAATTTAATATCCTGGTATAGCATAATTCCGTTTTCT
This sequence comes from uncultured Prolixibacteraceae bacterium, assembly GCA_963771595.1. Classification (GTDB taxonomy): domain Bacteria; phylum Bacteroidota; class Bacteroidia; order Bacteroidales; family Prolixibacteraceae; genus CAVYUC01. The sequence continues at coordinate 47,970 of CAVYUC010000018.1, read as the reverse complement.
TTAGAGAAACTTTCAAATAAAACATGTTCCAACCGGGTTTTGAAAGCTATAAATTCAACAGGCCGGTATTCGACATGCAGCCTTGATTTTTGCACTTTTTCATTTGTACTAACCAGCCTGTTTTCAAAATTGGTTTTTTGTTCCTTTTCTTCATTCTTATATCGGATGTAGAACTGGAATATTTCAGAAAAAACAAAATCGGCCTGTCCAAAAATATCACGGCCATTAGCCGGGCTGGCAGTGGTATAAGTTATCCATTCGGTATGATAAAAGTCGGAATAGGCTGAAAGTGCAACGTATTTAACCGGAAGGATTTTTGTTCCGAAATACCATCCGGTTTCATTATTTGCCGCACTGCCTTCGGCGAATGGATTGGCCCAAAGAGCATGGTAATTTTTATCGAGATGGCGGAATAAAAGAGAAAAATCAAAACGATCATGCAGGTGGGCAACTGCTCCCTGCAACAACGCCTTTCCCTTTGATTTTGAAACGGCAGCTTCGCCAAAAAGCTGGTATTTGCCTTTGCTGTACAGATAATCGGCCCCGGCAGTGAAATTTTCTTCGCCCTGAAACCGAAACTTGTTGTACAGTTGGTCGCTGCGAATAAAAGGCATTTCAAATTGCTGGTAAGCAACAGTTGCACCGAGCCTGAAGTTATTGAAATTCCAGTTCAGCATGGCGCCTGAATTAACGTCGGTTACTGAATTTTTATCGGCTGTTTCACTTTCAGTCCGGTGGTACCCCGAGGTTTGCAGACTGGTGAAATAATTTTCCTGGGAATCCACGACAAGATTCGCATCATCTTTTTTATTCGAATAAAATAATTGAACCGTTCCGTTGCCAAAGTTTAAAGTTGTAGCCGCTCCCCTGAAGAAGCGGTTTTCATCGGTAGAAGTAAAAGGCCTTATTCCCTGGTTAACTTTTGAAATCCCCAATGTATAAACTGATTTTGAGGTGGAATATCCCTGCCACAATATCAGTCCTTGTCCGGCGCGGGCTACAAAGTCCCCGACAATTATATTCTGAATGACAGGGCTTACCTGAAATGAGATATGTGCCGAATAAAAATCGAACCCGTTTTTATTTGAACCAGAAAAGAATGCTTCCCCCGGATCTTTTTCAGCTGTAATTCCTGCCGATATTCTTTCTCCGGCTTCATACCGGTAGCGGGTATAGATTTTTTCGCGGCTTCCCTCGTATGGAATCGTACCGTCATCTCGGGGAATGTATCCTTTTTGTTGCTGCAAAATGGCCTGTGCCCGCATCAGCAACTGATGGTTGCTGTATTTCATTGCTTCCGAAAGCTTTTCCTGTTTCTCCTGTACCGGGCCAAAGGTTATAAACGGCTCCATTTTCTGCAATAAATCAGGCGAAATTCCATCCACTGTATTTAATTCGTAGATGGACAACACCGGGCCAAATTCCTTCCGGTATTCTATAATTTTTCTGATTTGAATAGAATTTAAAAGATGCAGTTTAGCCAGTTCCTGTTCTGTTGCGGTATTCATGTTCAGCGGATTTTCTGCCAGTTGTTCAAGGTCCTGTGTGATTTGCGTAACCTCGGCATCTTCTTCCAAATTTTCAACAATCGATTCAACAATGGCTTCCAGTTTGTCCTGGGCTTCCGGTTTTTGAGCGCTCAAAAACAACGGATTCAATATTATTAAATAAAAAATAATATGTTTTAAAAATGATTTCATTACAATACAAACTGAATGGAAACAGAAGGTGAAACTCCCAGATTGCCATAATAGCTGAACCCTATGTCAGCGCTTAATTTACCAATGGTGTAACCTATTCCGGCAGTAGAACTGAATGGTTTTCCGGAAACCCCAAACCGGAGAGCGAAATTTTTAACCGGTAAAAATTCGATACCGGATTTTAATTTCACCGGAAAGTTGCTTTCTTTTTGCACTCCGGCAGTTATCAGTGCCATTTCACTAAACTTGTAGTGTCCGCCAATTTGGTAAACAGCAAACGTTTTTTGTTTGCCGGCCGGTGTTTCAATTCCTCCTGAAACAGGATTAAAAACATGGCTTCCCAGAAACAGGTTTTTCACCGGCGACCAGATTATTCCACCTTCGAAAGTGGCAAATCCGTAAGCGTGTTCATTTTCAGGAAACGTTTGAGAAATGTAATCCAACTGAATTCCGGCGTTTAACGTTGAAGTCAGTTTTTTGGCAAAACCAAGTCCTGCTTTCTGTTCCTTGTACATTGCTTTTCCAAACTGGGATAAACTTATTCCGAAAGTTCCGGTGCTTACTGGTAAAACAAGTGATCCGGAAACCAGAGAAAGCTCATCAATATTGAATTTTGATTCGTAATAAAAACCGGCAGAAAAATAATTCAGTTCCGCCAGACCAGCCTGGTTGTGAAAAGTGCTCCATGTGTCCGAAAAAGAGACCACTGCATTTGAAAGTGCCAGTGCACGGGAACCCGCTAAATGATTTTCAGCAGCAAAAGAATAAACGGAGTTAACAAAAATCAGCAGTGCAATACAACTAATTTTTTTCATTTTGGTTAAAGGAGGAAGTTTTTGATTAATCGAGTTGTTTAATAATTTCTGTTATTTTTATTTGTAATTCAGGTAAATCGTTTTCAATGATATCCCAGGCAATATTTAAATCTATACCGAAATACTCATGGATAAAAATATTTCTCATTCCTATTATTTGTGTCCATTCTATGTTAGAAAAATTTTGTTGTGTTTCAACAGAAACATGATTTGAGGCTTCACCAATTACTTCCAACTGTTTAATACATGCATAACGAAACATCGAATCATTCAAGAAGTCATTAAAATTTCTGTTTTGTTTGTATTTTTCTATCTCCGAAATTGCATGTAAAATATGTTGTAATCTTGCTAAATCACCCTTTTTACCGAACATAAATTAATGTTTTATCTTTTTCAACAAAGGGTTTAATGTACGGAGATAAACTTTCGGCAGATACAAGATCGACTTTTTTTTGAAGAAGTTTTTCCAAATCAAGTTTCATCTGCACAAATTTTAATCCGATTCGTTTACTATAATCAAGTTCTACAAGAATATCTATATCACTCTGTTCTGAATCCTGATTTTTTGCTACAGAACCAAATAAATAAGCTTTCAATACCGGTTGCTTTTTAAAGTATTCCTTTACATGTTCTATTTTTTCAGGAGCAATGTTCATTTCGATTTCAATTGAGACCCTTAAATTAATAAAAATTCAATTCGTTTTAAACTTATACTTAATTTCTGAAAGTTCCTTGTTGGCATTAACTATTTTTTGTTTCAGACTTTCTTTGTAGTCCAGCATTTTCTGCATCAGTTTTTCGTCACCGGTGGCCATCATTTGCACCGCCAAAATTGCAGCATTCATTGCACCGTTAACCGCAACTGTTGCAACCGGAATTCCCGGAGGCATTTGTAATATAGCGAGCACCGAATCGAAACCTGAAAGACTTGCATTTATCGGAACGCCAATAACCGGCAGCGGGGTCATTGCTGCAATTACTCCCGGCAAATGAGCGGCCATACCGGCACCGGCAATTATCACTTTTAACCCGCGCTCTTTTGCACCTTTGGCAAATTTCTCCACCTCATCAGGTGTTCGGTGTGCCGAAAGTGCATTTATTTCGAAGGGAATTTCAAATTCGTCAAGTAATTTGGCAGCTTTTTCCATTACATCCAGGTCGGAAGTGCTTCCCATTATTATACTTACTTTTGCTTCCATCTTTTGCATTTTATATTTTCAGTTAACCAATTTGTTTTGTTAATTTGCACCTTCAATTTTTAGCGAAAATACACCAATTAAGCAACTTAAAAAAATAAATTCTCCATTGATGAAGCAAGTTAAAATTCACGATAAAACATTCGAACTTTTTATATCCTCGGAAAAGATAGAATCGGAAGTACAGAAAATGGCCGATAAAATGAATAAAGATCTTGCAGGAACAAATCCTTTATTCGTTTGTATTTTAAATGGTTCATTTATGTTTGCCGCTGAACTTTTTAAACGAATCGATCTGGTTGAAACCGAAATATCTTTTGTGAAACTGGCTTCCTATTCCGGAGACAGTTCTTCAGGAAGTATTAAACAACTTATTGGTTTGAATGAAGACATTACCGGCCGCACTGTTGTTATCCTGGAAGATATTGTGGATACCGGCCTGACCATTGAAAACATACTGGAACAGCTTTCACATCTCAATCCGCAGAAAGTTTTGATTGCAACCTTACTTTTAAAACCGGATGCACTTAAAAAAGAGGTGCAGCTGGATTATATCGGCATGGAAATTCCAAATGATTTCATTGTGGGATATGGTCTCGATTATGACGGTCACGGCCGCAATTTAATTGATATTTACTCAGTTATTAACGAATAAAAAAACAAACAGCATGTTAAATCTCGTATTATTTGGACCTCCCGGAGCCGGAAAAGGTACCCAGGCAGAATATTTAATTGAATCATTCAACCTTACCCATTTATCAACCGGCGATTTGTTACGCAGTGAACTGGCTGCAGGAACTTCCCTCGGAAAAGAAGCAAAACGCTACATGGATAAGGGCGAACTGGTACCCGATGAAGTGGTAATTGGCATGATTAAAGGTAAACTGGAAAGCATGCAGGATTCCAATGGTTTTATTTTCGATGGTTTTCCACGCACGGTTGAACAGGCTAAAGCGCTGGACGACCTGTTAAATGCCAACGGAACACCGATTTCTGCCATGTTAAGTCTTGAGGTGGAAAAACAAGAATTGATTAATCGTTTACTCAGCCGGGGAAAAGATTCGGGCCGTGCCGACGATCAGGATGAATCCATTATTGAAAACCGGATTAACGTCTATAATCAGAAAACTTCTCCTTTAATCGAATATTACAAAAAACAGGGGAAACATTACGGTATTAACGGAATGGGAAGTATTGACGAGATTGCCGGCCGTTTAAGGGAAACTGTCGAAAAGTTGTAATAAAGATATTTTGTTATTCCCGTAAAGGCCTTATTATGGCATTATGCGGGAATCTCTTTTTATTTGGGTGGTGAATTTAAAGGCATCTTGAAGTTGAAGTAAAATGGCAGAAGCAAATTTTGTTGATTATGTAAAGATTTTTTGCAAATCGGGGCACGGAGGCGCCGGATCTGCACATTTACGCCGGGAGAAATTCATTCCAAAAGGTGGACCTGATGGTGGCGACGGCGGCCGGGGCGGTCATATTATTTTGGTTGGCAGCCGTCATTTGTGGACATTGCTGCATTTGAAATACCGGAAGCACATCACCGCAGAAAGCGGGGGCAGCGGAGGTCCACAGCGATCTACAGGCGCCGATGGTGAAGATATTTACCTGGAAGTACCCCTGGGAACCATCGCCAAAGATGCCGAATCCGGTGAATTTATATTTGAAATTACAGAAGATGGGGAGCAGCAAATTCTAATGCACGGAGGTCGCGGTGGATTAGGGAACGATCATTTTAAGTCATCTACCCATCAAACGCCCCGTTATGCCCAGCCTGGTGAACCCGGTGAGGAAGGGTGGAAAATTCTTGAGCTGAAAGTACTTGCCGATGTTGGCCTGGTCGGTTTTCCAAGTTCCGGAAAGTCAACTTTATTGTCGGTTGTTTCTGCAGCTAAACCTAAAATTGCTGAATATCATTTTACAACATTGGTTCCAAATCTTGGAATTGTTGGCCACCGCGAACAAAAATCGTTTGTTATGGCCGATATTCCCGGAATTATTGAAGGCGCTCATGAGGGAAAAGGTTTAGGATTGCGGTTTCTGCGCCACATCGAACGCAACCCGATGCTGCTGTTTCTTGTACCTGCCGACAGCCCTGATCACCTGAAAGAATACAACATTCTTTTGAATGAACTTGAAAAATATAATCCGGAATTACTGGACAAACAGCGGTTTCTGGCCATTAGCAAAGCCGACATGCTCGATGAAGAACTGATGAAGGAAATCAGCCGCGAACTGAAAGATGTTCCGCACCTGTTTTTTTCTTCCGTGAGCGGATTTAATGTTCAGCAGTTAAAAGATAAAATCTGGCAAATTCTAAACAATTAAATGGGGTGGTTTCAGCACATACTCAATTTTGACACGGATTTGTTTTTATACCTGAACAGTTTCCACAACAATTTCTGGGATACCATCATGCTGATGGTTACCCGCAAAGAAACCTGGCTCCCCTTTTTTCTGGTTATTATTTTTTACTTTATAAAAAATTACCGAAGCAAAGCGCTGCTGATTCTTATTCTTTTGGCGGTTGCAATTTTAGCCAGCGATCAAATTTCCGTTCTCATCAAGGAATCGGTTCAGCGCCTGCGCCCGGTACATGAGCCGGCACTTAAAAATCTGACACACAATGTTTTACGCAAAGGCGGATTGCATGGATTTGTTTCATCGCATGCGGCCAATGCCTTCGCAATTTTCATTTTCACAACACTTGTTTTCAAAAATAAAGGTTACTGGGCACTGATGTGTTTCTGGGCCCTTATTTTTTGCTATTCCCGAATCTATGCAGGGGTTCATTATCCATTCGATATTATTGGAGGAGCCATTTTGGGAAGTTTTATTGGCTGGGGGTTTTACAGGTTGTTAATGTTTTTTGAGAGCCGGTTTTTTCTGGCCCGAAACCCTAAAATCGAAAAGACAAACCTTGAAACAGCACAATTTGGTATAATCCTGTTGGTTTTTGTTGTATTGGTAACCACAGTTTTTATTGCAGTTTACCTTCTTCATCATTACAATTATCTGTAAATGAATCAGGCGGTCTATACTTTCTATGTTGAAACCAGAGATAAATATTCGAACCTGTTAACAGCAGTTTCCGGAAGGATAAAAAGATTTGCCTGGTACAGGTTACTTGCCTTTTTATTAATTTTTGTTCCCTTTGTAATTATTGGATTTACCTGGATTTCAGCATTTGCAGCGCTGATTTTTCTAACACTGTTTTTCTGGCTGATTAAAAAAAACATACAGCTCGAAAAACAAAAACTTCAGTATTCAGCATTGAAGAAAATCTCGGAAGATGAATTGCTGGCATTTGAGCATTCATTTTCGCATTTCGAAAACGGTGAGGAATTTTTAGATACAAATCATTACTTTTCCTACGACCTTGATTTATTTGGCGAAGGTTCATTGTTTCAGTTTCTCAATCGGACCTCAACACAAAGCGGCCGTCAGAAACTGGCCGGCTGGCTAAAAAATCCTCCGTTTCAGAAGCAGGTAATACAAAAGCGACAGCAGGCAGTAAAAGAACTTTCTGATATACCGGAATGGCGGTTACACTTTCTGGCAACAGGACAGCTTTTTAGCGAAACCATTCAAATGGGCAACGAAGTAAAATCGTGGTCATCAACTCAATTGAAACTGAAAAATACCAGGCAAATAAAGTGGCTGATTGTTGTAGTTCCGCTGCTCACACTTTTGTCAGTTATTCCTGCAGTAACCGGTTTTACAAACAATATGCTCTATTTAATGCTGGCAGTGCAATGGTTTTTGGTGTTTTTATTCAGAAAGGAAGTGGATTTCTATTTCGGCTTTTTTGGAAAAAAATCAGAATTGTTTGAGAAATATGTGCAGCTGCTTCACTCTATTGAAGGTTACGATTTCCGGTCTGATTACCTGGTATCACTGCGGCAAAAATTAACGCAGCCGGATTCTGCCGGTAAAATATTCAATCGTTTAAAAAGTTTGGTGAAGGAGTTTGAATACCGCCAGAATATCATCGTTGGTTTATTTCTGAATTCCATCTTTTTATGGGACATACGTTGTGTTTATAAATTGTGGAAATGGCACAGCCAAAATCATACAAAAGTTGCAGAATGGCTGGAAGTAATTGCCGAAACCGATGCTTTAATTTCATTGGGAAATTTTGCAAATAATCATCCCAAATTTGTTTATCCGGAAATTCAGGAAGGTGATTTCACGTTTAAGGCTGAAAAAGTAGGGCATCCGCTGTTAAATCCCAAAAAACGTGTGGACAATGATTTTTCAATTAACGGCTGGTCGAAAGTAATGATTATTACAGGTGCAAACATGGCCGGGAAAAGTACATTTTTACGCACAATAGGTGTTAACCTGGTAATTGCCCGCACAGGAGCACCGGTTTGTGCCGGGAAAATGACATTCACCCCCGTGGAAATTTATACCAACATGCGCACCACCGATTCGCTGTTTAAAGACGAATCGTATTTTTTTGCTGAACTGAAAAGAATAAAAGGGGTACTCGACCGGCTGGAGAATGGAGAACGTATTTTTGTTGTTCTCGATGAAATGTTGAAAGGAACAAATTCGGTGGATAAATTAAATGGTTCGAAACAATTGATTCGCAAGCTTATTGAGCTGAATTCTGTTTCGCTCATAGCCACACACGATTTAAAACTGAGTGAAATGGAAAGTGAATTTCCGCAGCAGGTAATGAATAAATGCTTCGAAATCAGGATTGACAATGATGAAATGGTATTCGATTACAAGCTGTCTGATGGTGTGACCAAAACAATGAATGCTACTTTTCTGATGAAAAAAATGGGAATTATTTAACGCTGGAATTTAGATTGAATTTATACTGTTACATTAACTTCTGCTTTGGATTTTGCCTTTTGCCCTGTACATCTACTTTTCAACCGTTTTTTGTTAGTTATTGGTGCATTAAAAGCCGTACCAGCCTAAGTTGTTTTCATTATATTTGTGCCAAATTACACGTATTATGACGACTCCGCAATACGACGAAGGATCGATTAGAACGCTTGACTGGCAGGAGCATATCCGGAAACGCCCGGGAATGTACATCGGAAAACTGGGCGACGGTTCCGCTGCCGACGACGGTATTTATGTTTTGCTGAAAGAGGTGATGGATAATTCCGTGGATGAATTCATGATGGGAAACGGGAAAAAAATCTCCATCAGTATCGATCAGGAAAAGGTAACCATTCGCGATTACGGACGTGGAATACCGCTCGGGAAACTGGTGGATGTGGCCAGTAAAATGAATACCGGTGCAAAATATGATTCCAAAGTATTTAAAAAATCAGTGGGTCTGAATGGTGTCGGTATAAAGGCGGTTAATGCACTCTCCTCCGATTTTGTGATTCGTTCCATCCGTGAGGGGGAAGCAAAAGAGGTTGCTTTCAGCAAAGGCATAAAAATCGATGAAAAGGATTTTAAAGGACTTCAGGAACCAAATGGTACCCTGGTGAGTTTCGAACCTGACCCGGAAGTCTTTCAGAAATTCAGGTACATCAGCGATTACGTGATAAACATGGTGAAAAACTATACCTTTCTGAATGCCGGCCTCACCATCGAATACAACGGCGAAAGGTATTATTCCCGAAACGGCCTTCGCGACCTTCTCGAAGAAAATATGGATGAAGATTATATTTATCCGGTTATCCATTTAAAAGGCGAAGATATTGAAGTGGCTATTACCCACGGAAACCGTTATGGTGAGGATTATTACTCATTTGTGAATGGACAGCACACCTCACAGGGAGGAACACACCTGCAGGCGTTTCGTGAGGTGTATATAAAAACCATCCGCGATTTTTATAAAAAAGATTTTGACCCTTCCGACATCCGGGCTTCCATTGTTGCCGCAGTAAGTATTAAAGTGGAGGAGCCTGTTTTTGAATCGCAGACAAAAACAAAGCTGGGCTCCAGAGATGTGGGTCCAAACGGTCCATCCGTAAGGGCGCATATTGCCAATTTCCTGCAAAAAGAACTGGATAATTACCTCCATAAAAATCCGGATACTGCCGAAACCTTACTTCGGAGAATCATTGAATCGGAACGCGAGCGGAAAGCCATTTCAGGTATTAAAAAACTGGCAAAACAACGGGCAAAAAAAGTAAGCCTTCACAATAAAAAACTGCGCGACTGCCGCATTCATTTCGACAGTAAACACGAACGTGCTGATGAATCGAGCATATTTATTACCGAGGGAGATTCGGCCAGCGGTTCCATCACAAAATCGCGCGATGTAAACACCCAGGCCGTTTTCAGCCTGAAAGGAAAACCGCTGAATACATATGGCCTTACAAAAAAGGTGGTTTATGAGAACGAAGAATTTAACCTGTTGCAGGCTGCCTTAAATATCGAAGAAAGCCTGGAGGATTTACGCTACAACAAAGTAATTATCGCTACCGATGCCGATGTGGATGGAATGCACATCCGTCTTCTGCTGATTACTTTCTTCCTGCAGTTTTTTCCTGAATTAATTAAAAAAGGTCACGTTTATATTTTGCAAACTCCGTTGTTCAGGGTGCGCAACAAACAAAAAACCTATTACTGTTATTCCGATCAGGAACGCCTTCAGGCGATAAAAAAGCTAAAGGGCAAACCCGAAATAACCCGGTTTAAAGGATTGGGCGAAATCTCTCCCGATGAGTTTAAGCATTTTATTGCCAGAGATATCCGGCTCGATCCGGTAATGCTTAAAAAACATGAATCTGTTACCCAGATGCTGGAATTTTATATGGGTAAAAATACTCCGGAGCGTCAGGATTTCATCATCGATAATTTGTACGTGGAAAAAGACGAAGTAGCTTAATCGACCAGAATAAGAATAAAGTGATTTTTTTGAATTGCTTTTGAAGAAACAAAAGCATTTGAACTAAACTAAGAATGTCAGAAGAGAATTTGGATAATCAGGAATTTGAGGAGCAGGAAAACGAGGGCGACGAAATTAAAGCCGAGATAACCTATTTGCCCGGCATGTACCGCAATTGGTTTCTCGATTATGCCTCGTATGTTATTTTGGAACGTGCCGTGCCATATATCAATGACGGTTTGAAACCCGTGCAGCGGCGGATTATGCACGCCATGCGCGAAATGGACGACGGCCGCTACAACAAAGTAGCCAACATTATCGGGCAAACCATGCAGTACCACCCGCACGGTGATGCCTCCATTGCCGATGCCATTGTGCAACTTGGGCAAAAAGATTTGCTCATCGACACGCAGGGAAACTGGGGCAATGTGCTTACCGGTGACGGGTCGGCTGCTCCGCGTTATATCGAGGCCAGATTATCAAAATTTGCCCTGGAGGTAATGTTCAATCCAAAAACTACAGAATGGAAATTATCGTATGACGGACGGAAAAGGGAGCCGCTTACCTTGCCGGTTAAATTTCCGCTGTTGCTGGCACAGGGAGTGGATGGGATTGCAGTAGGATTGGCATCCAAACTGTTCCCGCACAATTTTAACGAACTTATCGATGCTTCGGTTGCTTACCTGAAAAAACAGGATTTTGAATTAATGCCTGATTTTCCAACCGGTGGAATGGCCGATTTCAGCAAATACAATGATGGTTTGCGTGGCGGCTCAGTCAAAGTACGGGCAAAAATCGAAAAAATTGACCATAAAACACTGGCTATAACGGAAGTTCCATTTGGAAGAACAACTTCATCACTTATCGAGTCGGTGATAAAAGCCAACGATAAGGGCAAAATAAAAATTAAAAAGATTGACGACAACACCGCTGCCGAAGTGGAAATTCTTATTCACCTCGCACCAGGAGTCTCTTCCGATAAAACCATTGATGCATTATATGCCTTTACTGATTGCGAAATTTCGCTTTCCCCCAATGCCTGTATAATTCACGATGATAAACCGCATTTTATAGGCGTTAAGGAAATATTAAAGCGATCCACTGACAGTACATTGGAACTCCTTAAACTGGAACTTGAAATCAAAAAAAGTGAACTGGAAGAGGCATGGCATTATTCATCGCTGGAAAAAATTTTTATTGAAGAGCGGATTTATAAAGACAAGAAGTTTGAGGATGCTGAAAACATGGATCAGGCAGTGGCGCATATCGATAACCGGCTTGAACCATGGAAACCCAAACTGAGAAGGGAAGTTACCCGCGACGATATCCTGAAACTGATGGAGATACGCATGGCCAGAATCCTGAAATTCAATAAGGATAAAGCCAATGATCATTTGCTTACCATTGAAGATGAAATTGCGGATGTTGTAAATAATATTGAAAACATCGTTCCATACACCATAAGGTGGTTCCGCCATTTAAAAGATAAATACGGAAAAGGGCGTGAACGGAAAACCGAAATCCGCAGCTTTGAAAATATTGTGGCCACAAAAGTGGTGGTGAAAAATGAAAAGCTTTACGTGGATCGGAAGGAAGGTTTTATGGGAACCGGATTGAAAAAAGCCGAATACGTCAGCGATTGTTCGGATATTGATGACATTATCGTTTTCAGGCGCGACGGGACTTATTTTATCACTAAGGTTTCTGACAAAGCATTTATCGGGAAGAACCCGCTGTATGTAGCCGTGTTTAAAAAGAACGACAAACGTACCATATACAACGTAGTTTACCGCGACGGAGAATCCGGTGTTTCCTATATGAAACGGTTTTCAGTAACAGGTGTAACCCGCGATAAGGAATATGATGTTACCAAAGGAACAAAAGGGTCGCGGATAGTCTATTTCTCTGCCAATCCAAACGGCGAAGCCGAAGTCTTAAAAGTAATTCTGAAACCAAAACCGCGCATTAAAAAGCTGGTGTTCGAGGTGGATATGGGTGAGCTGGCCATCAAAGGCCGGCAGTCGATGGGAAATATTATGACCAAGTACGAGGTGCATAAAATTTCGCTGAAGGAAAAAGGGATATCAACTTTAGGCGGAAGAAAAATCTGGTTCGATTCGGATGTGCTGCGCCTTAATGCCGATGGCCGGGGGAAATACCTGGGTGAATTTTCGGGCGAGGACAAAATCCTGGTAGTATATAAAAACGGCGAATACCAGTTGTACAATTTCGACTTAAGTAACCATTTTGACGACGATATCCTGACCATCGAAAAATTCGACGGCGGCAAAATCCTGTCGGTGGTGTATTATGATGCTGAACAGGAATTTTACTACGTGAAGCGTTTCGAAATTGAAGAGGTGGAAGAGAAACGGATTCGCTTTATAGGCGAAAACGATGATAATAAACTGGTAAGCATTACCTGGGTTCATTACCCGCGTCTGGAAATCGAATTTGGGGGCAAACATTCCGAGCGGGAAAATGAAATTATTGAAGTTGCCGAATTTATAAATGTAAAATCGTGGAAAGCAAAAGGAAAGCGGCTATCGAATTACAGTATCGAAAACATTAAAGAATTGGAACCCGTTGTAAAGGACGAACACGATAAACCGGACCAGGAGGAGAAACCGGACCAGGAGGAAGAAAAGGAAAGTTTCAATGAAATTCCCTTCGAAATAAAACGTCCGAAAAAAGATGATGATAAAAACCAGATGTCACTATTTTAGTTCAAAGTTTAAAGTTTAAGGTTTAAAGTTCAAGTTCAAAGTAAGTCATGCGAATTTACCTAATCGGATATATGGGAAGCGGAAAATCGACATTGGGGCGGCGGCTTTCGAAACACACCGGACTGCAGTTTGCAGACATGGACAATTACATTGAAGAACGTAATTACAAAACCATTCCGCAGATTTTTGCCGAAGAAGGTGAGGAAGAATTTCGTAAAAAAGAACGCAAAGCGCTGCAGGAACTTTCAGAATTTACAGATATTGTAATTGCCACCGGTGGCGGCGCTCCCTGTTTTTTTGATAATATGGAACTGATGAACAACACCGGAAAAACCATCTACCTGAATATTCATCCTTCCGTTCTGGCCGATCGCCTGTTAAAATCAAAAACCGAACGCCCCCTCATCAAAGGAAAATCGAAAAGTGAACTGGTGGAATTCATTGATGAAACCCTGCAGAAAAGAAATGAATTCTACCAAAAAGCCCACTTTCAAATCACCCGCCCCAATACCAATTTGGATGAGCTAATGAAATTGCTGAACCAGGAATAAAATCAGGATTGTGCTTATTCCCTGACTTCAGTCACATTCAGCCTGAAATAAAAATTGTAATTTCCGCAGTTTAATAAATTACAAGTGAATATGAAACGAACATGTTTGCAGATAAATACAAACAACCATGAACAAAATACATGTGAGTTCCCTGCCCGATGGTCAGGCGGGCATCGGGTGAAAAAGTGGATAAAGAGATAGAGTTTAACCAACAACTAATGAGTAACTATAATAATTTGTACAGATGAAACATTTAATTACGCTGTTGATTGTGCTGTTGGCAATGGGAGCCATGGCACAAAAAAACAATGATGAAGGAAAGTTTAAGGTTTACAATCAGGGCGAAGGATTCTATTATGAGTCCATTTTAAAGGATGTAAATGCAGTTGACGAGAAGCTGAACGAAAAAGAGCCCTATAAACGGTTTGTGATGGACCAGTCGGATTTGGACCTGCCCAACAAACCGGAACTGTACACAACGGCTTGGGCTCATGGCACTATTTCGCAGGGAAATGCCGGAACCTGCTGGTGTTTTTCCACTTCATCGCTGTACGAATCGGAAGTATATCGGCAGACCGGAAAGCAGGTGAAGCTTTCAGAAATTTACACGGTGTACTGGGAATATGTGGAAAAAGCAAGGCGGTTTATCGAAGAACGCGGCAATTCTGTTTTCGATGAAGGCTCGGAAGGAAATGCAGTGGCGCGTATCATGAAAAAATATGGCGCAGTGCCGGAAAGCGCTTATACCGGATTGCTTCACGAACGGAAATTTCATACACATGCGCAAATGATGGAGGAGATGAAAGGGTTCCTGAATTCCATGAAAGAATCCAATTCGTGGAACATGGAATACGGCCTTGCAACGATAAAAGATATCATGAATCATTATATTGGCAAACCACCGGTTGAATTTACCGTGGAAGGAAAAACCTACTCTCCGCAAAGCTACCTGAAAGATTATTTGAAGCTGAATCCGGATGATTTTGTTGAAATTCTTTCCTACGAACAGGAACCCTACTGGCAGCAGGTGGAATACAAAGTGCCCGACAACTGGTGGCACAGTGCCGATTATTACAATGTGCCGCTGGATGTATACATGGAAGCGGTGAAAAGTTGCATCAAACAGGGATACACCATCAGCATCGGTGGCGATGTCTCGGAAACCGGTTTTAGTCGTGAAACTAACTGTGCCATGATTCCCGATTATGATATTCCTTCGGATTATATAAACGCAGATGCCCGACAGTTCAGGTTTTCAAACGAAACAACCACTGACGACCATGGAATGCATTTAATTGGCATCCTTGAAAATTACAACAATTCGGGCAAAGACTGGTACCTCATTAAGGATTCCAGTTCGGGGTCCCGCAATGTGGGGGAAGATGATCCGAAATTCGGATATTATTTCTTTCATGAAGATTACATCAAACTGAAAATGATGGGATTTACCGTGCATAAAGATGCAGTTAAGGACATTTTGTCTAAGTTTTAATAGGTTTGACTTTAGTATTGGTTAAAAAGGTTCTTTCTTCGGAAGGGGCCTTTTTTTGCAAAAGGCGGGAAGTATGCGCGGAAGAAAAGATTATCAATATGATATTTAACCGCTGAACTTATCCGAATCTCATTCTGTTAGAATGGACAGAATACAATTAAACATCACTTCATGAAAATTGCTTTCTTCAGCTCAAAATCATACGACGAGGAATATTTCAAAAAGGTAAACCGCAATTTCGGTCACGGGTTACAGTTTTACGAAACGCGCCTCGACAGCCACACAGCAAAACTGGCTAAGGGTTTTGGGGCTGTATGTGCGTTTGTAAATGATAAAATAGATGCCGAAACACTTGCACATTTAAAATCACGTGGAATTAACCTGCTTACCTTACGCTGCGCTGGTTTTAACAATGTTGATTTAAAGGCTGCAGATAAAAACGGAATAATGGTACTGCGGGTTCCTGCCTATTCACCCGAAGCTGTCGCCGAACATGCACTTGCTTTGATTCTTACATTGAACCGCAAAACCCATAAAGCGTACAACCGCATCCGCGAGGGAAACTTTTCCCTTGAGCGGCTGACAGGTTTTAATGTAAGCGGGAAAACAATCGGCGTAATAGGAACAGGCTCAATTGGCAAAGCATTTATTAAACTGCTGAGGGGTTTTGAAAATACGATTATCGCTTCCGATCCTTTTCCGGATGCTGCATTGCAAAAACAGGGTGTGCGTTATGTTTCCGTTGATGAATTGCTTTCGCAGGCGGATATAATTTCGCTGCACTGCCCGCTAACCCACGACACACATAGAATGATAAATGCCGGCAACCTGAAACTTATAAAAACCGGAACGATGCTGATCAATACAAGCCGTGGCAAACTCATCGATACGGAAGCAGTTATTGAATCACTGCGCGAAAAACGACTGGGTTCGCTGGGCATTGATGTGTATGCAGAGGAAGAAAAGTTGTTTTTCAAGGATCTTTCTGAAATGATAATTGACGACGATACCATTGCCCGGCTCATCAGTCTTCCAAATGTGCTGGTTACAGCTCACCAGGCATTTCTTACCCGTGAGGCTCTGGAGCAGATTGCAGAAACCACTCTGCAGAATATCTCTGATTTTGAAAATGAAAATATAAATAACAGAAACCGGGTTGGGGCAGAATATTTACATTCAAAATAAAAAAAATTTAAGGCCGGGGAATCATTACCAGTTGCAGTTTACGCACCGGAAAACTGGTTTTTATCAATTTCCCCTTTCCGGATATAATGCAACATGTACATCTTTGATTTTATGCATCTTTCCCTTCTTTTGTGTGGATTATCCAATTATGGCCCTTTTCCAGTCAGTTTTAAAATTTTCGGGGCTTTCACCGGCAATATCAATATATTCCTTCTGAATTTGACCAAGTCCCATTTCATAACCCATATTTAATTGTTTAATCCGGGCAACATCATGGTTCATTATTCGTGCAGAGGTGGCATCCGCTGCCATAATATCCTTACTGGCAACCACAGCACGGCTGCCGGTTTGTTTGAGCATGTCATAGGTTTTACCTCCGGTATCGATGGTTGGGCCATTTGCTTCGATTCCAACGGAGAAATCAACAAGGGTAAGCGAAGGTTTAAGGCTTTGGACAATATCGAGGAAAACCTGTGAGATTGACTTTGGGCTGCTGTGGTCGAATCTGCCACGGTTCCACCAGGTATTTTCTATCAACTGGGCATACCGGGAAAGTGGTGTGATTCCAAGAAAATTCTTTGCGCCTAATGTCAGCTGCGCCCAGGCATGGGTTTTTGCCACCGGCAGCGAAATTACCTTGTCGGCCTTTGCTGCAAGTCCTGAGATAGCAATTTTGCGGAGTGGTGTCGCCGATGGAATTTCAATCCATTCGGGTGAGCCGGTTTCCAGGCAAACAAGTTTTATTTTTCCTTTGTACTGCGAATTTAAACTTCGGGCTTTTTCTGCCAGATTGGTTTTTCCATCGAAAGTAACTGCATATTTCCAGTCGAATTCAGGCAGGTGTGATCCTTCGCCAATGATAACTTCCGAAGCGCCCGCTTTCAGGCACTCTTCAGCCACTGCAATTATAATTTCAGGTTTGGTACATTCTCCCTTTCTGAAACAGTTATTGTCTTTTGCCCATGGAAAGGTTACAAAATTAGGTTTAATAAAAACTTTGTCTTCCGGGGAAATTACAGAACTCATTCCGCCAATGGCATCAATAGCATCGCGGGTTATGGAGTCTAAATCATTTCCTTTTACAATTGCCACAGTTGACCTGGAAGTTCCTGAGAATGCCGGTTGTTTGATATCAGAAAAGCAGGAAGAAAGAGGCGAAACGGATAAAAACGCTGACGAGAGTACACCTGTTTTAATAAAATCGCGGCGCACGATGTTTTTCATGATTTTTATTTTAAGGCTGTATTAAAACTGATGTAAGATACTCCAAATCAATAATGAATCAAAATAAATAACAAATAAGCAGAGCAGATAAAATACTTTAAATAACCCGGCTAAACAAATACCGGCAGAGCCTTGTTTTAAAACTTTTGAACAATAAATTGGAAGAAGAAATGGCAAAAGTAAATACTTACCTTAATTTCCCACGGAATACGGAAGAGGCTTTCCGTTTTTATCAGAAAGTTTTTCGGGCCGAAACGCTGAATATTACCCGGATGAGTGAAATACCGGAAATGGAAGGAATGCCGCCCCTGGCTGAAGAAGATAAAAACCTGGTGATGCATGTGGCCCTGCCAATCCTCGGCGGACATATGCTGATGGGAACCGATGCACCGGAATCCATGGGTTTTAAATTGAATTTCGGGAACAACATGTCCATCAGCCTGGAACCGGATACCAAAGAAGAAACCGAACGGCTTTTTAAGGAATTGTCGGAAGGTGGGAAAGTTACCTTGGAGCTGCAGGATATGTTTTGGGGTGATTATTTTGGCAGTTGCACGGATAAATTTGAAGTGCAGTGGATGTTTAGCTTCAGGGAAAAGGAAGGAGTATAGGTGACGGATTAAATTCAGGAAAATGAAAACAACAGAAAATAAAACAGTTACAATAGAAACAGAAATACTTGCCCATGTAAAAGCGGTATGGAAATACTGGAATTCGCCGGAAGACATTATGCAATGGAATAATGCTTCTGACGACTGGCATACGCCGCATGCCGAAGTGGATTTACGCGAAGGAGGCCGGTTCAGCAGCCGCATGGAAGCCCGTGACGGAAGTGCTGGCTTCTATTTTGAAGGCATATACAACAAAATAGAAGTAAACCGCGAGATTCAATATACCATAGCCGATGGAAGGAAAGTCACTATTTACTTTATTCCGGAAGGTGTGAATACAAAAGTGGTGGAGACATTTGAAGCGGAATCCCAAAATTCTGTTGAAATGCAGCGTCAGGGTTGGCAGGCAATACTGGATAATTTTAAACAATATGCGGAGGCACAAACAAAAAATAAATTACTATGAGTGACAAAATAATACCCTGCCTGTGGTTCAATAACAATGCTGAAGAAGCTGTGCAGCTTTATACTTCAGCATTCGATAATACAGCTACAGGTCGTATTGCCCGTTACGATGAAGCGTCAGCCAAGCCTGCCGGTATGCCGGTTGGAAGCGTGTTGACGGTTGAATTCCAATTGGAGGGTCAATCTTTCCTTGGATTGAACGGAGGTCCGGCTTTCAGTTTTACACCGGCTGTTTCCCTTTTTGTTGCCTGCAAAACAAAAGAGGAAGTGAATGAAAAATATAAAATACTTGGCGAAGGCAGTTCGGTGTTTATGCCGCTCGACAAATACCCGTTTAGCGAATGGTATGTGTGGTTTCAGGATAAATTTGGCCTCTCGTGGCAGTTGATGTATATGGGAGACTGGGAAATAAAACAAAAAATCACACCCACACTGATGTTCGTTGGCAATGTCTGCGGAAAAGCGGAAGAAGCAATGCAACTCTACACTTCGGTATTTAAAAATTCGTCGGTGGATAACATTAACCGCTATACCAAAGAAGAAAGTGCTGTAGATGAGGGGACTGTAAAACATGCTGAATTTTTGCTGGAAGGACAACGGTTTGCGGCTATGGACAGCGCCCTTGAACATCATTTTAATTTCAACGAAGCAATATCATTTATCGTAAACTGCCGGCACCAGGAGGAGATTGATTACTTGTCTGAAAAGCTGTCTGCCGTTCCCGAAGCGGAATGGTGTGGCTGGATAAAAGACAAGTTTGGCATTTCATGGCAAATTGTTCCCGAAATATTACCCGAACTGCTTTCCAATCCTGATAATGAAAATGCGGGCAGGGTCATGAAAGCAATGCTTCAAATGAAAAGAATGGATATAGAAAAACTGAAAAATGCCTGAAATTTAATCGTCTTTTGTCATATTACCGGCAAAAAGAAATGACACCCGTTGAGTGTCATTTCTTCATGAATCTTGTATTTTTTATCCCATTAAAATTGACTTGGCCTCTTCATCCAGCGCTTCCGTCATAAAAGGAATTTTTGAAACTTCTTCTGTTTCGCGGTTTGCGGAAATCAGATCATTTCGGTTGAGTTCATTTAATCTGAATTTGCGCGCACCGGCCATAAACTGTTGAAGACCACCCGCAAGTTTATCGGCATAACCTACCATTGCGACTGCTCCAAACGGAATATTTTTCATTTCATCTTCACCTACTTTATTTTTTACAGTTTCCCATTCTGCAAAAATCTCCTCCGGATAAATACCATATTCTGTAACCGTAGCGGGTAGTTTTTCCCAATGTCCGCTAAGTTCAGCTTTCCGCTCCGGATGAAAAGTCGCTTCGATGTTGCTTCCAAGAAAACCGGCAATCATAGGTGCACGGCCAAGGCATACAAGTTTGGTAAAAGGTGCACCCAGTGAGAGCGCTTTAAACAGATGATCTTCGCGGGCAAAGCCTCCGGCAAAGGAAATATCGGGAACTTTGAGTCCTTGTTTTTCAAGTATTTTGCAATATTCGTAAGCTTTTGAATGCAGCGCCAGCGAAGGAATACCCCAGTGTTGCATCATGTTCCACGGGCTCATTCCTGTGCCACCGCCGGCACCATCAATAGTAAGGAGGTCAAGTTTTGCATCAGCAGAGTAACGGATGGCCATTGCAAGGTTTTCCATCCCGTAAGCACCTGTTTTCAGTGTAATGCGTTTGAATCCAAGCTTGCGAAGGTAAGCCACGCTGTTCATGAAATCTTCGCGTACTGCATCTGTGGAGTGTTTGTTGGTGGCACCCAGACGGCTGTGGCGGGCGAATGAAGTCACAGCACGGTTTTCATATCCTTTTATTACAACAGGATTGTAGGGATTGGGATCAACGATGTATCCGCGATCCTTCAGAAATTGTGCATACTCGAGGCTGGTTACCTGGATTTCACCGCCAATATCCTTGGCACCCTGTCCCCATTTCAATTCGATGATAACATCATTCCCGTACTTATCGATCAGGTATTCTGCAACACCATTGCGTGTATCTTCCACATTCATTTGAATAATAATGGCGCCATAGCCATCATAATACCGCATAAAATATTCAATACGCCGTTCCAGTTCGGGGGCCGATTTAATCCGTCCCTTTTCCAGTTGTGATTCCTTATCCACGCCAACCACATTTTCTCCCACAACAATGGGAATACCTGCCAATGCAGCACCAACCGCAAACGAAGGCCAGTATTTGGCGGCAATAAAAGTGGAGCCCAAAGCGCCTGTCATTATGGGTACCCTGCATTTGGTTTTGAGCTCGTTACCGAATTCGGTTTCAATATTTACATTGGTAAAAATGCAATCATCCGGATCATCGGAAAGATTTGACGGCATTCCTTTGGAGCCGTAAGCGTAACCCTGAATCCGCAAACCATGATAACCTGCGCCAACTGCGGTAACATGGCTTGCACCGGAAGTTGAATGTCCAAAGCTGCGGGGATAAAGCATTTTACGGCCTTCAAGACACGAAAGCCAGGTTTCACATTTTCCTTTGCAATCGGAAAGACAAAGCGTACATAAACCTGATTCACATGGAATGCCCCGGTTAACTGCTCCCAGAGCATCGTTGTTTTTAATGAATTGTAGCATTCTGTTATTATTTAATTAAAGATTAATTGATTTTGGGCTAATTTAATAACAAAATGGCAATTTTATGACTTTTGTCACATATTTTTAAACATGTTATGGGATTTTTCTTTCGGCAGAAAATGTAGTGATTATGTTTCCGAACGGAATGCCTGAACCTGCTCTTTTACCGGTTATCCACCTTCTCCGGAGCCATGTCGTGGTTTTGCATCCGGTGCCATGCCAGTTCTTCATACTTTGTTCCGGGTTGCCCATAATTGCAGTAGGGATCGATGCTTATGCCGCCGCGGGGAAGAAATTTACCCCAGACTTCAATGTACTTTGGTTTAAGCAATTCAATCAAATCTTTCATGATAATATTCACGCAATCCTCATGAAATGACCCGTGATTCCTGAAACTAAAGAGGTAGAGTTTGATGCTTTTGCTTTCCACCAGTTTTTCATCGGGTATGTAACTCAAATAGATGGTAGCAAAATCGGGTTGTCCTGTAATGGGGCATAGCGTGGTAAACTCAGGGCAGTTGAACTTTACAAAATAATCATTGTCTGGATGTTTGTTGTTGAAAGCCTCCAGTAATTCGGCCTTGTATTCAAATGTATATTCTGTTTTTTTTCCAAGGTGTTCAAATTTGCTCATTGTGTTTGCTTTTTAAATAATTGTTTAATCCGTTGTTTCGAAGCAGGCAGGATGGACATTCACCGCATCCTTCTCCGGTTATCCCGTTATAGCAGGTCACTGTATTATTCCTAACAATATCAAACACCCCCAGTTCATCGGCCAGTTGCCATATTTCTGCCTTATTCTTCCACATCAGTGGCGTATGAATATTATATTCAAAGTCCATCGACAGGTTTAAGGTTTGGTTAAGCGATTGAAAGAAATCGTTTCTGCAATCGGGATAGCCGCTGTAATCTGCCTGTCCCGCACCGGTAACCAGATGATGAATTTCTTTTGATTTGGCCAGAATTGCGGCATAGGTCATAAACAACATATTGCGTCCTTCCACCAGCGTATTGGGTGGCCGGTTTGCCGGCTTTTCCTTTTCCGGTTCAATACCCGGTGATGTAAGGGCATTTGAGGTAATTTGGGATAAAAGATCCAGTTTCAGCACCTGGAAAGAAACGCCCGCATGTCTGGCAATTTCCTGCGCAGCTATAAGCTCTGTCCTGTGACGTTGCCCATAGTCAAAAGTTACTGTTTCTACTTCAGCAAATCGGTTTTTTGCCCAAAACAGACAGTAGTGGAATCCTGTCCTCCCGAAAAAAGTACCAGTGCTTTTTTCTGTTTCATTTTAAATTTCCTTCAGACGAAATGGGTTGTATGACATTGAATAATCGAAAGCATCCTCTCCTTCAGCTTTTTTTACTTTATTCACGATTAAAACCGTTAAAGGAAGAACTGCCACTTCGAATGCTGTTTTTATCAGGGCCTGTGTTAAAATCATAACAAGCAGCGCTTTTACCGGAAATATTCCTGCAAAAGCAATGGTAATAAAAAGGATGGAATCGGCACCTTCTCCTGCCAGAGTAGACAAAACCGCACGCACAGAAAAGCCTTTTCCTTTGGTAATGATTTTAAATTTACTCATGATGAATGCATTCAGAAATGACCCCAGCAGATAGGCGGATAGACTGGCGGCCACAATGCGCGGCGTATTGCCAAGCGTGGTGGCAAACGCTTCCTGTCCGCTCCAAAAAGGGGCAGAATTTACCGCAATACCCATACTGAAAAACAAAACGGCAAGCAGGTTGACCGTAAACCCGGCCCAGATAATAAGCCGCGCTTTTCCGTATCCCCATACTTCGGTAATCACATCATTGATAATGTAGGCCAGCGGAAATACAAGAACACCGGCAGGTGCCGCCCACGGGCCAACCATCATAATTTTGGATGCAAGAATATTTGAGATTAGAAGGCAGGCTGCGAAAAGTATACCCACCAGCATAAACAATACAGAGACTTTATTCTTCATTTCACTTGTTTTTTACGTGGTTATCAAGCACACGATTGTTAATTCAGGGTGCAAATATAAAAAAGATTTTAGGTTTAAGTTCCGGGGATGGAGTTCAAAGTTTAAAGTTTAAGGAGGGGTTCAGCAGGCAAACCGCTTGGGGCTTGTTGCTTTCTGAGTTTTGATTACTGTGACTGCCCAATTTTTTCGGATAGCATCGCCTGAAGCGATGCCATCCTACTGATTGCCCCGGAGTTCGAAACTTGCTGAACGGACCTTGCTTTTATCTATTTTCATCTTGCTGAAATTTTTAGGCTCGCATGCAGTACATCCATGGCAACCTGAAGATTTGTTTGTCATCAGGCTTTTTACCACCGAATAAATGGAAATTGCGGCTGCCGCAAAAACAATAAGTAAAGCCAATATATTTTGAATCATCATGTCTGAATTTTAAATTAAAAATGTTCCAACCTGATACACGGTAAATGCTACCAGCCAGGCAATGGCCGTGGTATAAAACATGGCAAATGCCGCCCATTTCCAGTTCGATTCCTTTTTGATGGCTGCAATCACCGCCACGCATGGAAAATAAATCAGAATAAAAAGCATAAATCCAAAAGCTACCAGCGGAGTAAATACCTTTTGCCCGTTTAATTTCCCTCCGGAATGTGTCTGTTGCTGCAGCTTGTCAATCAGATTTCCCGAAGTTTCACTGGCATCCATTCCGGCATGGTAAAGAATCCCCATGGAACCTACCACTATTTCTTTGGCAGCCAGTCCGGTAACAATACTGATTCCAATCTTCCAGTCGAAACCCAGGGGGGCAATTGCCGGTTCAATAAAATGGCCGATTTGCCCGATGTAAGACTTTTCCTGTCTTTCGGAGGCTTTGGAAAGTTCCAGTTCGGCAATCTGTGTTTGCCTTTCGGAAGATGTTAAGCTTGTATTGGCTGATACATTTTCGATTTGCGCATCATAGTCAGCTGAATACTGCACATGACGGGGATAATAACTCAACCCCCATATTAAAATGGAAGCCAGCAGAATAAAAGTTCCCATCTTTTTCAGGTACTGCGAACCTTTATGCCACATGTGCAGCGTGGTGTTTTTCAATGTTGGAATACGGTAAGGCGGAAGTTCCATAACAAAGGGAATATCCTGTTTTGAGAATACCGTTTTCTTTAAAAACAGCGCAACAAGTATGGCGATTAAAATTCCAATGAAATATATGGAAAACAGAACCAACCCCTGGTTCCTTGTAAAAAAAGCGGAAATGATAAGTACATACACCGGCAACCGTGCACTGCACGACATAAAAGGTGTTATCAGCATGGTCATAATCCGGTCTTTCCTGTTTCCAAGGGTACGGGTGGCCATTACTGCAGGAACATTGCATCCAAATCCCATCAGCAGCGGGATAAACGATTTACCATGCAGTCCGATTTTATGCATCAGCCGGTCCATAATAAACGAAACCCGGGCCATATAACCTGTATCCTCCATCAGCGAAATAAAAAAGAACAGAATGAGGATGTTGGGTAAAAATATAATCACCCCGCCTACCCCACCAATAATACCATCCACTATGAGGTCATGCAATGCACCGTCAGGCAGGATTGTGCTGATAAGGTTTCCCAGGGAGCTTACCCCGGCATCAATCCAGTTCATGGGATAACTGCCAATGGTAAAAGTCGCCTGAAACATCAGCCACATGAAAAATATAAACACCGGGAACCCCCAGATTTTATGGGTCAGGATATTATCGATATCCCGGTTCTTTATGAACTCGCTATCCCCGTTGCGGCTCAAGGTTTCACGTAGCGCACCGGTGATAAAACCATATTTTGCATCCGTAATAATGGTTTCCGAATTTTCGTTGTATTCGTTTTCCAGCTTGTAAATTTCAGCTTTTGCCTGACCGGCAATGGCATTGCGGTTGGTACAATTGTTTAACAGTTGCAGAGTTGTTGAGTCATTTTCAAGTAATTTTATGGAAAGGTAACGCGGGGAATACTGACGGATAATTTCATCATTTTTATGGATTAATGCCTGCACCTTTGCTATCGATTCTTCAATGGTATTCCCGTAATTTATATGTATATGCCGGAGGGTAGGCTCTTTATCCTCGTAAGCTTCAATTACTTTGCCGATAAGTTTGTCAATTCCTTTCCGTTTCACGGCAACAGTCGGAACTATCGGGATTCCCAGCATTTTACCCAGTTCATCATAGCGGAAGTCTATTCCTTTTTGTTCCAGTTCGTCGTACATGTTTAAAGCAATAACCACTTTAATGTTCATGTCGATGAGCTGCGTGGTCAGAAAGAGGTTGCGTTCAAGATTGGAAGCGTCAACAACATTAACCACTACATCGGGTTTATTTTTTACGAGATGGTTGCGCACATACAATTCTTCGGGAGTATATTCTGTGATGGAATAAGTACCGGGCAAATCCACAATGTTCAGTGTATAGCCGTCATGCTTCAGCTGTCCTTCTTTTGCATCAACTGTTACACCGCCATAGTTACCCACCCGCTCGTGTGAGCCTGAGGCGTAGTTGAACAAGGTTGTCTTTCCGCAGTTGGGATTACCCACAAGGGCCACACTGAATTGTTTGGTTTTTGCTGCCACCGGCGCCTGAACCGCTTCTTCAGACAAGGTTCCGCCAAATATGGACGGCAACGGATTCTGGCCAATTCCGTCGGCAATTACCTTTATTAGCGCTGCTTCACTTCTTCGCAATGAAATGTTGTAGCCCATAATTTCATATTGAACGGGATCCTGCAGTGGGGCATTTTTTATCACTTTCACTGTTTTACCTTTCACAAACCCCATTTCGGTTATGCGTTTACGGAAAGCCCCCTGGCCGTTAACATTTGAAATTACAGCGGATTGATTATCCTGTAAGTCAGTAAGATATATGCTGTTGTTGTTCATGATTCCTCTCCTGTTAAAAACAAATTCCAAATCGTATACTTAAGGCCAGTGCATTGGGCAAAGCTTCGCCGGTTCCGGAAGGATGAATGACATACTGTCCGTCGGGCTGAAAAAAAAGATTTTCAGTCACCTGGTACTGATAGGTCAGTTCCACTGCTGTTTCGCTCTCCCCGCCCCGGGTAAATCGCACGTGCGCCAGAGCCAGGCCAGCTGTATCCTTTCCTTTTTTGCTAAATAGCCCGGTGCAGTTAATTCCGGAGCCAAAATAAAAATTGTTGGTACTTTGCTCCGAAGGGCTGTAACCAAGTTGCGCAAACAAACCGATGTTGCGGGCTTCATGTTGCCAGAGGGTTTGGTCAGCATACGCATAAATTCCGAATAACCTGTTAATGAGAGAATCCGGAAGATTTTCCCGAATGTGAAAGTGTGAATATATACCTAGTTTATAAATACCGGGCAATTCGTGGTTTGTGCTCTTTTGCAATTCAGATATAAGTAGAAACCCGTCGCCGGAATTAAATTGCCAGTTCAGGTTGTAAGGATTGTAGTCGAAGTTGGTTGGACTTCCGTCATACACCGCATTTATCCATGATGTTTTTTCTGAAACGTTCCATCTGGCGGTAAAACCCAGCGTGGTGAGCGGAAATATGGAGGCATTGAAATTATTCGAAATAATGGGAAGAATGCCAAACGAGCTGTTGAGGTACAATGCACCATGTTCTGAGTTGGCAAATTCCACGTTCAAATCCTGCAAACCTGCGGTAAATTCAACCTTGCCCAGTTGCTGCTGAAACCAAAGTTCCTGAACGTAGGTATGATCTCCGGCTTCAATATTCGAAATTACCTGAATATCACCCAGTAAATCAGACGACGGAGTGGCGCCATGTGTATTGGCAGCATTAACAAAAAACCGGCCCCCCTTCCACAATCCCGCCTGCTCAAAATCCAAATCCACCATTAAATTCGCCATCCCCAGATAAACTGAGCCGGTTTTAATCCCACCTAGAATATTATTGATATTGTCTCCGGTATAACATGCTTCAAAAGCAAGCGGCCCCTGTCCGGGACGCAAATCTTCGTGGGCATGCAGCCTGCACGACAAAAACAAAACGACACTAAGGGTAAAAGTTATCTTTTGGGCAATCCCGCTCATCTCCTGGTTCATCTGTTATTCATTCGCATGCAAAAGTAACAGCCAGAAGAAAATATTGAAATCCCTAAATGTGATGAAATTGAAGAGCGTCATCATTACATTTAGGGATAAAAAAAGCATTGAAAGGAAAGAGTGGAGGAATATTTCCCGTTGTAAGGAACTTAACTTCCGGCAAAGGGTGTTCCGAAAATACCAACCGCAAGTTCGGCCCAGATCAGGAAGAAAATAACTGCAATGGCGGCCACAAGAATAACCCGGAGTTCCACCTTTTTAAATTTCCGCAATACCAGTTCGATTAATAACCCTGTACCAGACAATAGGATGCCCATTATTACAAAATCAAGGACTTTCCAGTCTACTTCATTTGTAAACTGCATAGCCAGGAAAGGTATGAGCAATAGAGATACTGCGGAAACCACAATAATCAAAAGTCTTCTGTTTTTTGAATTCATAACTGTTTTATTATAAGTTTTACTTTCTGGAAAGAACTTTGATTTACAAAGTAAAGCGAATAAATAATTTAAGCAAGTATCCGGTCAATTTTTTTTGAATGGAATTGATTTTATATCGAAATGATCAGGAGCTGCGCTGCCTATGCTTAAGCCTGCCGGGCTTATGTAAATCGTTGCGGAAAAACAATAATTCTGAAATTGTTATTCCATTACCGTATCTATCGAAATCAATTTTTGTGTAACGGCATAGATGGTAAGTCCCGAAACAGATTTAATCCCTGTTTTCTGGGAAATGTTTTTGCGGTGGGTAATAACTGTATTAACGCTGATATTCAGTTTATCGGCAATTTCCTTATTGGCCAGGCCGGTGGCAAGAAGTTTAAGCACATCGATTTCACGGTCGGTAAGGATTTCCTGGGGAGTTCCCTGCTCGGGCTCACCATCCGACTGTAATTTATTGATAATGGTAGCAATGGAATTTTCGTTATCCGAAACTGTGATAACTGCATCGAAGGCCGAAAGGATTTTTGGGTCGTGCCAGGCATAAACCAATCCCACCCATTTCACTCCTTCCATACGGTTTTTAATTCCCTGAAATACTTTTAAGCTGCCATTTATAAATATCGGATTAACCACAATGAGATGGCTCCCGTTTTTATCGAACAACAATTCTGCTTCATCAAGTGAACCGGCATGAAACAAACGGCAAAGCAATCCCGATTTTTTTAATAAACCTGCAAATCCTTCCGACACCAGAGGCGATGATTCAACAATAATAATGTTTATTGCTTTTTTCACTGCACCGGTTTTAAATGCGACTCCATTTTTTCAACAAGCGGAATGAGTATCAGCTCCTCTATCTGTGAATGGACATTCAAATCGTAATCCAGTTCAAACAGGCTAAGTATTAGTTTTCTTCTTAGCTTCCTGTCATTTTTCTGCGGCAGGTATTTTATCAGCAATTGTTTCAGATCATCAAGTTTTTCTTCAATATCGTTGTGCTGGTCGCGGTATTCAATTACTGAATAGCCCTTCCGTTTTTCCGCATGCCCGCTGTCCTTAATTTGCCGGTAGAGATCAAGCACATAGGGGAAAACTACATTGTTCTCGTAATCCAGATGTTCGGTAACTTCATTAAAATATTCGGTAAAGAATTTTTGTACCAGCGCCATTTCCCTGCTGTCGTTTACTTCAGCCATCTGACGTATGGTATTGCGAATCTCCGGGTAAATTTCATCCGAATAAAACTTGTGGCTGTTCTTCAGGTAGGAAATCACAGATTGGGTATCATCAAATGACAACTCCATGCCTCCGGTATCCTGAACTCCCGTATAAAGGTTGCCAAATGCCACCACCAGCCCCGGATTTAAACGGTTTTCACCACATACCGTTTTCAGCGATTTATCCTGAAGCGGTAGATCAATTCCGAAATGTTCAAGGAATAGCAACAGGTAGGGATTATCGACAATTATTTCCGAAATTTTCATCTCGGGTGTCAGGAATATCTTTTTCGTCTGATACATGTTTTCAGTATTTAATTGAATAAAACAGCCGCTCCCGGACAAATTTAAACGAATAAAACCGCAGGCTGTTCATTTTTTATTGAAAATGATATTCCGCTTTAATGAAAAAGGCATACGTATTTCTGCCTGTATAAACAGCCACCTGATTTCTCCTTCATTTTTACTGAAAACGTGAAATAACGCTGCACCGGTTAAAAATTCTTATTCAGGAAGTTGTAAGCATTGCCACGCATAAACCGCTCCACGATATCAGCAGCTTTCATTTTATTGTAGTTTTCGAGATTGTCTGACTGGGCAGAAGCGATAAAATTATAGGCATGTTTTTCGAGATAACTGTCAAAAAGTGGCATCTCTTCGGCAGTCCAGAATCCGTTCAGCGGGTTCACCATCCCGTCGTTATCGGTTCCTATGCATTGAATTCCCCAGGCATACAATCCGTGGCGGTTTAATACTTCAGCTATGTGCTGAATCTGGTTCCAAATCAGTTTCGATTTGTAAAACAGCATGCGGCGCCGGTTTAAAGTTGCTCCTGCCTTTTTGAGTTCCGTCTCGCTGGCTACCCGCCGCTCATCAAACTGAATACCAAATAATCCACCCGATCGGGCTATCCGCACAATTTCATCATCGTAAAGATTGATATCATCGGGTTGAAATTTTCCGTAGTTAAACAGATCATCTTCTATCCTTTCGTTGTCGGAGCGCAGGCCGTTAACTGCCCCGTGGCTTGCAATCAGCGGTATAATTTCACCGGGGTGTTCCTGTTCAAGAAACGTGTAATATTCCTTCCTGGCCTTTACGCTCATATGCTTCAGGTCGATAAGCACCCTCCGGTTGCTGGTGTTGTCGAGCAGCTTACGCAGCACCTGCCGCCCCAGTTCGCTAAAACCTTCATTCAAATTACCCGACTGGTCGCACATTTTTCTTACGATTCCGTGAAGACTTTGCGCCTGCCCAACCAGTTCATTGTCGAAATGGTGGGTCAGCCCCATGAAAAACAGTCTTTTACCCCACTGTTTCACCTTGTCAACATTCTCAAGTACTTCCTTCGGGTTGGCTGTTTTTCCCATCATTTGTAATCCTGCATTAAAAACGTGTCCCCCTTCAATGGTCAGAATTACAAAAATTGTTTTAATATCCGGATCACTATTTTCTCCTATTTCATTAAAGGAAGAGATAATTTTGTAGCGGTACCACCTTCCTTCGATTTTGACTTTTTGACCATCCAGCTGCTTATAAAAGTCGTATTCCATCTCCAAATCGGTGAAATAATCCGTCATGGCCTGCACATGGTTAATCCTGTTTATGCCCATACCCGTTACAAGGTTTCCCACCACATCTCCGGGAAGCGAAGTTCCCAGTTTATTCATAACAAAACCTTTCTCGAGTCCGCACAGCGAAACGCAAACAATTTCGGCACCCCCTTTGGCCAGTGAGGTAAAATCGGCCTGCCTGAATTTTGTAAGCGTAGTTATAATATTGGCCAGCTTATCGGCAGGTGTTGGAGGATCATAGTGCCAGATGCTGTTCTGTCTGTTTTTATTTGGGTTGTTTACCCCAGGTTTATTGTTAAAACTTTTACCAAAAGGTTTAATACCCGGATGGATGTGGATATCAATAAATGCTGTTTCCATGTTCGCTTTAGTTTATTAAGACAATTTACTCCTTAATTTACGAAAAAATGAACAGAACAGCAAGTAGTTGCAGTATTGCAGGATGGCATCGCTTCAAGCGATGCTATCCGTACAAAACAGCCGCAGTGGGCAGTCGCAGTCGCAGTGATCAGTGGTCAGTAGCAGTAGGCAATCCCAGTCGCAGTGATCAGTGATCAGTCGCAGTCGCAGTGAACAATGAACAGTCGTAGTCGCATGCAGTACATTCCTGCCACCATTGCCATTATTTAGCCCCATCTGTTCAACTTGACAGTCTCTGATCGGAACTCTCTCCTCTGAACCTGAAACCTGGAACCCGGAATTTTGTCAACAGTCATAGTATTCGGTCGTAGTCGTAAAACAATGAACATTCGCAGTAGCAATTTCCTTCCCAATATTCCTGCTAACTATTTCTCTCTTTAAACTTTAACCCCCGACCTCCGACTTCTGGCTTCTGACCTCCGAACGCTCTGAACCCGAAACTCCGCTCTTAAAACTTTAAACCGGACACTCCGAACTCCATCAAAACCATCATTTCCCCTCCTGGCAAGGAGGAGGGGTGGCTGAGCCCGGTAAAATTGCTTTGGTAGCCGATATATTAATGGCGAAGACGGGGTGGTTGTTTGGACTAAAGTCCCGAGGGGTTCCCGTAAATCAGGATCCGTCAGTTAAAACTGACGACAAAGGATAGCGGAAATAACAGCCGTCTGTGCATCCATGCTCCATGCTCTTTGCCCTTTGCCCTCTGCCCTAGTACCTGGTACCCGGCCCTCAGAACCTTGAACTCCCGGCCCTCTGAACCCGGAACTCCGAACTCACTTTAAACTCCGTTCTCTCATAACTCTGAACCCGGAACCCGGTACTTTCTTTAAACATTAAACCTTAAATTTAAACTCCGCCCCCTCGGAATCCGGAACTCCGAACTTTAAGCTTTGAACTTTAAACTCGAAACTGTATTACCTGTCGCTGCTTACCGTCATTCCCGGCATATTGGAATAGGATGGCATGA
Organism: uncultured Prolixibacteraceae bacterium; assembly: GCA_963771595.1. Lineage (GTDB taxonomy): Bacteria > Bacteroidota > Bacteroidia > Bacteroidales > Prolixibacteraceae > CAVYUC01. The sequence goes on along the minus strand of CAVYUC010000018.1, from coordinate 15,903 downwards.
ACCAGCCGGTCTTGTTATCAATGCTTCTTACATGCTGGCGGAAATCTTTCCACATGTTATCGAAATCGGTGGAATATTTTTCCCGGAGCGCATTATCTTTGCTTGCCATTGCCGCACGGTCTTTATCACTAAACATCAGTATTATCTGCGGCAAATCATTGCCAAACATCACCTGGTAAGCATCCCATGAGGACCCGATGTTATTCTGTTTATAAAAGCTGATGTACTTTTTAATGACATCCGCAGCTTCCTGTTCATGTCCGGAGCGGAGTTTGCAAAACATCCATTCCACGTAAGGTGTTTCTGCTGTTTGCCCGTCCTGACCGTCAGGATGGTACGACAGTTCTGGTGCATGCATAATTACAGATTGCGACATGGTCGACAAGTCTCTGAATTTCTCGTTCCCGTTGTAGTTATCTTCCTCTTTCATTGAATTGGTTAATTGCCCCATTTTTTGGTAAAGCGTATCGATAGAGGCGAAACTTTGAATCGGGACAACCCAGTAGATGGCATTATCATCATTGCCATACGCATAAATCGGAACATCCATTTTATGCTTTTTCCATAAGTCAACTGCCTCTTTCTGCACTTTATCAAACTGGGTTCGGTTGGCTGGCGAGACTGATTCCTCAAAAACGACAAACCACTGGGAAGAATTTTGCTGGGCATACGACTCAGCAGGATACAACGACATTAAAATCAGGCAAACAATTGCCAATGCTGCAAATTTTCTCATAACATTAGTTTTTTAAATTTATAAAAAGGAATTGCCGGCTGCGTTTCGGGCAGCCGTAAGACAAGTCGTAAACCTTGATGCCAGTAAATAAGGAAAAAAAGAATACGGCAAATAATCATAACTCGAATTTTTAGGTGAAAATGATATAAGTTACGGTAATTTAGCATGTTGTGCAATGGGGGTCAGGTCTTAAAGTTTCGGGTTCCGGATTCCAGCTTTCTTTTAACATCAAATTGTACAAGATTGTGCACGTCGACCTTGATTAAAGACGTACTAAATCCCTTTCAGCCATAGAATCGTGACTTACTTTCCCATGACTCATTCGCGGATGTAACAGCAGCAATTAATTGCATCTCTGCAAAAACGCCCTAATTTGTGGAATTTAATCCGCTTTTTGCGGTTTATTTCCACAGGTAATAATTTGAAATCCACTGAAAAACCGCTACAATAAATCTTTTGCACGAAACAGGAGCAGGTGGTACGGTTATGGTAAGTAAAAACCTGCACAGATACATTTTTATGGGTAAACGATTTAAAATTATACTTGTTGCTTTTCTGCTGACCGGTACATTGTACTTTTTATTTAATGGCCTTATCAAAGGGAAAAGTTTTCTTATTCCGTTGGTAACGGCTGTAGTTTTGGGAATGGTAATGAATCCTGTTGCCCTGAAATTAAAAAACTGGGGATTAAACTGGGGACTTTCCGTTTTTATTTCGGATTTCATTATTGTATGTTTTATTGCCTTTATGATTTTTCTTCTGGCCGCACAAACCAGTCAGATTGCCGGAAACTGGACGGAAATACAAGACCGGCTGAATCCGAAGATTGAAAAGTTACAGAATTTTATGAATAACAAGCTGAACATGGCGGTTCCGGGTCTGAATGAGTTAAACGGTTCGGCATCAGGGCAGGAACAGCAAACAGAAAGTCAGGCGTCTTCCGCAGAAAACTCCAATTCGGCTGGTCAGCAGCCGGCATCCGGTAAAGCGGACAATGCAGCAAACGGGACATCAAAAGCATCCGGACAATCAGGTTCAATGTTTAAGTTCGCAAAAGTGAAAGACACCCTGGCGGGCGTAGGAATGAAAGTTTTTGGTTTTCTGGGAGATTTACTCCTGATGCTTGTATATATTTTCTTTTTTATGTTTTATCAGCGAAAGTTTGAAGATGCACTGGTAGGTCTGGCATCCGAAGATAAAAAGAAAAAAATCCGATCCACGCTCAGGGAATCGGCAGGAAATGCTCAGCACTACCTGTTTGGCCGGTTTATTCTTATCCTTATTCTGGCTGGAATGTACATGCTTGGTTACAGTTTGGCCGGACTTAAATATGCAGTGTTCATTTCACTGATTGCTGCGCTTTTCTCCCTTGTTCCTTACATTGGAAATATAGTGGGATTATTGCTGGCACTGGCAGCTTCCTTTATTTCGGGAGGTGGAACAGGGCAACTGATTGCTATTGTGGCAATTTATGCTGTCGTTCAGTTTATAGAAAGCTACATGCTCGAACCATTTGTGGTGGGTAACAAAGTTGATTTAAATCCTGTGGTAATTATTGTTGGCGTTGTTTTAGGCGGTGTTGTTTGGGGGATTATGGGAATGATACTGGCTATTCCTGTGCTGGGAATTACCAAAGTAGTTTTTGACAATGTGGATGTACTAAATCCATTGGCGTATGCACTCGATCAGCGGGGAATATCTTCAGGCGGCGGATGGAGCGATAAAGTTAAATCCTGGTTTAAACATAAAATTAAAGGGAAATAACAATCAGCCCGAATGGCAATCGTTTTAATAAATATAGTTTTAATAAGGCTGTAAACTCAAGATTAAAGGAAAAAAATAAACAGCAACATTTGTTTGCCTTTGTTTTCTTAATCAACTGCCAACTGCGACTGCGACTGCTCTCTGCTCACTTCCAACTACTCCTACATTCCTTTCCGTTTCAGAATATCTTCAATTTCATCCATTACACGATCCATGGCAGCCATTGCTTTTGTAAACGGTTCGCGGGAGGTCATGTCAACACCGGCTTTTTTCAGCAGGTTAATGGGATAATCGGAACTGCCGGAGGAAAGAAAAGCGATATAGTGGTCCACTGCGCCGGGTTCATTGTTCAAAACCTTTTCGCCAAGTGCAATCGATGCTGTGTAACTGGTTGCATACTGGTACACGTAGTAGTTGTAATAAAAATGCGGAATGAAGGCCCATTCTGTTTTATAGAGATCGTCAATGTAAGTCACTCCCTTATCGTGCCCGTAATATTTTTTCAGGATGTTGCCGTACAGTTCATCCAGCACATCGCTTGTGAGTGGTTCGCCGTTTTCAACTTTCTCATGAATGACCAGTTCAAACTCGGCAAACTGGGTCTGGCGGAAGAGTGTTCCTTTAAATCCGTCAAGGTAATTCATCAGCAGCGAAAGTCGGGTATCGTCGTCCTTGATTTCCTTCAGCATTTTATCCATTAAAAGCACTTCGTTAAAAGTGGACGCCACCTCAGCCACAAAAATGGAGTAATCGGATAAAGCATACGGTTGATTGGTGTTGGAATAGTAGCTGTGCATGGCGTGACCCATTTCGTGTGCCAGCGTGCTTACATCTTCGTAGCGGTCGTTGTAATTCAGCAAAACGTATGGATGCACTTCATACACGCTTCCGTTGGAATAGGCACCGCTGCGTTTTCCGGCAGTCGGATAAACATCAATCCAGCGCTCATCAAACGAGGTTTTCAACGTGCCAACATAATTGCTGCCCAGTGGTTTCATGGCGTCAAGCACCAGTTCCTTTCCTTCGTTAATGTTGTATTTCAAATCCACTCCTTTCACCACCGGAGCATATAAATCAATGTATTTCAATGTATCCACGCCAAGCATGCGTTTTTTCAGTTCCAGGTAGCGGTGGAAATACGACAGGTTGTTGTTCACATTTTCAATCAGCGAATGGTACACTTCCGTTGGAATGTTATAATTATCCAATGCTGCTTTTAGTGTATTTTCATAATTGCGGGTGCGCATGTTAAAAACGTGGACCTTAATGTTGGAATACAACTGTTCTGCCAGGGTGCGTTCAAAATCTTTCAGCGTCGAGAAAAAAGCATTAAACACTTTTTCACGGTCGCTGCGGTTTTCTGCTGCCCGGTATTTCGAATAACCCGCCTGGCTGAGGGTTGCCTTTTCGCCGTCAGACAATTCAACCACAGGCCAGGGCAATTCGGCGTTGGTAAAAATGCTGAAGATGGAGTAGGGGCTTTGCATCATCATTGATGCTTCGGCCATAATTTTTTCTTCGCTGGCCGAAAGGCGGTGTTTCTGTTTGCGGAACAAATCAGTTAGGTACATGCGGTATTTTTCGAGTCCTTTATCGGCATTGATAAAACCTTCGATTTTTTCCTGTCCGGCCGCCAGAATTTCTGGTTCGCTAAATGCCGACAACGACTGCAACCGGGTAAGCATTTGTCCCATTTCCTGTTTCATGGCCTGGTAATTACTTACCCTTGTATCGGCATCCGATTGCATGGAAGCATAGGAATAAAGCCGCGACACCTCTTTCGTGATCTCGGAGCCAAACTCCAGAAACTCCCGAAGGTTCCCAGCCGATTCAGTAATTGTTCCTTTGTACGAGCTGATTTTTTCGGCACGTTCGGCCACTTCTTTTTTTGCTTGCCGCCACGCATCATCGGTGGCATAAATATCTTCCAGCCGCCAGGTATCATTTGTATTAATATCGGCCCTGCTCAACTGCTGGCTGTTGCTTTTGTCCGTCATAAAAAACAGTGTTAAAAAGGTGAAAATAAAAGTAAATGTTGTTTTCATCGTTCCTGTAAATTAAAATGAATGGTTAAAATTAAGGCCATTCTTAAAAACTAACAAGTAGATGAACGATAAAAGTTGCGTTCCAGTCGTGAGTGATGAGCTTCAAGCTTCAAGCTATAAGCTACAAGCTTTGAGACTCGAGCGAAAACCGCTGCCTGATCTTTGAACTTTAACCTCCGAACTCTGAACCCTGTTCGCTTTTATTCGTTTAAATTTTATCGGAAACAACAGCTACATTCATAATGATTATTAAAAAAGGCTAAAACAGGTTTCCGGCTCTCAATATGAAAAAAAAACTGCGGACATTCTGGAAATTGCTGAAAAGGACTTTTAATCAGTGGAACGCGAAAGACCCGTTCCGGGAGAGCGCGATAATTGCCTATTATGCCATTTTCTCGCTGCCGGGATTGCTGCTGGTAATCATCACGCTGGCCGGCTATTTTTTCGGACAGGAGCGCATCAGCGGATATTTGTACGGGCAGATTGCCGACGCCATTGGTCAGAACACTGCCCGACAATTGCAAAATGTGGTGGATGCAGCCTATGATGCCGATCAGTCGTTTATTGCCACTGTAATTGGTATCGCCACCATTCTTTTTGGGGCCACCGGCGTATTTTTTCAGCTTCAAAAGTCGCTTAATTTTATCTGGGATGTTAGGCCCGATTCCCAAAAATCGGGAATTTTGCAGGTGATAATGGCCCGCCTGTTTTCTCTCGGAATGATTATTACCATCGCTTTTCTGCTGCTGATTTCGCTTGTAATAACCACGCTTCTTTCTGCGCTGTCGGGGTACATCGAGAGCAACTGGCCCGATTATATTATGATTGTGTTCCAGGTGGTTAATCTTATTATATCCTTTGGCATAATCACTTTTTTGTTTGCCCTGATGTTTAAATTTGTGCCCGATGCAAAAATCAAATGGAGCACCGTCTGGATTGGTTCCATACTGACATCGCTGCTGTTTGCCCTGGGCAAATCGGGACTTGGTATATATTTCGGCCGCGCCAATCCGGGCTCCGGATATGGGGCTGCCGGTTTTATAATCCTTATTTTACTGTGGACCTCCTATTCGTCCATGATTGTATTTTTTGGCGCCGAATTTACCCGTGTCTGGTCCGACCATAAAAACGGGGGAAAGGTGGACCCGGAAAAATATGCCACCAAAGACAAAAAAGCCGAAATAATAAAAAAGTTGACAGAAGAGGAGCAGTCACAGTCGCAGTAAGCCACAATCGCAGTGCCTCCAGGATGGCATCGCTTCAAGCGATGCTATCCGTCCCAATTAGTCACGGTAAATAGTCGCAATCGCAGTCCCGGGAAACAGACAATCCCGCTATTTCTTATACTATTTCCAAACATTGACTTCTGACATCCGATCTCTGAACACCGAACTCTCCGGATACAGAAATCTGACAGTGAGCAGGTAAAGTAAGCAATGAATGCTTTCCGCTTTACCTGCTACTTTTTACCTGCCCTTAAATTTTATACTCTGAATTGATGTAACTTAGACAGGTAAATTAATTTTCCGGATAAAAACTAAAAACCAAAATCATGAAAAACCAATATCGTACGCCTGAAAAGAGTTTTCGAACAAGGATACTAAGTTTTGTTCTTATGTTTTCTGTATTTGGTGCATTATTTCCTGTCATTGTTTTTATTGTTGATATTGTGATTGGGGATCCCTCTTCAACAAGCTCATTAATTTTATTGATGGTTGTTCCCTTTGGAATAATAGGGGGTATAATCGGCTTGTTATTTGAAAGCCTGGTAAAAGCTTTATATAAAGGAAGTAAAATCAGGGGGAGAATTTTCATCGGGACAGGATTGTTCCTTTTGCTACTGGTAGTGGCTGTTCCGGTTATATTAACTTTGAATCATCAAAATATAAACCGGTCGCGAATTATCCTTTGCGCCGATGCTGTAAAAACGGTTCCAAAAGCCGAAATCGATGCTGAGGCAAATCGTCTTCTGTTTTCAAAAGTAGTTAACCCCGACAATATCACAGGTTATGAAATTGCTGTAAAGGAAGATGTTTTGCATATAAAAGATGTCAATGCAGGAATTGAAAAATCTTTCGATTATTCGAAATACGAATACATCAGAAGTTTAAATTATTCAAAATTCGGAAGCGAAAAATACCTTGCAGTGCTTTTGAATCTCCGAGCAACATCGCATAAATATCTTTTTGTTCTGTTCGACAATAAATTAAATATCATCTATCAGGAGATGAGAACCAGGTGATATTCTCTATGTTAAGTTTTCCTTTTCCCTTATTATTTTCAATTAGCTGTGAACAGTCGACCCAAACAGTTGCAGTGCCAACAGGATGGCATGCTATCCGACCATAAAGATCTGTTCAACAATACAGACAGGCTCTGACTTCTTAACTCCGAAGGTCAAATTACGAACCCGGAACTATAACGATAGTCGCAGTGATTCTGTGAACAGTCTCAGTAAAACATCCTTACCGAATTTTGAACGCTGACCGCTGAACCTTAAAGCCACAAGACCCGAGTCACGAGAGGTTTGCCTGCTGCATCTCTCCGTTAAACTTTAAAACCTAAATTCCATCCCCGGAACTCTGAACTCCGAACACCGAACTCTGATTTCCCAACGCCGAACCCCCGGAACTTTGAACTTTAAACTTTAAACTCAGATCGCCGCCACCGAGCCCCCATCAACCCTGTAAATGCTGCCATTAATAAACGAAGCGGCACCGGAAGCCAGGAAAGCCACAATTTTTGCCGATTCCTCCGGCGTGCCGGCACGCTGCAGTTCGATGTGCGGACGGTTTTCCGACAGAAATTTATGTTCGGCCTCCTCCACAGAAACTCCCTGTTTTCCGGCAATTTCCTGCAGCATATTTTCCACCAGCGGCGTTTTGATAAAGGCCGGTGCCACGGCATTGACAAGGATTCCCTCCCGGGCATAACTTTTCGAAAGCATTTTGGTAAACCCGTTGAGTGCACTTTTCGAAACGCTGTAATGCGGCATGTCGGGGTAAGGTTGCTCCCCGTTTTCGGAGGAGATGTTGATGATGCGGCCCCATTTGTTTTTCAGCATAACTGGAATAACTGCTTTGCTGAGGGCTGACAACGGCAAAAAGGTTCAGGTCAAACAAATCTTTCCACTCCTGGATATCCAGTTCATCGAATGCTGCCGAACGGCCAATGGTTCCCGCGTTGTTCACAAGGATATGCACCGTTCCGAATGCATCGATGGTTTTGTCGACAAGTTTTTTGATGTTTTCCGGTTTTGTTAAATCAGCCTGCACCGGCAGTAAAGCGGGTGAGATTTCTGCCAGTTCTTCGGCCGTTTTATCCAGCAGCTCTTTTCCACGGGCGCAAATCACCAGTTTGCAGCCTTCTTTGGCCAGTTCCACCGCAACGGCTTTACCAATTCCTTTACTGGCGCCGGTAACAATAGCCACTTTATTTTCGAGATTCAATTGCATAACGATTGTTTTTGAATGAGCATTAAACTTTCAGTCAGTAAATTCCTGATTTTGTAATTATAAAGGAGGGCAGGGGTGTGATTGTTCAAAAGAAGCGGTGCTAGCTGCGAGCTATGAGCTATGAGCTATGAGCCTCAAGCTACAAGCCACAAGACGCAAGATGTGCATGCCTAAATAACGTTGGCCGTTTTTTTACACTTAAAACAGCGGTGCCCCGGAACCGGAAATTAGTGATCAGTCACAGTCTCAGTGAACAGTCTCAGTGAACAGTCTCAGTCTCAGTCTCAGTCTCAGTCGCAATGGGCCACAGTGATCAGTCGCAGTTGGCAGTCGCAGTCCCAGTGGCAAATAATTCCCTTACTGAATATTAACACCGATCTTCCTTTAAACTTTAAACCAGAAACTTTAAACTTTAAACTCTCACCGCTCCCGAAACCCGGAACTCCTCTCTCTCGAAACCCGGAACTCTGAACTTCTTTAAACTTTAAACCTTAAACTTTAAACTCCATTCCCTCCCCGGAACTCCGAACTCCCTTCTACCGAAACTTAAAATCCACCACTACAATTTCCGACTTCCCGGCGGTTTTAACCGGTGGCCCCCACAGGCGCAGGCCACTGGTCACAAAAAAGTGGGTATTCGCGATTTTCCTGTGTCCCCAGCTCAGTTCGTACATCTGGTGAATCATATAATTCAACGGGAAAAGTTGACCGTTATGCGTATGTCCCGAAAATTGCGCGTCAACCGTTGTTTGGCTTACCTCATGCAATTGTGTCGGGCGGTGATCCAAAAGTAGAATGGGTAAATCAGCCGGATGATTCCCCAAAACTTCGCGCACCGGTTTGCGGTTCCTGAAATGCTCATCGTATCTTCCTGCAAGGTAAAACGAATCATTTATTCTGACAATTGAATCGTTAAGCAAGGTAATTCCTGCTTTTCTGAAAAAACGACCATCATCCTGTCCGGCATAAAATTCATGATTTCCGAGCACGCCGAATGCCCCGTATTTTGTATGAATACTTTTTAATGCCGATTCAATCTCGGCTGAAGTTGTATTTTCGCCCCGGCCTTCAACAATGTCGCCGCCATACAGCATAATATCGGGTTGCAACGCATTTACCTTTCGTACAAATTGCCGGACAAAACCCATCCTTGTATTTTCCTGAATATGAAAATCGGCAACAAAAGCCACCCGCAGGTTCTCAATATCCGAATCCCTTTTCGGAACAACAATGTTGTATTTTGAAACCCGGATGGTATTTAAATTGACAGCGCCGCCAATTACGGTCGCCACCGACAGAAACAGCATGGAAGATAATGCAGCCAGCCGGAATGAAAAACGTTTTAGATATCCGGGCGGAACGATTTTGAAAACCAGGTTTATCAGTAAAAAGAAATCGAAAACAAGAACCGACAAAAACAGGTACAGGAAAAAGGGCAAAATATAACCTGCAGCGGTGGTAAAAAATTGCGAAACAAAATCAGAATTGTGCCTTAAAAAATTCTGCGAAACCGGGTAAACCGATGCCAGCAGCAAATAAGCCGGTATGTACCAGCGGCGGTATTCCTTGGCGATAAACAGGTTTTTTATGCGGAAGAAAACATAAATGTTTGGAAGAATATAAGCAAGAGTAATATAGAAATGAAACATGACTTTCGTTCTGTAAATTTATACCGGCTCAAGATATAAATTTCCTGCAATTTTAAATAGAGAAGCTACGAGCTTCGGGCCACAAGCTTCAAGTTGCTCACCTGCTATTTTCTACTTGTTATTTGCTGTGACATTGTTAATTTTGGCATCCGGTCAGTAACCGATTCAACCGGCTTGAAAAGATTAAACCATGCAACTTACCACAGTTCAGATTTTAACACTTGTAAATGCAGGCATTAGTTTAATAATGGGGTTTTATATGTTGCTGTTGCGCCGGACAGCAACCGGAAACGGAATAGGGTTCTGGGCATCGGGGAGCCTTGTAATTGGTTTGTCCCTGTTGCTCCGCTTCATCCCCCCATACAACGGATATTTGTCGATGGCAGCACCGGGCATTCTGATAACGGCGGGTTTATATTTATACCTTGCCGGAATCTGGAAATTTAATCGGCGCAAATTGAATTACCGCATAATCGTTGGCTTTCCGGTTGCCGATCTTATACAGTCGCTTGTGTTCTTTTTTGTATTTCATTCCTTTCGTACATACATGGTTATACATGTTTTATTTCTTTCGGTATATTGCGTTTTTGCGATAACCGAAATGTTCAGATTACCACCAGGGCGAAATTATCTGAAACCCATTTTCCGTATTAATGTCTTTTCATTTTTTATTTTCTTTTTGTTGCTGTTGATTAATCTGGCAGCAGTTCTGGCAAATGAGTCATTTAATCCGAACCGGATGAGTGATTCGGGAATTATATTGCACATGATTTCAGGATTTGTGATGATTGCACTCACCTTTGGCTTTTTAACTGCTGTGAATATGCAACTCTCCAACGACCTGCGCAACCAGTTGAAATCGAGAAACCGCTTTTTTTCAATCATTGCACACGATTTAAGAGGGCCGGTCGGAAATATTATGAACTTTCTGGATTTGCTGGAAAACGAACCTGAGCTTACCGAAAGTGAAAGAAAGGATTTTATGAAAACGATTTACACCCTGAGTCAGTCGACCTATCATCTGTTGCTGAACCTGCTCGAGTGGGCGTCGAAGTCAAAGAACCTCAGCAATACTGAAACGGAGGTTTTAAACCTTAACAAAATCATTTCAGAGAATCTCATTTTCTTTAAAAGTGCAGCTGCCCTTAAATCCATTGATGTGGAATTTAACCAGGGGACCGGTGTTTCGTTGCCGGGGAATAAGAATATGCTGAAAACAATTATCCGGAACCTGGTTTCCAATGCCGTAAAATTTACACCTGAAAACGGGCGTATCACAATCAGCACAAGTAAAGCCGACGATAAAATCAGGTTACAGATTACCGATACCGGAAGGGGAATGGACAAAAATACGCTGCAGTTGCTTCATCGCTTCAGGGAAGGACAAACAACACAGGGAACCAATGGCGAAGCAGGGTCTGGATTGGGGCTTGTGCTGTGCAACGAATTTGTTGACTTTCACAACGGAAAGCTTCGTTTCGAAAGCGAACCGGGTAAAGGCACCACAGCTTTGGTGGAATTTCCGGAGCAGAATGGATATGGAAGCATTCAGTAGCCGTTTTTCGGAACAGGTAGCGGAACTCAATGATCAGTCTCCCGCCTGATTGATATCAGTCGGACAGGCAGTCTCAGTAATCAGTCTCAGTCGCAGTCTCAGTAATCAGTCTCAGTCCATTGATACTTCCGCTCCCGGAACCCGGAACTTCGAATGTCGAAAGTCGAACTCAGAACCTGAAACTGTCATCCTTTAAACCTTAAACTTTAAACTCCCTGGTTTTATGTTGTAAATTTGCCGGTATGGATGTGCACGATAAAAAGCCCCGGCGCTAATCAATGTAAATTTTTATATTATTTTTAGGTTTAAATTTAAGAACCTGAAATTATATTAATGAACCGAGCCTACTATTCCGATTTAATTGAAAATTTTCTAAACAAATCCGTTTCAGAAATTCAAGGTATTCTCTCTGATAATAATGAGTTTGCTTTAGAGCAAACACAAAAAGATTCATGGAAATATCAAATAATTGAACTGCAAAAAATACTTCAAGTATATGAAGGCTCAATTTATTTTGAATATGCCATTCCCAGAATGGGCAAAAGGATCGATGTTCTTTTAATCATTAAATCCACCATTTTTGTTTTAGAATTTAAAGTTGGGGAAAAAGATTACCAGTCTCATTCAATCGATCAGGTGTGGGATTATGCATTAGATTTGAAAAATTTTCATGAAACAAGTCATGACAAAATAATCATTCCAATTCTGATTGCAACAAGAGCAAATTCGGCTGATATGTTTTTAAGTACGTCAAGAAAGGAGGATAATTTATTTGATCCAATTCGAAGTAACACTGAATCATTGTCCATAATAATAAATCATGCACTTCAGTTTTTGGAAGGACAAGCACAAATTAATGCAAAGGAATGGGATCTTGGAAGATATCAACCAACACCAACAATTATTGAAGCCGCAATGGCATTGTACAACAATCACTCTGTTGAAGATATTTCTCGTAGTGATGCAAGTGCAATTAATCTTAGTCAAACATCTGATTCAGTTTCTGAAATTATTCGTTTATCTAAAGAAAAATCGGAAAAGGCAATTTGTTTTGTTACAGGGGTTCCCGGGGCAGGAAAAACTTTAGTAGGATTAAATATTGCTCAAAAACATATTGACAGAAATGATGAATTGTTTAGCATTTTACTATCGGGAAATGGTCCTTTAGTTAAGATTCTACAAGAAGCATTAGCTAGGGATAGCGTTCGTCGCGTAAAAGAATTAGTAAAGAATCTAACCAGGGAACAAATCGAAAAACTGGAAAAAAAAGTAAGAGATAATTTGAAAATAGGATCAGCAAGAAGAGCAGTAAAGTCATTTATACAAATTGTCCATCATTTTCGAGATGAGGGATTAAAAGATGACAATCCACCGGTAGAACATGTTGCAATTTTTGACGAAGCACAGCGCGCATGGACATTAGAACAAACTTCAAATTTTATGAGGCAAAAGAAGGGTGTTCTTGATTTTGATATGTCAGAACCTGAATTTTTGATTTCTTGTCTTGATCGTCATCCTGATTGGGCTGTTGTAGTTTGTCTTGTTGGCGGTGGTCAAGAAATTAACATAGGGGAAGCTGGAATTTCAGAATGGATAGATGCATTGGAACGTTCATTTCCTGATTGGAAAATTTACATGTCCACTAGATTAACGGATAGTGAATATAATGCGGAAGAAATTCTTGAGCGTATTAAAAAACGAAATAATGTTATTCATTTAGACTCGCTTCATTTATCAGTTTCTATGCGTTCATTTCGTGCCGAGAATGTTTCTTTACTGGTTAAGCAAATTCTAGATTTGGATTCAAAAAATGCACAAGATACCTTAAATCAATTAAAATTTAAATATCCTATTGTAATCACACGTGATTTTAAGAAGGCAAAAGATTGGCTTAAAAATAAAGCACGAGGCACTGAAAGATATGGAATCGTGGTTTCCTCGCAAGCACAAAGACTAAAACCATATTGTATCGATGTAAAATCACCGGTTGATCCTATTCATTGGTTTCTTGATGGAAAAGAAGATGTTCGTTCTTCATTTTATCTTGAAGATGTTGCCACAGAATTTCATATTCAAGGACTTGAACTAGATTGGGCATGTGTAGCTTGGGATGGAGATTTCCGTTTTAGTTCAGAAGGATGGATATTCAAATCGTTTAAAGGAAGTAAATGGCAAAACATAAATAAAAAAGAAAGGCAGGTATATTTAAAGAATGCGTATCGTGTTTTATTAACAAGAGCCCGTCAAGGAATGGTTATAGTGGTGCCTTCTGGCGATAAAGAAGATACAACAAGATTGCCAGAGTTTTATGATGAGACTTTTGAATATTTAAAATCAATAGGTTTTGAAATTTTAAATTGACTTATTTAATATGAGTAATTTAGTATTTGGTAATCCTTTTGGAATTAAAGAGGGAGAGATTTTTGAAAGTCGAGCAGAATTAATTAAGGCTGGTCTGCATCGTTATACTGTGCATGGAATAGACGGAAATGGCAATGATGGTGCATCAGCGATTGTTCTTTCCGGAGGTTATGAAGATGATGTGGATTTGGGCGATGAAATTATATATACAGGTCATGGGGGAAATGATACTAACACTGGTAAACAGATAAATGATCAATCATGGGAATCTCATGGCAATAAGGGGCTGATTATAAGTCAACGAAAACAACTTCCGGTGAGAGTGATAAGAAGTTTTAAACATAATTCTGTTTTTTCACCAAAAACAGGGTATAAGTATGGTGGTTTATATAAAGTAGTTGACCATTGGGACGAACTTGGTAAAAGTGGATTTCGTATTTGTCGCTTTAAACTTATCAAAGAAGACGTTTTGGATAAGGATACTAATTATGCGATAGAAGAAGGTAGTTTGGTATTATTGGAGCCAACTGGAAAAGATCCCAAATGGTTCAGTATTGGTGTTGATGCGCCAAATGCTCAAAAGATAAGTTCTCAAAGCAAAATGGCAAATTTATTAATCAGCAAGAATACTGGAGATACTATTAATTTTGGAAGTGGTTTTAAGATTTTGAAAGTTAGAAAATATCTTAGTAAATAAATTTCTATTGGAATGAATTTCCTTCTTAAAAATATCCTCTCCCTCAACCAATCTCCAACAAAATATGGTAAGGCACCACACAAACCTGTTTTATTGCTGGCGGTGATTGAATCGTTTGAGAACGGAGAGATTTATGGCAACTGGATTGAAATTACTGATAATTTGCTGGAACGGTTTCACGATATATGGAACTTACTGGTTAAAACACAAAATATTCCCAATTTTTCCTTACCGTTTTATCACCTGAAAAATGAAAAAGGCGAATTCTGGAATCTGAAAACTTATCCCGGAAAGGAAGTTCCGTCAACGAAAAGCAAGTCCATAAAAAGTTTTAAAGCCTTAACCGAAACAGTTGCAGCGGCTCAACTCTCCAATGAATTGTATACACTTTTAATTGATCCGGTGGAGCGGGAAAATTTGAAATTTGCCATTCTGGAAAAGTATTTTGGAAAAACCGGATAATATCGGGCAGAATACAGAACGGTATTCCCAACAACTAAAAACTGAAATTTTGTATGAGCCGGAAGAAAATTATGTACGGAAAGTTTATAACCAAATTACAGAAATCCCGAAGGAAAGCAGGGAGGAATTTGTGTTCCTGAGAAGTTCGGTGTTCAGGAAAGCCATCCTTGAAATTTACGAAAGACAGTGTTCGGTTACCGGATTAAAAGTGGAAGATGCAAACCGCAATTCGCTGGTGGATGCCTGCCACATCATGCCGTTTGCAGAAACTTACAACGATTCCATCCGCAACGGACTGGCCTTATCCCCAACGTTTCACCGTGCATTCGACCGCGGATTAATCGCCATTTCGGACAGTTATAAAATCCTTGTTCATCCAAAAATCAAAGATTACCATCCCGATGCCGGAATCAGGCAGTATGAAAACCGGGAAATTTATCTTCCGGCGGATGAACGGTTTTATCCTTCGCATAAAAGTCTTCATGAACACAGAAGCCGGTTTGGGTTTTAAAATCATTTTATGTTACTCATCGTCCGTTGACAACAGGCCGGATTATTATTTCCTTCGAAGTAAAAATGCCAAACAACATTCGTTTTCATTATTTGTATCGTGATTCGGGGAATTATAAAACCTTTGGATTCAAAGATTTTGCAAATCCCGGTAATTTATTATTGGAAGAAGTTCGGATTAAACTTACCGAAAAACTGATTAGCGGGGAGTTCTTTTATCCGGAAGAATCAGGAATTTCAAAATTCAGGTTTCACCGGTTTTGCGACGATTATTCATGGTATGAATTTGAATCACTGGAAATCGTAAAAGGAAAAACACCTTCGAAAACAATTGATGAATTTATTGCCGGGTTAAGCACAAAACCTGATGTCTGATTTCTGTCGGCACTAAAATACCGTTTCACCCAATAATCAAAGATTACACTCATAAATACAAACCGATTGGAGCAGGTCTGGACGCTGACACAGGATGGCATCCATCGCTGACGAAGCAGGATGGCATCCATTGCTGACGCAGGAAGCTGGATGCTATCCGTTATTTATCTGAAAGTAAATTCTAAAGCTAATGTTTTTGCAGAGTGGTTTGAAATGGATAGCATCGCGGAAAGCGATGCCATCCTGATCAAGGAAAACGATGCCATCCTGGCCGCATTCATTGCCAACGCAGGA
>CAVYUC010000017.1:0-109068 GCA_963771595.1 uncultured Prolixibacteraceae bacterium | reverse complement strand
TGCCGTTTGCAGAAACTTACAACGATTCCATCCGCAACGGACTGGCCTTATCCCCAACGTTTCACCGTGCATTCGACCGCGGATTAATCGCCATTTCGGACAGTTATAAAATCCTTGTTCATCCAAAAATCAAAGATTACCATCCCGATGCCGGAATCAGGCAGTATGAAAACCGGGAAATTTATCTTCCGGCGGATGAACGGTTTTATCCTTCGCATAAAAGTCTTCATGAACACAGAAGCCGGTTTGGGTTTTAAAATCATTTTATGTTACTCATCGTCCGTTGACAAGAAGCCGGTTTATTATTTCCTTCGAAGTAAAAATGCCAAACAACATTCGTTTTCATTATTTGTATCGTGATTCGGGGAATTATAAAACCTTTGGATTCAAAGATTTTGCAAATCCCGGTAATTTATTATTGGAAGAAGTTCGGATTAAACTTACCGAAAAACTGATTAGCGGGGAGTTCTTTTATCCGGAAGAATCAGGAATTTCAAAATTCAGGTTTCACCGGTTTTGCGACGATTATTCATGGTATGAATTTGAATCACTGGAAATCGTAAAAGGAAAAACACCTTCGAAAACAATTGATGAATTTATTGCCGGGTTAAGCACAAAACCTGATGTCTGATTTCTGTCGGCACTAAAATACCGTTTCACCCAATAATCAAAGATTACACTCATAAATACAAACCGATTGGAGCAGGTCTGGACGCTGACACAGGATGGCATCCATCGCTGACGAAGCAGGATGGCATCCATTGCTGACGCAGGAAGCTGGATGCTATCCGTTATTTATCTGAAAGTAAATTCTAAAGCTAATGTTTTTGCAGAGCGGTTTGAAATGGATAGCATCGCGGAAAGCGATGCCATCCTGATCAAGGAAAACGATGCCATCCTGGCCGCATTCATTGCCAACGCAGGAGGATGGCATCCATCGCTGACGAAGGAAGCTGGATGCTATCCGTAATTTATCTGAAAGTAAATTCTAAAGCTAATGTTTTTGCAGAGCGGTTTTGAACGGATAGCATCGCGGAAAGCGATGCCATCCTGATCGCAAAAAGCGATGCTATCATACCAGTATTCATTGCCAACGCAGGAGGATGGCATCCATTGCTGACGAAGCAGGATGGCATCCATTGCTGACGCAGGAAGCTGGATGCTATCCGTAATTTATCTGAAAGTAAATTCTAAAGCTAATGTTTTTGCAGAGCGGTTTTGAACGGATAGCATCGCCGAAGCGATGCCATACTATCGAAGCGATGCCATCCTTGAACGGAAACATTCAGAACGCTGAATTCCGCTTCTCATACCCATTCCAGCGGTTTTTTGTCTTAAGCTAAGATTCCGCTAACCTGGGTCAGCAAGTCCCTGACCCGCGAAATAATCTTTCTGACCTGGGTTGGAAAGCCTCTGACCTGGGTCAGGAACTCTCTAACCTGAGTCAGAAACATTCTGACCCATGAAATTATCCTTCTGACCTGAGACAGAATCCTTCTGACCTGAGTTGGAAAGCCTCTGACCTGAGTCACGAACATTCTGACCTGAGTCAGGAACATTCTGACCGGCTTCTGCCATGGTTAGGGACCCTCTACCCTGAGACAGAAACGCTCTGCCCCGGTTCAGGAATCTTCAGACTCAAGCAAGATGTAAAAATGGAAATGAAAAGATTTAGGAGTGTCGGGGGATTTTAAGTACAGGCCCTGCCGCGGGCAAAAAAAACAGGACCTGTGAACTTGTTATTTTTTTCTCAGTTGCCTGAGTTGAAAAACAAGAGAGTTGTCTTTACCCAGCAGCCCTTCAAAAAGGTCAATCATTGCAGACGCATCTTTATATGCCTCCGTAAGTGCATTCTGTGCAGCCAGCGTAGCTTCTTTTGCTGCCACCGCCGCAATTTGCTGTGCAGCCTCAGCTTCGTCGGCAGTGGCTACTTTGGTTTGTAACTGTGTTAACCGGTTTAGCGGGTCGTACCCGGCAGCAGTTAACGTTGATGTTTTCTGAGAAGTAATCGTAACAGTTTCAGCTATAAAAGCTCTTTTTTCATTATCATTCAAAGATCCCATAGTAGATGATTTTATTGGTTTATAAAAAATAAATATTATTTGCCTGCGGACCACCTGTAAGCTTTTAACTGTGCAGTTGGCTTTTTTTATTTTCGTTTTTGTTTATTTAACAGAAGGAATCCGGCCCGTATTTGCCGGTGTGGTTCTGGTTTTGGTGTTCCATGCGTCAGGTTTTTTGTTTAATCTTTAGTTTAAAATGATGTTTTGTCAGGTTGGTGACGTTCAAATATTTAAGCCATCTAAATTAGAAAAATGCTATAATATTCCAAATAAAAACAGAATAAAACAGTTGTTTTTTGTTCAACATAAGAATGTTTTTTTTCTGACTGCCCGCAGTTCAGGGTTATTTGCAAATAATTATTGTTGTTTTCCGTCCTGAAAGGACATATTAATTCAGCCCGGCGGCACCGCCACGGGAATTGGAAACGACCACGGGCAGCGCCCTGAAAGGGCAAATTAACTGCAGATGTTTATTTTATTCACCTGTTCAATCCATTAGCGGATTGCCAACACCACGTGTTAAACCCGTAGGTTGCACCTACGGCTATTATTGTTCAATCCGCTTACGGATTGGAGGAACCATTTACCGGATCGCAATATTCATTTTATATTTCGGTGCTCTGCTCCTTTGTTTCTGAATAATATTTTTTCTATTACGATTTTGCCACATGCTTATGGCTTGTTGAATAGCTACAGCCTCCTCGTCCTGAAAGGACATATTAATTCAGCCCGGCGGCACCGCCCCGGGAATGGGAAACAGACCACGGGCAGCGCCCTGAAAGGGCAAATTAACTGCAGATGTTTATTTTATTCACCTGTTCAATCCATTAACGGATTGCCAACACCACGTGTTAAACCCGTAGATTGCACCTACGGCTATTATTGTTCAATCCGCTGACGGATTGGAGGAACTATTCTCAAAAAAAGGTCGAAATGCCATCCTTTTTTGCTGTTTCCATGTTGCCCGTTATCTTTATTTCTACTCCTTATTAACAGGAGTTTTCTCCACATCGCTGAGTGTTTGAACATCTTTTGAATCCAATGTTTCAATTATGGTGAGATCGCCGGTGGTTTCAAGAATAACGGCATCGATTCCTGAAATGTCAGGGATACCTTTTTTTCGGGCTGCCACATAGAGCTCTTCAATAGTCACCCGGTGTTTTTTCAGTTCACCGTGCAAAATGTTTCCTTTATAAACCAATAAACTAGGCTGACTCGTTATCAACTTTTTAAATCTGCTAATCCGAACCGACAGCCACGTGATAATAAACTGGAGAATAACTAAAAGAAATAACAACCACACTCCATCAACAAGCGGTATGCTTTTATTTAAGGCTACCGTGGCAAAAGAAGAACCCAATGCGATTGTAATTATAAAATCGAAGGCATTCATTTTTGACAGCGTGCGTTTACCGGTAATCCTTAAAATAATTATCAGTGAGATATAAGCCAGTATGGTGATAACAGTTATCCGGCCAAGGCTTTCCCACGATTGAAAAAATAATTTGTCCATATATGTGGTGTTAATGCTTTAAAATTAAACAGGTTCAGTCGGTTGTTTGTTTGTATCAATATTTTGAAACAGGGTTTAAGAGCCACCTCCCCCTAGTACCTCGGGTACTCCTCCTAGGAGGAGAAATTTATACTACATATATTGTTTGGTGCACGGAAAATTTTTGGAATAAGGAGCAGGAGAAAACATTGGAATAATACATTTTGTATGGACTAAGAATGTTTCCCCTCCTTTGAGGAGGGGTACTCCGCCTGTTTGGCGGAGGGTGGTGGTAGTTGAAAGTTTGCCCGACTGAAAATATTATTCCGGTTTGTTTTTTTTGTTTCCGGATTTAAAATACCGCTCCGATTTTCCCCACAACCGCCCGGCTTTGCGGAAAATATTTTTTGTAGCTTTTTCCATCGATTTATCGGCTTTTTTGTACGTTTTGCTGTCGTGTATTTTTTCTGCCTTATCGTCGATATATTCTTCTGCTTTATCGATCCACTTATCTGTTTTTTCCTGAAAATTTTCCTTTTCCTTCGGTTTTTGCGGTTCTTTATTTTTTTCCTGATCCATATTCTTCGATGTTATTAAGTTGTTCAAAGTTAATTAATAATCAGTGGATTAAAAATAATGCCCGGAAGATTTGATTTACAGGATTTTTTGACGTGATTCCTAAACCCGGAGTGTTTGTGAAACATAATTTTTTGGACCGGAAATTCAGTAGTCACAAAAATTTCCACTCCTCTCCGGGAGGGGAAAACGGCTTTAGCAGGTTAGGATGTTAGGGTTCAAAAGATTGCAGAGAACCAGAACAACAAAAAATTAAAATCCCTTTTTTAACTCATGTTGAGGTTCATTTCGCACAGGCGCAATTTTTTCGCGTTTTTTCCCCGAAGAAAAGCGGTAACTCAGTTTAAACCATAAAGGGACAGCCGATAAATTAACCACACCTTTTGAATGATAGCTGAAGTTGGCAGATGAAAAACCGGAACCCTGGTAAACAAAATTTTTAACAAAAGGAGCACCGGTGGTCAGTCCTATTTTAAACCCATTGGCAAATGATTTTTCAAGTGACAGGAAATAAAGGGCGCCGCTAAATGAAGTTCCCTGTATTTCGTTCCGAGGGCTGTTATACTGGAAATTCGCTGATGCTGCAAAGCCTTTTTTAAAAGTTGCAAATGCCGATAAACTTGTTTCAACAGACAGCATGTTTTGCCGGTGTATGTCGCAGTTTTTGATTGCCGGAACAGGAATTGAAGTAACATTGGCAATTTTCAAATAGGGATTGATGCCAAAATTTCCAAATCCCAGCGAACCGCTCAACAGAATTCCTGTTTGTTGCAGCATTCCCATATTCATTTTTTGAGATTCAAATACCGGCGGGTCATTTACAGTCGTCAAACTGCGGATAACCTGTGCTGTTTGTTGCCGGAACAGTTGTACCGAAAGGAAATTGTTTTTGAAAGTGCGGGAATATTCAAAGCTCAACTGGTGATGAATTTCAGGTTCGAGTGACGGATTTCCCATATTCACCGTAAAAAGATCGGTATAGGAAACATAAGGGTTCAACTGGTAGAATCCTGGGTATGAAACTGACTGCCGGTAAATCAGTTTCAGGTTCTGCGAATTTGTCAGGTTGTATTTCATTGCAAGATAGGGCAGAAAGAATAATGCTGTTTTTTCAGCGCCATTTTTCCAGTACTCCGCTCTGAAACCTGTATTCGATTCGAACTGCGGAAGGGTAAAATTAACTGCTGCAAATGCTGCAACGGTTTTTTCATGGTAGCTGAAACCTTCCGTATTCCGGTCTTTCATATCAGTCGACCGTATTTGCATGCCGGAATTCAGTTTTATTTTTTCACCGGCAGGTAAAACATAATCCAGTTTGATATACAGGGAATGCGTTAGCGGCTTCGTTGTATTTTCAATGGAGTTGCCCGATTCGGCAGAGGTTAGTGTTGTAATATTTTCAGCATCGAGTTTTTGACCGCTCATATCCAGGGTCAGTTCATGGCCTGTTGTTTCGTTGAAAATATGTTTGTACCAGAGGGAGTAAAACTGACTGCGGTTGATGTCTTCATCCTGTTTTTCCGCTGTTTCACTTTTTGTTTCAAAACCGGTGGTCTGAAGGTTCATTGTTCCATCGAGTTCCTGGGAGTAAGGGTTGTAAAATGCATAGAAGTTGATTTGGTTTTGTGCATTCACAAACCAGTCGAACCCGTAATGAAACCGGTGCGACCAGGTTTTCTGCCGCAGCATTTGTTTTGAGTTGATTTCATTCCAATCCGGATTATTGAAAATTTTCCTGCTGTAAGTTTCTGTAATGCTGAAATGACGAATATCGCCGTTGTACGAGGTAAACAGGTTGATTTTCCCAAATCCGTAGTTGAAACCATAGGCAGGCTGCAGAAAAATTTCATGTTCCGATGAAGGAACTTCGAGGTAAATATGTCCGTCGGTACCTGAACTTTTCTCATGTACAAGTTTAATATTAATGACTCCGGAAACACTGGCATCATATTTTGCCGGCGGCGTACCCATAATTTCCACTTTATCTATTTTTTCAGCCGAAAGCTGGCGCAGGTAACCGGCATCGCGTTCTTTTCCATCTACCAAAATAATGATGTTCCGGCTTCCCTGCAGCGAAACATTTTGTTGTAAATCCACCTGCACGCCGGGTATCAGTTTCAGAATGTCGGCGCCGGTGTTGGATGAATCGTGCATTTTTTGGCTTATAAAAAAGGTGGAGTTGACTGTGGCCGTTTTTGCCCTGATGCGATTGGCTACCACATCGACATCTTTTAAATCAAGGGTTTTTTCAGGAAGGAATATCGTTCCCAGACCAATTTTTTCGTTTTCCACCTCCAGATTTTTTGTCGAGGTTTCAAACCCAATCGCACTAAACTGAATGCGGTAACTTCCGGGAGTTACATTTTCGATCAGGAATATTCCGCTCTCGCTGGCCGCTGTACCATTCAGTAAAAGATTCCCTGTTGAATCGAAAAGCGCAACATTGGCAAAGGCAACCGCTTCGCTGTCCGTTTGGTTCAGAATTTCACCGGTAATTGAATTACCTTTCTGGGCATGTACCGGAAAGACAAAAATGCACATCCACATAAGTATTAAAATCGTTGTTTGGGCTAGCTGTTTCAAAATGTTCATGTTCGTTTTCATTGTAAATGGTTTTTAATTCCATTACAAATTGACGGAACAGGAACGGCTTGCACAAATTTCGGGGATACTCAGCAACTATTTGTTGCAGGTGTAAAGTTCAGGTGAAAAAGTTGTTACAGGTGGTAAAGATCTGTGACGGGTGGATCAGCAAAATTCTATGCACCGCTGGCTGAAATTTTTGGTGTTGGCGCGCGAAACCGGAATTTCCTGGTCAATGCCCTGCAGTTTTAAATGGTAGCCCAAACTGTTTCCTTTTACCGCGGTCACTTTTTTCAGATTCACCATAAATGCACGGTGTGTGCGGATGAAGTATGGAAATTGTTGAAGCTGGCTTTCAATGTTGTTCATGGTATTCCGAATCACTTTTTTCCGGATTTTATCATCGGCTTGCAGGTAGAAATGAATGTAGTTGCTGTCGGAAACGGCGTAAATGAGCTGGCCCGGGTAAAAACTTAACGATTCTTTTTTCAGCTGCGAATTTATTTGCAGTGGTTCTTCCTTTACTTCGGCCGATGTTGGTTTGAAGTTCGCCGGCAAGCCGGCAGGAATTTTCAGGTACCGCAAATTGGTCAGTGTAAAAAAAAGAAAAGGAATAATTCCGATGAGGAAGGCATTTTTCAGCGAGTCTAAAAGCGTAGGAATGTTCCAGCGGTTGGCGGGTTCTTCAATGATAAATGCCGCAAAGTAAATTGCAATGCCCATTCCAAGCAGCAGGATAAAAACAGCCAGCAATTCTTTTCCACTTGTCCATGCGGCTTTTTTTGAAAAAAAATTAGTTCGCAATAAAATACTGATGCCAGCAAAAAGCGATACTCCCGAAATAAGGGCATAGGCGACCATAGTTGCTGTGTATCCTAAGAAACGTCCGGGATGTGCTCCCAATGGATTGTACAGGAGTGCAAAAATGATGGTGAAAAACGCAATCAGAAGGCTGCCGTAAAGCGGGTACTTTATAATGAAATTACGGGGAAACTCCTTCGACCACCATTTTTCGGCAATTGCTTTCATAAAAAACCGACCATTTTAATTTGGCGGTAAATTTAGAGAATCCGGAATCAGGTTCCAATGTATTTTAACCATTTCTGGTTTTATTTTTTTGAATGAAAGGCAGAACAAAGTTTTTGGTTGTCAGTCATTTCCGGTAAAATGATCAATTGTCATAAAAAAGCAGGAATTATCCTGAGGCGAAAGTTGTTATTTTCTGATACAACAGAATGAGCATTTACACGTTTACAGGTTTTGATTGATGAAGCCCGGGAGCATAAAATACTCCTGAGGGTGTATAATAAATTGTTAAATGGCAGAAATGAAAAGGATGAAGAGATTAGTATTAGTTGTCGGAATTTTATTTTTGATGTCCCCCGCATTATTTGCCCAAAAGGATATTGAGGCATGGAAAAACGAAAAGAACCTTGAACAACAGTACGAGGTATTTAAGAAGAATCTTGATTACTGGAGTGGCAAATATATTATTACAGGAAAGCAGATGGACGAATTTTACGGGGCTTTTAACGATTCGGTTTCCGCTCTCGAAAATGAAACGAAGAATAAGGCAACAAAAATTAATGCCCTTCAAAATGACTTGAATGCAGTAGGTAAACAGTTGGAAGATACAAAAGCTGAGCTGGAAACCAGCATCAAAAATCAAAATGCTATTGAAGTTTTTGGGATGAATATTGAGAAAAGTGTCTATACCATTTTCATGTCCCTGTTTATTCTTTCGCTTTTAATACTTCTGGGAATTATTTTCCTGCTTTACAGAAGAAGTAATGCAGTAACAATAAGGACTAAAAAAGATTATAACGAACTGAAGGAAGAGTTTGAAGTGCATAAAAAGAATGCCCTTGAACGGTACACCTCGCTGAATATGGAGCTGCACCGTACCCGGATGGAACGAAATAAAAGATAGCACCGGCATTTTGATGTTTTTAAGTTAAAGCTGAATAATAGTTGGCTTATAGAAGGAATTTTTATAAGTCATGAATGTCAAAATTTTGACTTTTGGTTTGTTTTCATATTTTTACCTTTCGGAAAGCAAAACCAATCCTGTCCGTTTTATGAAATTCAGTTTTATATTCATTGCCATAGCCCTACTTATTTCAGTTTTAACCGCAGCAAATGCCCAGGAGGAAATAAAAACCATTTCGGTTGATGCAAATCAGCAATACCAGTCCATTACAGGCTTTGGCGCATCACTGGCTTATTACGAAGGCTGGCTGACGGCCCATCCCAACCGATCTGAAATCTACGACGTTATTTTTAGTGAACTGAGCCTCGACATTCTCAGGATAAGAAATGCCTACGGTTACGACGATGGAATGATTGGCCGCGTGCAGCAGTTTGCTGCCGCCGCTGAGAAATCGTTGGGCCATCCTATTGATATTCTGGTTACTTCATGGAGCCCTCCCGGATACCTGAAGAGCAACAATGACCGCAATAACGGAGGCACATTAAAATTCAGTATTTCCAACGGCAAGGTTAATTTCGATTATGCGGGTTTTGCCAACTGGTGGAACGAATCGCTGGATAACTACAATTCCAACGGAATTTATCCGAAATATATCAGTATCCAAAACGAACCCGATTGGTCAGCATCCTACGAAAGCTGCCTGCTGCGGCCTTCTGAAGTGGTAAGCGCTTCGGATACCATTGCCGGATACAATAAAGCACTTGTTGCCGTTTACGATACCGTGATGCAACGCGAAAATCCTCCCGTTTTTCTCGGACCCGAATGTATTGGTATCGGGTACAATGCTGTGGAGAATTATGTAAATGCACTTGATTTGTCAAAACTCCATGGAATTGCGCATCATCTGTATCACGGTGCAGAAGGTGGTTCGGTGCAGGACGATCCGTTTACTTCGGCTAATTACAAAAAGGTGGGAAATTTTCATCCAGAAGTGCCTCATTTTCAGACGGAGTATTCGCGGGGTGACTGGTTTTCGCTGGCAGCAATGATGCACCAGTCGCTGGCAGTTGAAAATGTTACTGCTTTTTTGTACTGGGACCTTGTTTGGCCCAATAGCGGCCTGGTGAGCATTGATTTTCCCTGGGACCGCTCGCAGTGGACCAATTCAAAAGGTTTTTACCGGACTAAGGATTTTTACGTTTTCAAACATTATTCAGCTTTTATACAGCCCGGCTGGAAACGAATTGGCACATCATCCGGTACCGAACTTATTAAGACCGCGGCTTTTATCAGCTCTTCCGGTGATTCGGCAAGTTTTGTGGCCATTAACCGTTCGGCAATCGATACATTCAAACTGCGGTTGCAGTTGACCGGATATAAAATAAATGAAGCTACTGCCTACTCCACAACCGAAGATAAGGATTTTGAAGCTGCGGATTACCTGACCGATACGGTATTGACACTGGCACCAAAATCCATCAATACAATTGACCTACGAATTTCAAAACGAAGTACCAGTCTCGGTGATGTTCTTTTTACACAGAACTCCCGGCTACAGGTTTCCTGTTTTCCCAATCCGTTTGATGTTTCCACTCAATTCACCATTTTTTCAGAAGAAAATGGCGGTTATTCACTGGCCCTTTTTGATTTAAGCGGAAGAAAGGTTGCTGCGCAGGAAATGGGATTTTATCCTCCCGGAAATCATTGTTTCACCTTCCGCCGAAATGATTTAAAACCTGGCATTTATACTTATCAAATAAAAAGTACTTCAGGAAAAACAGGTCAGGGTAAATTCATAATTGTGGAATAAAACAAAATGAAAGGGAAACATTATTTCCAACCTGTTTTATTCAGGAATTGACCAGGAACAGTCATTCCGGGTAAATAAACTGCAATTGAAATTATTATAATCCTACATCAGCTAAAAGAGATGATTTTGTGGAATTCCGTCTACAAATTCTCTGCGGAAATCCACATCCTTCCAGTTAAAGCTTTCTGCCGGTATAACGCCACTATTTATTTTCGTTGTATTTAACGTTTTGAAACTCTTGTATTTCAGATGGATGAAGAAGTTGTGCCTCAATTTCTGGCAGGATTTTGATCGGTAAAGCAAATGAATTAAGAAAACAGAAGTAAAAATTTTAAAAGAAAACTATGAAGAAATTAATGATTTTGGGAGTTTTGATGTTTGCGCTGTTTGCGTGCGACAAGGAAGATGTGGATGATGTTTTGAATCAACCTGTTGAATTGTCGTACGATTTTAATTCCGGCGCAGACGGGTGGATTGGCGACTTCGCTGATTACCCTGTGGGAGAGGAAGAATCATATGCATTGGATTACAACGCCACCAACCTGCCGGCACCGCTTGATGAGGATAATGGAGCGCTGATGGTTACCGGTACAAATATGAGCGATGATTTGTTTATGTATATCAAAAAAATGGTGGATGGTTTGGATTCGAACACTACCTACAATGTCACCTTTAATGTGGAGTTTGCCTCCAATGTTCCGGATGATATGGCTGGAGTAGGCGGCAGTCCGGGCGAATCGGTCTGGATAAAAGCCGGTGCAACTACAATTGAACCGGTTGCTGAACAGGATGACATGGATTATTACCGGATGATAATCGATAAAGGTGGTCAAAGTCAGGGAGGTGCTGATATGGTGGTTTTGGGCGATTTTTCAAATGATACAAATATGGATGAATACACCCTCAAAACTGTTTCGAATGACACACCGGTTACTGTTACAACAAATAGTGACGGGGAATTGTGGTTAATTGTTGGTACTGATTCAGGTTTTGAAGCAGCCACCACTATTTATTACAATGCAATAACAGTAGAACTCGATCCGTTGGTTGAGGATTAACAGATAAAGATTTACCCCATTCATACATTCAATCACCTTGTTGGTATTTGTACCGGTGAGGTGATTTTTTTTCGTTATACGACAAACAAACAAACAAACAATTAAATTAAGATGAAAAAGATACGATTAGCGGGATTTGTAGTTTTAACAATAGCTGGCTTTTTGTCCTGTGTTGATAATGACAGCATGACCGAAGAGAATAATGTTACCGTTGAACATTCCTATACATTTGATGCTGATACAGAAGGTTGGGAAGGAGGTTTTGCCGGTTATCCGCCAGGAGATACGACTGTATATGAACTTAAATTTGAAAGGACCTCACTTCCAGAATCAACTGGTACGGGAGACGGGGCATTAATGCTTTCGGGCCAAAATGCCAGCCAGGATTTGTTCATGTTTGCAAAAAAGCCGGTAACAGATTTAATTCAAAGTAAAACCTATCAGGTAGAATTTACAGTGGAATACACCCTGAACTTCTCCGGAGATACAATATCTGCAAATGAAAGTTCCGGGCCAAATCTTTGGATGAAAATTGGTGCTACAACGGTTGAGCCGCAGGCAATAGATGATGGTACAGATTTATTGATCATGAATATTGACAAAGGAGATCAGGGAATTGGTGGTGCAGATATGGTGGTTGTGGATGAAATCAGCAGTACCGGCAGCAATGAATTTCCCTTGAAGTCGGTTACCAACGAGGAACTATTGTATGTAACCACTGATTATCACGGGCAGATTTGGTTGATTGCCGGCGTGGAATCGGGAATTAAAAGCACCACAGCAGTATATTTCAATTCGGTTAAAGTGGTGCTTATCCCTGTGGTTGATTATTAAAGAATGCGGAGCCGGAAGGTTCTTAACCTGAACTTTATTCATATTTTGAAAATCTTTGAATAGCTCAGGTTAGTTTTGAAAATCACATTTTATTTAAAAATCCCCGGGCTGTAAAACCCGGGGATAAATATATTGCAGCCCTGCATGATTTATTAATGACCAGTTACTTTTCTTTTTAATACAAACCATCGATGGAAAGATACCTTTCGCCATGGTCGTAATTAAATGTTAAAATCCGTGAGCCTGACGGGAGTTCCTTAATTTTTTTAGCAACTGCTGCCAGTGATGCTCCGGATGAAATCCCACCAAAAATGCCTTCCTCCTTTGCCGCTTTTTGTGCATATTCAAAGGCTTCCTCCTTCGAAACAGTGATGGTACCATCAAGCAGTTCAGTTTTTAAATTGTCGGGGATAAAACCTGCGCCAATTCCCTGAATGGAGTGGGGGCCGGGTTCACCGCCGCCAATCACCGGGCTTGAATCTGGTTCTACCGCAAAAACCTTAATCTTTGGGAACTTCTTTTTCAATACTTCGGCTACTCCGCTGATGTGTCCGCCGGTTCCGACGCCGGTTATCAGGTAGTCGAGGCCTTCCGGAAAATCATTCACTATTTCCTGTGCTGTATTTAAACTGTGAGCTGCAATATTTGAAGGATTGGAAAACTGCAACGGAATCCATGAATCCTTTATTTCGGCTGATAATTCCTGCGCTTTGGCAATCGAACCTTTCATTCCTTTTTCTTTTGGTGTAAGCACCAGTTCGGCTCCCAGTGCAGCAAGAACCTGGCGCCGTTCCATCGACATGGACTCGGGCATGGTTAAAATCAGCCGGTAACCTTTAACTGCAGCCACCAGTGCCAGTCCGATTCCTGTATTTCCCGAAGTCGGTTCAATTATTACCGAGCCATTTTTTATTGTTCCGTTTTTTTCGGCATCTTCAACCATCTTCAGAGCTATCCGGTCTTTTATGCTGCCGCCGGGATTGGCTTTTTCCATTTTCACCCAAACCTCGTAATCCGCAGGATACAAGCGGTTAATTCGTACATGCGGAGTTTTGCCAATGGTTTCTAAAATGTTTTGTACTTTCATAATTGTTATATTAAAAATCGGTTATTAAAAAAAAGCCTCCCTGATTTTTCAGGAAGGCTTTTCATTCTTTTTTACTATTGGTTATTAAGTCTATAAATGAAAACACTCCTTCCCGTTGTCGGAAAAGCAACACATCATATTATGGAAAGTCGTGTAATTCATTTCGTGGCAATGTAAAGCTTTTTTATGAATTCATTTATGTAACAGCAGTTAAACTGAATTGTTTCAGGAAATTTAAAATTATTGAATTAAACGTTATAATGCATGGACAGACTATTTCATATTAGGTTAAAAGCCTGTTCCGGCAGAGCTTTTCACTACCTCCGGGCTAAACAATAACTATCCATTGTACCGCAGCCATTTTATCAGTTCCCTGAAGTTTACTTTTTTACCGTACATCAGCAAACCGGTGCGGTAAATTTTGGCGGCCACCCAAATAGCGCCTATCAAAGTCAGTATCAGCAATGCCATCGACAGCAGTAATTCCCAGGTTGGAATTCCGTATGGTACGCGGGCAAGCATGGCCACCGGCGATGTAAATGGAATGATGGAAGCCCAGAAAGCCACCGGTCCTTCCGGGTTTTTGGCAATGGGAAACAACAGCATAATGGATAAGATAAGCGGAAAGGTGATAGGGAAAACCATCTGCTGCGAATCCTCGTCGTTGTCAACTGCAGCGCCAACTGCGCCAAGCAAAGAACTGTACAAAAGGTAACCTCCCAAAAAATAGAATACAAATGCAAAAAGGATCAACGGCAGGTTCAGATTGCCAATCATCTCAAGCGCTTCATTTACCTTGTTTTGTTCGGCAGCGGCCTGTGCCATTGCCGGATTCATTCCCTGCCGCGCTTCCATCAGGCTTTGTCCCATTTGCTGCGCCGATTCGGGACTGAAAAAGATTTGAATGACGGTGACTGCGATAATTCCCAGCAGCACCCAAATGGCAACCTGCGTGAGCCCAACCAGCGCCGTGCCTATAATTTTTCCGGCCATCAGCTGGTATGGTTTTACCGACGAAATTATCACTTCTATAATGCGGCTTTTCTTTTCTTCCATTACACTGCGCATAACCATTGCACCGTACATGAACACAAAAAAGTAAATGACAAATCCCATGGCATAACTGGCAATAAAAGCCACTGCCGAAGAACTTTTCTGCGCCTCGCCGGTTTGCGACACCTTCAGTGTATTCAGTTTAACATTTGTTGCTGTATTTGCCAGGCGCTCTTCCAAATCCGAAATTCCGGTCTCAGAAACAACTTTTTGCCGCTTTTCCTGCTCCAGGTAGCGGCTTAGTTTTCCTTCAATCTGTTCAACAATTTCAAACGGGAGCTGCTTTTCGGAAATCAGCTGGGCCGAATTTGAAACATAAATATTTTCAGGAATGTATAACAGGGCGTAAAAATCACTCTCTTTCAGATTATGCCGAAGTTTTTCATATTCTTCACGCGGCACAAAATGAAAGCTGGTGTAACCTTCCTGTTCCAGCTGACCAGGAAAAAGGCCGGATTCATCATAAACAGCAATGGTGCGTTCCTGTTTGTCGTTGTTGATGGACAGAAAAATAATCAGTGCAAACATGCCGATGAAAATAAACGGCACCAGCAAGGTGAGAATGATAAACGATTTTTTCGTTACCCGCTTCAGGTATTCCTGTTTTAATATGATAAGTATTTTATTCATCTTCCGGTAAGTTTAAAGTTTATTGGCTTCCTGAACTGCCTGGATAAATACGTCATTCATTCGCGGAATAATTTCTTCGAATGAAATAATTTCGGCGGCAGACATTAATTTTTGCAGCAGCTGGTTGTTGGAGCCGCCGTCAAGATGTTGCACGCGCAGGTGGTTATTTATTTCGCCTTCCGAATGGTCCAGGATTTTAAACTGGTTTCCCAGCGCGCTGTTCACTTCATAAAAATTTCCGCTGTATTTTATTTCGAATGTGTTCAATTTATATTTTTCGCGGATTTTGCCGGTAGGACCGTCTTCAATTTTTACCGATTTGTTGATGAGTGCGATATGATCGCAAAGTTCTTCCACCGATTCCATATTATGGGTGGAAAAAATAATGGTGGCGCCCTCGTCGCGTAAGTCCTGAATTTCCCTTTTCAGAAGGTTGGCATTAATGGGATCGAAGCCGCTGAAAGGTTCGTCAAAAATAAGGAGGCGCGGACGATGCACTACCGTCGTAATAAACTGTACTTTTTGCTGCATTCCTTTCGACAGTTCTTCAATTTTTTTATTCCACCAGCCCATGATTTCAAATTTCGTGAACCATTTTTTCAGGTTTTGCGTGGCATCGTGGCGGCTCATTCCTTTTAACCGGGCCAGGTAAATGGCCTGTTCCCCGATTTTCATCTTTTTGTACAATCCTCTTTCTTCAGGAAGGTAGCCAATGCGGGTTACATCGGCCGGACGCATTTTGCGGCCTTCCAGTAAAATTTCGCCCTTGTCGGGAGCGGTAATCTGATTGATGATTCGGATGAGGGTGGTTTTTCCTGCGCCGTTGGGACCAAGCAACCCGAAAATACTTTGCTCCTCCACCGAAATGCTAACATCGCTGAGCGCTTTGGTGTTGGCAAAGACTTTATCGACATGCCGTGCGCTAAATAATTCCATTTGATTTCATTTTGGTTGTTAGTAACTGGTTGTGAAATATTGAGGCCATGAAGTTAATGGTTTTTAAAAAAACGGGATCAATTAAACTTCATTATTATTACCGGTTTAACATTTCGGCGTTATTTCAGATGGTGCGGATTAAATAAAAGTGAAACGAGGGGCACGAATAAATTACAATTCCTCTGCAATAAATAACTTGTTTAACTTTGAAGTTTGAAAACCACACATCAACAATCAGGTTCATAATGAAACAGTTCGTGCTTCTTTTTTTACTTGTTCAGCTACTGGTTTTGCAGCTCCGTTCGCAGGAGCAGGTAAATCAATTTACGCAGGTTATAAGAGGAACTGTTGTGGATAAAATAACCCGCGCCCCATTGCCGGGAGCCAATGTGGTGCTTGTGGATTCTGATCCTGTTATTGGCACCACCACCGGTGCAAACGGCGAATTTCGTCTCGAAAATATTCCACTGGGACGGCAGGCGATTCTTATTAGTTTTATTGGTTATCATCAGTCGCTGATCAAAAACCTTGTGGTAAATTCGGGCCACGAAACGGTAGTTTATGTTGAACTGGAAGAAAAGGTGGAAACAACCGAAGAAGTGACTGTTGTGGGAAATTACCGGAAAGATTTGGCCATGAATAAAATGGCAAGTGTCAGTGCCCGGGCATTTACTGTGGAGGAAGCCGGTCGCTACGCCGGGAGCCGTGAAGATGTGGCACGGATGGCCATGAACTTTGCCGGGGTTTCGGGCGCCAACGATCAGCGAAACGACATTATCATCAGGGGAAATACGCCGGGTGGTATTTTATGGCGACTCGAAGATGTGGATATTCCAAATCCCAATCATTTTGCAGCATCCGGAACTACCGGCGGCCCCGTGGGAATGCTGAACAACAACACCCTGCGCAATTCCGATTTTTTTACCGGCGCTTTTCCGGCCGAATATTCAAATGTGTTTTCAGGTGTTTTCGATCTGAAAATGCGCGAAGGAAACAACGAGCAGTACGAATTTCTGGGGCAGGCAGGTTTTAACGGATTTGAACTGGGTGCTGAAGGACCGTTTAAAAAAGGCGGAAAAAGTTCTTTCCTGGCCAATTACCGCTATTCAACACTTGAAATATTTCACCTGTTCGGGATAAGTTTTGGCGCTGCCGGAATTCCAAGGTACCAGGACTTAAATTTTAAAATGAACTTTCCGCTGAAAAAAGGAAAGATTACCTGGTTCGGACTTGCCGGCAAAAGCAGCATTTCCATGCTCGACAGCGAAGATAATGAAGCCGATTTATATACCGACGAAGGAATGGATTTGGTAAATGGTTCGGAACTGGTAGCCAGTGGTGTTACGTATTCACACTTTCACAATGACAATACCTACAGCAGGTTAATCCTTTCATTTGTCGGTCAGAATGGTTTTACGCGACTTGATATGTTCGATCCGGGCGAATTGCCCGCACCCTATTACCGGGAAAACAACAGCGAAAAAAGAGTGGGGTTGAAATACATTTTCAATAAGAAATTTAACCGCCGGTTTTCCAATCGTTCCGGTGCTTTCATTCACAGAATGGGGTACAATCTGGATACAAAAATTGTGGAAGATGGAACGTGGAAATACCTTCTGAACAACCAAAAAACTATTGTGAACGGAACTAACCTTTACAACGCCTATTCGCAGTTTATTTATAAATTTTCAGATAATTTTGAAATTAAACCGGGAATCAGTTTCGTTTGGTTTGGGTTGAATGATAAGGTTTCGGTTGAACCACGTTTTGGCGCCAACTGGAAAACCGGTTACCGCACAAGCCTCAATTTAGGGTACGGAAAACATTCGAAAACGCAGTCGGTTGCCACCTATTTTATGGAAACCCGGACGGCAGACGACCAAATGGTTATGACCAACCAAAACCTGGATTTTACAAAGGCACACCACGTGGTAGTTGGTTTCGATGCCCTGCTTTCGGAATTCCTTCGTTTTAAGGCTGAAGGTTATTACCAGTACCTGTACGATGTTCCGGTTGAACAAAAATCATCCTACTTCAGCATGCTGAATACCGGTGCCGAATGGGGGCTGAATACCCGCAACTATTTGGTGAACAATGGTAAAGGCTGGAATTACGGCATCGAATTTACGCTGGAACGATTTTACCGGAAAGGTTATTATTTTCTAACCACCGTTTCACTTTTCGAATCGAAATATACCGGCAGCGATGGCATAAAAAGAAACACGGCATTCAACGGTAATTTTGTTGCCAACGGTTTGGCCGGCAAAGAGGTGCAGCTGGGCAGCAGTTCAACGCTTGTGTTTGATACAAAAATTACATGGGCCGGTGGCAAACGCTATACTCCGGTTGATGTGGAGGCATCGAAAAACGGGGTGGGCGCTTACCCGACTGTTTATGTTGAAGAACTGGCTTACACAAAACAATTTCCTGATTATTTTAAGGCTGATGTAAAAATCGGATTCCGCCGCAATGGCAAAAAGGTTTCACAGCTTTGGGAATTTTATGTTGAAAACGTAACCAACCATAAAAACCCGCTTACACGCATGTATCGAAGCAGCAGCAACAACATTGAAACAGTTTACCAGTTGGGAATTTTTCCGCTGTTTAATTACAGGATATATTTTTAAGCCCTGTTTTTTGCCCCGGATTTCAAATGATCACGAATTTATCATTATTGCATGAAGCCATTCGTGCATTACATTTAAGCATTCATACATTTAAAAATGGTGATAAATACTTTCTTCGAGATAAGGATGATTTTTAGGCACCAGGCTGGCTTTTGCCAGTGTGTTGGCAACCACTAATCCAAACAATCCGATGAACCCCGCAAAAGTTCCAATTTCAAGTAATCCAAATTTTGCCTCTCCTAAAATTGCCGGCCAGATAATATAATAGAGCTCTGTGTACTGCCCAATCATTAAAAGAATAATTACCGGGAAAATAAACATTTTGCTTCGCGATGATTTCCGGGGCATCAGAATGAAAAACGGGATTGCCCAGTTGAGTATTATGTTGGCGTAAAACAACACCCGAAAAGCACCCTGCCAACGTTCGACATAATATATTGTTTCTTCCGGAATGTTTCCGTACCAGATAAGCATAAATTCGGCAAAATTAAAATACCCCCAGATAATGCTGGTCATGAACATATAACGGGTAAAATCGTGCAGGTGGCTGCGGTTCAGCAAATCAAATTTCCCTATCCTGAAAAGAATAATCAGAATCAGTGTGATGATGGAAGAACCGTGCAGGAAGGCGGCAATAAACATTTTTGCAGCGAAAAGTGTGCTGAACCAATGCGGTTCGAGCGACATGAGCATGTCAACGGAAAATACACTGAAAGATACGGCGATAACAAAAATAAATACTTTGGAATAAAATTCCGACCGCTCAAAATAGTGCAACCCACCCACTTCATCTTCTTTCAGCGAAAACCGCCGAAGCACTTTTGTGAGTAATATCCAGACTGCAAAAAATACCACAATGCGGATGAAGAAGAACGTTTCGTTTAAATAGGTGGATTTATGGGTAAGCAATAAATCTTTTTTTACTGTTTCCTCGTGCGACCATTCGAAAAGCGAATGCATACCAAAATACAGAATGATGAAGAATACCGCTGCAAAAGGAATATAAGCGGCCATTGATTCGTGAATTCGTTTAAATGCTGCCGACCACCCGGACTGGCTGATATACTGGATGGCGCCAAAAAATGCAGCGCCAACTGCCAGCGACAGAAAATAGAAATTATTCAGCAGGTAATTGGCCCATGTTCGTTGTGCATCGAAAATAAAACCAAGTAGAAATGAAAGTACACCGACGGCAATCAATGCGTAGGCAATCATTCTGAACTTTTTGGTAATCACTAATTTATTCTCCATAACGGGTCTTTTTTTTGAATTCGCCAATTTTTTTTATTGTTGCAAAACCTGTTTAACATACATTGCAATCCGCCACCTGTCTTCGGGGCGAATCATTGAACCGTGTTCGCCCATAACGCCGTACCCAACGGTAATTACGTGGTAAATTGCTGCTTCATTGTTTGTCATCATTTTCTCGCTGAGTAGATTGGCAGGCGGATACGTATATTTTTTACTGACAAACAGCCGCCCTTTTCCGTCACCTTCCGCGCCATGACATTGTTTGCAGTAAATGCCGTAAAACCTTTCGCCGCGCTCCAGATTGGCATCGGTAATTTCCAGCGGATTCTCCAGTGTTGCTGCAGCCAGTGCCCGGTCTTCGTCTGTTTTTTCATACGGATAAGGCATAAAATCAGTTGGAATGGTTCCTTCCACCGGCGGTTGCATGGTTTTGCCATCTTTAAATACCGGATTTGGCGAATAGGTTTCGTAGGCAGCAGAATGTGCCATGTCCCGAAAATATTCCCAACCTGTAGTGTGCCGGTTGTAGTCGCATGAGGTTATAACAAGCGTTATTAAAGCGGAATAAAGAATGTATTTTATTTTATTCATAGTACAACTGTTATTCAATTTCACCATGTTCTTGAAAGATTCCACGGATGGTTTGTTCTTTTCCGTCCAGTTTATCCTTATCCAGCACAATTACAAATTTATCGTCGGTTGCACGGGGATGCACTATTTCGGGCACTTTGCCGGGAAATATTTTTGCACGCACCGAAAAGGTAAACAGGGTAAGCAAGGTCACCCCTAAAATTGTAGCTACAATCGTCACTACAATAAAAGAGGGAAAAGAGTTGAACGGCTTACCTCCGTATTTTAAGGGCCAGCTGATAACTGCAGCATAGTACAGAAATCCCAAAACTCCAAGTGCCGAAAAAATGCCATAGAAGAATGCCGCATGAGTGATGAATGATCTTTTTTTCATGCCTTCCAGAATTTCATGCACCGGGTATGGAGTGTACACTTCCACAGGCATAATTCCCTGCTCCCTCACTTTTTCAAAAGCTTCCACAAGATTGTCTTCGTCATTAAAAACACCTAAAATATAATTCTTATTCATGGCCTGCATTTCTTATGTAATCTTTACGTGGTTTATTGTATTTCGACACACTTTTAACTTCAGAAATTGCAATAATCGGTATAAAGCGGAAGAACAACAGAACACCGGCGAAAAACATTCCCAGCGTACCGGTGAAAAATCCCACCTCTACCCAAGTGGGTGAATAGGTGGCCCAGTTTGCCGGCAAATAATCGTGGCTCAGCGAGGTAACTACAATATTAAAGCGTTCGAACCACATTCCAATATTTATAATGATGGAAATGGCAAAAACAATCCACATGTTCCGGCGGACCGATTTAAACCAAAATAACTGCGGAATAACAGCATTGGAAATAAACATCGCCCAAAACTGAAAAGCATATTCCCCGAATATACGAACCTTGAAAAACATGTAGATTTCGTATTCCGAACCGGAGTACCAGGCTAAAAATATTTCGGTGAGGTAAGCAGTTCCCATTATTAACGAAACAAAAGTGAGCACACGGCAGATGGCATCGATATGCGAATCGGTAACAAAATCATTTAGTTTGTACAAAACACGCATTAGTACCACCAGGGTAAGCACCATTGCAAATCCCGAGAAGATTGCACCCACTACAAAATAGGGCGGGAAAATTGTGGTGTGCCAGCCTGGTTCCACCGAAACGGCAAAGTCGGTAGCCACAATGGAGTGCACCGAAACTACAAGCACTGCAGCAATTCCCCCAAGCACAAAACTTAATGCTTCGTAACGCAGCCACTCTTTGCTGGCGCCGGTCCATCCGAATGAAAAGAAACCATAAACGGCTTTTTTAATTTTCGATTTGGTGGTGTCGCGGATGGTGGCAAAATCCGGTACCATTCCGAAATACCAGAAACTTGCTGAAATCAGCAGGTAAGCCGAAATGGCCACAAAATCCCAGAACAGCGGGGAGTTAAAATTCACCCACAGCGGACCGCGGGAGTTTGGATACGGGAAAATATAAAAGAATAACCACGGACGTCCCATATGTAAAAGTGGGAATAAACTTGCACAGATTACTGCAACAACGGTCATTGCTTCTGCAGCTCGGTTTATGGCGGTACGCCATTTCTGACGCAGAATCAGCAGAAAGATGGAAAATGCCGTTCCTGCATGCCCGATTCCAATCCACCACACAAAGTTGATAATTGCCCATCCCCAGGCGTTGGTATTGTGAACACCCCAGGTTCCGATTCCGGTGCTTACAGTAATGTACTTTGCGTACAATCCAAAGCCGAACATTCCGAGGCTTATAACAAATGCAATGTACCACCAGATGGGTGTTTTATCATTTAGGGGGGCGGTAATCTCCCGTGACATCTGGGAAAAATTCTTATCCCCTTCAATTAGCTTTCCGCGAACCTCTGTTTTGTACATAGGTATTTATTTAGTTATGCTTTTTTATTTCTTACCTGGGTTAAATATCCCACTGACGGTAATGTATGTAATTGTTCCAGCAGGTAATAATTTCTCGGATTTTTAAACAACTTCGAAATTTTACTGTTGGAATCGCTTAAATCTCCAAATACAAGTGCATTGGATGGGCACGATTGTACACAGGCCGGTTGTATTTCTCCATCTTCCAGCGGCCTGCCATCTACTTTTGCATTTATTTTCTTCTCCTGGATACGCTGAACACAGAAAGAGCATTTTTCAACCACACCACGCGAGCGGACCGTAACATCCGGGTTTAATACCATTCTGCCCAGTTCACTGTTCGAATTGTAATTAAATTCATCATTGTCGACATATTGGAACCAGTTAAACCGGCGAACCCTGTACGGGCAGTTGTTTACGCAATATTTTGTGCCCACACAACGGTTGTATGCCATTTGGTTCAATCCTTCGGAGCTGTGTGGTGTTGCCGAAACCGGACAAACATTTTCGCATGGTGCATTATCACAGTGTTGGCACATCACCGGCTGATGGAACACATCCGGGTTTTCCGGATCGTTCGAAAAATAGCGGTCTATTCGTATCCAGTGCATAATTCGCCGGTTTCGTACCTGTTCTTTTCCAACCACCTGAACATTATTTTCGGACTGGCAGGCAATGGCACAGTTTCCGCAGCCAATGCACGAAGTCAGGTCAACCGCCATTCCCCAATGATGACCGGTAAATTCAGGTTCGGGATAAAGTGTAACGTGGTGTTCCATGTTTACTTCATGGATTTCATTGCCGGCGGAAGGATCAGTCTGCCATTTATTGTAAGTGGTATCGCGCACAATGGGTCTTCCTTCCATAGAATAATGGGTTTGCGACAAAGCCAGCGGATAGGTTTTTTCAGTAAAACCTATTTGTGCATTGTCGAGGCGGAATTTTTTTGCCCCATCTACAATTGGCGAAAGAGCAAACATATTTTTACCAACTCCTTCACCTACTTTCCCGGCAATAACTCTTCCGTAGCCCAAAGCCACCGAAATTGTTCCTGCTGCCTGCCCTGGTTGAATAAATACCGGAAGTTCCACGCCGTTTATCGTGATTACACTTTCATTCAGCAAACCGTTTTCTTCGGCCCATTTTACGGGAACCGATGCATAATTGTCCCAGCTTATTTTTGCCACCGGATCGGGCAGTTCCTGTAACCACGGATTGTTGGCAAAACTGCCGTTGAGCATGGAAACATCTTCGTAGAATGTAACTTCCCATTCTCCGGGAATTGGTTTTGAGGCTGCCAGTGCATCTTTTAAACCGATTGATGAATAAGTCGCTGATTCGCCTCCTGAAGATTCTTTTTCGAAAACTCCTTTTTGCAATGTATTGTTCCAGAACAGCCGGTATTCCGGGAATTTTGATTGTCCGGAGAATTGATTTTCCTGCCAGTAATCAATTAAAATTTTATAATAATCAGGATTTTCTGTTCCGCTCCAGCGGGCCAATGATTCCTGCACCTGACGGCTGTCAAATAATTTTTGAATGGCCGGCTGAGCCAGACTGTATTTTCCCGTTTTTGGTTCGGCATCGTTCCAGGATTCCAGGTAATGTGGTTCCGGGCAAATGTACCTGCACTCGGCCGAAGTTTCATTTATACGATCGGAAAATGAAACGGACAGGTCCAGCTTGTTTAATGCCTCTGCCAATTCAATATTTTTGTAGTAACTGTAAACCGGATTTACTCCCCAGAAAAATACACCCGCAATCTGTTGTTTTTGAAGCTCCTGGAAAAAGGATTCAAACTCACTGTCGATTCCCTGGCGAGTGTTTAATGTTACCGATGTAAGAATTGTAGAGCCGTAATTTCCTAAAAGCTGATTTATGGCATTAACAATCAATTGAATATTGATGTCGTTACTACCCGAAATGACGATGGATTTTCCTTCATTTTCAAGCAAATCTTCAACAAGGCCACTTAAATCAACCGTTTTGTCAGGGGTTGAAACTGTCGGTTGTCCTTTGGCTTTTAACAATTCGTTGTAAAGTGTGGCTAAAATCGGGCCTTCTTCTGACGGACGAACGGGGAATCGAATATCGGCATTTGTTCCGGTTACCGACATTCCCGATTCAAACTGGTAGTGCCGGTTCATTTCATCCGTTTTCGCATACAATCTTCTTCCCGCCGAATAGCCTTTTGCGTATTCCACCGGCGACAGCCATGTACCCAAAAAATCGGCCCCGAAACTTACAATTACCTTTGCCTTTTCAAACCGGTAATCCGGAATAAATGCCTTTCCGAAACTTTTTTGGTTAGCCAGCAAAATCCCTGTTGCCGAAACTTCGTCGTACTGAATCCAATTTACATTCGGGTATTCAGTTAAAAACTGTTCAATTATTTTTTTTGTTGAAGGAGAAATGATGGTAGATGTTAAAAGTACTACCTTCCTGTTTTCCTGTTTTAACCGGTTAAGTTTTTCTATGATTTCCACATCGATTTCTTCCCACGATGCCGGATTTTTATCTTTTAGCGGGGTTTTAAACCGTGCATCATCATACAAGCTCAAAACCGATGCTTGCACGCGGGCCGATGTTCCCTGTTGTGAAATGGAAGAGTTATCGTTTCCTTCAATTTTTATGGGGCGTCCGTCCCGTACTTTGACCAAAACGCTGCAATATTCATTGGCATCAAAATAAGTTGAGGCGTAATAACTTGCAACTCCGGGTGTTATTTCCTCAGGTTTTACAAGATACGGAATTGCTTTGTCTATTGGCTTTTTGCAACTTGCCACAACTGTAGCAGCAGCTAAACTAAAACCAAAAGTTTTCAGGAAATCCCTTCTGGAAGAACCTGATTGTTTTTTCGCAGTTGCCCGCTTTGCATCCAGCTCCAGCTTTAACTCGTTCTTTTTGAAAGTTGCCGGATCTTTTAATTCTTCAATACTTCTCCAATATTCAGTCATATTCTGGGTTTACTTTCTTACAGATTTTGAACAATTTTTTACTTCTGAATCTAATAATGGCAACGCATACAATCATTTGCTCCAATATCTACTGCTTTAACCGAATCAATTCTTCCGGCTTTTAAATCTTCGTGGAGTTTTATATAATCGTCATAATAATCGTTGTCGCGGAAATTAACATTTGTTTCGCGGTGGCAGTTTACACACCAACCCATTGAAAGGTCGCTGTACTGCCGCATGATATCCATTTCCTGAACCGGACCATGGCATTTTTTGCAATCCAGTTTTGCCGATCCAACATGCACCGAATGGCTGAAAAACACATGATCGGGCAGGTTGTGAATTCTTGTCCATTCAATGGATTCGCCATTTTCAACTGCATTTACCACTTTCGAAATTTCGAACTTGCCGCTGTTTGTGCCTTCGCGGATGATGATGTGGCAATTCATACAGAGAGCCGTTGCCGGAATGCCTGCTGATTTGCTTCTTTCTGCCGTGGTGTGGCAATACATACACTCAATGCCGTTTTCGCCGGCATGAATACGGTGCGAAAATTTCACCGGCTGATCGGGGGCGTAATTTTCCTGGCGGCCCAGTTTAATGGCATCGGTTACGAGCATTTGTGCCTGCAAACCAAAAGCAATTAATAAAACTACCAGTGGAATTATTTTGTACTTTATTTTTTTGAAAAACAGAAGTTCCAGAATTGCCCAGGTAATTAGCAGTCCTAAAAACAGGAACAGCAAAAGGTTGTTAACATTGGGTTTTGGAACCGCCGGCCCTTCCACCGCGAGATTGTCGAGGTAGGATTTTACTGAACGCAAATCTTCTTCCTTGATGGTAATATTTTGATGGGCGGCTTCTATTTTCACTCCTGATGGCTGCAGAACGGATTGCTGAAATGAGGCAAAGTCTTTACCCGCATATTTCATTGCCAGATCAATTGCCGAAGGATTCCAGTTTAACGTATCCACTGGTTTTATATTATGGCAGGAAACGCAGGCAGGATATTGCCTGTCGAATGGCAGGATTCCGAGGAAGAAACGTTTTCCGCGTTTAACTTCGTCAATTAAATGGCCTCCGGCGCCTGCTTCACCATGTTCTTCGGCAGCCAGCGTTTCGTTTTCTCCGGCAACTGCACTGTCACTTTCCAAAGCCTGGTTACCTGCTGCACTATCACTTACAGAAGTATCGGCGGCACTGGTCAAACCTGCTGTATCATTTTCAGCAATAACAGCTGCACTGTCATTTTGTGTAGTTGCAGAACTGTCTTCCTGGGGAAAAGCAGAATTGGATAATGTCAGACAAAGTATTAATACAGAAAGAAAAATAAAAACATTAACGAGTTTAACATCAGTTTTCACTAAGAAAAATTCTCTCATTCTGTTCAGTTTAGTTTATAACCTCTGGCTATTTATTACAACAAAAAAGTTAACAAAAATTGTCTCTAAAGGTTTCTAAATATAATTAAAAAAAACATTGTACAAGCTATTTTTTGCCAATCCTGTTTGGTAAATAACAGGAGTTCAGCAAAAACCTGTTTTTAAAAATAACCGTCTAAATTTAAAGAATTGTAATTAACAAAGAACATTTCGTATTGTTTTAAATTCCGCTGTTAATATTTGAAATTAATTATAGCTCAACATAATACTTGAAATTTGGTTGTATTTTGTTTATTTTTGAAAAAGGGACTTATTATAAAAAAATGGAGGGACATTTTAATATACTTTTATTAGTAAGTATTTAAAATGGATGATAATAAAAAATTTAAAATTTTAATTGTTGATGATGAAGCAATTGCGCGTTTGTTGCTGAAATCATTGTTAAGCGAAATTCCAAATGTTGAGGTTGTTGGCGAAGCCAGTCAGGCCGAAGAAGCATTATATTTCATGGTTGAATACTATCCCGACCTTGTTTTCATGGATATAAATATGCCCGGTAAAACGGGTATGGAACTTATTCATTTAATTAAAAAACGGAATGTGGACGTGCCGGTTGTATTTGTTTCAGCATTTAAGGAATATGCAGTTCAGGCTATCAGAAACGGAGTGTACGATTACTTGTTAAAACCTGTAGGCCGTGCCGAATTAATGGATATTGTTGAAAAGTACCGGCGAAAGAATGATCGGGATTGGCCGCGCCGGCTTGAGGAAATGCTTGATAAATTAAAAGAAGAAACCAAAATCAGGATCAATTCCAGGCACAGCTACATACTTATCAATTCCAACGAAATAGTTTTTTGCCAGACTGAAGATGGTTACACTGTTTTGTATCTTACAAGCGGCAAAGAAGAAGTTGCCAGCGGCTCTCTGTCGCAAATTGAGGAAATGGTTGCAAACCAGAATTTTTACAGGCTTGGCCGCTCAGTTTTAATTAATCAGGATTACATCAGGAGTATTGACAAAACTTTGGACAAATGTATTATGCAAAGCAATTCGCATATCTGGCAAATTAAAGCATCCCATAAAGCAATTACTGAACTTCTTTCAACTTCTTTTAATTATGCTTGAACATAAAATAACAACTTTAATAGTGGCAAAATCAGCACAGGAACAGGCTCGTCTTGTTGAAGTGTTGGAAAAAATGCCTGAAATATCCATAATTTCAGCCACCACCAGCAGCAAAAAGGCAATAGCATTAATTTTAAATTATGCGCCGCAACTATTGTTTGTAAATGTTGAACTTTCAGACATGTCG
Source organism: uncultured Prolixibacteraceae bacterium (assembly GCA_963771595.1). GTDB lineage: Bacteria > Bacteroidota > Bacteroidia > Bacteroidales > Prolixibacteraceae > CAVYUC01. The sequence continues at coordinate 81,007 of CAVYUC010000017.1, read as the reverse complement.
GGGCTTGAATTTGTGGAGCAACTGCATAAAAGGTATCATTTTCCCGGAGTGGTTTTCATTGCCCCGGACGAGCGCCTTGCATACGATTCGCTAAAACTGGCGCCGCTCGATTTTATTGCAACACCGGTGGATACGGAACAAATTAAGCAGATGATTGAACGCCTCCAAAATCAGTTTAAACGGGAGGAACTGAAACGGAAACTTGATATTTATGCCAGAAAACAGGATTTAACCGATAAAAGGGTTTTCCTTCAAAAAACTGGAATAATTGTTTTGCTGCTGAAGGAGATTATTTTTTGCAAGTCGGAACGTGCAAAAACAATTCTTACCCTCACAAATGGTGAAACTGTAATCCTTAAAACCGGTATAAACGAAACGCTGGAAACTATTAACAATCAGCTTTTTTTCAGGATTGGGCGTGCATATTGCATTAACAGAAATTATTTGCGCAAAATCGATAAAAAGAAGTCGAAGTGCCTGATGTATTTTGAAGGAAAATCGTGGGAACTTCCTGCTTCCAGAAGCATTATTAACCGGCTTGAATCGTTATACACCTCGCCAATATATTAATTTTCAGGTCGATTTTTTCCAAACTACCATTATGCGCGTTGGCGAATTATACAAGCGGTTTAACATTTTGTCAAGGTTTTTCCACCAGCTGAATCCCAGATGTTTAAAAACAATATGTAACCTGAAATGCACCGCTATTTTACTGATGAAAGTTTTATAATGAACTGATTTTAAGTCGCTGCCCTTGTAAAGTGTTGTCAGTATTTTTTCGTTGAATGAGTGAATATGTGCATGCATAGGCGTTGGTTTGTTGCAATGGATGCAAAGTGAATATTGCAGCTTCTCTTTATATGGTGTTGTCACAATTAATTTGCCGCCCGGTTTCAGTGCATAAATCAATTTTTCGGTAAAAAGCTGCGGATCCTGCACGTGCTCAATAATTTCGGAAGCAATAATGTAATCGAACGAATTTTGTGCAAACGGCAGCGAAAATACATCGGCAACAACTGCCGCATGATTTTTATGTGGATGCAACTTTAATGCCTTTGAAGTATTCCGCAGTGAAATGTCCATGGAAACCACTTCGAAACCTTTTGGGCAAAATAAACCGGCAACCCATGCTTTTCCGCAGCCAACATCCAGAATCCTTCCTTCGTTTCCATTGATTTCGGAGGCAATATACTGCCAAACCCTTTTGTCGCTGTGTTCGGTTCCGGCATCGCGTTCTGCAAAATAATCCGATTCAAATGCATCTTTCTGATAGTGGTCGATATAATTAAAAGTAGTGCCCAGTTTCTGATGAATACCGGATTTTTCCATTTCAGCATTCTCTTTTTCCGGAAGTAAAACAGGAACATTTTCCGAAACAGGATATTCACGGTTGCACTCGGGACAAGCTAACTGTTTTCCACCAGAATTTAATCCTTCATGTCCGCAATGAATGCACTTTAATATTTCAGGTAATTTTTGATCTTTCATATTTCCTGTTAAAAAACTTCAGTAAACGATAAAGAAAACGACCAAAGTTATTAAAGAATATAAAGCAAGAGTTTTTAGCGGGATATAATCTCCGGCAGAAATTCTTAGTACTTTTTTATTGTAAGCCAGCCAGATTATTTTTTGAACGGCAAACGCTATTATTGTTGCAAAAGCAACACCTTCAATTCCCCAAAAACTGATAAACAGAATGCTGAGAATAATGTTGATGATGAGTTCGGCAAGCGAGGCATACATTATCATTTTAGTTTTTTTCAACCCGATTAAAATGGTGTGCGGAAAAAGGAGCCTGCTGATAATCAGGAGCAAATAAATATTGAATATTACGGCGCTTTCAGTAAAATCAGGATTAAAAATGCGCGGGTAAAGCCAGTTGCTGAAAATCAGGAATACAATGGTTACCGGAAAAAGGAGGTGCATCAGTTTCATTGTTTTTTTCCGAAGCGAAAATAAGGTATCCCTAAACTTTTCGGGATTGGAGAATTCGGGAATCATGGCAGTACTTAATGCATTTGCCATTAACAAAACCAGCGGAAATTCCCTGGCGCCATAGCGGAAAATGGCAAAAGTGGCCGAATCAAATTGGTGCAGCACCAGAAAACTATCCACATAACCGGCCGAGCTGCCAAGTAAAGTGCTTATTATTAAAGGATAGGCAAAGTGAATGTGTTCTTTTAAAAAATCTGCCGAAAAATACCACTGCGAATATTTATTCAGTAAAATAAGCAACCAGATGTACCGCACCACCGAAATGGCAACCATTCCCCAAATTGAAATTTCCATGCTGTAGCCCAGCAGTGCCGGCAGTGCAACAACAATCAGCTGAACAGTAAATGTAGTTATACCGTAAATTAATATGGAGCCGGGTTTATTTTTCAGCAAATAAATGTATTCGATTAAAAACGAGGGGCTGCTGAAAAAAATAAACAGCAGGATGAACTGAAAGTATGGAATTGCTCCGGTGTCGGTGAGAACGCCGGAAAGCGGCTGTTTAAAAACCACCAAAACAAGGATAGCCAGAATGCTTAAAAAACTTAACAGTACGAACGCATTGAATATTTCGGGCGATTTATTGCTGCGGGTTTTAAAGGTGTTATTGTTTTTGTAAACCGGCAAAAACGACTGGATGAGGCCGTTTATCCAGAACGAACAAAACAGGGTGGTAACAAAAAGGAAAACTTCGTAATTTCCGATGGATGCCGTTGGAAGGTTGCTTTTTGCAAATGCAATGCTGATTAGCAGCAGCGTGCCAAAACGAAGCAGTTGAAATCCCTGGAGCCCCGAAATGTTGTTGATGTAATTTTTATAAATCAATTTAGGTACGATTCAGCAACGGCAAATTTAATCTTTTCAAATTGATATCTCAATAATTACATTTGTGCTAGTTTTGCAGTTCAGAAATTTAACTATGGATTTTATTATCGATAACCAGGAAAGCGAACAGAAATTTCAGCACATAATTTCAATTGTTCCATCGCGAAAAAACGGAGATGTGGCCGGTTTAATGAAACAAAAAGGAATAATTTACAAAATGAACTGGGGTGTTTCGCTGATTGAATTGCGCGAAATTGCCCGCGGGTTTCAACCGGATCACCTGCTGGCATTAAAACTCTGGAACAAGCAGTGGCGCGAAACCATGATTCTGGCAACAATGCTCGACGAACCACAACAGGTTTCGGAAGAGCAAATGGATTTCTGGACAAAAAGTTTCGAAAACAGCGAAATTGCCGAACAGACTTCTGCCAATCTGTATGTAAAAACAAGGTTTGCCTTTGTAAAAGCATTGGAATGGTGCAGGGGAAAAAAACACCTGGTGCGCTATACCGGAATTCATCTGATGGGCAGACTTGCGTTGGTGGAGAAAAATGCCATCGACGAAATGTTTGAACCTTTTTTTGAAGAGTTGCCTGCGCTGGCCAAAGACGGCAAGCTGTACACTCCTTTGTACCGCTCACTGCTGGCGCTTGGCACCCGCTCAAAATGTATGAATGAACAGGTGGTTGAATTTGCCGTAACCCTGCAGCAGCAAAATTCTGAAAATGCAGTAAAATTAGGTGAAGAATTATTTGAGGAACTTACCGGCAGTCATTTTCATGATGTTTTTGATGAGTAGGATTTTATAAGATCAAGCTTTTTTATACCCGCTATTTAAAGTTGCTATGCAGTTTTCAGGTAAAAATGTCATAAAAACTTCGATGGCAGGTTTTTTGCTTTCAGGTTTCACCAAAAAATTTGGGTTGAATATTAATTAAATGTTGAAAAAATGATGAATATTTCAAAAACATCAAACCCGGTATTTAAAGAGCGGGTTTTTGACAGGGGATATGCTGCTTCGGGTGAAGTAATGACAGTAAGCGGAACGGTAAATAAAACCGCTTTGATGTTGTTGTTGCTGGTTGCGTCGGCCCTGTTTACATGGAATAAATTTTTTGATGCTGCCGCATCAAATCCGGAAGCCGCATTTGGCGCCGTCGGGCCATGGCTTTTGGTTGGAGGAATTGGCGGCTTTATAACAGTGCTGGTTACTGTTTTTCGTCCGCAAAGTTCAGGAATATCGGCGCCAATTTATGCCGTTTTCGAGGGATTGTTGCTGGGCGGTTTATCAGCCGTTTTTGAGTCGATGTACACCGGAATAGTAATGCGGGCAGTTGCATTAACACTGGCGGTGTTTGCAGCCATGCTGTTTTTGTATCGTTCGGGAATAATAAAAGTTACCCGGAAATTTATGCTGGGTGTTTTTGCCGCCACAGCTGGTATTGCACTGGTTTACCTTGTTGGTTTTATTGCCGGATTATTTGGCGTTCAAATGGGTTTTCTTTACGGAAACAGTAATTTCAGCATTGGTTTTAGTTTGGTGGTGGTAGCTGTTGCTGCCTTAAACCTGGTGCTCGATTTTTCATTTATTGAAAGGGCTTCGGAATCCGGCGCTCCCAAATACATGGAATGGTACGGGGCTTTTGGTTTAATGGTAACTTTGGTATGGCTTTACCTCGAAATTCTGCGGTTATTGTCTAAACTGGCCAGCAGGAATTAATGGAATCATTTAAAAAAAATAAAAGGTTCATTTCCTTTCACCGGGGAATGAATTTTTTTTTTTGAATATGTTGAAATTGAATGGTATGAATGAATTGAAATTGTTTTACGATCTTTTTAAAACGGCAGTCAGTTCATTAATTGCACCATCAAAATCTGATTTTACAGTTTCTATGAATTCCGGAATTTCGTCCGTTTCCTGTTTTTCGGCCGCCAGTTGTATCTTTTTCAATATTTTTCCGGTTTCTTCCATTCTGAATATTAATGCCGATGATTTTGCGGTATGCGCTTCTTTGGCAAGGTCAGCCAAATTATTGTCAGACAGATATTTTTGAAGGTTTGCAATAAAATCCGGAATCTGACAAATAAAAATGCCGATAAGCTCATTTATAAATTCATTGTCACCACCGGCAATTTCCTCAACATAAGTTAAATCAATGTGTAGCAGTTTAGTGTCCATAATTCTTCGTCCATAATTCTTCAAGAAACAGGAGCGCAATTTACAGAATTATTTGAATTATCAAAGTTTTTAAACGCTGATAAATTTCATGTGTATACATTATCTGAATTTTTAGCTTTGCACATTTAACTCGTGAAATCAAATGAAAATCACTGCATTTAACAAATTACACAAGCAGGCAGGAGCCAAAATGGTAGAATTTGCCGGATATGAAATGCCGGTTGAGTATAGTGGAATTAAAGATGAACACCTTGCTGTTCGCCATTCTGTCGGAGTTTTTGACGTTTCCCATATGGGCGAATTTTGGGTGCTGGGGCCGAATGCTCTGGCTCTCATTAAAAAATTATCATCAAACGATCCTACCATTCTTAAACCTGGTCAGGCACAGTATACCTGTTTCCCAAACGGCAGGGGCGGAATAGTTGATGATTTGCTCGTTTATTGTTTCGATAATGAAAAATATTTGATGGTGGTAAATGCTTCAAATATCGAAAAGGACTGGAAATGGGTTGTTTTGCAAAATGATGTGGGCGCAGAACTGATAAATGCCAGTGACAAAATCAGCCAGTTGGCAGTGCAGGGGCCAAATGCAGCAAAAACGCTGCAGAAACTTACTGATGTAAATTTATCGGAGATTGTGTTTTACAATTTCGTAACCGGCCGCTTTGCTGGTGTTGATGATGTCATAATTTCGGCAACCGGATATACCGGAGCCGGAGGTTTTGAACTCTATTTTAGCAATGAAACATGCAGAGAAAATATGGAATGCCATATTCGAAGCCGGAAGTGAATTTAATATTCAGCCGGTTGGATTGGGTGCACGCGATACCCTTCGCCTCGAAATGGGGTACTGCCTATACGGAAATGATATCGACGATGATACATCGCCAATTGAAGCCGGATTGGGATGGATTACCAAGTTTAACAACGGCCGCCAGTTTATCGATCGCGAATTTCTGACCATGCAAAAAAATGAAGGAGTTACCAGAAGATTACGCGGTTTTGTTGTGAAGGAGAGAGGAATTCCAAGGCATGGCTACCAGTTGTTAAATTCTGAAGGTTCTGATATTGGAATAGTCACTTCAGGAACCATTTCGCCGGTGTTGAACAAAGGAATTGGAATGGGTTACGTTGCAAAAGAATATTCTGCTTTTGGAACACAAATATTTGTAAAAATCAGGAACAAATCCATTCCTGCCGAAATCGTGAAATTACCTTTTATCTAAAATATCGCAGATTGCAAATACAAAAAGGCTGTTTCCTGTGGAGGCAGCCTTTTTAATACATTAAAATCTGTGAATCAGTGGCGAAGTTTTTTAGCCACAAATGCCACGAATGAACACGAATATTTGTTAATCTTTCAAAAGTTTATTTTAAAATTAAAATCTGTGCAAATCTGCGTTATCTGTGGTTGGTTCTTTTTTACCACAGATTAGATAGAAAAACACAGATTAATTGTTTTCCTGATTTTTTCATGCCTATTAATATTTTTAAATCTGTGAATCTGTCGCAAATTCTTTCTTATTCCCGCATTAATGCAATAATGAATCAATGCATTGTCTGCAGATATAAGTGGAAACTCTTTAGCTGCCCTCTCGGGACAACCTCTTTTTTTTAAGTAAAAATTTAAGTATCTTTTAAATAATTACACCTGAAGTTATTTCTTTTTCAAAAAATGATATTCTTATAAGGATTCCAATAAATTTGTAGAGGAATTAATGAATTGATCAAGACAGCTTTAAAAGGAAAATGACCGGAAAAATGATTTCTGTCACCTGATTATGTGTTGTTTATCATTCCAAAATGATTCAGGTTTTTATAAAATATTGATTTTTCTCATCTGCAAACCATCAACTAATTGCGAACTTTGCTTTGGTGTTTGCAACAAAAGGTATTATTAATTTACGTAAAACAGTTGTAACAATGAAAAAACACAATTTTTATGCAGGGCCTTCAATTTTGCCCGAATTTACCAAGGAAAAAACTGCTGAAGCCACTATTAATTTTGCAGGCACCGGTCTTTCGGTGATGGAAGTTTCCCATCGCAGCAAAGAATTTGTCGCTGTAATGGATCAGGCACAATCTCTTGTAAAAGAACTTCTGCACGTTCCCGAAGGGTATTCTATGCTTTTTTTGCAGGGCGGTGCCAGCACCCAGTTTTTAATGGTTCCCTACAACCTGCTGAACAAAAAGGCAGCATATTTAAATACAGGTTCCTGGGCATCAAAAGCCATTAAAGAAGCCAAACTTTTTGGAGAAGTGGTTGAAGTAGCGTCATCGAAAGATGCCAATTTCAATTATATTCCGAAAAATTATAAGGTGCCGGCAGATGCTGAATATTTTCATTACACATCCAACAATACCATTTTTGGTACAGAAATACTGAAAGATCCGGAAGTAGCTGTTCCGCTGGTTTCTGACATGTCGTCAGATATTTTCAGCCGTCCGATTGATGTTTCGAAATATGCATTGATTTATGCCGGAGCGCAGAAAAACCTGGGGCCATCGGGAGCAACACTGGTTATTGTAAAGGATGAGCTGTTGGGTAAAGTGGAAAGACAGATTCCAACCATTTTAAATTACAAAACCCACATCGATAACGGTTCTATGTTCAACACACCTGCAACTTTACCGGTTTATGCCTGTCTGCAAACCTTAATTTGGCTGAAGGAAAATGGTGGAGTGGAAGAAATGGAGAAAAAGAATATTGCAAAAGCTGAGGCACTTTATGCAGAGCTCGACAGGAACAAACTCTTTTTGCCAACAGTACCGGATGCTGCGGATCGTTCAAGAATGAATGTAACTTTTGTTATGACTCCGGAATATACAGAGCTTGAAAAGGAATACCTTGATTTAGCCACCGCACGTGGAATGGTAGGCATTAAAGGCCATCGTTCAGTAGGCGGTTTCAGGGCATCAATTTATAATGCCATGCCGTTCGAAAGTGTGCAGGCGTTGATTGATTCCATGAAAGAATTTGAAAAATCGAAATAAAGTATATGCCAATATTCAATTATCTCAGTAATTTTTATTTTACAACAACAGGAAAAAACTTTGATAATTAATAATTCATAAGAAAAGATGCAGGACAAAATCCTGCATTTTTTCTGCACAAAAAAACCTGAAGAATGAGAAAAATATTAATTGCTACAGAAAAACCGTTTTCGCCGGTTGCAGTAAAAAAAATCAGTAAGATATTTACAAAAGCCGGATACCAGCCGGAGGTTCTTGAAAGCTACAGTTCGAAACAGGAGTTGTTAAAGGCGGTTTCTGAAGCCGAAGCGGCTGTCATTAGAAGCGACAGGTTTGATGCTGAAGTGTTGAATGCTGCCAAAAACCTTAAAATTGTAGTTCGTGCCGGGGCTGGTTATGATAATGTGGATTTGGAAACAGCTTCAAAAAATGGGGTGGTGGTCATGAATACGCCGGGCCAAAATTCAAATGCTGTTGCCGAACTGGCCATCGGACTTGCTATTTTCGGTATCCGGGAGATGTTTAGCGGCAAACCTGGCGGCGAATTGCGCGGCCGTACCCTGGGGTTGCATGGTTTTGGTTTTGTAGCGCGGAATGTATTCCGGATTGCCCGTGCAATGGGAATGAAAGTGATTGTTTATACGCGGTACAGCAAACATGCAGCGGCGGCCATTGGTTTAAAAGTCACCAATTCGCTGGAACAACTTTACGAGAAAAGTGATATCATTTCCATTCATGTTCCTGCAAAAGGCGAACATATCGGTTCGGTTACCTGCGAGATTCTTCAGCATTTAAAAGATGGAAGCATCATAGTAAATACAGCGCGCAAGGAAGTGATCAATGAGGCGGATCTGGTGAAAATAATGGAAGAAAAACCAGGATTGAAATACATGTCGGACGTCACGCCCGATTGCGAAAATATTTTCAGGGAAAAGTTTGAAGGACGTTATTTCTTTACTCCCAAAAAAGCAGGTGCACAAACAGCCGAAGCCAATTTAAATGCAGGTATTGCAGCCGCCGAACAAATCGTTGCCTTTTTTGAAAAAGGGGATTGCACGTATCAGGTCAATAAAAATTAATCTTCAGTATCAGGAACTTCTTTTGAAATTATTAAACAGTATAAAATTTGTTTGTCTAAATTTGTTTTTTCGAAATTAATAAAGCATAAATAAGAATGGCTACAATAAAACCGTTTAAAGGGCTGCGGCCTTCAAAGGAAATTGTGGAAGAACTGGTTTGTCTTCCGTATGATGTGATGAATGCTGAAGAAGCAGCACAAATGGCTGACGGAAAAGAAAAATCGCTGCTGCGGATTACAAAGGCGGAAATTGAACTCCCGGATGTGGAGGATGTTCATTCCGAAAAAGTTTATGAGAAAGCAAAGTACAATTTTAACCTGTTTCAGGAAAAACAATGGCTGAAGCAGGATGAAAGACCTAAATATTACATCTATGCCCAAACCATGTACGGGCGCACCCAGTATGGAATTGTGGGGGCTGCCGCCTGTGCCGATTATCAAAACGGAATCATTAAAAAACATGAATTAACACGGCCCGAAAAAGAGGATGACCGGATGGTACTTACCCGCTATCTGGATGCGAATATTGAGCCGGTGTTTTTTGCCTACAAAGCCATCCCTGAAATTGATCAGATTGTAGAAAATGTAATTAAGGAAAATCCCCCGGTTTACGATTTTACAGCCGAAGACGGTTTTGGTCATCATTTTTGGGTGATTGACAATGATAAAGTAATAAAAGAACTGGAGTTGCTGTTTTCAAATAAAGTGCCGTATACTTATGTTGCAGATGGGCACCACCGCACAGCCGCCGCTGCAAGAATCGGCATTGAAAAGACATCGCAAAATCCAAATCATTCAGGAGATGAGGAATATAACTATTTTATGGCGGTTCATTTTCCGGATGACCAGCTTCAAATTATTGATTACAACCGCGTGGTAACCGATCTAAACGGATTAACCGATGAGGAATTTCTGCTGAAACTTGAAAATGGTTTTAAAGTGGAAAAAATTGGCGCCGAAATATTTAAACCAACAAAACTGCATGAATTTAGCATGTATCTTTCCGGAAACTGGTATAAACTTGCGGCAAAGGAAGAAACCTACAACGACTGGGATCCAATTGGTGTGCTGGATGTAACTGTTTTATCCAACCAGGTATTGGAGCCCATTCTCGGGATTAAAGATTTACGTACTTCAGATCGGATTGATTTTGTGGGTGGAATACGGGGATTGGCCGAATTGAAAAAGCGGGTGGATTCAGGGAAAATGAAAGCTGCATTTGCGCTGTATCCGGTTTCAATGCAACAATTGATCAACATTGCCGACAGCGGAAATATTATGCCGCCAAAAACCACATGGTTCGAGCCGAAGCTGCGGTCAGGACTTGTGATTCATAAACTGGATTAAATTCTGATTGTATTTTGTCTGGTTTTTGATTAGCCCATAATCATTCCGATAATAGTTGCCGACATCAGTGAAGCGAGTGTGCCTGCAATAAGTGCAGGTACACCATATTTTGAAAGCAAAACACGCCGCCCCGGTGCAAGCGCTCCAATACCGCCAATCTGGATTCCAATGGAAGAGAAATTGGCGAAGCCGCATAAAATATAAGTGGCCATAATGATTGATTTCGGGTGCACAAAAACTCCTGCAGCTTTTAAATCGGCCAGGCTGATGTACCCGATAAATTCGGTTAAGATTAGCTTTTCGCCCAGTAACCGGCCTACAACGATAATATCTTCCGTTCCAACACCTATCAGCCACATGAGCGGGGCAAAGGTGTAGCCGAGGATAAACTGCAGCGATAGTCCGTCGTACCTGCCATTTGTGCCTTCCATTATTAACTGGTTCAGGTGCGTCCACTGGCCTATTTTACCAACGATAAAATTGAACATGGCAATAAATGCGATAAACGCCAGCAGCATGGCAGCTACATTAACGGCAAGCCGCACGCCCTGACTGGTGCCGTTGGTTATGGCATCCAAAACATTGCTCCCGATTTTGTCGCGGCTGACTTCAATTTGTTTGTTAATGGCCTCTGTTGGTGGCACCAGCATTTTGGAAAAGATGATGGCTGCAGGCGCTGCCATTACGGAGGCGGCAAGTAAATGTTTGGCGAATTCGAGCCGCAGAACCGGATCGTCGCCACCCAGCAAAGCAATATACGCCGCCAAAACGCCTCCCGCCAATGTTGCCATACCGCCTGTCATTACCAGCAGGATTTCCGATTTGCTCATTTTTTCGAGATAGGCTTTTATCATTAGGGGCGATTCGGTTTGGCCAAGAAAAATATTACCGGCCACTGAGAGCGCTTCGGCTCCCGAAATTTTCAGTGCTTTTGTAAATACCCAGGCCAGGCCATACACTACTTTCTGAATAATTCCCCAGTAAAAAAGAAGGCTGGTTAATGCCGAAAAGAATATAATGGTTGGCAACACCTGGAACAGGAATATAAACCCGTAGGTATCTGCATTCATTAAATCTCCCAACAGAAATTCGCTTCCTGCTGTGGTAAAATCGAGAATTTTTACAAAAATCTGCCCAAAGAATTCAAAGATAACCCGTATAAAAGGAATGTATAAAACTCCGATGGCTAGCAGCAACTGGATGATTAATCCGATAAATACCGTGCGCCAGGGAATATTCCGCCTGTCGCTACTCAAGATAAATCCCAAAAATAAAAGCACTGCCATTCCCAGCAGTCCGCGAAATAAAGTGACGATCGAGAATGGATTTTCTTTTTCTTTTGACAGCAGAAGTACAGAAGTGTCAGCACTTTCTTCCTGCTGAAGCAATTGTTCGGATTGACTTTTGGTTGAATCAGGAATTTGTGAAAAGGCTGGCTTAAAAAATAAAATGCCGGTACAAAATACCAGCAATACAATTATATTCTTCACTTGCGGATAATTAGATGAGTAACCTGGTTTTCAATTCAATATTTGGTTTATTTGTTTTTTCAGCGGCTTAATTTTTTTTCCGGTTGTGAATTTCATCCCGTATAACCGAAGCTTTTTCGTAATCTTCGTTGTGAACGGCTTCATTCAGCATATCTTCCAGTTCCTGCATGGTGTAATGAGAGAAAGGAGATGAACTTGAAGGTTCGGGCGACTTTTCATATTTGCTGGTATCCGGCGAACCCGATTCATCCATTTCCAGCACAATTCCGGCTTTTGTAAGAATTTCCTCGGTGGTGTAAATCGGGCATTTAAAGCGTAACGCCAGCGCAACGGCATCCGAAGTTCGCGAATCGATGCGTGTTTCCTTACCATTCATCCTGCACAGCAATTCCGAAAAGAAGATACCTTCTTCCAGTTTAAAAATAGTCACTTCCAGCAGGGTAATATCAAATGCAAGGGCAATATTTTTAATTAAATCGTGGGTTAAAGGGCGCGGTGGTTTCAACCCTTCCAGTTGTATGGCAATTGCCTGGGCTTCAACCGGCCCGATTATAATAGGAATTCTCCTGTCTCCGTTTTCCTCAGCCAATACCAGCGCATAAGCACCTGATTGCGTTTGACTTACAGAGAGTCCCAGGATATTTAACCGAATTTTTTGCATCCTTCTTTTGCGTGATTTTTTAATGTAAAACAAAGATAGTAATCATTTTTAGTTATGTCGAAAATTAGAGTCGATAATTGATTTTCTGTTATGAAATCAGAGGGAAGGAGGATTTGGCCATTCCTTTGGAAATAAATACCTGAATATTTGCCAAATATTTAAAAATAACTACTTTTGCAGTCCGAAAAATGAATCGTTCAGGCTTAACAAGAGGAATCCAACGGGAATCCCGCCTGCCGGTGTAAACGTTAAATTTGAAATTATGTACGCGATTGTAGAGATTGCAGGTCAGCAGTTCAGGGTTGAAAAAGACAAGAAACTGTATGTTCAGTTGCTGGATGCCAAAGAAGGCGATTCAGTTGATTTTGAGAAAGTGTTGCTATTTGGCAACGATGATGGTATTACTGTTGGCACGCCGGCGGTAAAAGGTGCAAAAGTTACAGCCAAAGTGCTGGGACAGGTGAAAGGTGACAAAGTTCTTGTATTTAAAAAGAAAAGAAGAAAAGGGTACCAGAAATTAAATGGTCACCGCCAGAATTTCATGCAGATACAAATTGAAGATATTGTTGGATAACTAAAAAGATAATTTACCATGGCTCATAAGAAAGGTGTAGGTAGTTCGAAAAACGGACGCGAATCGGAAAGCAAAAGACTTGGTGTAAAAATTTACGGCGGTCAGTTTGCAAAAGCTGGTAATATTTTAGTTCGCCAGCGTGGTACTCAACATAACCCGGGAGAAAATGTAGGAATGGGAAAAGATCATACCCTTTTTGCATTGGTCGACGGAACAGTTGTATTCAAAAGAAAAAAGAAAAACCGCTCCTATATTTCGGTTGCTCCAATTGTTGAAACAGATACGGCAGTTGCTGAAGCTCCTGTTGCAGAAAAAGCAGAAGTAAAAGAAAAAGCGGAAAAGAAAGAGGCTAAAGCTGATAATAAGGAAGAAAAAGCTGCGGCGAAAGAAAAATCAGCTGCCAGTGATTTAAAAGAGATTGAAGGTATTGGCCCGAAACTGGAGGAAGTACTAAATGAAGCAGGGATAAATACCTATTCGGATTTGGCTTCAACGTCAGAAGAGAAAATGAAAGAGATCCTTGAAAATGCAGGAAGCCGCTATGCTTCAAAAGATCCGGCACCCTGGATAGAAAAAGCAAAAGAGCTGTCAAAATAAAAATCTCCGGATTTTTATTCATAATATAATGAAACGCTTGCCAGCAATGGCAGGCGTTTTTTGTTTTTGGAAAGTAGAAAAATTCTTAGCTTTGGATAAATCAAAGTGCAACATATCATGGCCAAAAATCAAGCAACTACCTTAATCGTTATTTTACTGATTGTTTCTGCACTCCTGAGTCTTACCGGGTATTTTTTCAAACTTCAGCATTATCCGAATGGAGCGGTATTTATTAAAACTGGTATTGTGTTTTGGTTTATCTCAGTTGCAGTAATTCTTTATTTTTTTGTACGAAGAAAAAAAGGAATGAAAACACATCACTAAAAAAGGGCCATCAACCCACTACATTTCATAATATAACTGCACAAGATTAACCTTTTTGTCCCTCTGCTCAATTTACATTTGCGAATTTCATGTTGTGCCGTTTCATTTATTAATTTTACAATCTATTTAAAAAGAAAAACATGCTCAATCTGAAATTCATCCAGGATAATCCGGAACTGGTTATCGAAAAGCTGAAACGCAAAAATTTTGATGCGAAGGAAATTGTAAATTCCATTACCGGATTGTATCAGCAAAAAAATAAACTGCAGGGACAAACCGATCAGGCAAAAGCCGAAATGAACAGGATTTCAGCAGAAATCGGAAAACTATTCAGGGAAGGAAAAACGGGAGAGGCAAATGCAGCAAAAGAACACACTACCCTTTTAAAAGAAAACATAAAATCATACGAACAGCAATTTGCTGAAATAGAAGAAAAAGTATACCAGTTGCTTGTACAGCTTCCCAATTTGCCGCATGATTCAGTTCCTGAAGGAAAAGGTGCATCTGATAATGAAATTGTGGCTTCGAAAGGTGAAATTCCGCAACTGGCAGAAAATGCACTTCCGCATTGGGAACTTGCTGCAAAATATAAGCTGATTGATTTTGAGTTGGGCGTAAAACTTACCGGTGCAGGTTTCCCGGTATATCGTGGTAAAGGGGCACAACTGCAGCGGGCGCTTATCAATTTTTTTCTTGCCGAAGCCCGGGAAGCGGGTTATGAGGAAATTCAACCGCCATTAATGGTGAATGAGGCATCGGGTTTTGGAACGGGACAATTACCCGATAAGGAAGGACAAATGTACCATGTAACGGAAGATAATCTGTATCTGATTCCAACAGCCGAAGTGCCGGTTACCAATATTTACCGTGATGTAATTCTGAATGCAAAAGACCTACCTTATAAAAATACAGCTTACAGCGCCTGTTTCCGTCGGGAAGCCGGTTCCTACGGAAAGGATGTCCGGGGGTTGAACCGCCTTCACCAGTTCGATAAGGTGGAAGTCGTGCAGATAGCACATCCCGATAAATCATATGAGGTACTGGAGCAGATGGTACAGCATGTTGCCGGTCTGGTAGAAAAGCTGGAACTGCCTTACCGTATTTTGCGCCTGTGTGGTGGTGACATGAGTTTTACTTCGGCATTAACTTACGATTTCGAAGTGTTTTCTGCAGCTCAGAAAATGTGGCTGGAGGTAAGTTCGGTTTCCAACTTCGAGTCGTTCCAGGCCAACCGCCTGAAACTGCGTTACCGCGACGAAAACAGCAAAAAGCCACAGCTGGCGCATACATTAAATGGCAGCGCACTGGCCTTACCGCGTATAGTGGCTGCCCTGCTTGAAAACAATCAGACTCCGGAAGGAATAAAAATTCCGAAGGTTTTGGTTCCGTATTGCGGGTTTGAGATGATGGATTAGATAGATTCCTGCACCAATCTGGGCATGATTTGTATGTGAATCCTTCTGTCTGAAGTATCCATAGTTATTTCAATTACCACTTTTCCTTAATAGTATGGAAACTATGGTGGCAACCGTAATAACCAGATACAGCAATATATCCAGCTGAATGGCACCAACCTTAGTGGGAATAACTCCCGCCAGTGAACCCAGGAAGACCAGTAATGCGGTAAATGATATCACAATTAGTTCGATTCCCGGTTTGCCACGCATAGCAACAGCAGCCAGGACCACAGGTGCAAACATGGAGGTGCCGGTAAAACTTACCCGTGCCAGCAATGCAATCTGGTCGCCCATCAGCGAAGCAAAAATCATAACCAGCACAGAAAATACAAAGAGGAAGATTTTGGTGATTCGCATCGATTTTTTTTCATCGTCGGGTAACAGCGAACGCAGTTCGTTTCCCAAAGCAAATATTTGTGAATTGGTGGTAGAAAGACACGCTGCAAACAAACCAACCACTGCGAGTCCGGCCACCGGTGCAAACTGGTCGTATAACAAAGCTTTTGCCCAGAATTCCTGAGCGGATGCATTGGGATAAACCACTGAACCGTACATCCCTATAAAAATAGTTGCAGCAATAATCACAATGGCAAAAGTACCCACGGCAAATGCCATCCGTTTCATCGATTTCAGACTTTTCATCACCACCAGCCGGGTACCCATTTGCGGCTGCGTAACCGGAATCATTACCACGGCAATGGTGCTTCCCAATAAGAAACTGCCAGGTAAAAAGTCCTTTTGGCCCCGGGGTGGAAAGCAGTGCTTCATTGGTTGCCTGTACCTTTTCGAACATGCCCTGCACCCCGCCCAATTTTGAAATACAGGTGGTGGCAATAAGCCAAAGTACCACCAGCAAAATCGTTCCCTGAATGGCATCGCTGTAAACCATTGCCTTGAATCCGCCAATTTCGGCATATAAAATCATAAAAACCACGAGGATGAGCGACCACCCCCAGCGGGGTAAAAAGTTGGGAAATGCTGCATCAAAAAAAACAGAGATGCCCCTAATCTGAATCGCTGCATAAGGAATCAGAAATAAAAATGAACTCAGGAAAAGGGCATATCCGGCCCAGCGGGTTCCGTAAATGTCGGCCATCAAACCTGCAATTCCCCTGAATCCTTTTTGCCTGGCTTTGTGGCGCAGTTTTCTTCCAAACCAGAGGATGAAAAATACCATTACCCCATCAGAGAACGCAAGGAAAATCCATGCCCCGATTCCATGTGTCCGGAAGAAATCGGGCATTCCCTGAAAGGTAAAAGCGCTGAATAAAGCTGCCGAGAAAGTCATGAATCCAAGGAATACGCCCAGGCTGGAACCAGCCAGCATAAACTCCTGCGAACTTCTGTTTTTTTTGTATGATTTTATGGATGCCAGTACAAGCAGTGATATAAATCCGGCAAACATAATGATAACCCATGTAATCATTTCCGGCCCTCCTCATCGTTTGGTAAAGCATTTCCTGCGATTAAAGTAATTACGACCAAGACGATGGTAAGTACTATTCCTATCCAAAGTGTGTAGGGTAATCCAAATAAAAAGGGTTGGATTTTTCCCGGAGCAATTACCAGCGGGGAAAATGTAATTGCTATAATAACAATAACTGCAGCGACACAAAATTGCCAGATTCGTTTATTTCTTTTCATTCGATTTAGTTTTATTGAAGTTCAATATTGTCTTGTTTTTTATTCTTTCTCCTCTCAGCTAGTTGGCGGAAGGTCAGGAGGGCCTTCTTTATAATCGTTGAATGGTCATTCCCCCATCCACCATCACCACCTGGCCGGTGGAGTAGGGCAGCATTCCGGTGGCCATTGCAGCAGCCACTTTGCCAACATCCACCGGCAACCCCCATCGTTTTTGAATGGTTAAACCTTCCTCAAACATACGATCATATTTTTCGGTTACGGCTGAAGTCATATCGGTTTTTATAACTCCGGGTTGAATTTCATATACCGGAATTTCAAACTCTCCCAGCCGGGCTGTCCAAAGCTTAGTCGCCATGGCAATACCGGCTTTGGAGATGCAATATTCCCCACGGTTTGTGGAAGCTACAGTTGCAGAAACCGACGAAACATTGATGATACAACATGAAAAACCGGGATACTCCCTTTTTTGCTGAACCATGTGGTTGGCGAAAAGCTGCGTCAGGAAATAGGGTCCTTTCAGATTGGTTTCCAAAACTTCGTCGAAAATATCTTCGGTAGCTTCCAGAATGTCCTTGCGTTCGCGCGGTGCAATTCCGGCATTATTCACCAAAACATTTAAATGGCCGAATTCAGAAATTACTGCATCAAAGATTTTTTGCCTGTCCTCTTTTTTAGAAATGTTACCTTGTGCATAAATTACTTTGTGGCCAAACATTTTTAGTCCGTCCAGAATGGGTTGAACTGCTTCTTGTTGTCGCACGCCATTTATTGCAAGACTAAATCCTGCTTTTGCCAACTCAAGGGCAATTCCAAAACCTATTCCACGTGAGCCTCCGGTTATGAGTGCTGTTTTATTCATTATTTTATCAATTTTCTTGTCATTTCGACGAGTAAGTGAGGAGAAATCTTTTTTAGTTGCAGATTTCTCATTCATTCTTCATTCGAAATGACAGACAATCTGTTTTTATACTGCCAACTGCGACTGATCACTGCCTACTGAATCTCCGAGATTTCCACCCACATCTTCTTCGCCCAGCTTTCCAATCCTTTTTCGGCCAGTTGAACACCTTTGGCGCCTTCCAGCAAATTCCACCGGAATGGTTCGTCTTTTACCACATGTTTCAGGAACAATTCCCATTGGGCTTTAAAAGCATTATCGAAATGTTCCTGCTCGGGAACTTTGCTCCAGCCTTCATAAAAATTAATGGGCTGCGGAATATCCGGGTTCCAGACCGGTTTTGGCGTGTTGCCGTAATGCTGTGTCCAGCATTCGCGTAATCCGGCTACGGCTGAGCCTTTTGTTCCATCCACATGCAATGTCAGCAAATCATCGCGGCGCACGCGTGTTACCCATGAGGAATTGAAATGGGCAATCACGCCACCTTCCAATTCAAATGTAGCGTAAGCAGCATCGTCGGCGGTACATTTGTAAGGTTGGTATTGTTCATCAATTCGTTCAGGAATATGCGTTGCTCCAAGACAGAAAACGCCTTTCACTTCGCCAAAAAGATTATCCAAAACATAGCGCCAGTGGCACAACATATCCACAATAATTCCACCGTCGTCTTCCTTGCGGTAATTCCAGCTTGGGCGCTGCGCTGCAACCGTGTGGCCTTCGAATACCCAGTAACCGAATTCACCACGCACCGAAAGAATTTTCCCAAAGAAATCGTTTTCCATCAGCCGTTTGAGTTTTAGCAAGCCGGGGAGCCAGAGTTTATCCTGAACGACGCCATGTTTAACGCCTGCCTCTTCGCACACACGGTATAATTCCAAAGCAGTTGCCGTATCGGTAGCTACCGGTTTCTCGCAATATACATGTTTGCCTGCTTTGGCGGCCTGTATTACAGCATCGGCGCGGCGGCCGGTGGTTTGCGCGTCAAAATAAATCTGGTAATCCAGATCGTTCATTACCGATTCCAAATCGGTTGTCCATTTTTCCACTCCTGATAGTTCGGCCAGCTTTTTTAGCTTGATTTCATTGCGTCCCACCAAAACCGGGTCGGGCATAATAAATTCAGAAGGACTTACCTGCACGCCTCCCTGCTTGATAATTTCAACTATCGAACGCATCAGGTGCTGGTTCGTTCCCATCCGGCCGGTTACGCCGTTCATTATTATTCCTACTTTGTGTATCATAATAAAATATAAAAAGTCCCATCCCAACCTTCCCCGAGGGAGAAGGAGCCAGGACTGTAACGTTGTAAATTTATCATATCGAATATCTTCATTTTTTATTCATTCTTTTGATTTTACCGAAAGTCAGGAGGGGCTTCTAATACGTTGATTCGGTTCATTTCAGGTAAAATTTAAGTATGAATATTTAATTTTTCCAAGATACTCTTTTTGATCCATTGCCCAGTATTTGTCAGAGAAAATTTCCACCTCATTGCAGCCGCTGAACCCGGTTTCTTCCACCCAGCCTCTGATTTGCGGCACGTTGATACATCCGTCACCCATTAATCCGCGGTCATTTAAAAAATCAACCGTCGGTACATTCCAGTCGCACACATGGAAAGCCAGCAGGTTCCCGTTTTCCCCACAACGTTTTATTTCGTGCTGCAGGGTATCATCCCACCACAAATGGTACACATCAACAGCCACACCAGCAAATTCAGAGTTGATTTCTTCCGCCATTTTGTTGGCCTGTGCCAGCGTGTTAATGGCAGAACGATCGCCGGCATACATCGGGTGCAGTGGTTCGATGGCAAGTTTAACGTCGGCCGCTTTAGCTGCAGGCAATATTTTTTCAATCCCTTCTTTAATCTGTTCTCTCGATTTCTCCAGTGATTGTCTTCCGTCTGCACCACAAACCAGGACAATCATTGGAGCGCCCACTCCGGCAGCCTGTTCAATGGCCAATAAATTATCATCGATAGCCAGGTCACGTAATTTTTTTTCTGTGGAAGGAAAAAAACCGCCACGGCAAATGGAAACTACCTTCATCCCGAAATCATCAAGAAGGGTTTTCGCTTCTTTCAGATTCTGTCCTTCCAGCACGTTTCGCCAAATGGTGATTCCGTGAATACCGGCAGCGCTGTAATTTTCAACGCATTGCTTTAAGTTCCAGGGTTTGGTGGTAAGTGTGTGAATACAGAGTTTGGAAAAGTCGGTTAGTTTCGTTGTCATTTCAATCGGTTTAATTTTTCAGGATTTTGTCGATTATCAAATAAACTAATTAAATGAATTTCATTTTCTGATATGCGATAATAGATTGAAACCTGTTTGGTAAGAACAGACTTCCTTATTTGTGAATGATTTGAGCTTTCGGCAAACAGAAATGGATTATTCTGGATTCTAATTAATTGACGGTCGAGCAAAACGGCAAATTTCTTAATCTCCTTTTGTGTCCAATTCTCCTCCAGATATACCAAAATATTTTTCAGGTTGGACAATGCCTCATCCGACCAAATAAGCTTATAAGTACTTTCCATAGAGTTTTCGCGCGGTATCGTGAGAATGAACTTTTCCTTCATCCATATCTTTTAAACCTCGTTTAATGGATTCAAGTTCTTCCTCTTTTAATTCTGCCCACCAATCTTTTGAATGGGTATAACTGTTTTTGATGTCACGAAGTTTTTCTATTATCGATTTATCATTAAGGTTTGAGATCCATTGAATCAAGTCCAATTTCTCTGTCTGAATATTCATAGCATTTCTTTTTTAGCAAATTTAATCAAACTTCTTTTATTTGAAATTCACTCATTTCCAGAACCTTTTTAATTGAAGAGTGCCGGGGTGAGGCTTCCAAAAAAAGTGTAATACTTTTCATTATTTATAATACGCTGCAACCAGAGCGCAGCTTCACGGGCGTGGTAATCGCCCCACATGGATGATTCGCCGCAGGCAATTTTTTGCCCCACGGGTACATTGTCCCAACCATTGGGTTGATGGTAAATGCTGTGTAAAATCAATCCCTGATGTTGCGGATTGGTACTCAGATACGGGTAATCCAGCAGCGAATTCATGATCGTTAATCCGGCCTGCCGGTATTTGTTACCGACCTCATTCTTTCCGTTTTCTGTTAAATAATTTCCAAGGCGAAGCAATCCCTGTGCACCAATTGTTGCCGCCGAGCTGTCCACCGGTTCAAAGTTATTGAACGGATCGGCAGGTTTTTTAAGGTAGTCGCCTAGCCGGTGCAGGTTTGGAGCGCCGGTATCCCAGTACGGAATTCCATCGGTTGGTGTGTTTTCAATATAAAAATCGCAGGTCGCCAGTGCTGCTTTTTGCATCAATTTTTCAATTTCAGCCTTTCCACCCATAGTATTTAATTCTTCTTCAGGGAGCATTTGCAGCAGTTCAAGTTCTTCGGCAAATCCAAGCATTGCCCAGGCCAGTCCGCGGGTCCAGGTTGAAAATCCGGTATAGCCCTGCTGGGAATTCGGGCAGCGGAAATTCCCGTCATTCACATTAAAAATACTTTCGTGTGCTGTACGTCCCCAAACATCGTAACTATCGCGGCCTTCGCCATAAAAAACCGAATACTTTGCTGTAGCCGATATGTGTTGAATGGCTCTTTTCAGGAGAGAAAATTTTACATCGCCTTCGCCCTGCAATTCATGGCCGAGTAAATGGCTGACCATTAAAATCCGCACCGATCGGATAGTATCTACAAATAATGAATGCGGTCCGTTGAAGGAATAGATAAAACCCCCGTCTTTAATTGGTGTCCAGCGGCTGGCCTGCACCGCACCCGATATTTTTACCGCCAATTCGTAAAAATGCTGTTCCCACTCGTTGAACGGAATTTTGCCTTCGTTCATCAAGCGTAGCAGGTTGCCGTAGGTACTTAAATTGTTAAATCCGTGGTCGTGTACACCGGAATGGCTGATGTGCGGAGCCATTTTATCCACTATATTTTTGCGCCCCGATTCCAAAAAATAACTTTCGCCGGTAGCATCATACTGCAAAACTGATGAACCAAACCGGAACCCCTGTGTCCATTCCGTCCAGCCGCGGGTGGTATATCTGCCGTCAACCGTGAATACAGGCGAACCTTTTGATGCATTATAACTTTTATCGATGGATTTTATTTTTTCTCCTGATAGTTCCCAAAATAACTGTAGTTTCTTTTCCAGGTTTTCAGGGTTGAGGTTATTGTCGATGTATATCATTCGAATTATTTGTAAAAATTTATCCGAAAGGTATAAAAGTGAAGCGGTATTTGAAATAGTTGAACGGCTAAGATTCTTTTTTTTATTCCTTAAAAACCGCACTAACTAGTTTATTCTTTGATTTATTAAAAAATTAACTAGTTTATTTTTTTCAAAACCGATTCGTCTTTGCAGTTTTCGAGCATTTGCAGACTGGTTAACCGCAGCAGCGGATGTTTAAAATCAGGGGCAATTTCTGCCAGCGGAACCAGCACAAACATACGCTGGTGAATGCGTGGATGCGGAATTATCAGCTCATCGGTTTCCAGAAAAATATCGTCATAATACAAAATGTCAATGTCCATTTCCCTCGAAGTGTAGGTGTTGCTCTTTCTTTCGCGGCCAAAAGAATTTTCGATGTTCCTGATTTTATCCAAAACTTCCGGGGCACTCAATTTAGTTTCGGTTTGAAGCACCTGGTTCCAGAAATATTCTTCGGCATGAAATCCCCATGGGGGTGATTCATAAATGGAGGAAGAACATACTATTTTTCCTATCTCTGCATCTATTAATTCATAAACTTTCCTGAAGTTTTCATTTTTATTCCCGATATTTCCCCCTATTCCTAAAAAAACCTTGTGCATTGAATGTATATTTGTAATTCTTTTTATAACCGTTTACCAATTCATTAGGGATTAAAGTTAACAAAAACAAAAATATTGCTGATATGAAACAATTTTTCAAGTATGTTTTAGCTACTGTTACCGGAATTATAGTCATCTCCATTATTGGCTTTATTCTGTTTTTTATGGTTATTGGGGCCATAATATCTTCGGCGGAAAAACAGGTTTCGGTTAAAAATAATTCTATGCTGGTTATTAATCTCGAACACATGATTGTTGACCGGTCGCCTAATGATCCATTCGAAGATTTGGATTTGCCGGGACTTAGCCGGGTAAAAACCATTGGGCTGGACGAAATTCAGGAGTCACTTGAGAAAGCAGTTTACGACGATCGTATTAAATGTGTTTACCTGAAATTATCGCTGACAAACGGCGGCATGGCATCGGTGGAAGAAATCCGCAACATGCTGATTCAATTTAAGGAGAACAGCGATAAACCAGTGTATGCATACGGTAATATGTACGATCAGAAATCCTATTACCTCGCAACCGTAGCCGACAAAATTGTGGTTCATCCAATGGGTTCGGTTGATTTTCGGGGACTGGGAGGCGAAATGATGTTCTATAAAAATATGCTCGATAAAATAGGTGTTGAAGCCCAGATTATCCGGCATGGAAAATTCAAGGCAGCAGTGGAGCCTTTTATGCTTGACCACATGAGCGAAGAAAACCGCCAGCAACAGTTGGTTTATATGAACAGTTTGTGGAATCACATGCTGGATGGAGTTTCAGCAACCCGTAATATTCCTGTTGAAGAATTAAACGAAATGGCCGATCATGTTCAAACTTTCAAAAAAGGAGATGAACTGGTAAATGCAGGTTTGGTGGATGCTTCATTATACAAAGATGAAGTTTTAGCCGATCTGCGTGAGATTACAGGAACAAGTGAAAAGGAAGGTATACCTGTGGTGGAAGTTTCGGATTATGCAAATGCCGAGGTAAAAGGATACAATAAGAAATTCAGCCGAAATAAAATTGCAGTAATCTATGCCAGCGGCGATATTGGTATGCCCATGGGCGGTTCAGGAATTATCGGTGAAGAACTGGGACGCGAAATCCGCAAGGTACGGCTCGACAGCAGCTATAAAGCTATTGTCTTGCGGGTAAATTCTCCCGGTGGAAGTGTTTTCGACTCCGAAGTTATCTGGCGCGAAGTAAAACTGGCTGCCGAAGAAAAAACGCTGGTGGTTTCCTTTGGCGATGTGGCCGCTTCCGGCGGTTATTACATTTCGTGCCCGGCAGATAAAATTGTGGCACAACCCAATACCATTACAGGGTCTATCGGAATTTTTGGCATTATCCCGAATTTTGGTGAATTAATGAAAGATAAAATCGGTATTACTACCGATGTGGTAAAAACAAATAAAAACTCCGACCTGCTTTCGTTAACCCGCCCAATGACAGAATACGAGCGGGAACTGATGCAGCAAAATATTGAAGAAGGTTATGATATTTTTATTTCACATGTTGCCGAAGGCCGGGGAATGACAAAGGAGCAGGTGGATGAAATTGGCCAGGGCCGGGTTTGGAGCGGCGAAAATGCTATCGAAAATGGTTTAATTGATGAATTTGGCGGCATTCAGGATGCAATAAATCTGGCAGCCGAAATCGAAGGTCTGGAAGGATATCGCACCGTTTCGTTGCCGGATTTACCCGATCCATTTGAAGAATTGTTTAAAAGCGGGCCCAATAAAATTAAAGCTAAAATTCTGCAAAACGAATTGGGTGACAAATACAGGTTCTATGAATTCTTCAAAAAAGCAACGCAAATGAAGGGGGTATATGCTAGATTGCCTTACGATATTTTTGTGAACTAATGGGATAATTTATTGCGGATTAACTTCAACATTATCTTTTTTCTTTTGGGTTTTAAGTTTTTTACCCAAAGGCTGATGATATATTCATTTAGATCGATCCATTCCTTAACTCCAACTCGAGGGGCTTCATTTAACCGGACCTGATTAATGAGCTGGATGAGTTGCGTTTATTTTCCAGCATTTCCTTTTCGATAAATTTTAAAGGCTGATATCACGTCCATATTAAGCAGCATCGCAGTAAAACAGCACAATATATGAAATAACATACTGACGCTGAAATAATATGCCATCACGCATATAAGCTTCCATTAAAATATTTCCCAAACAATCGCCGGGCACGATGGAAAATTATTAAAAGAAGTGCAATCCAATGCAAAAAAAAGAATTTTCAAAATGAATTTTCGAGCTTTTTCGTTGGTTTGAAAAAGGATTTATTTTTTTTTACATCTCAAAATCAATAACATAGTCTCCTTATTAATAAGGACTGCAACTTACTTTTTGTTTTAAAAAAGTTGTTAATGTTATTTGATGGTTACGATATTCGGATATTCACAAAAAGATGCCGGTAAATTTTGTTGTCCATATTGTTTTCGGTTTATTCGCAGCAAATTATGATTTTTTGTAGTACGAAAGAGTCAGTAAATACCGACAAATTCGAATCTGAGTTTTTATCAACCGGAAATTCACTGGTTGTGTTTCGCTTTGATATTTAGCGTGTTTGTTCGTTGTTAATTAATACAAACTATTTAAAAACAGAAGGTGTTGCTATTTAAAATGGCAACATTACAACTATTTAAGTAATTTTTTAAATCTAACTTTTTATGTTTTTAAAACAGAAATTACTATTCATTACACTTTTATTTTCAAGTTGCGTGGTTTTTGGCCAGGAAGAAGAAAAAGAAGATGGCTTCGAATTTGGGGGAGCCATGCGCTTTAATCTGCTTTCAACCAACTACGAAAATCCGGCTAACAAGCTGAATACTCAATTTACTTGGGATACCTGGCGGTTAAATGTAGATGGCTCTGTTTCTGGTATCGATTTAAGTTTCGAATATCGTTTCTATCCCACATTCGGTAGCCATTTTATTCACCACGGTTTTTTGGGGTATGCTTTTTCAGATAATGTTTACATGGAATTGGGCGTAACACAGGTGCCTTTCGGTATTACACCCTATGCTTCCCATTCCTGGTGGTTTCAGGGACCTTATTATGTTGGGCTGGAAGATGACTATGACATGGGAATCAATTTTGATATCACTCCAACTGATCAACTCGAAATAAATCTTTCCTATTTCCGGCAGGCAGAACCCGAGGGACCAAAATTCGGCGGGGATGTAACATTTGGAAATGCCGGTTCTGGCCGGTATTCGTATGATATTTTACCCGGAACCGGAGCTTATGTGGCAGATAACGGTGAAATTATTTCTGCCTCGGCAAGTTTACGTGAACTTGATCAGTTTAATGCACGTGTAGCGTATGATATTGTTGAAGGATGGGAAGTTGGAGCTTCTGCTCAGATTGGTGGTATTTACAATTCAGTACTGGAGGAGAGTGAGATTGGAACTGCCTTTGCCGGACATGTAGTGGGTACTTTTGGTAAATTTAATCTGAAAGCTGAATACATTAATTATAATTACAAGGCAAAATCAGATGACGGACAGGAACTGGATGTGCTGCAAATGGGAGCATACGGTTATGAATATTTTGGTGGCGACGGATATACCGGCGGTGTTGCAACCCAGGCAAATATGTACGTTGTGGGGCTGGCATACACCATTCCGGTTGATTTTGGGCCGGTAACAAGTGTGCAAACCTACGTTGACTACACGATGATTGACAAAGTAAACAAAGAATTTTACGATACCCAGCATCTTATTCCCGGATTTTTAATTAGTGCGGGAGCAGTTTACACGTACGTTGATTATGCAATGGGAAAAAATCAGCCCTGGTTGACAAGCTCTTTTGGAAAAGGTTTGGGATCAGGAGTTGAAGACCCGGATTGGAACAGGCGGTTTAATATAAATATCGGTTACTACTTTTAATTTAAAAGGAGAATACAGAATGAGCAATGTTAAAAACATCAGACTCAAAGTTGAAAACCTAACCCTCATCTTTGGAAAAAGAAAGAAAGAGGCACTTGCCATGCTCGAGAAAGGAGCATCTAAAAGTGAAATTCTGAAAAAAACAAAATGTACTGTTGGGGTTAAAAAAGCAAATTTCGAAATTAAAGAAGGCGAAATTTTCGTTATAATGGGCTTGTCGGGAAGTGGAAAATCAACGCTAATCCGGTGTTTAAACCGCCTGAATGAACCTACAGCAGGTAAAGTGTTTTTTAAAGATCATAATATCACGCGCGACACAAACAAGCAATTACTGCAGACCCGGCGAACTGAAATGAGCATGGTTTTCCAAAAGTTTGGATTACTTCCTCATCGCACCATTGTTGAGAATGCTGCCTTTGGCCTCGAAATTAGAGGCGAACCCAAAGCAGAACGGGAAGAACGTGCAAAACAGGCACTAAAAACCGTAGGACTCGAAGGATACGAAAATCAATATCCTTCTGAAATGTCGGGGGGAATGCAACAACGGGTAGGATTAGCACGGGCATTGGCAAACGATAGTGACGTATTGCTAATGGATGAAGCATTTTCTGCACTCGATCCTTTGATAAAATCAGATATGCAGGATGAGTTGCTTCAAATTCAGAATAAACTACACAAAACCATAGTGTTCATTACACACGATTTGGATGAAGCCATGAAAGTGGGCGACCGCATAGCCATTATGAAAGACGGCGTGATTGAACAAATTGGAACCGCAGAAGAAATTCTTACCAATCCTGCCAGCGATTATGTGAAAGCTTTTGTGGAAAAAGTAGACCGCAAAACAATTATTACCGCTGAAACACTGATGTTCAAAAAACCAACACTGGTGCAGATTGATAAAGACGGCCCCAAAGGAGCATTGCGTAAAATGCGCACAACAGGCGTTGATGTACTACCGGTTGAAGATGAAGAGATGAAATTCCTTGGATATGTTTGGCTCGACGATTTGCTGAAACTTGAAAAACAGCACGTAAAATCTGTTCATAAAGTTTTGCATACTGATGTGCCGAGTGTGTACAAATATTACACAGTTGAAGAAATGCTTCCCTTAATTACCGGTCATCATTATCCGCTGGCGGTAATCAGCGAAGAAGAAGGAAAGCTTCTTGGAATTGTAACTCAAACTTCACTGATAATTGAATCTACCCGTTTTGCAGATGAAGAACTTGATGAATTAATTGAAAAAGCAAATGAGTTATAACATGGAGAAATTTATAAATATTGGAGAAATAATCGAAAATGGCATTAATTCACTGGAACGAAATTTTTCTTTTTTATGGAATGCAATAGATGAAGGTATTTCATGGACTGTTGAGAGTTTAAACGATATACTTCTTTCCGTACCCTTTTTTGTCATTGTTTTGCTGATAGCTGTAGCTGCCTATTATGCAAAAGCAAAAGGTAATTTATTAAAAAAAGAAGGACTAAAAAAAGGCGCTGGTTTGACCCTGTTTGTTTTATTGGGATTTTTGCTGATTTACGGTATGGGATATTGGGAGGAATCGATGCAAACAACAACACTTGTTCTGGTTTCCACCTTAATTGCTTTAATAATTGGAATTCCGTTTGGAATATTGTCGGCAAAAAATAATACGGCAGATGCCATTATTCGGCCAGTTCTTGATTTCATGCAAACAATGCCGGCTTTTGTTTACCTCATACCAGCCATATTTTTCTTTAGTGTAGGAAACACACCGGGAGTTATTGCGACGGTGATTTTTTCGTTGCCACCTGCTGTACGTTTAACCAATCTCGGTATTCGAAATGTTCCGGGAGACGTGATTGAAGCGGGAAGGGCATTTGGTGCCAACGAAAACCAGATTCTCTTTAAAATCCAGTTACCATTGGCAATGCCAACTATTCTTGCAGGTATTAATCAGGTGATTTTACTTGCCCTGTCAATGGTTGTTATAGCTTCCATGGTTGGGGCAAAAGGACTTGGGAGTATCGTTTACCAGGGGATTCAGCAAAATGATATTGCAAAAGGTTTCGAATCGGGAGTCGGAATTGTTATTTTGGCCATAGTTCTCGACCGCATTACCCAATCAATAGCAAATAAAAAATAATTTGAAAATTATAAAAATCAATATTATGTTGAAAATCAAGAATTTTGTGAGCCTGCTTGTTGTTTTAAGTTTTGCAATTGGCATTATTTCATGCAACAGCGGTAAAAAAAGTAGTTCAGAAAACGAAAAAAAAGAAGTAACCATTTTCTATCCCAACTGGGCCGAAGGTATTGCATTTACTTATCTGGCCAAAGCAGCGCTTGAAGATAATGGTTACGAGGTGGAACTTACCAACCTTGAACCTGGATTGATTTACGGAGAATTATCAAAAGAAAATTCAAAAGGCGATGTTTTTCTCGATGCATGGTTGCCTAATACGCATGCTGATTACTGGGCTGATTATGGTGATAAACTGGTAAAACTGGGAGAGTCGTTCAGCAATGGAACTACCGGTTTAGTTGTACCTTCTTATGTTCCGGTTAATTCAATTTCCGAATTAAATGAATATAAAGATAAATTTGACGGCGAAATTATTGGAATAGGCGGTGGCGCTGGTATTCATGCAAATACACTTAAAGCGATAGATGCCTATGATCTCGATTTCGAACAAATTACTTCCAGTGGCCCGGCCATGGTAGCCAGCCTCGAAAAAGCCATATCAAACAATGACTGGATAGTTGTTACCGGTTGGAAACCACATTTTATGTGGGCTACCAACGATTTGAAATACCTCGAAGATCCAAAAAATATCTATCCGAAAGATGTTTGCGCCATAATTTCACGCAGAGGTTTTGAAGAAGATATGCCAAAAGTTGCAGCTTTCTTTAAAAATTTTAATCTGAATGAAGAACAGCTTTACGGATTAATGCAGGAAATAAGAAATAATGATGAAGAAACAGGAGCAAAAAACTGGTACGAGGCAAATAAGGCAACAGTAAATGCCTGGTTTAAATAGCAGGAACTGATAAATAATTTTGAAAGGGTTTCACAAATGTGAAGCCCTTTCTTTTAGTATCAATTGCATACTAATGAATATAATTAAATGGTAGTACATAACCTGAAATTTACTTTATTAAACCTATTTTTGCGTTATACTTTTTTAACTTTGAAACTTCAGTTGAATGAAGAAATTAATTTTATTTCCTTTTTCGGTTTTGTATGGATTGGTTGTGTTTGTTCGCAACCGCCTGTACGATTTAAATATTCTGAAATCCACAGAGTTTGAAGTACCGGTTATATCCATCGGCAACATTACAGTTGGCGGCACGGGAAAAACACCGCACGTGGAATATTTAATCGAACTTTTAAAGGATAAATTCGAAGTGGTTACTTTAAGCCGCGGCTATAAACGTAAAACCCGTGGTTTTTTTTGGGTCGAAGAGAATTCTAAAGTTGCCGATGTGGGCGACGAACCGCTGCAGATGAAGCGAAAATTCCGGGATGTTTCGGTTTCAGTTTGCGAAAAACGGGTAGTGGGTGTTGATAAAATCATGCGGGCTCAGGAAATAAAAATTCCGGATGTTATTTTGCTCGACGACGCCTACCAGCACCGGCAGATAACGCCGGGAATAAATATTTTGCTTATCGATTACAACCGCCCGATAAAAGACGATATGCTTTTACCGGCTGGGCATCTTCGCGAAAGCGCTTTCCAAAGACACCGCGCCAGCATCATTATTTTCACCAAATGTCCAGGCGAAATTACGCCCATTATGCGGCGGGTTATGGAAAATGGAGTTCACCTGAAACCATACCAGGAGATGTTTTTTACCACGCTTGTTTACGATAAATTTTTACCTGTATTTTCGGCCCCTGTATTATTCGATAAATCAATTCCGGGGAAAAAATACGATATTTTGGCCGTAACGGGTATTGCTTCGCCTCTGCTTATATTTAAATATCTGGAAGGTGTTTCCAATCGGCTTGAAACACTGCAGTTTCCTGATCATCATAATTTTACTGATGAAGATATCCGGACAATCAGCAGTAAATTCATTGCTATGGATTCGGCAAATAAAATAATTGTTACCACCGAAAAGGATGCAGTACGGTTGAAGGAAATGGCCGGCATTGATGAACAAATTAAAGAATTATTATATTATTTACCTGTGAAAGTGCGGTTTCTTGGAGAAGACGGGAAATCGTTCAATAAAAGAATTTTAGGTTATGTTGGAGAAAATAAAAGCAACCGCGAATTATATAAAAGAAAGAATAAACGCCAGTCCTGAAATCGGCATTATCCTGGGAACAGGATTAGGGGGACTGGTAAACGAAATCGAAATCCTGGATTCAATTCCTTACAACGAAATCCCCGGTTTTCCGGTGTCCACAGTTCAGGGCCATGCCAGCCGTCTTATCTACGGGAAATTGGGCGATAAACCCGTGCTGGCTATGCAGGGACGGTTTCATTATTACGAAGGTTATTCGATGAAAGAAGTCACTTTTCCGGTGCGCGTGATGAAATTTATTGGAATAACGCACCTTTTTGTGTCCAATGCTTCCGGCGGTTTAAATCCCGAATGGCGTGTGGGCGACATTGTTTTAATCAACGATCACATTAACTTTTTTCCGGAACATCCGCTTCATGGTCCCAACAATGATTTACTGGGACCGCGATTTCCTGATATGAGCAAAGTTTACAATCAGCAATTAATTGATAAAGCCAAAGAAATTGCGCAGGAACATAAAATTCAGTTAAAGGAAGGGATTTACATTGGCGTTCAGGGACCAACATTTGAAACGCCTGCCGAATACCGGATGTTTCGCATTTTCGGGGCCGATATTGTGGGAATGTCAACAGTTCCCGAAGTAATTGTTGCACATCATATGGGATTGAAAGTGTTTGGAATTTCAATAGTTACCGACAGCGGTGTTCCGGGCGAAATTGTGGAAATTTCGCACGAAGAAGTGCAGCAGGTGGCTATGAAAGCTGAACCCAAAATGACGTTGATTCTGCGAAAACTTGTGGAGGGGACGGAATTTAACGTTTAAAGTTCAATTTATAAATTTCCGGGTTCCGGGTTCAAAGTTTAAAGAATAATATCAAGTTTTAAAATTGAATCTTTTTCTAAAATCCTGTGTCTGAAATTTTCTTTATCTTTTCTTCCGGAATGAAAGATTGGGTGGTATTAATTGTTATGGTTTTATAGGAAAAAGAATGTTGCAAATTTTATTCGCTGTAAATGAAAAAAATAAAATACCTGATATTAATTTCTGCCTTAATAATAGCTTCTTGTACTTCAGAAAAAACAGATGACGTGGAACTGGTAATTGACACAAAATCGGATTTGGGTGAAGGTGCCATTTGGAACCATAAAACCGGAGAACTGCTGTGGATTAACATTAGCGCCAAAATTCTTAATTTTTATAACGAGGATTTGCGCAACAACAAGGAAATGCTGACCGGTCAAATAATTGGAACTGTTGTGCCTGCCGAATCGGGGCAGGTGATTGTCGCGCTGAAAAACGGCATTTATTCGCTCGATCCGGAAACCGGTACAAAAAAACTAATTGTTAATCCGGAGGATACCATTCAGGGAAACCGGTTTAACGATGGCAAATGTGATCCCGCCGGCCGGTTTTGGGCAGGAACCATGAACATGAATGGTGAAAAAGAAAAAGGCGCGCTTTACCGGCTCGACAAAGACAGCTCCATTCACAAAATGATTGAAAATGTGAGCATTTCAAACGGGATTGTCTGGAATGCTAAAAATGGGAAGATGTATTATATCGATACACCAACGCAAAAGGTGATGAGTTACAGTTACAACAACGAAACCGGCGAAATCAGCAATCGGCAGGTGGCTGTTGAAGTTCCGGCAGAAATGGGCGCTCCCGATGGAATGACCATCGATTCAGAAGGAAATATTTGGGTGGCGCTTTGGGGCGGTTCTGCTGTGGGATGCTGGAATCCTGAAATCGGTGAATTGCTCCGCACAATTAAAGTGCCTGCAAAAAATGTTACTTCCTGCGCATTTGGCGGCCCAGGTTTGGAAACGCTGTACATAACCACAGCCCGGCAGGGAACAACGAAAGAAGAACTGGAAAAATTCCCGCATGCAGGTGGCCTTTTTAAAACCCGCACCGGAGCAAAAGGTGTGGAAACTTACTTTTTTAACGACGGAAATTAATGCCGGTTCTGGCTTTGCATTTAAATACCGGCTAAACTTTTACAGATTGAAATAATTCAGAAATGAACCTTTTAATACTTTCGCTGGCCCCGGTTTTTGTAATAGCCCTGTACATTTATCTCCGCGATAAATATGAAAAAGAACCTTTTCGGTTGTTGCTTTTTGCGCTCGTTTCCGGCGGACTAACAGTAATTCCTGTTTTTTTTGCTGAAGGATTTCTGGAAGGATTTTCCGGATTTTTTCCCGGACTGATGAAAGCCGCCTGGAGAGCTTTTGTTGTTGCTGGTTTCACTGAAGAATTGTTTAAATATCTGGTGCTTTATATCCTGATTTGGAAAAGTCCGGAGTTCAATGATAAGTTTGACGGAATTGTTTACGCCGTTTTTGTATCACTTGGTTTTGCTGCAGTTGAAAATGTATTGTACGTAACAAGTAACGGGATTTCAACCGGAATAACACGCGCACTGACCGCTGTGCCGGCTCATGCAGTTTTCGGAATTACAATGGGATTCTTTTTCGGATTGGCAAAATTTTATACCAAAGAAACACGCCAACTCAAACAGAAAGCATTGTTGTACCCGGTTTTGCTGCACGGAATTTACGATTTTATTTTATTTACAGGAATTGCCTGGTTGTCGGTCGTATTTGCCGGATTTGTTATTTTTCTTTATTACTCCGGGTTAAAGCGAATGAAGAATCTTTCGGACCAGAGTTTCTATAAAACTGATTTTAAATTGTTGAACGATAAATTTACTAAACCGCAATAAATGAATCTTCCTGATTTTTCGGACGTGCAAAAAGCGCACGAAATTGTAAAAAAATATGCACACCGCACCCCGGTTTTAACCTGCTCGGGTATAGATAAAATAGTTGGTGCAAAGCTTTTTTTTAAGTGCGAAAATTTTCAGAAAGTGGGGGCATTTAAATTCCGCGGAGCTTGTAACGCTGTGTTTTCTCTTTCAGAAACAGATGCAAAAAAGGGGGTTGCAACGCATTCGTCGGGTAATCATGCAGCAGCGCTGGCACTGGCAGCTAAAATGCGCGGAATTGCAGCGCATATTGTTATGCCCGAAAACTCTCCCGAAATAAAAAAGAAAGCAGTTGCCGGATATGGCGGCCGAATTACATTCTGCAAACCAAATTTGCAGGCCCGTGAAATTACTTTGGCCGAGGTAGTGAAAAAAACCGGTGCAACTGAAATCCATCCGTACAACAACTTTCATGTCATTGCCGGACAGGGAACTGCTGCAAAAGAATTAATCGAAGATTTTGGCGATTTTAATGTTATTATGGCGCCGGTTGGCGGAGGCGGTTTATTAAGTGGAACTGCCATTTCAGCAAAATATTTATTGCCTGAATGCAAAATAATTGCAGCCGAACCAGCAGGTGCCGACGATGCTTGCCGTTCATTCAGAGCAGGCAAAATTATTCCATCAGAAAATCCAAAAACTATAGCCGACGGTTTGCTGACATCTTTGGGCGAACGAAATTTTGCAATCATTTCAGAAAAGGTGGATGAGATTGTTACCGTTTCCGAAGAAAATATTGTGGAAGCAATGCGCCTGATTTGGGAACGCATGAAAATTATTATTGAACCTTCATCGGCAGTTCCGCTGGCAGCAATTCTTGAAGGTAAAACAGATGTTCGGGATAAAAAAGTCGGGATAATTTTATCTGGCGGAAACCTGGATTTGGGAAAGTTGCCGTTTTAAATGGAGCGATTCCGCTACATCATCGGACTGATAATGTGTGCCAGCGATTCGCGCAATTTATGATGCCATGGTCTTTTTTTCCATTGTTCAAGAAAAACCTGCCGGCTGTTTTTTATGTCGTTCATAAAAATTTTCTCGAGCCTGCCGGTAAATTTTTCATCATACATAAAAGCATTTACTTCAAAATTGGTTTCAATACTTCTGAAATCGAGGTTGGTAGTTCCAACTGTAGAAAAAATTCCATCTGCGAGAACATACTTGCTGTGAATAAATCCACCTTCATAAAAATAAATTTTTACGCCTGCCTCCAGCAATTCTTCGATAAAAGAGAGCGAACACCATTTTGATATGGTGGAATCGGATTTTCCGGGAATGATTATCCGGACATCTACATCGCTAAGCGCCGCTGTTTTTATGGCCGAAATAATTTGATCGGGCGGCATCAGGTAAGGCGTGGCAATATAAACATTTGTTTTGGCAGTGGCAATTGCAGCAAAAATGGCTTGTCCAATGTTTTCCCAGTCGGAATCGGGGCCGCTGGCTGCAACCTGCACCGGAATTCCCTTGGAGTTGGTTAAAGCGGGAAAATACTTTCGGCCCGATAAATTTTCGGTGATAACAAAATACCAGTCGGCAGCAAAAATTACCTGCATACAAACCACGGCATCGCCGGTAATTTTTAGGTGAGTATCGTGCCAGGGGCCAATTCCTTCCACACCATCTACATATCGATCGGCGATGTTTATTCCGCCGGTAAATCCAATATTACCATCAATGACCAGAATTTTTCTGTGGTTCCGGTAATTGGCACGCGAGGTAAGTCGCGGAAAATGCACTTCCATGAATGAATAAATTTCCACGCCGTTTTCTCTCAATTCGGCAATAAATTTTTTGCTCAGACTCCAGCTGCCCACATCATCAATAATAACGCGGACTTCAACACCTTCTTTGCTTTTTTCAATAAGAATGTTTTTAAGCTGGTTTCCAATGTTGTCGTTCGAAAAAATATAATATTCAAGATGAATGTGGTGTTTTGCGTTTTTAATGGCTTCAAAAACGGCTTTAAACGTTTCTTTCCCGTTGTTGTAAATCTGAATCTGGTTTCCGGTGGTAAGCAGCGAATCGGAATTATTCAGCAATAAATGAATGATGTTTTCCTTTTCCAGTATTTTGCTGTCGAGGTGAAGATTGTTTTGCGAAATTTCGCGAAGCTGTTTCAGGGAAAGCCTTCGGAATTTTCCCAAACTTTTTATTCCTTTGCGTGAGAAAAGCTTGCGTTTGCGGTATTCCTGTCCGAAAAAGAGATAAAAAAAAATGCCGAAAATGGGCAGGAGAATAAGCACCAGAATCCAGGCTGCGGTTTTGTAGGGCGATCTTTTTTCGAGCACAATCATAATCGCAACCGGAATGGCAGTAATTAAAAAAACAAGGGAGAAAATGGGCCAAAAGTTTAGTCCGTTATTCATTTTAGTTTTTTGCAAATGCTTGCATAAAATTGATAATTTTTAGGATGATAAACAATTCTGGTAAACATTTTGTACGTAAAAAAGTTTGGATATTTAAAGTTAAATCGCACATGAAAAATATTGTTTATTGGATTATAATTCTGGTTTTTGCAGCCGCCTGTTCGAGCCAAAAAGAAGTGGTAAAAATAAAAGATAACGGCACTGAAGTTGAGGAAAAAGACAGTCTTGAATTTGAACTGGAAGTGCTGGATCCTAAATTCGACACCTGGTACACTTTACACGATAGTCCGGCGCAATACCGTTCGCAAAGCTACTATGAAAACTGGAACCATCAGTATGTTAATGCCTGGAATGCCAACGCTCTTGATCCGCGAAAAAGCAAATTTTTTGAACCGATTGTAGGTTACGACCCAACGCAGGATTACGGCTTTGAACTGAACCACAAGTTGTTCTACTATTTTTTATATGTCGAAAATGTGTTGAACATTGAAATTATGCCGGGTGGTCCAAAATCGGTGCCTCTTTAGTTTTTATTTCTGAAAACCACCAGCCGATCGGTATTCAGCATTTCAGAACCGGTTACAATTCCCTGAAAAACGGGCGCTTTTATTCCGCCAAAAAAGAATTTATTGCCGATAAAAACATGTGCTTCGTCCCAAAGGTTATCATCGATAAAAGTTTCGAGTAATTGTTTGCCTCCTTCAACAACTACTGAAAGAATTTGCTGTTGGTAGAGAATTTCGAGTATTTGCTGCGCTATTTTTTTCCCGAAATCGATTTTTATGAAATGCAGATTTTCATTTTCCTCATTTTTAACGGCATTAAAAACCAGTGTTTTTTGCGATTTGTCGAAAAGGTTCAGAGTGGCAGGCAAGCGCAGGTTTCTATCAATCAGTAAACGCACCGGGTTATTTCCGGGCCAGTGTCGCCGGGTGAGCGAAGGATTATCTTTCTCCGCCGTTTTTGTCCCTACCAGAATTGCATTCTCTTCGGCACGGATTTTATGAACCAGCCGCAGCGCCAGATCTCCGGTAATCCAGGTTGGCTGTCCAAAACCTTCGGGCAGGCGCTCGATGTCGATAAAGCCATCGATAGTTTGTGCCCATTTTAATATTATATACGGCCTTTTTCTTTCGTGAAAAGTAAAAAAACGTTTGTTCAACTCGCGGCATTCGTATTCCAAAATTCCGGTTTCCACTATTATTCCGGCTTTTTTAAGCTTTTCAATTCCTTTCCCGGCAACTTCCGAAAACGGATCAATTGTCCCAATAACAACTTCCGGAATTTTTTTTTCGACAATAAGATCAGAACATGGCGGCGTTAAACCATGATGGGCGCAGGGTTCCAGCGAAACATACAATTTGCTTTCCCTGAGCAATTCAGGATTTTTGACTGAATTTACTGCATTCACTTCGGCATGTGCATGGCCGTATTTCTGATGAAATCCTTCGCCGATAATTTTTCCCTGGTTCACAATTACACAGCCCACCATCGGGTTGGGCGCAACACTGCCGGCACCCAGCCGAGCCAACTCAATGCAGCGTTCCATGTATTTTTGTTTTGTTTTCAATTTACCAGGAAAAATTAACTTTACACGCAAAAGTAATAGATTGCAGACGACTATTCAATATATCGAAAGAGAATTGGCTGAATATTACCCCAAATCAGAAATCAGCGGCTTTACCCGTATCATTTTCGAACAGGTTTGCGGATTCGGTTATACGACTTTCATGCTGAAAAAACATGAAAAAATTGATACTCCTTCAAAAGAAAAAATTAAAGAAATTGTTGGGCGATTAAAACGTTACGAGCCTATACAATATATTTTTGGGGAGACCGAATTTTATGGTTTAAAACTGAAAGTGAATCCGGCCGTATTAATTCCGCGGCCCGAAACGGAAGAACTGGTGCAGTGGATTCTGGAATCAAATAAACCGGAAGCCCCAAAAATACTGGACATTGGCACCGGCAGCGGCTGCATTGCGCTAGCCCTGAAAAAAAATATAAAGCCTGCAGAAGTTACGGCAGTTGATATTTCGGAAGATGCATTGAAAGCAGCTGCAGAAAATGCGGATAACCTTCGGCTGGAGATTCATTTTCAAAGGGCCGATTTTTTAAATTTCAGGGAAAGAAAATGGGAAAATTTTGATTTGCTGGTGAGCAATCCACCGTACGTGCGGCAGTTGGAGAAAGCACAAATGCAGCCGAATGTACTGGAACATGAACCGGGAAAAGCCTTGTTTGTATCCGATGCCGATCCGCTTGTGTTTTACAGGGAAACAGGTGAGTTTGCGCTACAGTATTTAAATTCGGGCGGCCAACTGTTTTTCGAAATAAACGAACAGTTTGGGAGCGAAATAAAGGAGTTGTTTCAACGGCCGGAATTTAAAAATATCAGGTTAAAAAAGGACATCAACGGCAAGGACAGGATGTTTTGTTGCACAAAAACATAAATTGATAACTTAACATACAAAACATTTATTTTTTGCATATGTTAGCATAAATAATTGCTGAGCCCGTTTATAATCTGGTAATGCAGAATTACAGGTACACAAAATGAATTGCCTTAATTCGGTGCGGGTTCAACAGGTTTTGAGATACAGATTTTAATGGTGGATATTTTACTGTGATAGAATTTACTGAAGCGAAAAACGGGAAGTGAGAAAGATTTTTTTTAACATACTTATTGCGCTGAATATACTGATAGTACTTATTCTTTTATTTTCGTACCTATCGGTGTATATACCGCCCGACAAGTGGTGGCTGCCCTCTTTGTTCGGATTGGGTTATCCGGTAATTTTACTTGTAAATATTGTTTTTATTCTGGCCTGGTTAATCATAAAACCGCGCTACATGCTCATTTCGCTGATCACCATTGTAATAGGATGGGGGTTTATTACCCGCTATTTTCAGTTGAATGCAAAAACGGTTGAAGCCGGCGATATAAAAGTGCTTTCGTTTAACGTAATGCACTTTGGGGTAAACGGCGAAGTATCGCAAAAAGAAACTGCCGACCGGATTACCCGATTTCTTGAAAAACAGGATGCTGATATTATTTGTTTGCAGGAAGTAAGATTGCGCAAAAACAGCATTTTTAATCTTGGAAAAACCGTGGAAGATTTGAGTATCATCCATCATTATCAGTATGCACGGTCGAGTACCACTTTTGGCTCAGTAACTATGACGCGGTATCCAATTCTAAGAATGGGCGAAATCAGGTTTGAAAATTCACGTAATATATCAATTTACACTGATGTTTTAATCGGAAGCGACACGGTTCGCATTTTTAATATTCA
Source organism: uncultured Prolixibacteraceae bacterium (assembly GCA_963771595.1). Lineage (GTDB taxonomy): Bacteria > Bacteroidota > Bacteroidia > Bacteroidales > Prolixibacteraceae > CAVYUC01. Next base: position 41,552 of record CAVYUC010000017.1, on the reverse strand, counting down.
CCTTCAGTCTTATCAAATTGATCCACACCGCTATTCTATAATTGAATCGCAGATTCTTGACGAAGAGAAGGATTTAAAGGAAGTGCGCGAAATGGGAGTTAAATTCAAGCAAGCCTATAAATTGAGGGCCGAGCAGGTGAGGGAAATCCGCAGGTACATCGATGCATCGCCTTACCATGTTATCGTTTGCGGCGATTTTAATGATCCGCCAGCTTCATTTTCGTACCACCAGATAAAGAAACAGTTAAAAGATGCTTTTGTATGTTCGGGGCATGGAATGGGGCGAACATATGTTGGGAAACTTCCTTCTTTTCGTATCGATTACATTTTTCACAGTTCCGGTTTTCAGTCCTACAATTTTGAAACCTTCGAATTCAGGAATTCCGACCATCTTCCAATTTCGTGTGTTTTGATAAAGAAATAATTTCTATTTGGTTAGAATTCGCAGGGCTGTAATTTTATCTTTTTGTAATTGTTCGGCGAGCGCCTGTACACTGACAAATTTCTGTTCTTCCCTTATTTTATCAATAAATGTTAGCGTAATTTCCTGGTTGTAAATGTCGCCGCTGAAATCAAAAATATGAACTTCTATACTTCTGTTGTCGGCGTTTTTATTAAAAGTTGGTCTTGTTCCAATGTTTAGCATTCCGCCAAATTGCTGATTTTCAATTGAAATGTGGACCGCATAAACTCCATAGCCGGGAATTATTTTATGTTCGTCCGACGATTCAATGTTTGCAGTGGGGAACCCGATTTTTCTGCCAATTCTCCGACCTTCAACCACTTTGCCGTGCAGCATGAATTTATAACCAAGATACCGGTTGGCAGTTTTTATATCGCCTTGCTGGAGCGCCGTACGGATTTTTGTAGAGCTCACATTCATACTATCAATCAGCAGCGCTTCAAGTTTTTCAATTTTAAATCCGTACTGATCGGCACATTCTTTTAAATATTCGAATCCACCCTCCCGGTTTTTTCCAAATTTATGATCGTAACCAACAATAAGACAGTGGGTTTTAATTTTATCGACAAGTATTTTTTTAACAAAATCGGAATACGAAAGTTTTGAAAATATTTTTGTAAACGGATAGATAACCAGGTGGTCGATATCCAGTTTCGAAAAAAGCCGGATTTTTTCATCCAGCGTGGTAAGCAGGCGAAGGTTATTTTCGCCGGGTGAAGTTACCATCCGCGGATGGGGATGAAAAGTAAAAATAACCGACTCACCCTGATGTTTCCGGGCAAAATCGTTTAACTTCAAAATTACCTTTTGATGTCCCAAATGCACGCCATCAAAAGTCCCGATAGTTAAAACAGGATTTTTGGCATTAAAATTTTCCAGATTATGGTATATTTTCACCTCTTAATTTTGATTATCAACGAACATAAAATTTTTTCATGAATTTAAGGACAATAAACACGCAAAAAAATCTTTATCGGCCAAAAACTTTAAAATATGTTATTTTCGGTTTTTAGTATTTCGGGTATACCGGAATTTGTTATTTTTACGGGCTTTAATTAAAAACAAGGTATGAATATCAACAGGTTATTTATAATTTCTATTGTGCTTGTTTCGCTGTTGAGTGGATGTAAAAAGAAGAATGAATTTTCGATAAGCGGAACAATAACGCATGCCGAAGGAAAAACCATTTATCTTGACAAGTTGTTGATTTCGTCTCCTGAAACAGTAGATTCGGTTAAAATTGATAAAAAAGGGGCATTTGAATTTAATGGCGAAGTCAGTTTCCCGACATTTTACATGCTTAAATTTAAGGATAACAGGTTTATTATGTTGCTGGTAGATTCAGCAGAGCAGGTAATGGTTAATGCTGATTTTGCAAATTTCACCCGCGAGTACAGTGTACAAGGTTCGCTGGGCTCAATGCAGGTAAAGGAATTGAATGCAAAATTTGACGATACAAGAAAAAAACTGGATTCATTACAGTCACTTAAAAAATTGTATATAGGAGATCCTGAATATGATAAAATGCAGGAACAATGGGAAGAACAAAAAAATAAAATAGTGGAAGAGCAGGTAAAGTTTTCCACCAATTTTGTAATGAATAATCCATTTTCGATGGCGAGTATTTTAGCCCTTTATCAAAAATTGGGCCCGCAGAATTATATGGTTAAAGATTTACACACCATGCGTGTAGCGGCATCTGCGCTGAATTCCATCTATCCCGAATCCGAACATGTGAAATCACTATATCAAAATACTGTTCAGCTTTTAAAAGAGGAAAAAAATGCACAGCTCCAAAAAATAATCAGGGAACAGGGAGAAAACAGCCCTGAAATTGTGTTGCCAAATCCTGAAGGAAAGGAAGTTGCACTTTCATCGTTGCGCGGGAAAGTAGTGCTGCTGCAGTTTTGGTCGGCTGTTGACAAAAATTCACGAATCCAGAATGAGGCGCTGGCTGAAGCTTATAAAAAATACCATAGCAAAGGCTTTGAAATCTACCAGGTTAGTGTGGACGATAACCGGATTGAATGGGTTGATGCCATTGACAAGGATAGATTAAGCTGGACAAATGTGGGCGATATGAAGGGAAGTAAAAGTGCTGTGATGAATTACAACATTAAAGCCGTTCCGTATAATTATCTCCTTGATAAGGAAGGGGTTATTGTTTCTCAGGATTTGAAGGGAACTGCGTTAAATAAAGCGCTTGCCGGAATATTAAATTAGTAAAAGGTCAATTCTTGTCAGCAAAAAAGAAAATATATTTTGTATCCGACGTACATTTGGGAGCACCTGCACTTAACAATAACCGCGAGCGTGAGTTGCTTTTTGTTCAGTGGCTCGATGAAATTAAAGAGGATGTTGCTGAATTGTATTTGATGGGCGACATTTTCGATTTCTGGTACGAATATAAAAAAGTTGCCCCCCGCGGTTTTACACGTGTTTTGGGACGGATTGCCGAAATTGCCGACCGAAATATTCCTGTTCATTTTTTTACCGGAAACCACGATTTGTGGGTATACGATTACCTTCCGGAAGAAATTGGTGTTATCCTGCACCGGAACGAATTTATGACTGAAATTATGGGTAAAAAGTTTTTTCTGGCCCATGGCGATGGAATCGATCCGGATGACAAAGGTTATATTCTGCTAAAAAAAGTTTTCTCCAATAAAACGCTGCAGTGGTTGTTTTCAAGGCTGCATCCAAACCTCGCTTTGTCACTTGGCCATACATGGTCAAAATCAAGCCGTTTGGCCAAGTTGGGACGGAAAGAAGAATTTAAGGTTAAGAATGAAGGAATGTATAAATTTGCCCAAAACTTTTTGAATAAGGAGTGGGTAGATTATTTTATCTTTGGCCACCGTCATTTTATGATTGATGCAGAATTGGAAAAAACGGCAAGATTCGTGTTGCTGGGCGACTGGATAACCAACTTTTCGTATGCTGAATTTGACGGAAACAAATTGGAATTGAAAAGATTTAAAAAATTACCAGATTGCTGATATTTAAGATATTATGACAAAAGAAAGATACACAAGAATTATTGGAACCGGAAGTTACCTTCCCCCTAAAATAATAAAAAACAGTCACTTTTTGGACTATGAATTTTACGACCCTTCAACCAAAAAGATTTTTGATAAAACCAACGAAGAAATTATTCGTAAATTTTCTGACATCACCAATATTGAAGAACGCCGGTATGTTGACGAAGACCAGGTAACTTCGGATATTGCGGTTCTGGCCATTAAAGAAGCCTGCAAATCGGCAGGGATTTCAAAGGATAGCCTCGATTTTATTATTATTGCCCACAACTTTGGCGATATTGATGTAAACAATGTGCGGACAGATATTTTGCCGGGTTTGGCCAACAAAGTAAAAATGAAGCTACACATTAAAAATCCTTCCTGCATTTGCCACGATGTGGTTTCCGGCTGTCCAGGCTGGACACAGGGAATGATTGTGGCCGATGCTTACATAAAAAGCGGATTCATGAAACGTGGAGTAGTGGTGGGCGCCGATGTGTTGTCGCGCGTTTCCGACCCGCACGATCGCGACAGTATGATTTATGCCGACGGCGCCGGAGCTACAATTGTTGAAGTTGTGGAAAGCGATGAACCGTTGGGTATTCTTGCGCATTCTAGCCGGTCCGATTCCGTACAGTATGCCAACCTTCTGACTCTTGGCAAATCAAATAATCCGGATTATGATGGCGATGAGCTTTTTATAAAAATGATAGGGCATAAATTATATATCTACGCCATTAATACGGTTCCGGGAGTGGTAAAAGATAGTATTGAAAAAGCCGGCCTGGAATTAAACGACATCAAAAAAGTATTGATTCATCAGGCCAATGAAAAGATGGATGAAGCCATTTTAAATGGAATTTTCAAGCTGTACAACGAAAAAAATATTCCGGAAGGAATAATGCCAATGAGTATCCGGAAACTTGGAAACTCTTCTACCGCCACTGTTCCAACACTTCTCGACCTGGTTGTGAAAGAAAAAATGGAAGATCAGAAAGTGGAAGAAGGCGATTATGTAATTTTTTGTTCGGTGGGTGCAGGAATGAATATCAACTCCATCGTGTATAAATGGTAAAATAGTAACCTTATTCTACAGGAAAACGTTTCCTTTTTGGTTAATTTGCAGCTGTAAATCAGCTTAAATTACCCTAATGGAAACGTTTTTTTTATTGACAGGACTTGCTTTCGGCGCATTGGGCACCTTTCTTTTTCTGAATTACCGGCATCAGAAAAAACTCATTCAGTTAAAGAATGAGTTTGCTGCCACCGAAAAACAATTCGGTGTGCAAATGAATGAGGCTGAAAAATTAAGCCTGGTTTGGGAAGAACGATTAAAATCAGCACGTTACGAATCGGAAATATTGGGAAAGAACCTGTCTAAAGCAACAGACGAAAAACTGGAATTGCTGGTAAATCATGAAAAAATTAAAGCTGAATGTTCAAACCTGCGCGAAAAATTGCAGGGCCAAAAAGTCGAACTGGAAGAAATTCAGAAGAAATTTACCACTGAATTTGAAAATATTGCACATAAAATTCTGAAGAAAAACAGCGAGGAATTCACTGCTGTCAATCAAAAAAATATGGGTGAGGTTTTAAATCCGCTGAAAGAAAAAATTCATCTTTTCGAGAAAAAGGTGGAAGATACATATCAAAAAGGATTAAAAGACCAGACAGATTTACGGGCTGAACTGAAGAAATTATACGACTTGAACGCGCGGATCAGCGAAGAAGCCAGTAACCTTACCAAAGCACTAAAGGGTGATGTGAAAAAACAGGGCAACTGGGGCGAAGTGGTGCTGGAGCGCATTCTGGAACGCTCAGGTTTGAATGAAGGTGGCCAGGGTTACCAGAAACAGTTTTGCGACACTTCGGAAGATGGTAAACGAATTCAACCCGATGTGGTAATCAACCTTCCGGATAACAAACACATAATTATTGATTCAAAAGTTTCGCTGGTGGCCTACGAAAAAGCAGTGAATGCCGCCACCGAAACCGAACGGCTGCTGCGGGTGAAGGAGCATTTGCAGAGTTTAAAAAATCACATAAAAGGCCTGAGCGAAAAACATTACCAAACGGCCCAAAATCTGAACTGCCCCGATTTTGTGTTGCTGTTTATTCCCATTGAAGCATTTTTTAGCCTGGCAATTCAGGAAGATCAGGAATTGTTTTCCTATGCGTGGGATCAAAAGGTGGTAATTGTGAGTCCGTCCACTTTACTGGCGACTTTGCGAACAATTGCATCGGTGTGGCAACAGGAAAATCAAACCCGCAATGCCATTGAAATTGCCCGTCAGAGCGGTGCGCTTTACGATAAATTTGTTGGTTTTATAACTGATATGGAAAACCTTGGAAAAACACTCGAATCTACCCGGAAGAATTATGATTTGGCGCTTGCCAAGCTGCACACCGGGTCGGGAAATTTAGTCCGCCGGGCCGAAAACATCAAAAAACTTGGCGCCAAAACAACCAAAGAATTACCCGAAAAAATGTTGCAGGATTAATTTCAAAAAGTTAAAAATCCCATCCGTGAGGAAGCGCAGAACCAGCGCCATTTAAGTGAAAAACAAATTTCAGGTTTCCGCTTTTTGTTAAAACGGCCATTGTATCGGTAATTTCTTTTTCCCCGTCTCCATCAAAATCCGATGTCATGGAGAGTTCAATAATCCGGATTGGACCAGCGAATTTTAAAATTTTGTTGTCCTCAATTTTGAAAGTAACAATGCGTAAAAATGTATTTCCCGATGAGATAACCAATTTTTCTTCTCCGCCGGTTAAAATATGAACAACTTCTTCTGTTGATGGATTCTTTAGTCTAAATTCAATTTCATTACTATTGCTGACTTTTGCCTGGCCATTTGCTTTTCCGGCGGTAAATATTCCAATGGTTAGAGTGAATAGAAGAATTGCAGTTGCTTTCATTTTTCGGATTTTGGTTTCTATTTTTAAAAGCTTAAACTTAGCTATTATTTTTCAGAAAGCTGAGCACCTGATCTGAATCTATTGAAGCATCAACATTTTCATTTTTGTACACTACTTTTCCATCTTTGTCAATAATGTACGTCCAGCGGCTGGCGGTGGAACCACGCTGCAGGTTATACGTTATTCCGTTAACTTCCCTGGTAACCTCTCCGCCTTCCCTGGTAGGAACCCCAAAAATTTCGGCTATTTTGCCCGACTCATCCGATAAAAGCGTGAAGTTCAGGTTGTAAGCTTTTTTGAAATTTTCAAGTCCGTCAGCACTGTCGCCGCTAACTCCCACCACTGTTGCATCGGCCGATTCAATGTCCGAATGAAGATCGCGGTAAGCGCAGGCCTGTTTTGTGCAGCCGCCTGTCATTGCCGCCGGAAAAAAATAAACGACCAGGTATTTGTTGCCAATGTTATTTTTGATGCTCCAGGTCGATCCGTCATCGGCAGTGGCTTTAAAATCAGGCACTTTGTCGCCAATTTCCAGTCCGCCGCTGTTTTGTGAAAAAGCAGTAAAAGCAAATAACATCAGAAAAGAAAAAATTAAAGTTTTCATTTTGTACCATATTGATTATTCATCAATTAATACATTTTAAAAGGTAAAAAGTTTGTTGTCAGCCGGTTTTAATTCATCGTTTAAAATGCAAACGGATACGCCGTCCGTCAAAACAATAAGGAGCCGGAAGATTACAAAAACTCGTGTTTATTTGCACCAGTCGTGGCAATTAACTTTTCGATTTGCAATCTGTCAGCAATTCAATAAAGTAATCGTTTTTTGGAAAATTGTTTGAAAGCAGTGTAAAGCAGTCTGTTCCTTTTTGAGGTTCATTTTCAATGTTCAGGTATATTTTTCCAAGAAAATAGCACGCCAGTGTTTGCACCACCAAATCATCGTCGGCAGTGTATTTTTCGAGCGATGCCAAAGCATTGGTACGGCTGTTTCTCTTTGATTGTGAAAAAAGCGGGTTTATTAAATTATCGAAATAACCAAACAGTGAACTGTACAAATCAAGCAGTTCAAGACGGTTTTCGGCATAATAAAGTTTCTCTTTTTTGATTTCATCGAGCAGGTTTTTAATGTCGGAGCGGATTAACGAAGCGCCGATAACATTGTACCGTTTCAGTTCGTACCTGATTTGATATGACTTTGCAATTAACAGCCTGATTTTTCCGTCAGCGGAATTTGTTTCGGCGCTGTTAAATTTGTCTATTATGGAATGAAGTTTCCTGCTTTTCTCTTTTTCCCTCGATTTAACAAATTCCCACCAGTATAAGTCGATTTTCAGGATGTCGGCATAAAATGAATCGATTTGAAGTTCAGGTTTGGCAAGTGCAATTTCGGCCTGCGAATATTGTTCATTGTAAATCATTTTGAAAATATGATTGACAATGCTGTCGCTTTTGGCCGAATAAACCGGCCTGGCGAATACCAGAGCAAATATTACAAGTGCAAAAAAGCGCAATTTCATTGATTGGGTTCTAAATTATTTTGCATCAAATATAGAACACTTTGGTAAACCTGTTCTTTTTTATGCTCATTTTTTTCGATGGCCAGCATTTTTGCATTTTTGTAACCGCCTGAATAATAACGATAATACCACGAACTCATCGACAAGAATGCATCGAGCGCGCCATAAACCTGCCAGATGTAAACTGTGGCAGTTGCAATTCCTCCAATCAGCACCAGCGAATTTAACCCGCTGCCGATTTTTCCCATATAAAACTGGCCAAGTCCCGGTAAAAACATACTCATGGTTTGTATTTTTTCGGGATTAAAACGTTTTCTGAAATGTTTGAAACCGGCAAAAATTTCATTTAACTGTTCGTTTGATTCGGCAGAAGTTAATTTGCTGAAATAGTTCAGTGCATTATCGTATTGTTCAATCCCGAAATAACTGATTCCCATGTACAGGTTGTATTTATTTTGAAGGTAATTACTATTGGGACTGGCGATTGCAAACAATTCGTTTAGGGCAAAAATGAAATTTTGTTGCTGAAAAAGGCAGTTCACTTTTTTAAAAATCAGTTCAGTTTTCAGGCTGTCGTTATTACTGAAACGGACGGCCATATCGTAATTTTTAAAGGCACGGTTGAAATCATTCAAGGCAAAAAATGCATCGCCGGTTTTTTGGTAAACATCGTTGTAGCGGTTTTCCGAATCAAAAAAAGCTACACGCTGGTATTCGGTTACGGCTTTCTCGAAATTTCCTTCGGAAAACTGACGGTTGGCAAAACGGTACGTTTCCTCAATATTCTGAGCATCGGCGGTAACTGCAATGAAAAAACTAAAAATGAGAATATATATTGCTTTTTGCATCATTGTACATTTTTTCGTATTCAATGCGGTTGTATGTTTTTGCCGCTTTTCCCGAACCCCAGATATTTCCCAGATAAAAACCCATGGAAATGGAGCCAAAAATCCATCCGTTGGCGCTTTCCACGCCTTTCTTTTTAAAACCTTTATACGAAAGCCAGGCATTGGAAGAGACAAATACCAGCGACATCACTGCATCGCCCCAAAAACCGGAATATGCTTTGCCGCTTCCCGGAATAATTGCAGACATGATTGCAGCCAGTGCCGGCGATTTTTCGTTGAAGTTTTCAATGTCGTCAATTTTTTGCATCAGCAGGGGATAATTGTTTATCAGCAACTCCCTGTTGCGCCGGGAGAACTGATCCAGCGAATCTTTTTTTTCGGACAAAACATATAACCCCAACCGATAAAATGCCTGGTTGTTTTTGTCGAGCGAATGAAGCGCTTCGTTGAAATACTTTTCCTGGTAACAGCAGTTGCAGGTTAGCGAAAGTTTCAAATATTCCGATGCAATTTTATTGTTTCCAAAAAAACGGTTTGCATTCAGCGTGTTTATATGATTAAACGATGTTTGGCAATTTTCGCCCAGCCGGTACACCTGGAGTAAACTTATAAAACCCGATGTATCATTGGGTTCCAATGTTAAAATACGTTCATATTCATTGGCGGCCAAATCATATTGCTGTGTGGTGAACAGGTAACGGGCAAATTTTCTGGAATTTTCGGCATTGAATAAATCCTGCGCTTTTGCGGTTTGCCAGAAAAAAATGATAAGAACAAAGAGTAAAGAAAATTTACTTAACCGGATCATAGTATCTTTCTTTAGCAGGGTCGAAATAATATTCATTTGGTTTTACGAGTCGGTGGCAGCGTGCCAGCCGGTCGAAAGTCTGAAATGTGCCAATTATCAGTCCTTTTTGCTGAAATGCCTGCACGGAATAGGAAGAGCAGGATGGATAAAATACACAACTGGGATTGTCCTGCGACGAAAAAAAAGCCTTATACGTGTTAAATCCGGAAGCCAGAATAAACTCAAGTTCATTTTTAGGTTTGTCGCTTTTGGCGGAGTATTTCATTACTTCGTGATCGTGTGCCTTGAAAAGTTGTTTCAATTCCGAAAAACCATAGGGATCTTTTTCCTGTGCAAAACCATTTTCACTGGCAATTATTAACATCAGTAAAAGAAAAAAATTCCTGATTATGCTATTGATCGAGCCGGTAGTGATAATTTTCTTCGTTTTTGGTATCATTTAAAACAACATTTTTAAATTCCATTATCTGGTAATTTTCGCGCATCTGATCGTCATAAAAAATCTGCGTAATAGAGCCCGGAAATTCAAAACCTCCAATTACAATATAATCTTTAAAAAACTGTTTGCTGAGGATTTTATTGCCGGCGCCCGAAATAACCACGCTGTAAAGGCTGTTGCCTTTGCGGGCCAATGCAATGCTGCTAATCATCTTCTGCATGTGCTGCGGAATATTCCAGTACGAAATAACCAGGTCACCTTTTTTATCTACTTTATCGATGGCAAATTTTGCCTCTTTCAATCCAAAATAGGAGAGATTTGAATTCAGGCAAAGATGAAATACAGTAAATTCATTTACTGAAGGAATTTCGTCGGATTGATAAATGGAATCTTCCTTTATTTTATAAATTTTTGAATCCTGGATAACCCATTTTTCTTTTTCGGGGAAACGGATATCGTAAATTAGTTCTTTGGTGTATTTGTCGTAGTAAATTGTGCCTTTGGTAAGGTTGGCTTTGCCTTCCGCAGGTTTGGCCTTGGTGGTGAAATCTGCACTCATCCTGAAATAATCCTGGGCGGTTGAATGAAGGTTGAAGCTTAAAATAAAAACAAACAAAAATAAATGATATGTAAATTTCATTTCGGTAAATTGTTACAAAGGCTGCCTGATTAAAACCAGACAGCCTTTGCAGTTTTTATATTTTAAAAATACTAGCGATACGGATCGACAGTGGTAGCGGCCCATGCGCCCCAAGCAACCATGTAAATAACAGCACCTACAGCTGTACTTGCTACGCAGCCCCAAAGTGCCTTTTTGGTTTCATCTTTATTTTCATCAGTCATTATGTACACTACAACCAGACCAATAACGCCAAAAACACAACCCCAGAGGAAAGATGGAATACCAAGTGGCGGTTCGCCATCCTGATCGGCCATTCCCATTGGCGCAGCACTGTTTTCGATGTTGGCAACCAGTGGGTTACCTTCTTCAACCAATGATGCAAATGTTACATTCTGGTTTTCCTCAATATAAGAATCCAATGCATTGAGTTCGCTTAGTTCACTGTTAATCAATTCTTCGTCAAAAGAAAAAACAGATTCGTCGAGTTCTTTTGGTGTTGGACTGATGTCTCTGGCGTACAGACCAAAACTTTGTGAGGAGAGAAGTGTGATGGCAAGAACGATGCTCACACTTCTTAAGAGAAACTTTTTCATTTTTGTTTTATTTTATGGTTTAGAAACTTTAAATGATCAGTAAAATAAAGCTTTAAAGCAATTGTAAAAATAATAAAAATTATTAATTACGAAATTATGGACTAAAAAAATAAACTTGCAAGTAGTGTAAACGCGAGACCGCAAAAGGCAATTATCGATTCCATTACTGTCCAGCTTTGCAGGGTTTGTTTTTCAGTCATGCCAAAATATTTTCCAACCAGCCAAAAGCCACTGTCGTTTACATGTGAAAGCAGTGTAGCACCCGATGCGATGGAAATTACAACCAATGCCCGTTGTGGATCATTTAATCCGAATTCGTTTAAAACCGGGGCAATGATACCGGCCGCTGTAATCATGGCAACGGTTGCCGAACCTTGGGTAACCCGAACCACGGCTGCCAGTAACCAGGCCAGCAAAATTGGCGGCAGTGCAGAGTTGGCCATCGATTCGGCCATTATTTTTCCAATTCCGCTATCAACCAGAATTTGTTTTAAAACGCCACCGGCACCTGTAATCAATATAATTATTCCAGCCGGTCCAAGTGCTTTTGTACTTAAATCAAGAATTTTTTGTTTTCCCATTCCCCGCCGGATGCACAGAAAATAAATGGCGATTAATGTTGCTATTATCAAAGCAGTAAAAGGATGTCCAATAAATTCAAGAATATCAGTCCATGTAGATTTTATAACCAATTCCTTTTCCACTGCCATGTTTGTGAATGTATTTACAAGAATTAAAAAAAGCGGAATAGCAATAATCACAGCAATCATCCGGAACGGTGGAAGATTGTTTTCGTCATATTCCTTTTTCCCGGGTTGATTGTATTCGAAAGGTGGCTCCAGGTATATTTTCTTCGAAATATAGTTTCCCCACAAGGGCCCTGCAATTACAGCCGTTGGAAATCCCAAAATGATGCCAAGCAAAATTACCCATCCAAGCTGAGCGTTCAGGATATCGGCAACTGCTACCGGACCGGGAGTGGGAGGAATAAAACTGTGTGTAACGGCCAAACCTGCCAGCAACGGAATACCATAATAAAGCAGCGAACGTTTGGTGTCTTTCGAAAGGGCGTAAATTATCGGGACAAGTATAATAAATCCGACATCCAGGAAAACCGGAATGGCAACTATAAAACCTGTTATGACCATAGCCCACGAAGCTCTGTCGGTACCGAATTTTTTTACAAGATAATGTGCCAGCGACTGCGCTCCGCCCGAACTCTCCAGCATTTGTCCAAAAATGGCACCCAGTCCAACCACAGTGGCTACAAAACCAAGTGTGCCGGCCATCCCGTCCTGAATGGCCTGTGTAACATCCGAAAGCGGCATTCCTGCCACAATTCCAACATAAACAGAAGTAATCAGCAATGAAATAAAAGCACTGATTTTTAATTTCAGCACCATGAAAAGCAATACAGCAACAGCAGAAACAACTATAAAAATCAAAAATGGTGTTGTCATGAAGATTTAGTTTTGCAAATTGTGCGTTAAAGATAGGATTTCATCGGTTTCTTCTCATAATGAAAGGTCCCTTTAATTTAAAAAACAGGAATAAACCCGGTTAAACCTTTAGTTTAGTTAAAATATTGTATGAATTACCTGTTGGCGGAATTATTTTTCAACTTTCTGGTAATCAGACTTCGACTACGCTCAGCCTGACTGTCACAGTGAGCGTAGTCGAACTGCCTTTCAATAAATTAAGGATTAATTCCGCCAATGCGTTATTAATTATATACCGAAGCTTTGTTTAGCGAAAAGGGTTGCCGTAATCAAAAAAACAATTTGTCCTGAAATTAGTGAACAACAAATGAATACCCTTATATCCATCCGATTGAATTTAGTGCAAAAGTTTACCAGTAGAGTATTTCGTCTTTCTTTTTCACCGGTTGACTTATTTTGTCACCCGGTGAATAAATTCTTTTCCCTGAAACTTATTCACCCGGTGACTTCGAAGTCAACGGGTGAAGGTTCTGATGGTTTCTCATTTTTCAGGGCTGAAGAGCGGAGGATGTAGGTTGAACATACAACCAAGCAACATTCTTCCCGTTTCTCTGCTATTTCGGTAATAATTTTGCTGGATGGATGACGCGTTTGATTATTTTCAATTTCGGCATTTCTATTTATTTTCCATCTTTTTCAAAGAAATTCCTATTTTTGGATTGGAATTGTAAAATATGTGCTGGGAAAATCTAAATCAGAATAAATCATGAGTGAACTACTTTCAAAAATCGCAGATTGCATTGAATTTGGCAAAATTAATAAAGCTTCTCCTTACCCTCCTCAGATGAAAGGTCAGGATGGCGCCGATGAACTTACAAAACAGGCACTGGATGAAGGAGTTTTAGCCCAAAGAATACTTACCGAAGGATTGATGGTTGGAATGGAAAAAGTGGGTATTAAATTCAGGGCAAATAAAGTTTTTGTGCCACAGGTGCTGATGTCGGCAAAAGCCATGAGTACCGCAATGATCCATTTGAAGCCCTATTTTCTTTCCGGGGAGGTAAAACAAAAAGGAACTTTCATTATTGGTACTGTTGAAGGAGATTTACACGACATCGGTAAAAACCTTGTTTCGATGATGGTGGAAGGAAATGGCTGGAAAGTCGTTGACCTTGGAACGGATGTGAAGGCTGATCAGTTTGTTGCGGCGCTTAAGGAAAATGAAAATGCTTTTGTAGGATTATCGGCGCTGTTAACCACAACAATGGTAAACATGGAGAAAATTACAAAGGCAATAAAAGATGCAGTTCCCGGGGCAAAAGTGGCAGTAGGCGGTGCTCCTGTTACTGATGATTTCAAGCAAAAAATTGGTGCTGACATTTATTCGCCCGATCCGCAGGGATTGGTTGAATTTTTAAATGCAGCAGTGGCATAAGCGCGCTGAAGTGTAGAGGGCTAGATTGGAGATGCCGGATAAAAGACACAAGATTTAACAGACTGATTTGAGACTCAGGACGCAGGATCGGTGACACAGGAGTTTTCGGTTTGAAATGACAGGATTCCTGGCCCGGAGCTTTAAATTAATTTCAATAATTTTGCTTTTATAAGGTTTTGAATATCCTGAATTTTTCGATTGTCCCTGTTTTTATTGCTTGTTATTTCACAGTTTCCAGTTTTGAATTAAATAAACTGATAGTCCTGATTCTTGAAATTTATAATTAAAAATCTCATATTTGCCGGTCTTGCATCGAAATGTTTTACATCTAAACGTCTTGCATCCAAAAATCTTCAGTCCAAAAGTCCTGTGTCTAAAAATCCTGAATCTAATTGTCTTGTGTATAAACGTCTTGTGTCTAACTATCTCAAAAATCTAAAAAATGAACGGACTTGACTTAATTAAAAAAGACATTTGCGCTTCAGCCAACTGAACGAATTCCATGGGTACCGTTTGTTGGAATTCATGGTGGATTTTTAACCGGAACTGATTCAGAAACATACCTGAAATCATCGGCAGAAATTGTAAAAGGTGTAGGTAAAGCAGTTGAAGAATACAATCCCGATGGAATTCCGGTAGTTTTCGATTTACAAATTGAGGCCGAAATTCTTGGATGCGAATTGCGCTGGTCGCCACATAATCCGCCGGCAGTGGTTTCACATCCGCTTGCAAATGGCAAAAATTTGGCTGACTTAAAACTGCCTTCTGCCAAACGACGGCCGTATTCCGGTTATTCTTGGAAGCAACGGCCCAGCTTCGGAATAAATTTCCTGAATTGGCATTGTATGGTTTGATTACCGGACCTTTCACTCTTGCACTTCATTTAATGGGGACCGATATTTTTGTGAAGCTTTTCGAAGCGCCGGATGAAGTAAATGAGGTGATGGAATTCTGTACAAAAGTTGGTCTTAAAATGTCGGAATATTTAATTGAGGCAGGTTGCGATGTGATTGCCGTTGTTGATCCGATGACAAGCCAGATCGATCCGCTGACATTTGAAACATTCGTGACTCCGTTTGCGGCGAAGATTTTTTCCTTTGTCAGGGAAAGGCAAAAACTCAGTTCATTTTTTGTCTGCGGTCATGCCCAGCAGAATATCGAAGCCATGTGCAACTGTCTGCCCGATAATATTTCAATTGATGAAAATATCCCGCTCTGTTATGTGAAAGAAATTGCACTGAAAAAAGGAATCAGTTTTGGTGGGAACCTAAGGCTGACGGTTGTTTTGCTGATGGGTTCCAAAGACGATGTCCGGGAAGATGTGCTGAATTGCCTTGATTTGGGTGGAAAAACAGGTTTTATTCTTGCTCCCGGATGCGACCTGCCGATGGAAACGCCACCCGAAAATCTGAAGGCAGTTACAGAACTCGTATACGATGAATACCAGCAGGATGTGGTGCGGGCGCTGGAGAAAAAAGAGAATACGCCGGAAGTGTTCAACATGAAAGAATACGGGCAGGCCGACAAAGTGATTGTGGATATCATTACACTCGATTCCGAATCGTGCGCCCCGTGTCAGTACATGGTGGAAGCGGTGAAACGGGTTACCCCGCAGTTTGAAGGGGTGGTGGAATGGCGCGAGCATGCCATTAAAAAAATGGAAGCTGTAACCTTCATGTCATCGCTTATGGTAAAAAATATTCCGACCATTTGTATCGACGGGAAGATTGCTTTTGTATCAAAAATACCGCCTCGCGGAGAATTGATTGCTGCTATTCAGAAGCGGATCAATGAAAAGCTTAGGCTGAAAATAAAATCCAAACGCAGCGAAATTCTTGTTTTGTGTGAAGAGAAGGAGGAATGTAAGGAGCTTACAGAAAAAATCAACCGTGCATCTACAGAACTTGGAAAGGATATTGAATTAAAAATTATATCCGACAAGTCTCAAATGGCTACTTTTGGCGTTGTAAAAGGACCGGCGGTAGTTTCAGTAAAATACAAATTAAAATCCGAAGGCAATAATCCGTCACTCGATGTAATAAAAGAATGGTTAAAAGAATTGTAAGATAATTAGTAAATTAGCTGGAAAATTGTGATATTTCATTTTGCAGAACAGCATGTAAAAGAGGTTTACTAACTCTGGCATTTATGCCAGGGCCGAAGAGATAAATTAATCCGGCTTTAGCCACAAATATTTGTTTAATGTCGTACGTCAGAATTTGGGTCCACTGTGTTTGGGGATCAAAAAAACGGGTGCCTTTTCTTACTGATTCAAATAAGTCGATTATCCTGAATCACATTAGAGAAAATGCAAAAGATAAAGGAATATACCTGAATTTTATCAATGGACATAAAGAACATATTCATTCTGTGATATCATTAAATGCGGATCATATGCTTTCAAAAGACATTCAGCTAATTAAGGGAGAATCATCCTGGTGGATAAATAAAAACAATCTGGTACCTGGAATATTTGAATGGGCAGATGAATATTTTGCTGTATCGGTAAGTGATTCGCAAGTTGGTAAGGTTCGTGAATATATTAAAAATCAGGAAAAGCATCACAGGGTGAAAAGCTGGGAAGATGAATACAATGAATTTATGCTGAAGTATGGGTTTGTTAAGATGAAGGGCTAAAGCCCGGGTAACCATTCAATACTATTCAACCCCTGGCATGAATGCCAGGGTTAGTCAGATAGAGTAATATAAAGTTGCAAGTAATAGAGTGGTTCTTTAAAGAAGTTAACTAACGCCTTTAATAGATATTGACCACAGGTGAAAGAAAGGGGACAGAAGTATAAAGAATTTTAAGATGAAGGGCTAAAGCCCGGGTAACCATTCAATACTATTCAACCGCTGGCATGAATGCCAGGGTTAGTCAGATAGAGTAATATAAAGTTGCAAGTAATAGAGTGGTTTGTAAAAGAAGTTAACTAATGCCTTTAATAGATATTGACCACAGGTGAAAGAAAGGGACAGAAGTATAAAGAATTTTAAGATGAAGGGCTAAAGCCCGGGTAACCATTCAATACTATTCAACCCCTGGCATGAATGCCAGGGTTAGTCAGATAGAGTAATATAAAGTTGCAAGTAATAGAATGGTTATTTAAAGAAGTTAACTAATGCCTTTAATTGATATTGACCACAGGTGAAAGAAAGGGAGACAGAAGTATAAAGAATTTTAAGATGAAGGGCTAAAGCCCGGGTAACCATTCAATACTATTCAACCCCTGGCATGAATGCCAGGGTTAGTCAGATAGAGTAATATAAAGTTGCAAGTAATAGAGTGGTTCGTAAAAGAAGTGACTAACACCGGCATTTATGCCGGTGAGAATAAGATAACAAACTCAAAGGGTTTTAACCCTTAAAACGATTTTATAATGGGTAAAATAACCGACCAGATAAAAAAAGGAAAAGTCATGGTTTCCGACGGTGCGTGGGGGACTTTTCTGCAGCAAAAAGGAATGCAGCCCGGCGAGTGTCCTGAGGAATGGAATTTAACACATCCGGATGATGTGCTGGATATCGCAAAAAGTTATATTGATGCCGGCGCCGATATGATTGAAACCAACAGCTTTGGCGGAACAAAATTTAAACTTGTAAAGTACGGGCTTGCAGACAAAGTTTTCGAGATAAACAAAGCAGCAGCGGAAATCAGCCGAATAGCTGCAGACGACAAATTTGTGCTGGGGTCGGTTGGCCCAACGGGCAAAATCCTGATGATGGGCGACGTTACTGAAGATGAACTTTATGAAGCGTTTAAAGAACAGGTGAAGGGATTGGAAGCCGGTGGTGCCGATGCAATTATTATTGAAACCATGACCGATCTGGAAGAAGCATGTATTGCAATCCGGGCAGCCAGGGAAAATACAAAGTGTGAAGTATTTTGCACCATGACTTTTGAAAAAACTGTTGATGGTGAATTTCGCTCGATGATGGGCGTTGCACCCGTTGACATGGTAAATACAATCATCGGTGCGGGGGCTGAATTAATTGGCGCCAACTGCGGAAACGGAATAGCCAATATGATTGGAATTGTGGAAGAGATACGGAAAGCAAATAAGGAAATTCCGGTACTGGTTCATGCCAATGCCGGTATGCCCGTGTATCGCGATGGCGAAACGGTTTTCCCTGAAACACCGGATGAAATGGCAGGTTTGGTTCCAAAAATAATTGCTGCCGGTGCCAATATAGTTGGTGGTTGCTGCGGTACTACTCCGGCGCATATTTCAAGAGTACGACAGATAGTGGATAAAAAGTAACAACAGGATTGTCTCCCACGTAAGTGGGAGTCTCATAAATTGAAGCAGATTCCCGCCTTCGCGGGAATGACGGAAGAAATGCAAAAAATACCCTTTCATATTGTCTCCGGTTTTTTGGGAAGCGGTAAAACCACTTTCCTGAAAAGAATCATTGAGGAATTTTCAGGAAAAGTGAAACTGGGAATAATTCAGAATGAATTTGCACCGGCAAATGTTGATGGCGTCGAATTAAAGCAATCAGGTGCTCAATTTGATTTACTTGAAATCAATAACGGATCTGTTTTTTGTGTTTGCCTGATGGGCGATTTTGTCCGGTCGCTGGAGAAATTTATCGATCAGCATCAACCCGAAGTGCTAATCATTGAAGCATCCGGATTATCCGACACCACTGCAATTGCAGAAGTTATTTCGGCAGGAAAATTAGCAGAAAAAATTTACCTGGCTTCCAACTGGTGCATTGTAGATGCGCCAAATTTCGCCAAACTCGGATTAATGAAACAGCGTGTAAGCCATCAGTTGCGCATGGCCGATGTGGTACTGATTAACAAAACTGATGTTGCCGGTAAAAATAGTTCAGCCATTCAGGAAGAAATTAAAAAAATCAACCCTTTTGCGGAAATAATTTCCACCGAATTTTGCCGGGTGAGTTTCAACCTGGGAATCAATGCACTGAATAAAATATATTTTGGGGAAGTTAAAGCCATGCCCCGGCCCGATATAAATTCAATGGTAATAAAAAGCGGCAGGAAACTTACACGGGAAGCATTGCAGCAATTTTTACACAACTGGGCTCCTGAGGCCTTTAGAATCAAAGGATTTGTGAATCTGAAGGAGGGACAAACAGTAGCTGTACAATGCACATTCGATATAATAGAAATAAAACAAACTGAAAACCATTTTAGCCCAACCGAGCTTGTGGCATTAACCGACAGGTTTACACTTCGCGATTGGAATAAATCGTTCAGGGAGTTTTCATAATCTACATTTGCAGAATGTGTTACTTGAAATCAGATTAACGTTGTGTAAATATTCAATTTAAATATTCTTAGAAACAATTTAAATTAGTTATTTTCGACCTTCCTTTTTGGGAGTAACAGACTGTTCATCTACTTTTGTGCCTTATTATTAAAACAACCAAAATTAAATATCAAAATATGAGCAATTTTCTAAATGCTTCTATTGGCAGAAAGTTTCTAATGAGTATAACCGGACTCTTTCTGATATTGTTTGTGGCAGTGCATTTGACAGTAAACCTGCTGTTAATTTTTGATGATCGCGGCAACTTGTTTAATGAGGCAGCTCATTTTATGGTTACCAATCCTGCTGTCAGAATTATGGAGCCTATATTGGGATTGGGTTTTCTGATTCACATTTTATGGTCGTTTATACTCGAATACCGTTACTGGAAAGCGCGGCCTGTAAAATATAACAAGAAAAATCCGGGGGCAAACAGTACCTGGGAATCCCGGAATATGTTCGTACTTGGTGCATTGGTTCTTGTATTTTTGATTATCCACATCATAAACTTTTACTGGGTTATCCGGTTTAATCCGGATGCAATGGACCCGGCTACTATTTCCGGTGTGGAAATGGAAAATACCTACACTTTAATTGCCGAATTGTTTAAGGACAGTTTAATTTATGATATATTTTATGTGATCGGAGCAATTTTGCTTGGATTTCATCTTTCCCACGGTTTCTGGTCGGCTTTTCAGACACTCGGCCTCAATAACAAACATTGGATGAAAAGATTGCAGGTAATTGGTAAAATTTACGCCGTTATAGTAGCTGTAGGATTTTCTGTTATTCCTTTGTATTTTCTTATTAAATTTTAATGCTGAAAAAGGATGTGGTTATGAGCATATTAGATTCTAAAATACCGGAAGGCCCTTTGGCTGAAAAGTGGAACAAACATAAATCAAAAATAAAAGTGGTTAGTCCGGCCAACAAACGTAAACTTGAAATTATTGTTGTTGGAACCGGTTTGGGAGGCGCATCTGCAGCAGCTTCTCTTGCTGAACTGGGATACAAGGTAAAAGCTTTTTGTTACCAGGACAGCCCCAGGCGTGCGCATTCAATCGCTGCACAAGGCGGCATTAATGCAGCCAAGAATTATCCGAATGATAACGATTCGGTATACCGATTGTTTTACGATACCATAAAAGGGGGCGATTACCGTTCGCGCGAAGCCAATGTTTACCGGCTTGCCGAAGTTTCACCAAATATTATTGATCAGTGTGTGGCACAGGGTGTTCCTTTTGGCAGGGAATACGGTGGATTACTGGCCAACCGTTCTTTCGGGGGCGTACTGGTTTCCCGTACATTTTATGCCCGCGGTCAAACCGGCCAGCAATTGTTGCTGGGAGCTTACCAGGCGCTGAACCGCCAGATTGCAAAAGGAAATGTGGAGATGTACAGTCGCCACGAAATGCTCGATGTGGTAAAAATTGACGGAAAAGCACGGGGTATTGTTGCACGCGATTTGGTAACAGGTAATATAAAACGCTTTGGTGCACATGCAGTTGTAGTTGCAACAGGTGGATACGGAAATGTTTTTTTCCTTTCAACAAATGCGATGGGAAGTAACGGATCGGCTGCCTGGCAATGCTACAAAAAAGGGGCGGTAATGTCGAATCCGTGTTTTGTGCAGATTCATCCAACCTGCATTCCTGTTCATGGCGATCAGCAATCAAAATTGACTTTGATGTCGGAGTCGTTACGAAATGACGGAAGGGTTTGGGTTCCGAAGAAAAAAGAAGATGCTGAAAAATTGCGAAAAAGCGAAATACGTCCTAACGACATTCCGGATGAAGATCGTGATTTTTATCTCGAACGACGTTATCCATCTTATGGTAACCTTGTTCCGAGAGATGTGGCTTCACGCGCTGCCAAAGAACGTTGCGATGCAGGTTATGGTGTTAATGCCGAGGGTAAAGCTGTTTTTCTCGATTTTCAGTATGCAATAAACCGTTTGGGAAAAGATGTGATTAAGGCACGTTACGGAAACCTTTTCCAGATGTATGAAAAAATAACAGATGTTGATCCGTATAAGGAACCGATGATGATTTATCCGGCTATCCACTATGCAATGGGTGGTACCTGGGTTGATTATAATTTGATGACAACTGTTCCTGGTTTGTATTCCATCGGCGAAGCAAATTTCTCCGATCATGGAGCAAACCGTTTGGGTGCTTCAGCATTAATGCAGGGATTGGCTGACGGATATTTTATTCTTCCGTACACCATTGGCGATTATCTCGCGAATGAAATTATGACTCCGCAAATCGATATTAATGCTCCCCAATTTGAGGAAGCCGAAAAGGCTGTAAATGAAAGGCTGGAAAAACTGTTTAATATAAAAGGCACCAAACCGGTTGATTATTTCCACAAAAAACTGGGGCAAGTGATGTGGGATTATGTAGGAATGTCTCGCAATGCTGAAGGATTGAGAAAAGCAATTACAGAGATTAAGGAAATTCGAGCTGAATTCTGGAAAGATGTAAAAATTACAGGCGAAATGAACAACCTGAATCCGGAATTGGAAAAAGCCGGGCGGGTCGCTGATTTTTTTGATATCGGTGAACTTATGGCACGCGATGCTTTAGACAGAAACGAATCTTGCGGAGGTCACTTCCGGGAGGAATCCGCTACCGAAGAAGGTGAAGCACGTCGTGATGATGAAAATTACACCTATGTTTCGTGCTGGGAATTTAAGGGGGAAAACCAGGAGCCTGTTTTACACAGGGAAGATTTGACTTTTGAAAATGTGAAATTAACGCAGAGAAGTTACAAATAAGCTCCCTCTATCCCCCAAGGGGGAAGTTCACTCCCCTTTGGGGAGGTTAGGAGGGGCTTCAAAATCTATAAAAGATGGCCGATAAAATTCTTAAAAAGCTCAACATAAAAGTCTGGAGACAAAACAGCGCTTCAGATAAAGGAAGATTCGAGACATATACTATCGAGAATATTTCAACCGGTTCTTCATTTCTTGAAATGATGGACATCCTGAATTACAAGTTGATTGAGGAAGGAAAGGATCCGATTGCGTTCGATCATGACTGCCGTGAAGGAATATGCGGAACCTGCAGCCTGTTTATAAACGGACGTGCACATGGTCCCGACACCGAAATTACAACTTGTCAGTTACACATGCGAAGGTTTAAAGATGGTGAAACAATTACCATAGAACCATGGCGGGCAGCTGCTTTCCCGGTGATAAAAGATTTAGTAGTTAATCGCACTGCATTCGAGGAAATTTTACGGGCCGGAGGTTTCATTTCGGTCAATACAGGAGGTGTCCCCGATGCAAATTCAATTCCTGTTTCATATGAAGATGTGGAGGAATCAATGGATGCAGCGGCTTGTATAGGTTGTGGCGCGTGTGTTGCAGCATGTAAAAATTCGTCAGCTATGTTGTTTGTTGCAGCAAAAGTTTCACATTTGGCAAAACTGCCTCAGGGGAAAATTGAAGCTAAAAAACGGGCTAAAAGGATGGTGGCCAAAATGGACGAAATGGGTTTTGGGGGGTGTACCAACACCCGGGCCTGCGAAGTGGAATGCCCCAAAAGTATTTCTGTAATGAATATCGCACGTTTAAACCGTGAGTTTTTGGGAGCAAAATTAAGCGAATAATTTATTGTATAAATAATTGCAAGCCTTCTCAGCAACGGGAAGGCTTTTTTAATTTTCAAAATCATGAATTTATAAACATGCTTCGTTTTTTATAAATGTATTTGTCTGATTGTTTGCATTTTTCATTATTCACCATTTATTGTGTATAAAATTAATCTGGCGAATAACGGAAATCATCACCGGCATTTTGTAAATTCGTACAAGCAATTTTTAATTTATGCCATACAGAAGATTACCAACTACCGATAAAGCCCGTATACGCGCCATGAATGCAGCACTGAAAATTGCTTCAGATAAAGACGTAAAAAAACTGGCGTTTTCCAATCACGCCCTGGAAGAACTTAAAGCAGTTTCCACTACTTTTGAGAATGCATTAAAACAGTATGAGGCCGATATTCAGGTTCAGTCGGAGAAAAATAAAAATTACAAGGAAGTTTTTGATAAGGCGCAGTTGTACGTTATGCATTTTATTCAGGTTTTGTTCATGACCATTCAACGTGGTGAATTGAAAGAAGAGATTTTGACTTTTTACCAACTTGATGAAATAAAAGGAAATGTACCTTCATTAAACACCGAAGAAGATTTGCTTAAATGGGGAAACAATATAATTGCCGGTGAACAAAAACGTATGCAAAAAGGTGGCAGCCCTGTTTATAGTCCTTCGATAGCCCTTGTGAAAGTAAATGTCGAAAAATTCAATGAGGCTGCAATCTTTCAGAAAAACCTGAAAAGAAATACGTTACGTTCGTATGAGAGAATGCAGAAGTTGCGCCAGTCAACCAATGAATTTATCAGCCGTTTGTGGAATGAAATTGAAGCAAATTTCGGAGCGGAACCTTCTAAAATCAGGCGGCAGCGGGCTCAGCAGTATGGTGTGGTTTATGTTTTCAGGAAAAAGGAAAAGAAGAAACTCAAATCGGGAGATTTGCAGACAGATTTATTGTTTGATTTTGAATAACCTGCTGCTGTTCAGTATTTAATTTTTTTGCTGTTTTTTTTCCTGCCCCTTTATTGTTATAAGAACAATATCATAACCTGTATATTTTTCTATATTTGCATTCAACTTAAACCGTTTTGCAATGAGATTGTGTTTTCTTTTATTTTCAACAGTAATATTCCTGACTACAGCTTGTAACAACAGCCCGGAAAGTGAACGCAGCAGGCAAAAATTTACCAAAGAATGGAAATTTAATTTAGGCGATTCGGATGAATATGTTACTTCCGGGTTTGATGATTCGGGCTGGCGGGTTTTAAACCTTCCGCACGATTGGAGCATTGAAGGTGATTTCAGCCGCGAAAATCCGGCATCACCCGGTGGAGGGGCACTTCCCGGAGGAATTGGCTGGTACCGTAAAAGCTTTCAGCTTCCGGAATCGGAAAATGGAAAACTTGTATTTATCGATTTTGATGGTATTTATCAAAAAGGCGAAGTATGGATAAACGGGCATCATCTGGGAATGCGGCCTTACGGATACAGTTCATTTCGCTACGAATTGACACCATTTCTTAATTATGGCGACAAAGAGAATGTGATTGCGGTTAAAGTTGATAATTCTGAACAACCTAACTCCCGCTGGTACTCAGGTTCCGGAATTTACAGGAATGTATGGCTGGTAAAAACGGGCAAATTATTTGTGGATCACTGGGGGACATTTGTTACCACTCCCGAAGTCAGTAAAGAAAAAGCAACCGTTTCGGTGGAAACAAAAGTTGAAAACCGTATGGATAATCCGGCGAATGCAACGCTTAAAACGTTGATTTTTGATAACAATGGAAAATTGGTTGCAGAAGTTGAATCGGCTCAGTCCATTGATACAGGTTCAGAAATCAATTATTCACAAAACCTTGAAATAAATAATCCTGATTTGTGGAGCATCGAAAATCCGGTGCTTTACAAAGCGATATCTGAAGTATACAACGACGGCAAACTAACTGACAAGTATGAAACCAATTTTGGGATTCGTTATTTTGAATTCGACGCGAATGAAGGGTTTTCATTAAACGGGGAAAAAGTGAAATTGCTGGGGGTTTGCCAGCATCACGATTTGGGATGCCTGGGGGCTGCAATTAATACCCGCGCTTTGGAGCGTCAGTTGGAAATTCTCAGGGAAATGGGCTGCAATTCAATCCGCACTTCGCATAATCCACCGGCACCCGAATTGCTCGATTTGTGCGACAGGATGGGATTTGTAGTACAGGATGAAACTTTTGATATGTGGCGGAAAAAGAAAACACCATTCGACTATTCCCGCTATTTTCCCGAATGGCATGAACGCGATTTGACTGACCATATTTTGCGCGACCGGAATCATCCGTCAGTAATGATGTGGAGCATCGGAAATGAAGTTTTGGAGCAGTGGGATCATGTTGGTGCTGATACACTGGATATTCAGGAAGCTAATTTTCTGCTGAACTTCGACAAAAATGTAGATGAAAGTGTTATCAATTCGGGCGAAATGTCAGTGAATTCACTGCTGACCACCAAATTGGCCAACATCGTTAAAAACCTTGACCCAACCCGTCCTGTAACTGCAGCATGTAACGAGGTAAATCCCTGGAACAATTTGTTCAAGTCAGGGGCGCTCGATATTTATGGTTTTAATTATCATCAGGAAAACTTTGCCAATTTTCATGAATCCTTTCCGGGTAAAAAATTCATAGTATCTGAATCAACTTCCGGTTTAATGACGCGAGGTTTTTACCAGATGCCTTCCGACAGTATGTTTATCTGGCCTGACAGTTACCCTTCGAAAGGAAAACCGTTCGGGAATCCGGAGCAGCAATGTTCGTCTTACGACAATTGCCATGTTCCATGGGGTTCGACTCATGAAGAGAGTTGGAAGATTGTAAAAAAGTACGACCACATTGCAGGAACTTATATTTGGACAGGTTTCGATTATTTAGGTGAACCCACGCCATACTGGTGGCCGTCACGAAGTTCCTATTTTGGAATTATAGATTTGGCTGGTTTTCCAAAAGATGTTTATTACATGTATCAAAGTGAGTGGACGGATAAAGATGTGCTGCACATTTTTCCGCACTGGAACTGGGAGCCGGGGCAGATGGTAGATATTTGGGCTTATACAAATGCTGAAGAAGTGGAGCTTTTTCTCAACGGAAAATCACTGGGGACAAAAAGCAAGGTTGGCGATGAATTGCATATTGTTTGGCAGGTCCTCTTTGAACCGGGAACTTTAAAAGCAGTTTCCAAAACCGATGGTAAAGTTGTTTTGGAAGAAGAAATAAAAACTGCCGGTAAACCGGCGCAATTAAAAGCTACTGCCGATCGCAGCAATATTTCTGCCGGTGGTGAAGATTTATCGTTTATTACTATTGAATTGCTTGATGAAAATGGAATACCTGTTCCGAATGCAGAAAATCAAATTCAGTTTTCTGTGGAAGGTGATGCAAAAATTGTGGGTGTAGACAACGGAAATCCGGTAAGCCACGAACCGATGAAAGGATCAACAATAAAAGCGTTCAACGGGAAATGCCTGGTAGTCGTACAGGCTGGTGATAATACTGGGAAAGCTGTTTTAACAGCTTCTGCCGAAGGGCTTGAACCGGTAACCGCTGAAATTGAAATGAACTAAATGCGGGAGCTGGAGTTTCCAACTCCAACTTTTCAACACCGGATTTGGAAAATGCGGTTCCCAATTCTGTCATTGGCAATGAGGCACGAATGAGAAATCTCTTTAATGGATAAAAGATCTCTCCTTCTTTATTGAAATGACAAATTTTGTGAAAGAATAAACAACATCAACGTATTAAAACGTAAATATTTAATCATGAAACGAACATGTTTGCAGAAAAACACAAATATCGATGAACAAATTAAATGTGAGTTCCCTGCCCGATGGTCAGACGGGCATCGGGTGAGAAAGTGGTTGAAAGAAATAAAGTTTAACCGACAGCTAATTAGAAACTTTTAAAATTTGTACAGATGAAAAATTTAATTGTAATTTTTTTGTTTTTCTGGATAGCCGGAGAAGCAGTTGCCCAGATTCCGCCATCTTCCGGCGCTTCAAATCAAAAATTGTTAAATGAACCCATTGATATCAGTGAAGATTTTAGAAATTTTTCAAATACCTATTTTTTGGCCGACAGTCTTACTTCATTCAATCCTGAAACCGGACAAGGTGTTGTAAAATGGCAGCGAAATGCTTATGCCACCCGGCAGGCATTCAATAACATGCTGGCAGGATTAAAACCTGTTGAAGGCAATGAATTCCCGGGAGTGGAGTACGAAGCAAATCCGAAGCTTCCGTTTTTTCTTGAATTTGTATCACCGAAAACAGTGCGTATCCGCATGAAATCAGGATTTGAAGTTGGTCCCGAAGAAAAGTCACTGATGCTTGTAAATGGTTTTGCCCCAAAAGATAATTCATGGAAATATACCAAAATTGATGGTGGTCATAAGTACACCAGTGAGTATGGTTCGGTCATTCTGCGCACCTTTCCGTGGCATGTGGAATTTTATGATGCAAATGGAAAACTGCTGACCCAAACCAATCATGCTGCCGATAACAGCGGCACTTTTACACCGGTTCATCCTTTTTCTTATGTCCGCCGTTCTTCAGACTACTCCCGCAGCATGGACGCGGTTTTCACCTTATCTCCGGGAGAAAAAATTTATGGTTTAGGCGAAACATTTAAGGGATTTAATAAACGCGGACAAAAAGTGGTACTTTGGACCGACGATGCCAACGGAGTACAAAATGAATCGATGTACAAACCCATTCCGTTTTTTATGAGCAGCCGCGGTTACGGAATGTTTATGCATACCTCAACGCCAATTACCTGCGATTTTGGAAAATATTTCGATGGCGTAATGTCACTAATGATAGGTGATGAAGCACTCGATTTGTTTGTTTTCCTGGGTGAACCCAAAGAAATTCTGGATGAATATACCGACCTTACAGGGAAAGCTGCTATGCCGCCACTCTGGTCATTCGGATTGTGGATGAGCCGCATTACCTATTTTTCTGAAGAAGACGGAAGAAGAGTTGCCGCCCAATTACGCGAAAACAAAATACCGTCAGATGTCATCCATTTTGATACCGGCTGGTTTGAAACCGACTGGCGGAGCGATTATAAATTTGCACCTTCACGTTTTAACGATCCAAAAGATATGATCAGCGATTTGGACGAAATGGGCTTCAAAGTGAGCTTGTGGCAGTTGCCTTATTTTGTACCGAAAAACGATTTGTTTCCCGAAATCATTAAAAAGGGGCTGTTTGTAAAAAATGAAAAAGGAAATGTGCCTTATGAGGATGCAGTGCTCGATTTTTCGAATCCGAATACAATAGAATGGTACCAGGGAAAAATTAAAGGGTTACTTGATCTTGGCGTTGGTGCAATAAAAGTTGATTTTGGTGAAGCTGCACCGGCAAACGGATTGTATGCATCTGGCCGTACCGGTTTTTACGAGCACAATCTTTACCCGCTGCGTTACAACAAAGCTGTGGCCGATATAACAAAAGAAGTAACAGGAAACACTATCATCTGGGCACGTTCGACCTGGGCCGGAAGCCAGCGCTATCCGCTGCACTGGGGTGGCGACGCTGCCAATACCAATACTGCAATGGCTGCAACTTTGCGTGCCGGTTTATCCATCGGACTGTCAGGATTTACATTCTGGAGCCACGATATTGGCGGATTTGTTCAGCGCACACCGGAAGATATTTACCGCCGCTGGTTACCGTTCGGATTATTAACATCGCACTCACGTACACATGGAGCACCGCCAAAAGAACCCTGGGAATATAATGAAAGTTTCAATGATGCATTCCGGCTGGCCGACAATATGCGTTACCGATTGATGCCGTATATTTATGCGCAGGCAAAACATTCAAGCGAAAACGGCTTGCCAATGATGCGTGCTTTGTTTGTGGAATACCCGGACGATGCCGGCTCGTGGCTGATTGATGACGAATACCTTTTCGGTCAGGACATGCTGGTGGCTCCGTTATTTGAAAGTGTTAACAGCCGCGATGTTTACCTGCCCGACGGTAAATGGATCGATTACCAGACCGGCAAAGTGTACAACGAAGGATGGCATCATATTGACGCCGGTGAAATTCCGGTGGTTGCACTTGTACGTGACGGAGCGGTAATCCCGCATATCAAACTGGCGCAATCTACAAAAGATATGGACTGGTCAAATATTGAACTGAAAACATATGCCGCCGATGCAAAAACGGTAAAGGGATATGTTTGTTTGCCTTCCGACCAGAAACTGGTGGAAGTTTCGCTTGATAAGTCAGGGAATTCATTCAAATTGAAAGACAATCCTCTTAAAGAAGAAGGAGTAAAATTTAAAGTGGATTGAGGTGAAAGGATAAACTATCATTCTGAGTGCTAACCCAAAATTTTTTGGGCATAATGAGTAAATGACAGTAAAGCGTTAATGGTTTACAGTTCTTTAGTGAGATTAATCTCCCCTTTGCAAGGGGAGAAACCAGCGGGAGAGGGGTAAATAAGATACTAATTTGAGTTGCTTTACCCTTTTGGCTTACGCCATTTTCCCTCACGAGGGAAAAGCCTTCTAATAAATTATCGTTAAACAAATGAGGATTCGTAGTTCCATTGTTTGTACAGAATTGTATTATTTCGGATTAGTAACATAAAATATTTGGTAGGATACTAAAAAAGAGTAAACCAGCAATTGTAAACAATTTAAAAAGTTACTTAAATACAACATGTTAAGCAAATCTGTCATTGGTAGCGTAGTCGAAGAATCTAACATATTGATAAAGATGTCTCGACTACGCTCAATATAACAACGTATTGTACAACCAACTAAACTTCTTCAATGATGAAAAATATAAAATCGATTTTTATCACCCTTTTACTGGGGACCTGCTTTTTTACAGTCTCCGCTCAGCGCTATCAAAATTTTAATGTTGCTGTTTATTGCCGCGCCTATGAAGTGGAGAAAATGAGTGATCCAAACTGGTTGAAATCAGTTTGGGATACACTTTCGAAACAGGTTCATGTGGATAAAATTTACCTGGAAACCCATCGCGATTTATTAATTGTTGATGATGCAACGCTGGAGCAAGCCAAAGCGTTTTTTCAGGATCATGGTGTAAAAGTGGCTGGTGGAATTACCTATACCATAGACGAAAGCAACAATTTCCAAACGTTCTGTTACACCAATCCTGAGAACAGGCAAAAGGTAAAGGAAATTGCAGAACATACTGCCAAAAATTTTAATGAATTTATACTAGATGATTTTTTCTTTACCAGTTGCAAATGCGATTTGTGTATCGAGGCAAAAGGTGATAAAAGCTGGACAGATTACCGGCTGGAACTGATGAAGAATGCGGCGGTTGATTTGGTCATTAATCCATCGAAAGCAATCAATCCAAATGTGGAAGTAGTAATTAAATACCCAAACTGGTACGAACATTTTCAGGGACTGGGATTTAATCTTGAAGCCGAACCGAAATTATTCGATGGGCTTTATACCGGCACCGAAACCCGCGACCGCTCGTCGAATCAGCATTTGCAGCAATATCTTAGCTATGAAGTTTTCAGATATTTCGAGAACTTAAAACCCGGGGAGAACAGAGGGGGCTGGGTCGATACCGGAGGGTTGCGTTATATGGATCGGTATGCAGAACAACTCTGGATGACATTATTTGCTAAAGCTCCGGAAATTACACTTTTTGATATCAGGCAAATGCGTTACCCGCTGCGTCAAAACCTGCGGGCTGAATGGCAGGGGAGTGGTTCACTTTTCGATTTCGATGAAATGATGGAACCGGTTAAACTGGAGGACGGCAGCACCTTTCAACCGGTAACAATGGCTCGGGCAGCCGGTTATTCACTCGAAATTGTGGATAATGTTTTGGGCGCCCTCGGAAAACCGGTGGGTGTAAAAAGTTACAAACCCTTCCATTCGGTTGGCGAGGATTTTTTGCAGAATTATATCGGAATGATTGGAATTCCCATCGAAATGGTTCCTGAGTTTCCTGAAAATGAACCGGTGGTTTTACTCACTCAAACTGCATCGTTCGATCCGGAAATCGTGGATAAAATAGAAGCGCAATTGAAACGTGGTGGAAATGTGATAGTGACTTCAGGATTTTATAAAGCAATGGAAGGTAGGGGTATTGAAGATATTGTGGAGCTGCGTGTGACCGACCGGAAAGCAAACGTGAAGGAATTTTCGGCGGGTTGGGGACCGACTTCCACAATTGGTAAAGAAATTCTTATTCCACAGATAAATTACCTCACCAATGATTCGTGGGAAATTATTTCAGCGCGTGACGATACCAACGGCTGGCCAATACTACATTCTGCCGATTATTCAAAAGGAAAATTTTATGTGTGGACCATCCCTGATAATTTTATCGATTTATATATTTTACCGGATAACGTTTTAAATCAATTGCGGCAAACAGTGGCAGGAAACCTGAATGTTCAGATGGAAGGTCCGGGTGAAGTAAGTTTGATAGTATACGACAATAATTCGTTTGTAGTGGAATCATTTCTTGATAAAGAAGTCACTGTTAAAGTTTTGTTGGATCCGGAAATGAAGTTGATTACAAATGTTGCAACCGGCGAAACAAGTCCAGGGAAAATCAGAAATGCGCCGGTATTCAGAAACCGGAAAATTGGAAAGGATGTTTCTGTTTACGAGGTTAATTTAAAACCACATTCGTTTAAAGCCTTTACGTTTTAAAGGTGGATATTGAGAGTTTCAGGATTATTCGGCAATTTCCCTGTTTAATTGCAGTTGGTTTTCCCGGTTTTCCTTTTTTATCAAAAACAGGAAAACCAGCACCAGCAACAGGCTTATTCCTGCCATGTAAAAGCTGTCGGAATCAGCTCCGTACTTTTCTATTTCGGGGCTAAGTAATTTTTTATCGATTAAAAACATGGCCAACACCGCGAATGTATTATTGAGGAAATGTCCCACGATAGGAAGCCACAAAGAACCACTCCATACCAGCAGGTATCCAAACAGCACTCCAAGCAGTAAACGTGGTACAAACCCGAAAAACTGCAGATGCAGCGAACTGAAAAGGATTGCAGAAATCCATATTCCCCAGTGATGACTTTTGGTCATGCGGGTAAAAATGCGCTGGATTACACCACGAAACAATAATTCTTCGCCAATGGCCGGAAGAAAAGCAATCATAAAAAGGTTAAAGGCAAGTCCTCCAATACTTTCAACTTTTAGAAAAGCTTCAGTAAGTTCAGCAGCTTTTTCTTCGGCATCCTGCATCCATTGTTCTATTCCGGAAAGCCACTCCGGAAAAACCATTCTCATATTTAATTCGCCGATAAAATTAATAAAAGGAGCAGCGGCAAAAGTTAGTAACAGGATCAGCAATAATGATGAACCGTTTACAGGTTTATTCAGGTGTAAATAATCTGAAGCTTTTCCGTGAAACAACCAGGCAAGTACAAGCGGCGGAACTATAAACAGACCTATGGATTGCACCACCTGAAAATATTTCATCAACCGGATACTTTCAGGATTGTTTAAATCATTTATTGTGGGAAGACTTAATACAGATTCCAGATTAAACAGCGGAACTGCAATTATTAAAGAAACTACCAGGAACGCCAGAAAACTGACTAAAATTACGAATGCCGAAAACATCAGTTGCGAAAATGGTTTCATTCCGCGCAGTGCAGTAAATGCCATTGTATAAAATTTTTGGCAAAGTTATAAAAAGAGATGGATTGAGACAGATTGGAATGGAAACTGAAATTGATTATCTCCGTCCATCTCTTTTAATAATTACAACCGGTCACAGCAAATCATTAATAATCGGTATTCTATTTAATTTCCCTTATTTTAATGTTCCTGAACATGGTAAGTCCGCCATGATCCTGTAATCCGATATGGCCGGTTTTTGCTTCGCCGTAATGTGGCGCATCGGCCCACTTGCTGTTGGCTTTGTTTTCTTTCCATTCATTGGACCATAATTCATATTCTACTACTTTTTTTCCGTTGAGCCAGTGTTCCACATGTGGATTATTAACGATAATTCGCGTTGTATTCCATTCATCCAGCGGTTTAACTTCGCCACCTTGAGGAGGATTCATGCCGTAGTTGGAGCCGCTGTATTGTGAAGGCTCCAGTTCATCCGGCCATCCTTTTCCGTCAATGAGCTGATATTCGGGACCCGATTCAAAAATAGCATTTGTAACACCTTCCTGCACATGATAAAAAATACCTGAATTACTTTCCGGCGCAATTTTCCATTCCAGCGTTAATTCAAAGTTGTCGTATTGTTTTTTGGTAATAATATCACCGCCATGATCGGAGCCGACACCTGAATTGTGCAAAATTCCATCGATAATTTTCCAGCCGGTGACTTCGCCGCCATTAAACATTTTCCAATTGTCGA
Organism: uncultured Prolixibacteraceae bacterium; assembly: GCA_963771595.1. Lineage (GTDB taxonomy): Bacteria > Bacteroidota > Bacteroidia > Bacteroidales > Prolixibacteraceae > CAVYUC01. Next base: position 8,182 of record CAVYUC010000017.1, on the reverse strand, counting down.
GCGACTTTCCATCGAAAAGCAATTCCCAACCTTCACTCTTTTCTTTTGATGTGAGCGTATTCATTTCACTTTCATTTTTTTGTGCTGATGAACAGGAGTAAAGTGCAAGTAAAAATGTGAAGAGGAACAGATTAGTCAAGTTTTTCATTTGCTTATATTTTAAATTTATAACATAATTCATGCATAGCTGCAGCAGATAAATTATTATTTTATGCAGGATTTCAAAAGTTCTTAAAAGTACAAATTTCACTTTCAATATTCCAATTAAAGAACCTTTGTTTTTATGCCAGGTTAATTTTTTTATTTATGATTTTAGGTTTAAAAAATTATTAACAGGCAAATTGTTCAACACAAGAAATCAAAGTTTCCCAGTCTTTTCGCCCTGTTCAATCCCCGTTAATTGGTCTTTGATGGATGCCGGTTTTAAAATGATATTTAATAAAAAGCCGGCTTGGCTCTGTACAAATTTGAAAGGAAATCGTTTTAAAATCCTGCACTCTTCTTGTACTAACCATTACCGCGCAAATTAATCACAGATGAATCAAGAATTAACTTTTAATATTAAGCCAACTGAAAATTAAATAAACCAAAGAATTATATGCAATAGCATATTTTTTAACATAAATTCGAATGTTGAATTGGACAGAGAACCGGATTTTTGTTAACTCCTGAAACAATTTGTGTTGATAAAGTCGAAATCATAACAAACAGACTTTTCATTGCTTCCATTATTTTTGGTTTTTAGAATTCATTTTACGTACTAAAAAAAATACATCATGAGACAAATAATCACAGCATTCCTGGTTTTGTTGTCCTTTTTGGGATATACACAAAAAACTCAGATTAAGGGAGCGGTTAAAGGGATTGGCAAAGCAGTAATTAATGTACTGGTTTTGCCAATGAATCAGGGCGAAACTCCAATTTTTGATACAACTTACTGTACGAACGGGAAATTTAATTATAGATTAAACTGCAATGTTGACATGTGGCATCTTGTATATTTAAGCAGCGATGAATTCCAAACGACATTTAGAAAAGACAAATCAAGTAACCAAGAGCTTAAAAACCGTGAAATTATGTTTTTCATTCAACCACATCAAAAAATTTCTGTTTCAGCTTCAATAGCCACGTATGGATTAAATTATTCCGTGAAGGGAAACGACATCAACATTCAAATGAGTAAAACCAATAAAATGGAATTTCCGTTTTCAGAAGAATTTAACCGACTGACTCTGTTAAAAGAAAAAACATTACCTGGAAGTAAAGAGTATGAATTGGTTGAAAAAGAAATAACACATATCAATAATCAAATCGACAGCATTGAATTAAACGCTATTGCAAAGCATCCAAATTGGGTATATTCTGCTGGATTATTAACTAAATATTCAAACGATACTATTGTAAAATATTACAATAAATTCACTCCTTCTGTGAAGAATTCATTCTTTGGCAAACGTGTCGCAAAGGCTCTGAATGAATTTTAACCGGCAACCAAAAATTAACAGAAGTTTTTGAAGATTGGAACTGCATTAATTTTAAAAAGATGAACCACTTACCCAAAATATTCATTCTACTGACAATGGTTTTAAGCACACTGATTCTGAGTGCTCAAAAAAATGATAACATTGAAAGTTCACCTGCAAAAAAAGAATCTTACCTTACGTTTGATGTTTTTTCATCCTTGAACAAATACAGTCCAAGATGGAGGATTGGATATATACGGGGTATTCATCCAAAATGGAAAATCGGACTCCATGCCGGATATGGAAATAAGAATATATCCTACACACAATTTATTGATGAAATGTTTGAAGAGGATTATGAATTATGGGAAATCAGGCCGGAACTATATTATGTAATGAAGCAAACGAAAAAAGTAACTTCTTATGGTTCGTTCGAACTTTATTATATTCATCATAAAGATGTTTTTCATCATATAAGCTACAGACAATTTGAAGGTGGGTGTATTCGTTACGACCAGGCGGACTATTTCAGACAAAAATATGGTTTCAATTTCAACATTGGGAGGTTTAAGAATCTGGGGCGAAAATTTGGATTAAACAGTTACCTGGGCCTTGGATTAAAAATCAGAAATAACGCATTTTCAAATCTGATTCATCCAATACCAACACAATGTTTTGAGCGTGATATGTATGATGATTTCGAGTACAGGGAGCTAGAAGGATTGGAATATGGATTTAACATCTCAGTTGGATTTAAATTATTTATAAAATAAAACTTCCTTTGCCTCGCTGGATTATCGGACTGGCAGGGTTATGTGAATTTTGAGAACAGGATGTGTGGGATTTTACCTTGTAATTATTAAAAATAGATATTTGATATATTTTGTACTTTTGAGGTTATGGAAAGCAACGATTTAAATAAAGATAAATTGATTAACTATTGGATTGATGGCTCGGATGATGATTTTGAGACTTTGATCGCAATGTTTGATTCAAAAAGATATAGCTGGTCGCTTTTCATCGGACATTTGATGATTGAAAAATTACTGAAAGCATATTACATAAAGGTAAAATCAGATTATCCTCCTTTTATACATAATCTGCTAAGACTGGCTGAAAAAGCTGATTTAGAATTAAACGGTAACCAAAAGGAGCAACTGGCGACAATTACTGTATTCAACATAAACGCCAGATATGATGACTATAAAATGAGTTTTAAAAAACAATGTACTCCGGATTTTACTGCTGTGTGGATTGACAAATTAAAAGAACTGAGAACATGGATAAAAACATTGATATTGCAATAGCAAAATATCTTGATTTAATAAAAGAAAAGTTTTCTAATGTTGAGAGTGCTTACTTGTTTGGTTCTTATGCAAAAGGGAAATTTACTGATGATAGCGATATCGATTTAGCCTTGATTTTTACAGATTTGGATGATTCAAAACGATTTGAAATGCAAGTTCAATTGATATTGCTGGCAGCAAAGATTGATTCCAGAATTGAACCACATCCAATATCTCATGAGGATTTTAATTCGGGTAATCCTTTTGCAGTTGAAATTAAAAAAACAGGAATTCGGATAGCAGCATGAGACGCATAAGTACAACGTTGGATCATCACTTTAAAATCCATCAAAAAGGCAGCAGGTATAAATACCCGCTGCCTTTTTTAAATGGTAATCAATTTGAATGCACACTTAGGTTTTTTTAAATGGATTCCTTCAGCGCCTAAATTCCCCGTGCATTCCGATCCAGTTGTTCTTCTTCAGTAAAATCGTTTTCCGGAGTATGCCCCGGCAAGGGAAGAATACGCTCGTGAATTGCATCGATAATCCATTTCGGCTGTGGGAAGAAATAATCTTCAAGTTCATGTGCAGGAATGATCCAGTTGCGCGAACCAACCACCACCGGAGGGGCATCGAGATAATCGAATGCAAGTTCTGTAATGTTCGAAGCCAAATCGCGCAGGAATGACCCGCGGCCAGATGCATCACCGGAAATTACAATGCGGCCTGTCTTTTTGACGGACTCGATCACCAAATCGTAATTAAACGGCACCAATGAGCGTGCATCAATCACTTCGGCTGAAAGGTTGTATTTTTCTTCAAGTATTTTTGCAGCATCCAGTGCACGGTACAATGTGGCACCGATGGTTAAAATGGTAATATCAGTACCTTCCCTTTTAATATCAGGTTCACCCAGCGGAATTTCATAATAGCCTTCCGGTACACCGCCTTCGTGAAACATTTCACCAATATCGTAAATACGCTGGCTTTCAAAGAAGACCACCGGGTCAGTTCCCTGCAGGGCGCTGTTCATCAACCCTTTGGCGTCGTATGGAGTTACAGGGAAGACTACTTTTAACCCGGGGATATGTGCAGCCAGCGCTGTCCAGTCCTGAGAATGCTGTGCCCCGTATTTTGAGCCCACTGAAACACGGATGGTCACCGGCATTTTAAGTACGTTTCCGCTCATGGCCTGCCATTTGGGAAGCTGGTTAAATACTTCATCGCCGGCACGCCCAAGGAAATCGCAATACATAATTTCTGGAATCACCCGGCCGCCGCACATGGCATATCCGATAGCGGTACCCACAATGGCGCCTTCCGAAATGGGCGAATTAAACAACCGGTGGTAAGGCAGGGCTTCTGTCAACCCGCGGTAAACTGCAAATGCACCGCCCCAGTCGCGGTTTTCCTCGCCATAGGCAATCAGTGTCGGGTCTTTATAAAACCTGTCAATAATGGCTTCGAAAATGCCGTCACGCAAACCGTAGGTTTTAATTTTGGAATGGGGCTTCCCGTTTTCGTCGAACATAAACCGTTCTTTGGTGGCCAGTTGTTTTACCCGTGGATTTTCATCCATTGGGTGGTTTACTTCAGGTTCGCGGTCTTCCATTTTGTCCACCGGTGTGTCGCTGAACATCATTTCGCCAATCAGGTTTGGATGTTTCTTCATGTCCATATGGGGCGAAACTTCATCGTCGATGGTCAGCTTCAGCGAGTTGGTAATGATTTCAACTGTTTTGTTTTTAATGCTTTCCAGCTCTTTCTCACTTGCAATTCCTGCTCTCACCAGTTCATTGCCAAACCATACAATGGAATCCTGTTTTTCCCAGGCTTCCACCTCTTCTTTTGAACGGTAGGAAGAAGCGTCGGAAGGAGAGTGGCCGCTGTAACGGTAAGTCAACACATCGAGTAAAACAGGTCCTTTCTTCTCTTCGATGATTTTCATTTTCCGTTTGTAGGCATCAATTACCGCCAGGGGGTTATAGCCATCCACACGTTCTGCATGCATTTGATCTTTATTCAGTCCAACACCAATACGGGCAGCTATTTCGTATCCCATGGTTTCGCCGCAGGTTTGTCCGCCCATACCGTACTGGTTGTTCATGATGTTTACAATCAGCGGCAATCCGCCTTTCATATCGCCTTCCCAAAGTTGTGTAAACTGATCCATTGTAGCGAATGTCAAACCTTCCCAAACGGGACCGCACCCCATGGACGCATCGCCGATGTTGGCAACCACGATTCCCTTTTTGCGATTAACTTTTTTAAACAAGGCAGCTCCCACAGCAATATCGCCCGAGCCTCCCACGATGGCATTGTTCGGATAAACACCAAAGGGGGTAAAAAAGGCATGCATCGAACCGCCCAACCCTTTGTTGAAACCGGTTTCGCGGGCAAAAATTTCAGCAATGTTCCGTAGGTTAGAAATTTAATGGCCAGTTCTTTGGTTGTTCCTTTATGCCCGGCTTTTACCGGCGCCAGTGTTTTCCCGTCGAAATGGTTCTCCATGATGTTTTCCAGTGTTTCATCATCGAGCCGTGAAATGGCTGAAAGTCCTTTCGCCAGAATTTCACCATGACTTCGGTGCGAACCAAAGATAAAATCTTCAACGCCCAGGTTGTACGCCATTCCCACGGCAGCAGCTTCCTGTCCGATGGAAAGATGTGCCGGCCCCGGATGGTTGTATGGAATTTCATTGTATTCCCCCCGGGTTTTAATCAGGTTCAACATGGTTTCGAACTCCCGAATCACCACCATATCATGATAAATACGCAGGAAATCTTCCCTGGAGAAATTCTCTTTTTCTTCTTCAATTGTTTTGTGATACTGATTAATAGGTATCGGTTTGAATTCCAGTTGCCTGGCTTTTCTAACCTCGTCAGGATTTATGAATTGTAGTTTTGGCATTTTATAGTATTTAATTTTTATTTTTTCGATTGTAGCTTTCTTTACTTATTGTTTTTTGTTAAGTAAATTACATTTCAATGTTTTGACTTACCATATTCAACCCGCTTTGGGGTTGATTGTCACCATTTATATTTTCCCACGAGCTTTGCACGGGGCTATTATTGTTGATGTCCAATGGACATCTGTTATCCGCAAAGCGGATATAATTAAAATAGCCGCGGGTGTAACCCGTGATTAAGTGACAGTAGAGATTTGATCCCCGAAGCGGGTTCAACCAACTATTAAAAACATTTTTTAGTTGAATGATATTTGCTTTTTGCAATGCTAAAATATCTTCAAATCGATTAAATGTTGCCACCCCTTTAAACTTTAAACCTTAAACATTAAACTGTGGCAGATTCTCAATCTGCTCCTTAATCTCCGCCAGGAAACGTGTTGCTTCGCCGCCGTCGAGTGCCTGGTGGTTGTAGGTCAATGAGAGTCCAAGCATGGGGACAAAACCATATACACCTTCTTCAATTTCTTTTGGGCGGGAAATAATGGTACACACGCCGAGGATAGCAGTTTGCGGTAAATTAATTACAGGTGTGAACATTTCAACGCCATAATTTCCGAGATTGGAAACCGTGAAATGTTGCAGCCTCCGGACTGAGGAGGTCAGGATTTATATTTCCGGACCGTGCCTGCGCTGCCAGTTGAAGCAGCTGACCTGAAAGTCCGGTGATGGAAAGATCATCTGCATTTTGCAGTGCCGGTACCATTAGTCCTCGGTCGGTATCCACAGCCAGACCAAGATGTACTTTTTTGAACCACTTCATTTTATCACCGAGGTAGTGGGTGTTCACTCTAGGATATTTCTCCAAAGCACGAATCACGGCAAAGCAAACCAAATCATTAATGGTCACATTCTGTTTCACTGTTCCTTCAGTGTATTCTTTTTTAAATTTCTTCCGAAGCTTAAAAATTTGCCTGGCGTCAGCACTCAGGTGGTGGGTGAGCTGTGCCGAATTTTGCAGCGACTGGTGCATCGCATTGGCAATCAGTTTCCGGATGTTTGGTATTGTTTTTATTTCGAAATCAACACCCGATTCCAGCACCACTGCCGGTTTGGCCGGAGTTGCTGCAAACGGTTCATGTTTAGGTTTTGCTTCCGGTTGAGCCTGTGGTTCAGCTGTTACTGCTTTTGAGGCTTCTTCCACATCGCGGGCAATTATCCGGCCACGTGGACCTGAACCTTTCAGCGTGTGAATATCCACTCCCAGCTTTTCCGCCATGTTTTTTGCAAGTGGGGAAATGCGAATGCGTCCGTCAGAAGATTCCTCCACCTCGAATTCAAACACTTTTGGTGATTCTTCCACTTCTACCGTTTCTGCCGGTCTTTCTTCGACTAAATCACCACCGGGCCTGAATTCTTCTATCGGTTCACCTTCTTTTCCAATTACAGCGACATTTGTCAATACGGGTATTTCGTCACCTTCCTCAAAAAATGCAGCGAGAAGAATTCCACTCGCTTTTGCCTCTTCTTCAAAAGATGCCTTGTCCGTTTCATAGGAGAAAAGAATATCACCTTCGCTTACTTCTTCTCCCACCGATTTATACCACTGCCCCAGGATGCACGATTCGACGGATTGTCCCTGCCGGGGCATTAAAACGGGTACTGCCATATTTTTTGGTTTATATTATATTGTTCTACTTGTATTTACAAATCCTGATTCGAATTATTTATTAATGACTTGATTATCAAGATTAAATATTTTTATTCATTTTGAAGGTGTAAAATTATATTTTATAACTTGTATTTACAAGTTGTTCTTAATGTTTTAAAAAATTTTTAACTTTGAGCGCATGGAAAACATTCCTCAATACCGCCAGTTGTATGAAGTACTCCGTAAACATATTGAAACAGGTGTTTATGAAGAAGGAAATTTATTGCCATCAGAAAATGAACTTTGTATGGTGCATGGAATGACGCGACCTACAGTGCGTCACGCACTCGATTCGCTGGTGAAAGACAGGCTTATTCTGAAAAAACAGGGCAAGGGAAGCATTGTGCGAAAACCGCCTCAAAACATTGGAATTTTATCAATTGCCGGGACAGCGTCTGCTATTGGCGTAAGCTATTTGAAAACTGATATTCTGCAAAAACCAGTGATTAAATCATGGCCGGCTTCATTTCCGTTTGAACTTTCGGAACTTGAAAAAGAAGCAGGATGTGTTTATATGGAGCGGCTTCGTTATGTTGATGATGCGCCTGTATTTTACGATATTAACCACGTGCCCAATTTGTATTTGCCAAGAATTACCAACCTCTCGTTTGAAAATAAATCGCTGTTTGAAATCCTGCGAAAACAATATCGGATTGAGATTTTGGGCGGCGAACAGAAATTGAAAGCCATAAAACCGGAAGACAATATAAAAAAGCTGTTACAGTTAAAGAAAGACCAGCCGGTGCTGCATATCGAACGGAAACTCTTTACGAATAAAGAAGGTTTTAGCATTTATTCCACCATCTATTTTAATT
>CAVYUC010000016.1:0-276585 GCA_963771595.1 uncultured Prolixibacteraceae bacterium | reverse complement strand
ATAAATGTTGTTAATTAACGTGAAAAGTTATGGAGTTTTGACTTCCAATTCTATGCTTTTTTTAGTTTTGTGCAACTTTGTCTCTAATTATATGCTCAAAAAAAACATCATAAAAATATTTTTTGTTTCATTAATAATTCTGCTGCCTTTTATTTCTTTTTCGCAGGTGGAGCAGAAGATGAACGAAGAGGAGCAATTAGAAGCCAAACAAGAGGTTAAAATAATTAAACCACTTATAAAATTGTGGTACCTTGATGGTTTTGGCGCTTTTAAAGATTCAACCCGTTTGGATACCATTCAGGATTATTTTCATATCTACAACCCAATTTATAAAGATGCCATTACGGTATCCTATTTGGGAAATTACGGATTGCCTTATCAAAATAACAATTTCTTTCAGCGCGAATCCACTTTTGATTTTTTCTTTCTCAATTCAAGGGAAGCATACCTGCTTAATCCCGGCAAAGTAAAATATTATAACACCAGAACTCCTTATACACAACTCGATTTCAGCCAAAGCGAACACCGTACACGAAAAAATGAAACCCGTTTCAATGTACTTCACACCCAAAATATAAATCCATATCTGAATGTTACCTTTCGCTTCGATCAGGCAAAATCGGAAGGACAATACAAACACCAGGAAACCAAAAACAACTTTGTAACGCTTTATTCAAATTACAACAAGGATAAACTCAGCATTCACGGTGGCTTTATCTCCAATAGCATTAAAAATAACGAAAACGGCGGCCTGACTAATGATGAACTGATTTTAAGCAATGCCGAAACTGAATTGCTGGATGTGAAATTAAATAATACCCGTTCGGAGTTTGGGAACATGTATTTTTACGGAACGGGTGAATACCGTATCGGAAAAACTATTAAAACAACAGCAGCAGATGAAGTTGAAGAAAAAAATATACCGACTGTTTTTAAACCAATTGTTGGCGTTATTTATTCTTTTGAATACCAGAATAATCTGAAGGAATTTATTGACGAAGAAGATGCCAGTAATACCTTTTTTCAAAATGATTATTATGGCGCGGGTTATTTAAAAGATTCCATTCGTTTCCGGAAGATTCAAAATATTATTCAGTTAAAGAAATATGAAAATGCAGATAGAAATACCAGCTTTGGAACACGGGCTTTCTTAGGACAGGAATTTGTTAAAGCTTCAATGCCTGGTCCTGATACCGGCTATTTCAACCGGCAAACAAAACGCTATTCCAATATATATGCAGGTGGAGGTATTTTCAGGTTAACCGGTGATTTCTGGACCTGGAATTTCGACGGGAAAATTTACCTGCTTGGCCGAAGTGCCGGTCAGACTGAATTGTCGGGAATTATTTCAAAACCATTTACATTGCTGAAAGATTCACTTACAGCGCTCACTATTGAAGGAAAAATTGAAAACCGTGTACCCGATTATTTTCAGGATGAATTTTACTCGCAGCATATCCGGTGGAACAATAACTTTAAAATGGAACAGCGAATGACGGTAAACGGAAGGTTCAACTCCCCCTTGCGCAAACTCGAATTCGGTGCCAATTATTCCATCATCAATAATTTCATTTACAATGATACTGCCGGAATTCCTTCCCAAACCAGTAAGGAATTGCTGATTCTATCCGCCTATCTCGATAAGGATTTTAATTTCCGGGATTTCCACTTCCGAACACGACTCTTATGGCAAAAAGCTTCTGACCAGAGCTTAATCCATCTACCCGATTTTTCTGCATTTATTTCCACCTATTATCAGTTTGTAATTTCAAAAGTTTTGTTCACACAACTTGGAATCGATACAAGATACAATACATCATACTACGCCGATGCTTACGACCCTGCAACCGGTTTGTTCTATTTGCAGAATGAACAAATGCCGGGTGATTTTCCTTATATAGATGCTTATGCAAGTTTGCGTTTAAAAAGGACCAGGGTGTTTTTTAAAATGATGAACATTGGAACTGAATTTATGGACAAGGAGTTTTTTACAGTTCCGCATTACCCTATGAACAGAAGAACATTCCGGTTCGGGGTTTCCTGGGTGTTTTATGATTAATGTTATTGTTATCCACATATTACAGAAATTTTTTCAAAGCTATTTATGTGTTGGGCATCAGTTTTCTGTTCATGTCCTGCAATCCTTCAGATAAAGGGAACCAAAACCCGGATAATGCTGATCGGCAGAAAGTTTTGAAACGAATCCGCGAAACAGGTGTTTTACGGGCGGCAGTCGATTACAATTCAACCAACTATTTTGTGTACCGCGGAAAACCAATGGGTTTTAACTATGAATTGCTTCAGGCGCTGAGCGAAGATTTGGATGTGCAACTCGAAATTGTGGTTATCAACCGGCGGTTAGACAGTTATCAGTTGTTGCAGGAAGGTGAGTTGGATTTGGTGGCCAAAAACCTTGCCGTTACAAATGAAGGAAGAAATGAAGCTGATTTTACCATTCCGCTGCTTCATACAAGCCAGGTGTTGGTTCAACGCGAAATTGGCATGGGAAATCCTGATTCGCTTTATGTTTATAATACACTTGGGCTGGCAGGAAAAAAGATTCATGTGCAGAAAAATTCTTCATTTTATCAGCGTTTAATGAATCTTTCGGAGGAAACCGGCGATTATATCAATGTTGTGCAGGACAGCATAAACAGCACCGAACAGCTCATTGCCAAAGTTGCCGGTGGCGAAATCAATTATACTGTAAGCGACGAAAATGTTGCCCGGCTGAATAAAAACTATTTTCCAAATCTCGATGTTTCGGTTAAGGTAAGTTTTCCGCAAAATATAGCATGGGCTGTTCCCAAAGGTTCTGCCGAATGGAAAAATTACATAGACAACTGGATTGCAGATTTTACAAATACCCGAAAGTTCCGCCAGATTTACCACCGTTATTTTGAAAGTCCCCGGAGTGCAACACGGCTTGCGAGTGAATTCCACAGCATTTCGGGCGGAAAGATTTCGGTTTATGATGAAACAATAAAAAAGCTAGCTGCTGAGTATAACTGGGACTGGCGGCTGATAGCGTCTGTTGTTTATCATGAATCGCGGTTTAACCCCAAAATTGAATCGTGGGCGGGCGCTTACGGTTTAATGCAACTGGTGCCCGAAACTGCCAAAGCCCTTGGAATTGAAGATTACAAAGACCCTGCGCAAAATATTAAAGGCGGAATTTTAATGCTCAATTGGCTCAATAAGCGGCTTATGGAAAGTGTTCCCGATTCGGCCCAACGGGTGAAATTTATCCTGGCAGCATACAACGTTGGCCTCGGCCACGTAAAAGATGCCCAGCGGCTGGCTAAGAAGTACGGCAAAAACAGCCAGGTATGGGACAACAACGTGGATTATTACCTGTTGCACAAATCTTCTGAAAAATATTACAAGGACCCGGTGGTGCGCTGGGGCTATTGCCGTGGCGAACAACCCTACAATTACGTAAACCGGGTGGTGCATAATTATAAGCATTACCTGAATGTAATTCCGGGATAAATTTGTTTTCTCTTGCAAACTACAAGTAAACATGCTACCGGTTTTAACGTCAATTCTAATTTTGAGGCGCCCGTATTATCAGCCGGGTATTGATTTTTCCATCTGAATCTACTTTCAGGATGTATGGTCCCGGTTTCAACCCATTTGTTTTAATCGTTATTCTTTGATCCGCAGTGGCTCTATGAATTAATGTTCTTCCGCTTATGTCGGTCAGTTCTATGGTCTCCATGTTCAAATCCGTATTTTCAATAATTAAATAATCTGAAAATGGATTAGGATATACCTTTAATATAGATTGAACCTTATTTTCTATTCCGGTAATGGTAAAGGTTTTGCAAAAAGAATTATTATCTGTCAGTTTCTCCAGTTTGGAATTTGGAGCCAGACATTCGAAACATAACTGATTGTTATTAATGCCTTCCTGGTAAGCTCGTTTAAGTTTAAATGTTTGTGTTTGTCCGGGAAGTATTTCAAGTCCCGAAATCTTTTGGTAGAAGTAGTTTTGGGCGCAATTAAAACCTCCGAATAAATCGGAAAATACAGAAAAAGTATGAATTGTGTCTGTTCCGTTATTTTTTACTGTCAGTTCCGGATTAAAATAAAATCCTCTTGCAAAAGTCATCTCCGGGGTTGTAACGTATTCTAAGGTAATACTGTCAATATCCAAATCAATCAGCTCAATATCCGGTAAATTTAATTCTACACCTGGTAAATCTGTTGGTTGATAATTGTAAAGACCGATTTGGTCTGTAAACGAATTTCCAATAAATGTATAATTGTTATTTGCCACAATAAATCCATTCACCTGCGACAGTAACGCAAATGTCAGTGTATCGTTAACAGCATTGTTTTTTAGGTCAATCAGTTTAATGCTGTCCGGATCACTCATTCGAATCCACAGGTTTTCATCGTAAAATTCCATATCCTGAAACCCGGTTGAGGTTTCAATCAGCGTATCGATGACTTGCAGTCTGGAATTCAACCGTACCAAAGAGGAATCCATCAATGTATATACCATATCGTTTTTCAGAAGTATTTTATTGATGCTGTCGGAAAAACGAATGGAATCGGAAAGAACAAATGAACTGTCGGATGTATAGATTCTGTTTTGGGAATAGATTAAACAGGTTTCCGGATTCAGGGAAATTATTCCTTTAACATCCGGCAGGGCAGTTAATTGATATTTCTGAATTTTTGTGCCATTAACATCAGACTTAATTACTGATTTAGCAGAGCTGACGAGGATAGTGCCGTCGCTGGCAACATCGATGCTTTGAGGTTCAAATTCAAAATGTTCAAGATGGGGAATCTCAGGATAGCCAATAGTAAAGATTTCATTTCCGTTTTTATCATATTTTGCAATTATAATTTGTTCTATACCTGATATGTCGTCAATCGGAGTGTATCCTGCAGTATAAATATAATCGGATGCCGCATAAATCAAATCAAAAAAACCACTAATATTCCAAAGTTTTTGTCCCTTGAAATTATAGGCGAACAGGTTGTGGTGAGGGCATGAAACATCACTGACAAATCCGCTTACCAGAATGATGGAATCCTTGAATAATGTGTTATCTGTTACATGTGATTTGTTAACAGTATAATCATCTTCTACAATGCTCCAACAAGGTTCGGTACCAGTTGATATGCTATCTTTTATTTTTGCAATTATTTCTGAAATTGTAAAACCATCATTTGTGCCGTTTTTAATTTCCAGAAAATGTTTTCCACATATACCTTCCAAATAAAAAGTATCCTTTTGAAATTCATAAGTATAATAAGGTGATAGGGCAAGTGCAAGTGTATCTCCCTTTTCAAAAACAGATAATTGTTCTCCGCAATTAGCGCCGCTCGAACCTAATACTTTTATGGTATCCCCAATTTGAGATTTGCCGGAATTAATAATATCCGTTACAATAAAATAACCGATTTGGATATTTTGCTCCCCGGTATTTTCTATTGTAGCTGTTTCAAATGTGTTGAAAACAGCAATGCAGTTAAAACCATTCTTATAAACATTCTTATAAAAATCAGCTTCGTAGTATTCACAGGAACAGGTAATTCCATTTTTTACGGTGAAGAATACGAGTAATGAAAGAAGAATGTATTTCATAATATCAGTATTTTAATCATTCATTTTGCTCAATATTATATTTTGCCTCCCCTGTTCCTGCGCGAATTTATCGTGTGATTTAAAATACCACAGGATCAATCGTGCTGTAGCGGGATGTCAGCATTACCAGGATATCAACTTACCTGCTAACCCTGAAATATCCTTTGCCATCATTACCAAGCTGAATTCGGTTGTTATCTGCTATTGTACCATTTCCGTCCAGTCTAAAAGTCAAAAAAGTATAACCAATAATTTCCATTTGTCTTTTTTCATTTGGCTTCAATATTGCAATTTCATTTCCATATGCTAAATTATTATCACTTCCATAAGTTAATTCAATGTCAACATTACCTGTATTTTCTATTTCCAGATTACCTGAGCCTACATCATAATATCTGATAAAACCTAATCCTCCAAGTGTGCTAGAAGACCCCCCATAATTTCTCGTTAAATCAACTTCAGAATTGTTAGCATATAATTTTATATCCATCACTTTTGCATTAACTGTAAATTCAAAATCAGAATTGATTTCAATTGTATCATTACCATCTATTGTTTTACCTGTAACTGTCAATACTGAAGTATTCGTCCCCATTGGTAATAAGTCGGAAAAACCAAATCCATTAATCCGTGTTCCGTGTACAATTCCCAGAGAAATAAGTGGAATAAATCCACTGCCAGATCCATCCATCCGGGTGTTGCCTTCTAAAACTGAAATTGCTCCGGGTGAAATTGTAAAGGCAGGATTATCAGTAACTAAATGGACATCAAAAACAGGCTGATCGCCTCCGTTAACTAAAATGAATGAATATTGCATACTTGCATTCAAATCTCCCAAATCAAAACCAGCCTGAGCTGATTTTACCTGAGAATCGATAGTTGAACTTTTTACTGAATTTTTAAGTTCAGTTAAAACAAAATAACCAGGTTCCTTCTTTTCAATGATAACATCCTGTTTGTTTTCAGGGATATCATCTTCCTTGTTGCAGGAAATGAAAAGAACCTGCATTGCAATTACGATTATGGCTAAATACTTCATGATTAATTTATTTTATTGGTTTATCTAAAATTACCTTATTCTGAGTTTGTGTATAAATATGGAAAACCTTTTGCCTCCCCGGTTGGGGAATACCGGGGAGGCTTTTAAACCAGCCTGTTTATTTTTTTTAATGGAATGAAGTGCATGGATAATCGGATGTTAGTTAATTAATATTGGTTTTTTAAGCAGTTTACTTCTACAGAATTATGAATAATTATTTTTATTTCAAAATTTTATTTACAATCCTTTGCTGTTTTTTTTTTTTTTTTTTTGATTTATGGCATTGAATTTTAGTGCATTGATTTGTGTTTTGCAAGTTTATGTTTGATAACATACAAATACAGGGGTACCTGTAAATTTAGCAAAAGTTAATTTAGGAAAGCAGGCAGAAGTTTAAAGATGAACCACATCGTAAAATTCGGATAAAATCATGGCGGTGGCGCCCCAGAGAATTTCGTTGTCCTGCTTTATACACGGCACTTTAATTTTCCCGATTATGGTATTCAGTTCAACCTGGTCGAAGGTGTTTTTATATTTTGAAACCGGGAAAAGGATTATTTTTTCCACTTCGGCAGAGTTCACCTCAAATTGTGGTTTTTCCTTCAGCCAGCCCACAAACGGATGAATTAAAAACCGGCTGACACTTACATACAATTCGGAGAGCGAACCCAGAATCTCAATTTTATCTGCCGGAATACCAATTTCTTCTTCGGTTTCGCGGAGCGCAGTCTGCAGCTCGGTTTCCCCTTTTTCAATCCGTCCGCCGGGCATGGCAACCTGCCCAGGATGGAATTTCATGTGTTTTGGTCGTTTTATAAGGCAGGCCATTAATTCATTATTTTCCTGAAAAAGCAAAAGTAACACACTGCTTTTTTTGGCGCACTGCAGTTCTTCTGCGGAAACTGTCAGCTCGCGGTCGGGAGGCAGCAATTTTTTATGCGATGCAGCGCCCGGTAATTTCTGAGCCAGTGCATTTTTAATATTTTCAGGAGAAGAAATCATGGCACAAAAATAAAAAATACCCGCCGAAACGGGTACTTTTAAAGTAGTAATTATAAAACCTGGAAAGTTAACCGGAAAACCTAAATCCGGTTTAGCTTTCTTCAACAATTTGTTCTGTTATATTCATCTTAAAAATTTATTGAAACCCCGGCAACAAAGGTTCTTCCGGGGCTCGATAAATTAAAATACTCCGGCCGGTCGTCAGTTTTGTTCAGCAGGTTGTTTATTCCAAGTGTCAGCGTATAATTTTCAGCAAAAGTATGCGTGGTTGTAAGGTTATACAGCGTGAAATCGTTTAGCTCAACGCGTGGTTGCGGCCGTTCGTGACTGTAAATATCCAGTACATCCTTTTTCCCAAAATAATTCGCATTTAAATTTGCCGTTAACAAGTAGTTTTTAAACCGTTTAATGTAATCAAGGTTTATGCGGGCGTTGTGGTTTCTCACGTTCACCAGTTCGGTATTCATTGTAAGGTTTTGCGGGTCTGTGTAGGTGTACGAACCTGTAAGCGAAAGAGAATTGGTTAACCTGAATTTTGCCAGCAGGTTAATGCTTCTGATTACCGCCTCTTCCACATTCGAATAGATATAATCGATTTCTGTTGGCCCCTGCTGTCCCATCACCATATTAATTATCGAATCCGTATTTATCAGGTTGTCGATATGGTTTTCGGAATAACTCACCGAGAAATCGACATTTTCAACCGTATATTGTACAGAACCTGAATAATAATTGGAGCGTTCCGGTTCCAAATCAGCATTTCCCTCGAGGTAAAAAGCAACCGGCGAACCAAAAGCCGGCACCTGGAAATGATCGGTAAATAACTCTTTTACGGTTGGCGCGCGGAAACCCTGTCCGAAGCTGGCCCTGAATTTAAAATTACCGGGGCTGAACATGGCGCTGGCCTGGGGCGTAAAATGAGCGCCAAAAATGGAATGAACATCTCCGCGGGCGCCTAAAATCAGGTTTAAATCTTCAAGAAGGAGTATATCATCCTGAATATAAATTACATAATTGTTGATGCTTTTATCTTCGATATTATTTTGCAGCGATGATTGCTGTTCGTTCAGATATTCTAAACCGGCAGTTAGTTTTTGCTTGTCGCCAACATTGTAATTGCCGAGGAAGCGGGCATTTTGCAGCAGGTTTTCGTAGTCCAGAATATTTGTTTCCAGCCCCTGATCGTTTTCCACATCCCAGATTTTGTTTTTGTCGGAATGCCACGAAAATTCAAGTTTTGAATCTTCTGAAGGAAAATATGTAGCTTTTGCGCCATACGAAAAGTCGCTGCTGATTTTATCCGGATAGTTTTCGAGGGCAAAATCGCGGTTTAAATGGTAGTAAGTACCGCGTGCCGAAAGCAGCAGTTTTTTGCTGGCCCGGTAGGTAAATTTCTGGTTCAGCGTGTAGTTGTTTTCCTTTTCCTGTGTTTGCAGTCCCAGTATCCCGGCACCTTCATTTAAGTCGAAAGGAGCATATTTGTTGAATTTTACATCGGAAAAGGACGACAATTTTCCCTGGCTTAAATTTACCGCGGCAAAATAATAATTGTCGGCGCGGGTTGCATCTTCGGCCGGGTCGGTATAAATATTTGAATTGATTCCGGCATAAACTTCCAGCGGACGCGCATACGATTTTGTAATGATATTTACCACGCCGCCAATGGCATTGGAACCGTAAAGAGTTGATGCGGCTCCTTTAATAATTTCGATGCTTTCGATGTTGGCAGGATTAATACGCGATAAATCAACTGCCCCTTTTGTTTCTCCTGCAATGCGTTCGCCATCAATCAGGAAAAGGGTGTATTGCGGCCCCAGTCCGTCGAATTTAAATGACTTTACCGTATTGTCTTTTACCATTTCAAAGGAAGCGTCGGCAGAGGTTATAATTTGCGGAAGAAAAGTAATGCCCCGCTGTTCAATCAGGTTTGCACCTATTTTTTGTGTGAGTACCGGACTGTAGGCAATCTGGTTTTCCGACCGGGTGCCGGTTATTACTACAGCATTTAAATCGATGGAGGTTTCCTTCATTTCAAAATCAACAGTTACATTTTGGCCGCTGATAACTGCCGGTTTTTCAACTGTTTCGAAACCAAAGTAACTGGCCCTAACGGTAAAATTTCCGTTGCCAAGTCCTGAAATAGTGTAGCTTCCATTGCTTGTAGAAGCAGTTCCCAAGGCAGTATTTTCAATAATGATATTGGCTCCCGCAAGCGGTTCACCATTTTCGGTGTAAATTTTACCGGTAATACTGTATTGTGCATGTGTGGTTTGTGCGCCTGTAAAAAATGCAAACCCAAAGATTAGAAAATAGAAATATCTGGACATGTTAAGTGGTATTAAAAATTTAAGTTTTCGATCACGACCGGTATTTGCCAATCAACTTTTCAAAAAAGCGGATTATTCTTCCTGACGTAAATCGATTGCGATGAATTCTGCTAACAGTAAAACTTAAATTTTGAAGGGGGCGCTTTATTTCCTGAATTATTCAGGCAAATGGTTTCCTTGAAGAAAAGAAACTTCTGTACCGGAAATTTTAACGGGGGCGAATTTAAAAAGGTGATTTTATTTTTAATTTCCTGAAGTACAGTAACAACAGTGGTTTTTTGTTTTTGGCTATCAAAACTTAGCAGAATCGTTTTCTGAGGTTGAGAAGAAAGCTCTGATAAAATCAATGAAGATTCGGAATTGATTTTCTGGTGCCCCGAAACCATAAATACGAACGGTAAACATACCGTTAGAATCAGTGTAATAAGTTGTCCGGTTGCGCCAACAAAAAACATAACTTTTGTTTATTTGAAAAATCAAAAGTAGTGAATTAGTTTTAAAAAACAATTCAATGCCAAAATAACATCAATCGAAACGAATGGTTTTGTCGGGTGATATTTTGCTGATTAAGTAGCTTGGAACTATCAGCATTACGGTGGTGGCAATCACTGTCCCGATGTTTAAAAGCAACAAATGCGTCAGGGAAAAATTAACAGGAACTACATCAACATAATACGTTGTAGGATTCAGTTTTATCAGGTGAAAAGTTTTTTGCAGCACAATAAATGCAATGCCGATTACATTTCCCCAAAGCATGCCGCGTGATGTCAGGAAAATGGAAAGATACAGGAAAACTTTCCGGATGCTCCAGTTCCGGCTGCCCAGTGCTTTCAGCACGCCAATCATGTTGCTGCGCTCAAGAATTAAAACCAGCAGTCCCGAAATCATGTTAAAACCAGCCACCAGCGCCATCAGAATAAGAATTACCCACACATTCATATCGAGAACGGAAAGCCAGTCGAATATTTGCGGATATTCGCGGGTGATACTGTTGGTGCGCAGCATGGCTTCATCTTCGCGGCTGTAGCGCAAAACCGTATTTCTTATTTTTTGTTCTATTTCATCTATTTTACTGAAATCGGAAATTGTAATTTCAAACCCGCTGACCTGGTCATGTTCCCAGTCGTTTAACCGTTGAACCTGTTTGATATCGCCAATAACAAACAGATTGTCAAATTCCTCGAGGCTGGTGCGGTAAATGCCGCAAATTTTGAGTTGCAGCATGCGCGGGGTGCTTTCGTTCTCATTAATGAAATAGAGAATTACCGAATCGTCCAGCTTTACTTTCAGCAGGTTCGATACCTGTTCAGATATGATAATCTGGTTGTTTCGAACCGAATCGTCAATTTCGGGCAGTTGTCCCTGCACAAGGTTTTGCCTGAAAAATTCCCAGTTGTAATCCGGACCAACGCCTTTGAAGACTATTCCCTGGATATATTCGTCGGTTTTAATCATTCCGGGTTTGGTGGCGTAAACCTGTATGTTTTGTATGCCGTCAATCGATTTTATTTCAGGTAAGAATTGCTGGTTCTCAGAAACAGGTTGTGTTTCGTAGGAATTATTGGAATCGAAATTAATTATCTGGATGTGTGAACCAAATCCGATTACTTTATTGCGTACTTCTTTTTTGAATCCGGTAACCACTGCCACGGAAATGATCATTACGGCAAGGCCGAGGGCAATGCCAAACAAGGCAATTCTGATTATCCGCTGCGATAAAAAATTTTTGTTTGATTTATCGAAAAACAACCTTCTGGATATAAATAGTTCGGTGTTCATTCAAAAAAGTATAATTAAAGCAAACGGTTTTTTTCAGATTGGCGCTTTGCTCATTTCCTCATACGAAACATCTTTTCTACGGTTAATAAACGGCAGGATTAGCATGGAAATTATTCCCACCACAATAATCATTGCCGTCATTGATGTATGGGCAACAAATGCAAATATAATCCCGTTTTCGTTGGCAATTCCATAAAGCGACAATGCTTCAATGGCCATAAAATGCCAAGCCCCGATTCCACCCTGAACCGGCGCCACCATACCAAAACTTGCAAAAACAAAGGTGGTTAACCCTGCAATAGGAGTTAGGTTGCGCGTAAAATCGAATGCAAAAAATACCGAATACAACATCAAATAATAAAGTGTCCAGATGGCAATGGAATGAAAAATAAACCAGCCCTTCCGGTTTATTCGTTTAATCGAAATAAATCCTTCCTTGAAATTCAGCAATACATCAATGAATTTTTTGTAAAAAACCGTGTCTTTTAGTGCTTTCCGGAAAATAAAAATCAGGATAATAAAAAATAGAAACCCTCCAATGAGTATGGGTGATGTTGCTGTGGAATAAATTTTTGATTCTATTTCAGGGTTTCGGTTCAGAAAGTCGAGCATTTGGCCGAATTGCGAAAAAATGACGATGGCCAGCAAAATTAACAGGGAAATCATATCGACAGCACGCTCGGCAACCACAGTTCCGAAAAGTTTGGTAAACGAGATTTTTTCGTACCTCGAAAGTACACCGCACCTCGAGATTTCGCCCATTCGCGGAAAAGCCAGGTTCATGAGGTAACCAACCATTACCGCCAGAAATGTATTGATGAAACGTGGTTTATGCCCGATGGGTTCAATCATTAAACCCCAGCGCAACGTGCGGCTGATGTGGCTCAGCAATCCTATAACCAGTGAAACTACAACCCAGAAATAATTAACGTCGTTTTTTAAAACCGATTTTATACGATCAATATCCTGATCCTTGTATATCAGCCAGAAAATAAAGGCACCCAGAGCAAAAAATGCCAGGAATTTTATGATTCTTAAGGTTAAGTTTTTCAAACCAAAAAATATTTTAATCTGTGCCGGTAGCCTGAAATTTAATTTCCCTAAATTTTTACTAATTTCGGGATGCGAAATTTAAAGGCATTTACAGCTGTTTGTAGCTGACAAAAATATAAATTAGTTTTATTTTTTCGATAAAAACTCCTTTTATAAGTAAGTATCGGAAATGAACGAACCGGGAATTAATGAATATAGTTCGACCCAAAAAAAATCTTGGTCAGCATTTTTTAAACGATCAGAATATTGCACGAAAAATTGTTGACAACCTCGGCGGCGGCGTTCCGGATGTTCTGGAAGTGGGGCCGGGAATGGGAATACTCACCAAATTTTTGCTCGAAAGAAATGATGTTAATCTCAATGTAATTGAAATTGATTCCGAGTCGGTAAAGTTTCTGCAAAATAATTTTCCGAAGCTGGAAGGGCACATTGTTTCGGGCGATTTTTTAAAGGTTAACCTGCGGCAGGTTTTCTCCGGACCTTTTAATGTAATCGGTAATTTCCCGTACAACATTTCCTCTCAGATTTTTTTTAGGGTGCTTGAAATGAAGGATGTAATTCCTGAAGTGGTTGGAATGATTCAGAAAGAAGTGGCCGAACGGATTTGCACCAAGCCGGGTTCAAAAACATACGGTATTTTAAGCGTGTTGCTCCAGGCTTTTTATTATATAGAATATTTATTTACCGTACACGAACAGGTTTTTACACCGCCTCCAAAAGTTAAATCAGCAGTTATCCGTCTAAAACGGAATAATGTGGAACAGCTGCCTTGCAGCGAAACGTTGTTTTTCAAGGTAGTGAAAGCTGCATTTAACCAGCGCCGGAAGATGCTCCGCAATTCGTTAAGCGACTTCAGTAAAAATCTTCCTGAGCATTTTTCCGTACAACGGCCTGAACAACTTTCTGTTGAATCGTTTATAGAGTTAACACGTTTTATTGAAAATTCCGAAAAATCCGACTATGCAATTTGAAATTACCAGAGAATACATCGAAAATCTGAAAGAACTTATTGCGAACAACAGCGAAGAAGCGATTCAAGCGCTGATGGAAGAATTTCATCCGGCTGATATTGCAGAGGTTATGGACGATTTAACTATGGAGGAAGCCCGGTATATTTACCTTCTGCTCGATGATGAAAAAGCGTCGGATGTTTTAATTGAAATACCGGAAGCCGACAGAAAACGATTTCTGAGAACTTTTCCACCTGAAATGATTGCCTCCAAATTTATTGAACACATGGATTCCGATGATGCCGCCGACATTGTGGCCGACCTCGACGAAGACATGAAACGGGAAGTTTTGAAGGAAATTGAAGATGCAGAGCAGGCTGGCGACATTGTGGATTTGCTGGAATATGAAGAGGATACTGCAGGTGGAATTATGGCAGTAGAACTGGTTTCGGTAAACGAAAACTGGACGGTGGCAACCTGTCTTAAGGAAATCAGCAGGCAGGCCGAAGAGGTAGACGAAATCTACTACATTTATGTGGTGGACGACCGCGAGCGGCTGAAAGGAGTGCTCTCTTTGAAAAAGCTAATTTTGAATTCTACCAACACCAAAATATCAAATATTTACAATCCTGAAGTGAAAATGGTAAGCACATCGATGCGGCAGGAAGAAGTGGCTGAATTTATGGATAAATACGATTTGGTTGCCATTCCGGTGGTCGATGATATCGGCCGGTTGAAAGGCCGCATCACCTTCGACGATGTAATCGATTTTGTACGCGAAGAGGCGGAACGCGATTACCAGATGGTGTCGGGGATTACCGGCGATGTGGAGCCCGGCGACAGGGTTTGGGAACTTTTCAGGGCACGGTTTCCGTGGTTGTTAATCGGTTTGTTTGGAGGCATTTTAAGCGCCAGGGTGCTGCAGGCTCACGAAAATGAATTGAGCCGGATAACAGAACTTGCATTTTTTATCCCGCTGATTGCAGCAACTGCCGGAAATGTTGGGGTTCAGTCTTCTTCAATTGTGGTGCAAAGTATAGCCAGCGGGGTAAAAGATATGGAATCGACAGGTAAACGCCTGCTGAAAGAATTTTTAGTGGCACTTGCCACTGCCACAGTTTTTTCGTTGCTTATTTTCACCTATAACTATTTCACCCAGGGAAGCATGAGTTTAACTTATTCCGTAGCTATTTCACTTTATATTGTCATTCTTTTTGCCTCCTTTTTTGGCACTACAATTCCGCTGATTTTAAACCGGATGAAAATTGACCCGGCACTTGCAACCGGACCATTTATAACTACAACGAACGACATTTGCGGGTTGCTGATTTACCTGTCAATCGGGAGAATGTTTTTTGAATTAATTTAGCCGCATTTCCAGTGAAAAATGAAAAAACAATAATTGGCCGAAAAGATATTGCAGATTTTGAAGAACTCGATTTGTGCGGCATTGAAGTAAAAGTTGACTCCGGCGCCTACACTTCAAGCTTTCATTGCCACGAAATTAAATGTTTCACGAAAAACGGGGAAGACTGGGTGAAATGTAATTTTCTCGATCCCGATCATCCAAAATATCATGAGAAAGAATTTACCTTTAAAGTAAAAAAATTACGGCAGGTGAAAAGTTCCAACGGCATGGTTGAAGAGCGGATTTCAATATTAACCAAAGTTGTTCTTTTTGGCCAAAAATTTCCCATCGAACTTACACTCACCGAAAGGGCCGACATGAAACACCCGGTTTTGCTGGGAAGAAAATTTATATCGAAAAAATTTTTAATAGACACTTCCCGGAAAAACCTTTCGTTTAAAGGGGAAATAATAAAATCAAAAATCTTAAATAATAATTAACGAAACGAATTAACCGGCAGAAGTACATAAACTTTTGCAAGGGCGAATTCCTTCCTGAAACAATAAAATTTAAATGAAATGAGAATAGCAGTACTTTCCAGAAACACCAACTTATATTCCACAAAACGGATTATTGAAGTGGGCGAGCAGCGCGGGCACGAAATGCTGACGGTTGACCACACCAAGTGCGATCTGGTTATTGAAAAACGAAATCCGGTTATCATTTACAAAGGAAAGAAACTGATGAATGTTGATGCAGTCATTCCCCGTATTGGCGCGTCGGTAACTTTTTACGGCACGGCGGTGGTACGTCAGTTTGAAATGATGAAGGTTTTTTCGACTGTTGAATCACAGGCGCTGGTTCGTTCGCGCGACAAACTGCGAAGCCTGCAGATTTTGTCGAGGGCGGGCCTTGGTTTGCCAAAAACTGTATTTACCAATTACTCAAAAAATGTACAGGAAATTATTCAGGAAGCAGGCGGCGCTCCGGTTGTGGTGAAATTGCTGGAAGGCACCCAGGGTCTTGGCGTGGTACTGGCCGAAACCGAAACTGCTGCCGAATCAGTGATCGAAGCTTTTAACGGGTTGAAGGTCAGGGTGATTGTGCAGGAGTTTGTAAAAGAAGCAAAAGGCGCTGATATTCGCGCATTTGTTGTGGACGGTGTTGTGGTGGGCGCCATGAAGCGGCAGGCAAAAAAAGGGGAATTCCGTTCGAACCTTCACCGCGGCGGTACTGCCGAAATTATCGAACTTTCGGAAGACGAGGAGAATGCTGCGTTAAAAGCTGCCCGTACATTGGGACTTGGAATTTGCGGTGTGGATATGCTTCAGTCGGCACACGGGCCGCTCATCCTCGAGGTGAATTCCTCACCCGGACTGGAAGGAATTGAGAAGGCAACCGGTAAGAATATCGCAAAAAGTATTATTCGTTTTGTTGAACGACATGTATGATGAACATTTAAAATGAGGGAAAAAAGAAAAACAGTTACCATTCTCGGAGAAAATATACTTCCGGGCAGAAAAAAAGTTTTAAATCTTGATATCGCCCGCCTGCATACCTACACAAAACTGGAAGTCCCCGTGATTGTGGAACGCGCAAAAACCGATGGACCGGTGCTGCTTCTAATGGCTGGAATTCACGGGAATGAATTAAACGGAGTGGAGATTGTGCGCGAATTGCTTGCAAAAAAATTCACCCGCCCCGAAAAGGGAATGGTTATTTCCATACCCACACTAAATATCTTCGGGTTTATTAATCAAACCCGCGAGTTTCCCGACGGCAAAGATTTAAACCGTCTTTTTCCAGGTTCAGGAAAAGGGTCACTGGCAAGCATTTTTGCCCATCACCTGATGACTGAAATCGTTCCGCACATCGATTACTGTGTTGATTTTCATACCGGCGGCGCCCGTAAATTTAATTCATCGCAGATAAGGATTTCGAAAAATGACCCGGAAATGCTGGAGCTGGCAAATGTTTTTAATCCACGTTATATTGTCTATGCCAGGCAGCGCGAGAAATCCTTTCGCGAAGCAGCCACTGATGCCGGTAAAAAAGTGTTGCTTTTTGAAGGGGGCAAATCTCAGGATTTTAATCAACGGATAACAATGCGTGGAGTGAAAGGGACACTTAAAATTATGCATCGGCTGGGCATGCGCGATTTTTCGAAAGAACTGGCAGAAAACAACTTTTTACCTTCTATCATCATTAAAGAATCAACCTGGATAC
This sequence comes from uncultured Prolixibacteraceae bacterium, assembly GCA_963771595.1. Taxonomy (GTDB): domain Bacteria; phylum Bacteroidota; class Bacteroidia; order Bacteroidales; family Prolixibacteraceae; genus CAVYUC01. Next base: position 259,256 of record CAVYUC010000016.1, on the reverse strand, counting down.
GTGCGCGGCAGGGTGGCCTTTTCCGGTTTTTTGTAAAAGATGGCTCAAAAGTGGAAAAAGGCCAGGTGGTGGGAACCGTTTCCGATCCATATGGAAAATACGAATTCAAGGTTAAAATACCGCATGCAGGTTATATTATTGGTTTAAATCATGCCCCGGTGGTGTATAAAGGAGATGCTTTGGTACATTTGGGGATGACCTAATTCACCTGAAATTTTTTATTCAGGATTTAACCTGCTGTGCTCAATAGGGCTGCACCTTTTCGCAGTTTTTCCTGAATTGTTCGATAGAGGTATTCAGGTCGAACGTTTCTTTCTTCAGCTTTCCGCGAAACAAATAGCTGTTCCGCATCATCAGGTTGAATAGCTGGCTTTTAATACTTGTCATGCCTTTCTTTTTTCTATGTAAAATTGCAGAAATTGAATCCTGTCCACCAATTTTTATGCTGAATGACCAATTTTGACGAATGAACCTAAAAATAAAACCGCCCGGTAAAATAAACAGGTAGAAGCTTTGGAGAACTCCGTTTTATAACTAATCAGTCTGGTCCATCTTCTGGTATTAAGTAACCCCGGCTTTCAAGCCGGGGATTGAGTGCCGATACCCGTGAATCGATTTTTGAAAAATTTGTAAAATACAAAATACAAATATTTCAAAAATCGGAGTTCGGTGATACTGGTTTCTTTACCCCAGCCTGAAGGCCGGGGTTATTGAATCTTTTTTCAATGATGATCTTATAAATATATAATGGACCTATTAGTTACCTCCGTTTTATAAAATTATCGGGTTAGTAGATAAATGGAATAAGCTTTTTTGTGTGTTTTATGTAACCTCTGTAATTCAGTTCTTTTTGCTGAATTAAAAGATGCTCTTCAACGCGAATACGGTAAATAAAAGCGCTGAACACCGGAATTATAATTACAAATAAACAAAGCCAGTTATTAAAATTCAGCCCCCGCCCCAAAAAAGATAACATTGAGCCGGAATAGGCGGGATGACGGATATATTTGTACAAACCATTGTTTACAAGCCTGTGTTCATGGTCGATGGAAAGATTTACCGTAAAGAATTTGCCGAGAGTCCGAATGGCTGCGAAACGGATAATTATTCCGGCAATAATGAGAACCAACCCAAAATATGTTAAAAGGTTATTGGTTAAAATGGGCACATTGAATTTAGTTGCAATAACAATGCCTGCGGTAATAGAAAAAATGATGGCGAACCAGATTATTCTGAGCGAATTTTTGTCCAGCTCCTTTGATTCAGCCATTTTTGATCGATGTACAATACTGAAATATATTTCAGACATAAACCAAACCATCCAAACCGAGTCAAGAATATTCATTTTGATTTATTTGTTAAGTGAAATTATTTGTTCCGGTTTGAATTTCGAGTTGATTATTTGTCTTTCTTTTTCATTAAGCTACTGATTTTAATATGCTTTGATTTGGTCTTTCCAAAACTCGTTAAAGTTGGATTTTGGGTTTTTGAACAGATAAATTTTTGTGCCGAATTCAATAGCCAGTGAATTCTCCACGGTTCCGATTTCAATCATTTCACCGAAAAAATTTTCCATGTCCCTGAAATTGCCGCTGTCCAAAGCATCTGTCCCAATTACATAAACTACCTCGTTAATCCCGTTGTCGAACTTTTGCGGGAGCCAGTATTGAAAGGATTCACTAAAACTTAGTGGCTCAGGCAAACCATATTTTTTTCCAATTACACTGATTGCTCCTGCCTGGCCGTAGTTAGCGCAGAAAATAAAACTTTTGTTTTTATCATTTATCTGATTCCAGGCTTCGCTGGTTTTTTCGGTTAATTCATTCCAACCCAGCATATCAGCATAAACCTGCGGCAGTTTTCTGAAATTGCCGTCTTCGTCTTTTCTCAGCAAATCTATTCCTGTTGCGGTTGAAAAAGTCATCAAAATAATGAACCATTTCGGCTGGTTTAAAAACGGGCAAACTCAGCGGCAACAGTAAAATCGATAAAATAACCAACAACCCGGAAATAGAAATGAACAGTGTTTTTCGTGTGGACACTTTTTCAACAAACAACGAACCGACGACGATAAAAAACGGGTAAAGTCCTGACGCATACATGCTTTTTCCCCTGAGCAATAAAAGAAGAAGTAAAACCACCGCTGAAACGGATAACAGGATTCGATATTCCCTGAATTCTTTCTTTATCAAAAAGAACACGATTCCTGGTAATATAATAAATGTGAAAGGCAATAAATAAATTAGTTGCTCAATTATAAAATCGAGGCGTTTTACGTTATCAAGCTGACTTTCCTTTAACTCTTTCATGTGGTTGATAACCGGAAGCTGATGTCCGATTTGCCAGATGATATTTGGAGAAGCAATTGCAACAGCAAGGGCTAACCCAATGTAAAAGAAATTGTTGGAAAAAATTATCCGGTATCTGGTGAAGGGCAGCACCAGTATTATAGCTGTCAGAAGAAAAATGACATTGTATTTGTTCAGAATGGAAAAACCAATTGTTATTCCGAGAAGAATAAGGTATTTGTTTTTCCCGGAATTTATAAAGCGGATGATGAGGAATAGTATGAGTGTCCAAAAAAAGATGTCAAAACAATAGGGGGTAAAAATTCCGTAAACGGTTGCAAGAAACATGGTTGCTGAAACTCCAATGGCGGAAAGCAACTGCGATTGAAATTTTCCTTTTAGTTCTTTGGCCATCAGGGCGCTTAAAATAACCAACATTCCACTTGTTAAGGCTGGGAGAAGCCGGACTGAAAATAATGAATAGCCCCAAATGCTTTTCGGGATAAATGCTAAGAATCCAACCAATGGAGGAGAAGTGGCATATCCAAAATCCAGATGATTGCAAAATGAAAAGTATAACAATTCATCGCGATGTGGTTCAAAATTCAATCCTGAGATTAAATGCAGGCCTGTGTTTACTGCTCCAATTAAGGCAATAATAAAAATACCTGATTTAATTTTCACTTTCCATTGATATTTAGCTGAGGTTCAAATGTATTTTTACAAATTCCACGATTTCGTGCATTGCTACTTTTGCTTCGGGAAACATGGGAGCCAATAGCGGATAGCAATGCACCATGCCTTTTCCAGCCCTGAAGGTGACATCAACTCCGGCTTCTTTTGCTTTCAAATAAAACTTTTCTCCGTCGTCAAACAATTCGTCGTCTTCACCTGAATTGATAAAAAGGGGAGGAAGTCCTTCTAAATCGCCAAATAAAGGCGAAATCAGCGGGTTGCCGGCAGAAGTTGTTCCAGCATAATGTTTGCTGAATACAATCCATGAATTGATGGGTGCCGGTGAAACTTTGTTCTTTGTTTTGTAAGATTCTCCTGAACACGTTAAATCAGTCCAGGGTGAAATGGCGATGCCGGCGGCAGGCATTAAAATTTGTTTCTCTTTCAATGCCAGCAGAGTTGCTAATGTCAATCCGCCGCCTGCCGATTCACCTGCAATGATGATATTCTCCGGTTGATAATCCTGGGAAAGCAACCACTGATAAATTTTTACAGAATCGTTAAGGGCAGCCGGAAAAGGATGCTCATGGGCCAGACGGTATTCAAATACGAGATTGGTTGTGCCGGTGAATCGGGCAAATTTCGATACAAATCCACGATGATCGTTGCATGAGCCGGAAACATAGCCCCCGCCATGCACATATAAAATCAATTTATCGGGATTGGCATTTTCCGGAATCAACCACTCTGTCTTCATCCCTTCTGTTTGCTGTGCTTTTACTAAAACTCCGGGCGGTATCCTGGCATACTTTGATGCTCCCTTTTCACACCGTTGGCGGAAATCCGCAATGGAAGTATTCATGTTGAAAACTTCTTTTTTCAATTGTCCGCGAAGCAGATGATTGTTTCGCATCATAAAATTGAAAAGCTGGCTTTTAACGCTTGTCATTGATTATTAGGTTAAATGGTTGAACTTTTAATGATTGAATTGAATGGTATAAAAACGCTGCACCCGGGGCATCAGACTGAAAATTACAATCAGTATTCCAACAGCAGCTATAATCGATTGCAGAATAAAATATTCAGCCATTAATTGCTGGATGATGATCCATACGATGCAAATTAAACCGGAGTACAACGTGAATGTCCAACCCCAGTATTTTTCGGAATACATATTCAGGAAATTTAAACCACGGTTCCTGTTCTGAAAAAGTAAACCGAAGATGGCGACCATTGGGAATATACCTAACAGAGTAAATAAAACTATTCCCGGAATCAAAAAACTGGGGAAGGGAATCAAATCCAGCCATTCTGAATCCATATGTAACAGTGATCCATCGGGGGAAAGGATTAAACTTCCGCCACCATAAATTGCGCCAAGCGAAAGGAACAGAAGCAGGAAACAGAGGATGTAAATTTCAACAGGACGTTTCATTTCTCACAGATAATTGCAAATTATTCATTAACCTTTCAACGTATTCCGGTAATGTTTAAAATGTACTATTTAACCATTGAACCATCCACCCATTTCTTAAAGTCCACGACTTTGTCCAGGCTCACAAAGACACCTTCCGGCACCGGTGGATTTAATTCCAGTTTCAGCCGGCTTTTTGGAAAAATATGAATGTTGGAAATCGCCTGCAATCCAACCAGATATTGCCGGTTCACCCTGAAAAATTGTTTAGGGTCAAGTTCATCCATCAGGTTATCCAGACTTTGGTCAAGTGAATATTGTCCTTTTGATTGCATGGCGACGAATGTAATTCCGCTGTTGGAAAAGAAGAAGGCAATATCTTTTACTTCAATATTTTTCAGTTTTTGACCAACCACTACCGAAAAGCGCTGGCGGTATGATTTGTCTTTCTCCTGCATCAGTTTGTACAATTCATTCAAATCGACCAGCTGCTTTTGTTCGCCCCATTCCCGGTATTTGGTTATGGCTTTTTCCAAATCTTGCTGAATAATGGGTTTCAGCAAATAATCGATACTTTTCAGCTTGAAAGCTTTTATTGCATATTCGTCAAATGCGGTTGTAAAAATGATGGGGGAATTTACTTGCACCTGGTCGAAGATGGCAAAACTCAATCCGTCTTCAAGGTGGATGTCGAGGAAAATCAGGTCGGGATGTTCGTTATTTTTGAACCACTCCACAGCGTCAGCCACCGACTCCAGTTTGGCCTGAATCTCAATGGATGGGTCAATTGTTTTTACCATTGCTTCCAGTCGGCGGGCGGCCAGTTGTTCGTCTTCAATAATGATGGTTTTCATAGGTTGTTAGATTTTATTTATCCAAAATATCGCTAAAGAAACCTGCGCCAATCGGTTTCCGGTAATCCGTTCCCGAATTCAGGTATTTTTCCAGCATCGCGAACAGTTCATTTTTTACGATTGGCTTGTGCAGAAAATCAATCCCTTTGGTCATGAAAGCTTTTACAGCCAATTCGTCGGTTGCGGTGGTGAAAACAATCGGACTGGAAACGCTCACCTTTTCGAAAATTGCGAAACTTAAATCATCTTCCAGGTGAATATCCAAAAAAATCATGTCAGGTTCAGGATTATTGCTGAACCATTCCACCGATTCTTCCACCGATTCAAGCCATGCTGCAATTTCAATCTTCGAATCAAACTCCAGAATCATATTTTCCAGCCGTTTGGCAGCATATAATTCGTCTTCAATAATTACAATTCTCATTATTTCTGTTTTATGGTTGTTTGGCCCCGTCAGCTTTTCATCGGAATTTGGGCAATAAACTCTGTTTCGGTTTTGTAAAATTGCGGCGCCGGCATTTCCAGCAGATGGTAGCGGTGTTCGATGTTTTTCAGTCCAACCCCGGTTGATGCCATATGCGACTCACGTTCCTGCAGGTTATTAGCAACGATTAACGTATCTTTCCCATCTATGGAAATACGGATTTTCAGCGGATTCTTCTTTGACATGGCGTTGTGTTTTATCGCATTCTCAATCAGTAACTGCAATGCCAGCGGTAGGATTAACAGTGATTTTTTATCACTACCGATTTCCACGATCACTTCAATTTTATCCATAAACCGGATGTTCAGCAAAAAAATGTAAGCATCCAGAAAATCAAGTTCGGTTTGCAGGTTCACTAAATCGTTGTCTTTGTTTTCCAGAACATACCGGTATACCTTTGAGAGGTGCTCAGTAAATTTTTCTGCCAAATCGGGCTCAAGTTTTATGAGCGATGTCAGTACGTTTAAACTGTTAAACAGGAAATGTGGATTCACCTGCTGACGAAGCACTTCAAACTGCGACTGCAAATTTTCCTTTTGCAGCCGGATGAGTTGAGTGTTTGCTTCGGTCAGTTTTTGCGAACTGATTCTAATCCGCGATTCCAGGTTTTGGTTCAGTGCTTCCAGTTTTACCTTGGCAATTCGCAATTGTTCTTCGGTTTTCAGCCGGGCGGTAATATCACGCACAATAATGAAAGCAGCAGGTTCATTGTTGTATTGGGACGTACGGGTATTTAGTTCCACTTCCATAATCGAGCCATCTTTTTTATAAATTCGGCTGCGGTACATGGTTTGAAAATCTTCGCCCGACATGCGCCTTTTATGGTACTTTTCCATCATCTGATGGTCTTCCGAAACAACAAAGTTCTTATATGGTTTTTCCAGCAATTCATTTTCGTTATACTGAATGAGTTCACAAAACGCTTCATTGACAAATTTTAGCTTTCCATGTTGCGTTATGATGATTCCATCCACTGCTTTTTCAATAAGTGTGCGATATTTTTCTTCGCTTTCCTTTAAAGCATTTTCCATGGCAATGTGTGAAGTCATATCGAGAATAATGCCGCGGGTTCCGGTAACTTCTCCTTCTTCAAACATAGGCGACGCAAAAACCATAACCGGAAATTTTGTACCATCGTTTTTAATTGCCGTATAATGCGTACCCTGTGTATGATAATTTTCAGTAATGCTTTTCCGCATATTGGTTTCCATAAGTTTGTGCTGCTCAGGTGCTATAAAATCAAATGCAGGCCTGCCGTAATCAGAACCCGATATACCAAATTTTTCAAGACCAGTTTGGTTCATGTAGATAATAGTACCGTTTTTATCCAGTTCATAAACCGACTGGGGTAACATTTCTGCCAGTTCGCGGTACTTTTTCTCACTGGCAAGTAAAGCCTGCTGCATTTTTTTACTTTCGGTAACATCATGAAGGGTCATAAAAGCAGCTGGTTTTCCTTCGAAATCAACAGTTGTCGATTGCACTTCCATATCGATTATTTGTTTTGTTTTCGAAATCAATTGAAGAGTATAGTTCAGGGATGTAATGTGGCCTTCCATTCTGTCTTTGTGGATTTTCAGAATTTTATCACGTTGTGATTCCTGAATTATATCCGCACCTTCCATGCTGTAAAATTCTTTTTCGGTATATCCAAGTATCCGGCACATTGCACTGTTTACAAATTTGAATTTTCCGTTTTGAGTAATTATAATTCCATCCTGAGAATTTTCTACAAGTGTTTTATATTTGGCTTCACTTTCACGAATGGCCTGTTCAAAGTTCATTCGCTGAGTTATATCTTGTTGAATGACAATGAATCCATCCATTTCTCCGTTTTCGTTTTTGAAGGGTGCTGCAATGGTATTTGCCCAGTATTTTGAGCCGTTTTTATGTGTGGTCAGCAGTTCACCCTGCCAGCTTTTACCTTCCTGCAGTTTCTTAACAATTTCTTTTCGGGAACCTGGAATTTCTTTTATTCCCTTATAAAGTGTGTCGTTTATATTTTTGTGCAGCAAATCTTCTTCTGTATAACCTGAAATTTGAGAGAAGAAGGGATTAATGTATTCGAAGTTGGAATGTTTATCCATGATAAAAACAGCGCCGGGAGCCTGATCTAAAACCAATCGGAATTTGCGGAGTTCCCTTTCTTTTTTTATCCGGGCTGAAATTTCGTTTTGTAGTTCCTCGTTAGCCGCTTCCAACTGCCGGTTTCGCTCGTTTAATTCTTTTTTTATTTTGAAATTACTGGCATCGAGATTATTTCTTATGTAAGCGGCAAAAAAACTTACGGTTAAAGCAACCGAATAGAGAAAAATTATTTTACCCATTTCATGATTCACAATTGTAAATTCCTGTTGGGCGTATTGTCCTGTAATAAAGATTAGTACAAAAATAAAGCTGTGAATAATCATTTCTCTGAAATTATAGGGGACAAGTACAAACCAGGCTACGATAATAAAGAACAGCCCAAACCAGTATGGACTCTGACTCGCGCCGGTAAATATGGCCAGCAGCATGCAAAACAGGGTTCCGAAATAGAATCCTGCAACAAGGTGCTGTTTAATGGCGCGGGGCGTTTTCCGTTGTAACCCCAGGAGAAGGTTTGCACCGAAAACGGCAATGGTAATCCAGCGCAACCAGGGCAGCCGGTCATCAAAAGCTTCAATGTAAAATTTGTCGAGTAACTGCCAGAATAAAACAACGGCGGTTCCACCTATGGTTAAAAGGAGGAGAATATGTTTCTGGCTGCTGATCCAGGTGTTGGAAAACTCCGGATCGCGATTAATAGCATATAATTCGGCTAGTTTCATTTCGCTGATTTTGGTTGATGCCAAATTAATGGTTTTCTTCATATCCTCTGATTTTTAGCCGAATAAATTGTATCTTGATCTTAATTATTTTACCGGATTAAACCGCTTACCAAAATTTATTCTCCAAAATATTCCGGCGGCTATTTTAATTCCTGAAATAATTGGCCTGTAAAAGCAAAATGTCCATTTCAACGTTTGAAAAGCTTTGTCAGGAAATTCCCTTATTTCTTCGGGAAATGATGTTTGTATATATGATCTTAAAACCATGCCATTTATTTTGATTTTTAAGGTTACATGCATGAATCAAGTTTCCGGGTATAATATCCGGTAAAAATTTGTTTTGAATGTTCGGCAGCCCATTTGTCAACCCCCATTTTCTGAATCATACACAGGTTAAAAATTTTAAGTGAATGCGGAACCCGTTCAGCGCGATCTGCCAAAGGTTGAAGTCGTGCACAGGGAAATTCGTCACATTCGAAACAAAATTCCACCTTTTTGTTTTGAATGCATTGATACATTTTGCAATGTCCGTCGATTCCCAGAATCTCAAGCCCCTGGCAAAATCCGTTGTTTTCGCGGCAACCCTTACACATGAATTTATCTGCCGGAATGTTGTTTCTTTTTAAGAAAGCTTCCCTGTTTTCCTCGTTTTCTTCGCCTCTGTACAGCGGGCAATTGAAGCAGTCTTTTCCGCATGGTGCGGTCAGGTTTCTGTAATCCATGTTTACTTTTTAGTTTAAAGGTATTGCGAAAATTTAGTCAGTTGTAATATTTAAGGATGAATGACGGAAATCGGCAATTGAACCCGGAAAAAGTAGACTGAAAACTTTAATGTCAAAAAAGATTTGATTATTATTGGGATAAATTAAAAAAGCTCGTCGTCATATAAGGATTTGTATGAATGAAAAATGAAACAATTGCTGATTTTTAGGGTATTAAAACCTGATTTAAGAGAGGAGTGAAGTTTCATGGACAAATTATTTTAATTTTATTGTGCTTTTTGGGTGCAATTTTTACAAACTGTTTAACCGGAATAATATGAAAAACTTTATCAAATTAATCCATCAATCCAATATGTCTTATTTACCAACACAATTGCCAGTTCGCTTTTATGGATTGCCAGATGGCCACGTATACCTGATTTACGCGCGGTTTTATGAGGTAAAATATGACAGAACCTACATAGAATATGTGTTTGCGGAACACAAGGAATTTACTTACGATTACGAAAAGGAACAACTTATTTCACTGAATAAACCCGAAAGAAGGTTACCTGTTTACAGCGAAATGGTTGATAAACCCGAACCGCAAATTGAAATTTTAAAAATTCACAGAAATATTAATTCATTTAAAGAAGCATTTGAATTACTGAATTTGAAGGCACAAAAAATGACTAATAATATGGATGTGAAAAGTGATAGAAAAATCCAGAAGATATCCGATTCGGATAGTAAAAATCTAACAGCATCGGCATAAAGCTGATAAATACTTCATACAGTTAAAGGCTTGTTTTAATTAGGTAAATCATACTGTTGCTGCTAATTAAACTATTTATTGCATTATAAGTCAAAAAAAGGTTGCAACAGATTGTATGAAAACTAAAACTTATTTCACTGCTTTAACAGAATGGTTGAAAACAACCGAAATGTTTGCCAATTCTGCAAAACAACTTCCGGGGAAATGGCAGCTTTTTGAATATTATACCGAACCTGAGCACGAACTGCTTCATATAAACGAAGAGCAACTAAATCAGAAGAATTTATTTTGGGAAATTGAATTCAGCGGCGATAACAAACTCATTCAGAAAACAAATATCAGGTTGCCGTTTTCAAACGAAACCGGAGTTTTAATCTGGAGCAAATCAAAAAATTATATTATGTTGATTTATCCCGGCGATTTCAGAAGAAATGTTGAATTCCAGTTTGCAGTTGAAAAAAATATCCTGAAACTATTGAAAAAAAATGCATTGGGACAAATAGAATTTTTTGGGTTCTTCCGGAAACCCGGGCAACAGAAATCATAAGATCTTCTTGTTATTCTATCCGTTTTTATATTTTTGGAAATTCAATCCAAAAAAACGTTTACTATGCGAATTTCATATATCTTAATTTTATTGCTTTTTATTATATCGGGCTGCAAAACAGTTGGCAATAAAAATATAGTTGGAAACTGGGAGTTAATTGAATTTCGATTAATAGGTCAGGGCGGAAATCCGGTAAGTAATGAACAAACGCTGCGAAATGCCGGTGCAGTTTGGGACATGCATTTTAAAAAGAATGGCGATTTCAAGCAAAATTTCAATATGCGAAATCAAAGTAAAAAAATGGAAGTGGAAGAAGGAACCTGGAAAATTAATGAGGATACATTGTCAATTGAACTTGAAATCAATACAGTAATTTCGCAGATGGATTATACTTATAAATTGGATGATAATGTTTTAACCCTGACTTTAGCTCCTGAAGAAGCAAAAGGAAAAATTATCACAAAATTCAGGAAAAAATAGAAAATCACGTTTGAAAAGAGGACGAAATTGTGGCTTCATTTTTAAAAACATCCAAAGCCGCCGGAAAAGGTTGGAGCGCTCTTTCGAAAATTCCCAGTGAATATGCAATGGTTAACCCGTAATTTGTTATAGGAACCTTTGCCTGGCGTGCTTTCATAATGCGGCTAAGCATTTCGCGGCGGTTCCACATGCAGGCGCCGCAATGAATTATTAATTTATAATCAGAAAGATTTGGGGGAAAATCGTAGCCGCGGGTGGCGTTGAATTCCAGTTTTCCGCCAACATACTGTGTAAGCCAGCGCGGAATTTTTACAGTGCCGATATCTTCGCCAATCGGGTGATGCGAGCAGGCTTCAGCAATTAAAATTTTATCGCCGGTTTTTAACCTGTCGATGGACATGGCACCGCGGACCATTTCAATTAAATCGCCCTGAAACCGCGCGAACAGAATGGAAAAAGAGGTTAACGGAATTTCAGGCGGTGTGTCGGCAGCCACTTTTAAAAATGCTTGTGAATCGGTGACTACCAGTTTTGGCGGCTTGTTAAACCGGGAAAGTGCTTGTTTTAATTCCCGTTCCTTAACCACAACACAAAATGAATCGTTGTCGAGCAAGTCGCGTATGCTTTGCACCTGCGGCAGAATGAGCCTTCCTTTTGGCGCTTCTTTATCAATCGGGACCACCAAAACCGCACATTCACCCGGGCCCACCAAATCGGCTAAAATTGCCGGCCGGTTTACAAAATCGGCAGGAGCTGAATTTAACAGAAGCTGCCTCAACTCCAGCATTCCAATTCCCGCTGTAGCCGAAGTACAAATGAATTTTATTTTAAGTTGCTTCAGCTCGTTGTGGATTTTTTCGGTCTCTTCGTAACAATCGATTTTATTAAAAACGACGATAAAAGGAATGTTGCGCGTTTCAAATTCGTGAATTAGTTTTTGTTCATAATCTCCCCAGTCAGAAAAATTAGTGACAATAATTCCCAAATCTGTCCGGTCGAAAACATGCATTGTTTTAGCCACACGTTTTTCACCCAAAACTCCCGCGTCATCAATTCCTGCAGTGTCAATAAACAAAACAGGTCCAAGCGGAAGCAGTTCCATTGGTTTTTCCACCGGGTCGGTTGTTGTTCCTGCTATTTCCGAAACAATTGAAACATCCTGGTGGGTAAGCGCATTGAGAATGCTTGATTTCCCGGCATTTCGACGGCCAAAGATTCCAATATGCAAACGAAATGTTTTTGGTGCTCTCATTTTAACTTTAAAAAAGTGCGGGAAAGTACAAATTCGTTTGAAATCTGCCAATAAAAAAGGGTGCTTGTTTGCACCCTTTCCAAAATTTTATTTTGAAGCTAATTTATTGTTTCTCTTGTTTTTTTGCAGCTGCCGGACAGCTTTTTTGCGAAGCTGAACAACTTTTTTGCCGGGCTGCGGAGCAACCTGTTTTTTCGCTTGATTGTGCCGCACAGCAACCACTTTTTGCCTTTGAGGCGGTGGTGGCTTTTTTTACTTTTTTATCTTTTTTATCATCAGCAGGTGCAGGTTTCAAGAGATTATCAGTATCGGCAACAATTGTTGTTTTTGCCTTTCCGAAACCAACAGTTTTGACATTTGCACTCGAAATTGAAACTCCATAAGCAAGAACAAGTGCCAGAATAAAAATTACTTTTTTCATGTTGAATTATTTTAAAGGTTGTATTTTTTGTTTTTATAAACCGTTGCAAATGAATATTAAAATAGAACGGAAAAATAGATTATTTTTTTGAATTATTGATATGAAACTCTTGTTTTTGCGAAAAAAAAGGCCGCTAAAAATTTAGCGGCCTTCACTACATAAACTTTTCAATGTTATTTTTCAGCAACTGCTTTTTTCTTACCGCTGCATCCTGAGTTGCTTTCAGAAGTAGATTTTCCGGCGCAACCTTCAGATTTTGCTCCGGCACAACCTTCAGATTTTGCCGTACTTCCTGAGCAACCTTCGGCTTTTGCCTTGCTTGCTTTTGCCTTTGCATCTTTCGTTTTTGTTTTGTCTTTTTCTCCTTCAGGAGTAACTTTGCTGTTGTCGTCATTATCCGCAACAACTGTAGTGTTCATCGTTTTATTAATAGTTAATTTTGGCGAAGCATTGGTAACTGAAATCCCGTAAACCATCACCAGTGCAAGGACTAAAAATACTTTTTTCATATTCAAAAATTTTAGTTGTTAAATTCATTTTTCTATTGAAGTCAATAGTATGAACTAAAAATAAATATTCCAAACAAATATTAATATATTTTTATCTTATTAAGAAGAAATGCAAGAATAAAGACTTGTTCAGTATGAATTTGAAAGCATCAATGCCCGAGCCTGCAAACAGCTTCCGGAGTAATAATGTTATCAAATTCTGATTCTGAAATGTATGAAGAATTAATGGCCGCTTCTTTTATGGTTATTTTTTCTTCCCGGGCAATTTCCATAATTTTTTCGGCTTTTTTATATCCCAACTTTGGTACGAGTGCAGTGATTAATGCAGTGGAACTGTATATTGTTTTCCTGCAATTTTCTTCATTGGCGGTTATTCCTGAAACACATTTTTGGCATAATATGCGGCAGGCATTGTTCAAAGTTGAAATACTTTCAAGCAAAGTATGCGCAATGATTGGCATAAACTGGTTCAGTTCGAGGTTGCCTGAGCTGCAAGCGCTGGTAATGATTTGGTCGTTGCCCATAACCAAAAGCGCTGCCTGCATGGCTGCCTCAGGAATTACCGGATTCACTTTGCCCGGCATAATAGATGAGCCGGCTTGCACTTCCGGCAGGTTAATTTCTTTCAGTCCTGCATTTGGTCCGCTGGAAAGCAGACGCAAATCGTTGCTTATTTTGAAAAGATTGGAAGCGCAGGCTTTCAGAATTCCCGAAACTTCCACAAAAACGTCGGTATTTTGAGTGGCATCAATGAGATTTTCAGCACGAGACAAGCCAATATTTGTATTTTCGCGGAGCCGATCAGTTACCCGAAAAATGTATTGTTTTGGTGCTCCGAGTCCGGTTCCAATAGCTGTTCCACCCAGGTTAACCACCCGCAGGCGTTCTTCGCATTTATAAAACCTCCATCGGTCGCGGTTACAGGCTTCGGCATAAGCACTCATTTCGCGTCCAAGGGTAGTTAAAACTGCATCCTGCAACTGCGTGCGGCCAATTTTTACAATGTTGGCGAATTCTTTTTCCTTTTGCTGAAAAGATTCCTGCAACTCCAGTACATTTTGTTCCAGTTGGCGGAACAATCGAATGGCTGCAATTTTTAGTGCAGTCGGGTACGTATCGTTCGTAGATTGGTGAAGGTTGATGTCGTCCAATGGCGAAACAATTTTATAATTTCCCGGTTTTCCGTCTAGCAGTTGAAGTGCCCGGTTTGCAATCACTTCGTTCACATTCATGTTGGTAGAAGTTCCCGCACCACCTTGCAAAGCATCCACTTTTATATGTTCATTCAGCAATCCCTGACTTAACTCGATACAGGCTTTTTCAATGGCATTGGCTTTTTCCGGAGAATCCCAAAATCCAAGTTGATTGTTGATTTGCGCACATGCCAGTTTCACTTCGCCATATGCTTTTATTAATTCAGGATGAACCATTTGGCCCGAAAGTGGAAAGTTCTCAACTGCCCGTGCGGTGTGAATACCCCAAAGTGCATCTGCCGGAATTTGCAGGGAGCCGAGAAGATCTGTTTCGGTGCGTGCCATTATTGAGAATTTTGCAACTTCCTTATGATGTGTTTTGCAAGATGTTCGTTAATTTCACTATGTCTGGGTACAGGCTGATACATGCCGGATTCTGGATTCTGATACCAATCGTGGTTACTTCCGTGACGTATGAAAATACAGTCCATTTCTTCCAGTGTTTTTATCAGTTTCCGGCGTTTCATGCAATACGTAAGGTGCCTTGTTTTATTGGATTGGGTAAAATTCCACCGGTTAGCTCATCATAAATCTCGCGAAGATTTTTTTCCAGTTCTTCTTCTGTTTCTCCCTGCGTCCGGTAATCAGGGAAGAGTTCCAGGTAACCAATCCAAAAATTACCATCTTTCCAATATTTGTAATTTAATTCTTTCATTTTCGATGTTTTTTCAAAAATAACAAACCTTTTAAAGATTAGCAATATACATCATCTCTTCCTGCTTCCACACGCTGAACCAGTTTTTCTGCTCTTTGCCGTGCAACACCTGTCATTCCGGCAATGGTTTCGCGGATGAGTTTATTTCCCACTTCGGCAGTTTTTGGCGAAGCATAATTTTGCAGGTATTCTTTAAACGACGATAATCCGTTGGGTGCACAATGCAATTTAATATCGCCGGGTTTGGCCAAATCCATAAAATCCTGGCCTGTTCTGCCTAATCGGTAACAAGCTGTGCAGAAAGAGGGAATGTAGCCCATTCTGGCCACATCGCGAATGACTTCATCCAGCGGACGGTGGTCGCCCAAACTGAACTGGCCCGAAGGATCATCTTCGGTTTCTACTTCGTAACCACCCGGATTGGTGCGGCTGCCTGCTGAAATCTGGCTTACCCCCAGTGCAAAAGTTTCGCTGCGCATTTTGGCTGTTTCGCGAGTAGACATAATGATGCCGGTGTATGGAACGGCGAGGCGCAAAATGGCTACAATTTTTCGGAAATCGAGGTCGGAAACCGGGAAAGGCGGATGTGAAGCCAAATCGCTGTTGGTAGCCGGTTCCAGCCGCGGTACACTGATAGTATGCGGACCAACGCCAAACTTCTCTTCCAGTTCTTTGATATGCTGCATCATCGCCATTATTTCAAAACGATAGTCAAACAATCCAAACAGAACTCCAATTCCAACGTCATCAATACCGGCTTCCATTGCACGGTGCAACGACCAGGCGCGCCAGTTATAGTCGCGTTTCTTTCCCCCAAGGTGTACATTTTTGTAGGTTTCGCGGTGGTATGTTTCCTGGAAAATCTGGTAAGTACCAATTCCTGCGGCTTTCAGTTGCCTGAACTGTTCTGTTTCCAACGGAGCAATATTTACATTGACGCGACGTACTTCGCCGTGTTCCGATTTCACACTGTAAATGGTTTGAATAGAATCGAGAATGTATTGAAATCCCTTGTTGGGATACGATTCTCCGGCTACCATCAAAACACGTTTGTGTCCCTGGTTGATTAGTATTTTCACTTCGCGGGCAATTTGCTCCTGTGTTAAGGCATTCCGAACAATTCCTTTGTTTGTTGCCCGGAATGCGCAGTAGAGACATTCGTTGGCGCACAGGTTCGAAATGTAAAGCGGTGCGAATAAAACCAATCGTTTTCCGTAAATGGTTTCTTTCACCTGGTTGGCAGTTTCAAATAATTCGGCTATCATTTCCGGATCACTGATTCCGGTTAAAACTGCTACATCGTCAAGGTTTAATCCCTTCATTTCCTGTGCTTTTGAAAGCACTTCCTTTACTCTTGCATTGTCCGCTATTTGATTCGCTTTCAAAACGTCCCAAACTTTCTGTTCGTTGATAAAACCGGCTGGTATGTTGTACATTTCGTTTAAAGTTTAATGTTAAAAAAAAATATAATGTTCAGGTTCAACTTTTTAAAGGATCAGGACTGCAGATTTTCCGCAAGATTCATGTGTAAAAGTAGTGGATTAATGTTCAATTCGATATTAAATCAACTCACTAATTTTTATGTTGTAAAATATAAATTCACGCTAAACTGAAGTGATTTCAATACAACCATTAATTTTGTGCCTATGGGCAGTGTTAGCAGAATATTAAATAAAAGTGAATTACTCCAGGATGATTTGGTTCAGCTTCTACATTCAGAAGGAGACGAATGCCGTTTACTGTTTGAAAAAGCCCGGGAAACAAAAGAGAGTCAGGTTGGCAAAAAGATTTATTTACGTGGATTGGTGGAATTTTCAAATGTATGTGCTAAAGATTGTTTTTACTGTGGTATCCGGAAAAGCAATGAAAATGTTATACGATATAATGCTACCAACGAAGAAATTTTGACTGCTTGCCGTTTTGCCTGGGAAAACCGGTTTGGTTCGGTTGTTTTGCAATCGGGTGAATTATCTTCGCCGGCATTTATAAAACGGATCGATCGTCTGTTGAAAAAAATCAGGCAACTTTCAAATAATGAACTGGGAATTACACTCAGTTGCGGCGAACAATCCCGCGAAACTTACCGCCGCTGGTTCGAAAGCGGCGCACACCGGTATTTGCTGCGCATTGAAGCTTCGAACCCGGAATTGTACCGGAAAATTCATCCCGAAAACAAAATTCATTCATTTGAAAAAAGAATGGAATCATTGCAATTCATTCGTGAAACAGGATACCAGGTGGGCACAGGTGTAATGATTGGAATGCCGTTTCAAACCATGGAAGATTTGGCTGGCGATCTGTTGTTTTTTAAAAAGCTGGATATCGACATGTGCGGCATGGGGCCGTATGTGGAGCATGAAAATACACCGTTGTTTGATTACCGCCATTTACTGAAATCAAAGCAGGAACGATTCGGCCTGGCATTAAAAATGATTGCGGTTTTGCGCCTCCTCATGCCCGACATCAATATTGCCGCGGCGACAGCTTTGGAAGCCATTGACCCGGCAGGGCGGTTAAAAGCGCTGGCCGCCGGCGCCAATGTAATTATGCCAAATTTAACTCCTCTTAAATATTTGGGTGAGTATAAACTTTACGAAAATAAACCTTTTGCTGGTGAGGACACTGAGCAAAGCATTAAAAAACTTGAAGATTCACTCCTCACTGCTGGATTTGAAATTGGTTACGGCAAATGGGGCGATTCTAAACATTTTGGAAAACGAACAGGTTTTCAAAAGGGTTGAAAGTCTGCTGCAGTTTGCAGGAATGTTTCAAAACCATTTGAAAGTTTGCTGCAGGTTAGGAAGGTTTCCAAACCTTTTGACGGTTTCCTGCAAGCACATATGTGCATGTAATTTGGGAATTATATAACTGGATTTGTGTGTCAGATATGGAGCCGCTGATGCCTATTTTACAATTCTCCTTCCATGAAATTCTTTAGCACCTGTTACTTTCAAAATTTCTTCAAGATTGTCTGATGTAACTTTCCCGGCCACCAGAATAATGATTTTTTCTCCGGCTTCGGCAATCATTTGCCGGATGACTTCCTGTCCTTCCAGCGCTTTGGTTTTTCCGCCTGAAGTTAAAATCCGTTTAATGTTGTTTATCTTTTTCAGGATTTTTACCCCTTCAACAGGGTTCTCCAGTTCGTCAATTGCTTTGTGAAAAGTTACCGGAAGCGGGTGTGCATATTCTGCCAGCCGCCGGGTATTCATTTCATCGGGTTTATTTTTGGGTGTTAGTATACCGAATACAACTCCGGCGGCGCCTGCTGCTTTTGCTGAATCAATCTCCGTTTTCATCTGGTTGATTTCTTCTTCGGAATAAACGAAATTTCCAGCCCGCGGACGAATCATTACCATCACGGGTATTTTCAATGCTGAACAGGTTTTTTGCATCAGTTCAACCGACGGTGTTAGTCCGTCGTTGGCCAAATCCGAACAAAGTTCAATCCGGTTGGCGCCGGATTTCTCTGCGGCAGTTGCTTCTTCAAAAGTTTCTACACAAGCTTCTTTAATCATTCCTGATGTTAATCGGACGGTGAGAAAAATGGCAATTTAATGAAAAGAACCTCAGAAAAACTAAAGGTTGTTGAGATTATTTAATGCTTTTTCCATATCGGTTTCCGCAGTTAAAACCGGTTGAAATATATCTTTTGTATTTTTCACCCTTCCCGGCATGTTTTGAAGGTTAAAATCGGTTACGCGCAGTCCTTTTTTTACTTCGCTCCATTTTAGCGGCGCCGAAACTGTAGCTCCTTCTTTTGGCCGCACACAATACGGAGCGGCGAGTGTTTGTCCCCGGCGGTTCTGCAAAAAATCGAGGTAAATTCTGCCTTTTCGGTTTTTCAGCGCCCGTTCCATTGTTGTTAATTCAGGTACTTTTTCTTTTACATAAAAGCAAATTAATTTGGTGAAATCGCGGGCTTCGTCGTAGGTATATTTTGCATTTAAAGGAATGTAAATATGCAAACCGGATGAGCCTGATGTTTTGCAGTAACCTTCAATTTTAGCCAGTTTCAGCACCTCATGAACGGCCTGAGCGGTTTCAATAACTTCTTCAAACGTATTTTTTTCTGAAGGATCCAAATCGATAACGGTGTAATCCGGATTTTCAATTTTTTCAATCCTCGAATTCCACGGGTTGATTTCGATGCAGGCGAGATTAGCCATGTACAACAAGGTGGCTTCATTCTGGCAAACCAAATATTCAATTTCTTTTTTTGAGGATTCAGAATAAATGGTGATGGTTTCAATCCACGAAGGCAACGAAGGATTATCTTTCTGATAAAATCCCTTTTTATCAATTCCGTTCGGATGGCGGTGCAGGTTTTCGGGGCGGTCTTTTAAATATGGCAGAATGTAATCCGAAATCTGCATGTAATAATCAAGCAAATCATACTTGCGCAATCCCGATTTAGGCCACAAAACTTTTTCGGGATTTGAAACCGGCACCGAAATTCCGTTAATTTCGAGGCTTGAAGTGGTTGAAGATCCGGTTTTTTGAGCAGGTGCAGGCGCTGCAACTTTTTTCTCTTCAGTAATTTCCTTTACAATTTTGTTACTTCGCAATCCTTTGTAAACCGGATGGCGCATCGAGCCGCTGTTGGTCCATTCCGAAAATTTCACCTCGCAAATCAATTCAGGTTTTAACCATTGAATTTTTCGCCCTTTTGTATTTATACTTTCCCTGAACGGTTTTTCACTGGTTTCCAGCTTTTCCATTTTCGAATAAAGTTCCTTTTGAGTATTGCCTGAAAAACCTGAGCCGCAGTTTCCTATATACGATAATTCACCATCTTTGTGCAATCCCAAAACAAGCGAGCCAAACAAGCTTCCACCTTTCGATTCAGTAGTATAGCCGCAAATAATTGCTTCCTGGCTTTTTACAGCTTTAAATTTTAGCCAGTTATCACTTCTGGAACCCGGTATGTAAACAGAATTCGCTTTTTTTGCAATTACTCCTTCCAACCCTTTTTCGGCAGCATCATTAAAAAGTTGTGTGCCTTTTTCAGTTATATGTTCACAATAATAAACGTGGTGAAGGTTTTGAATAACTTCAGGAATTAGACTTTTGCGATCAGTAAGTGGAAGTTCCAACATGCTGTGACCGTTCAGGTAAAGCATATCGAAAACATAGTAGCGCAGTTCGCCCAGAGTGGTTTCGTTGTAATGCTGCAACATCTGGAAGTGCGGAATGCCGCGGTTATCCACCAAAACAACTTCGCCATCAAGAACCACATCTTGCGAAACCCGCGAAAGTTCTTCGGCAATGATGCGGAATTTATCATTAAATGAGATGCCGTTTCGGGAATAAAGCTGTGCCTGGTGGTTCAGAATGTGCCCAATTACGCGGTAACCATCCCATTTTATTTCGTAAATCCATTGCGGATTATCGAAAGTTTTTTTTGAAAGTGTGGCAAGCATGGGTTGAATAAAATGATTCGGATTAAGCTGCACTACTTTTGTTTTTGAATTTTCAGGAGGAGTGTCAACATCTTCAGCATCATATTGATCGGTAACAGCAAATTCGTCTTTCTTTTTTATGAGCAACCATTGGTTTTTGTCATTACCGCGATTGGTGTGAACCAGCGAAAATTCGCCTTTTATTTTCTTTCCCTTAAATTCAATTTTAAGTGTTCCTTTTTCAACCTGCGACGGAAGCGATGCAGATGAATTATTTCCGGCGGCTTTGTATGTTCCGTCATCCCAAATGTGCATTTCGCCGGCACCGTAATTGCCCTTGGGAATTATTCCCTGGAAACTGAGGTATTTTACCGGATGATCTTCCGTTTGAATGGCCAGGCGTTTATCAGCCGGATTCATTGACGGACCTTTTGGTACAGCCCAGCTTTTGAGAACACCATCCATTTCCAGCCGCAAATCGTAGTGCAACCGGCGAGCCTTATGTCGCTGAATTACAAACCGGTGACTTTCATTTTCGCTTGTTTTTCCTTCGGGTTCCGGTGTCGATTCAAATTTCCGCTTTTTGTTATACTCCGTTAATCCCATAATTTTTTATGCCACCTGTCCTTTTTTCTTTTTCTGCAGACTTGCCTGTAACTGGGCCATCAAATCTTTTGCAGGAGTAGGTGCACTTTCAAATTTTTGTTTTTTCGATTTTTTACCTTTTGTTTTTGATTCGATGATTTTCATAAGTTCATTGATGTAAACATCCTTGAATTTGTCGAATTTAAAAGGCTCGGTATATTGATCGATTAACGATATGGCCATATCAACTTCCTTTTTTGCGACTTTGGAATCAGTTAAATTTAACTCGCCCGGATTGCGAATTTCATCCATAAAACGTATAATATACAAAACCAGAACATTTTCGTAAACACCTATCAGACTGAGGTGTTCCTTTTGTCGCATAACAAAAGTAGAAACGCCCAGCCGTTTGGTTTTTTTCAGCGCATCGCGAAGCAAATTATAGGATTTTCCGCCTTCTTTTTGCGGCTCCATGAAATAGGGTTTTTTGTACAACACATCGGCCACTTCATCTTCTTTAATAAATTGTTCGATGTCTATTGTTTTGCTTTTTTTAAGGTTGGCCTGTTCAAAATCTTCATTTTCCAAAACAATATACCCGTTTTCAGTTTTAAAGCCTTTAACAATATCTTTCCATTCCACTTCTTCACCCGAATTTTCATTTACGCGTTTGTACCTGATGCGCGCCAAATCATGTTTGTCCAGCATATCCAAATCCAGTTTACGGTCTTCCGACCCCGAGTAAAGTTTTACAGGAATTGATACAAGTCCGAAGGTGATGGTGCCATTCCAAATCGATCTCATTTGTTTGTTTTTTAGTTGACAACTGTGTGTTTTCGAAAATTTAATTGTGTTTCAATTATTTAAAACATTGCGGGAAAGGGTTTTGTTTAGGCCCCGAAAATCATCAATTTTTATTTAATTTGTACAAAATCAGATTAAATTGAAATACAACTTGATTACTGTTCTAGGCCCCACTGCAACCGGTAAAACCGGAATTGCCGCGCATCTTGGCGCACGGATAAAAGGTGAAATAATTTCCGCCGATTCACGGCAGGTTTACCGCGGCATGGATTTGGGAACAGGAAAAGATTACGAAGATTATTTTGTCGATGGAATTAAAATACCTTCTCATTTGGTTGATATTGAAGATGCGGGCGAACATTATAATGTGTACCGGTTTCAAACTGATTTTATAAAGGTTTTCGATGAAATCCAATCGCGAAATAAATTCGCGGTTTTGTGTGGCGGAACAGGTTTGTATATCGAAGCAGTTTTAAAAAATTACAGGTTAATCGAAGTTCCGCCAAATAAAGAGTTGCGAAAAGAGCTGGAAGGTAAAAGCCTGGTAGAACTTACTGAAATTCTGAAATCGCTGAAACCAAAACTCCACAATTTAACTGATGTTGAAACCGATCGCCGTGTCATTCGCGCTATCGAAATTGAAAAATACTATGCTGAACATCCGCAGCTGGATTCTTATTTTCCGGAAATAAACAGTTTGAATATTGGGATAAAAGTAAGTCGTGAAATCCGCCGCCAAAGAATTACCGCACGTTTAAAACAACGGCTGGATGAAGGAATGCTGGACGAGGTAAAAAAACTGCTGGATTCGGGATTAACACCGGAACAGCTCATTTATTACGGGCTGGAATACAAATACCTGACGCTCCATTTAATGGGCAAAATATCCCGGGACGTAATGTTCGCTCAGCTTGAAATTGCCATCCACCAGTTTGCCAAACGCCAGATGACCTGGTTCCGCGGCATGGAAAAACGCGGCACCAAAATTCATTGGATAGACGGCCAGTTGCCGATGGAGGAGAAAGTGGGTGATATAATGAAATTGATTCAACATTCCAAATAAAAGTCTTTTACCTATTTAGTTTGTATTTTTGAACTTAGCGATATAGCAAAAACAATATATTATTAAACAACTTACTATAAATATTAGCGACAGCAAATTCCAGACGTTTTTGGAATTTATTAAAACGTTGGATTATGTGGAAGTGCCGGAAGTTGATGAAAAAAACATTGAAGAACTTAGAAGAAGCCTTAATCAAGTTAAAATGATGAAAGAGGGTAAAATTGAAAAACAATCAGCTGAAGAATTCTTAAATGAATTATAGCATTTTTACTGTTCATCGGATGACTCCCAGTCATCCGATGAATATTGGAAGAGAAGGTGGGGGAGATACTGAAGTTGCTTTCAAAATCTGGTTTAGGACCGGGTTCAAAAAAAAAAAATTAGCAATTACCTTGTTTTCCAAACCAATCGTGCCCTGATTAAATCAATTCCGTCGGTTTCGCGGACGACGCTGCATAAATGAGTGCCAGGTTCCAGAATTTGTTTTTTTACAGCCAGCCGGTCTTCCGGTAAACCCTCTTTTAGGAAATTCACCTCAAACTCAACCAGATCGTATTTCTCATGAAATTCAAAACTGTAACTGTCGATTATACGTTCGAGGTATCTGCCGCTGTTAAAATGCTGATTTATATCAATTTCATTAAAACGAACCGGAGTAAAATCCAAATTTTCAGTGCCGGTTGGCGATGTGATTTTATTGGCGTTTGAATTAAAAACGCTTTCATCGTGTTTTGGAAACTCACCAAAATCGGATAACCGCACAATTCTTTTCGACTTTAAATCGAGCACCAGCCAGCTGCTGGTAGCCTGAATAATATTTTTGCCGGAGGAGTCTCTAAAATTAAAGTCGCGGTAGCCGAAAAAACCATCGGTTCCGCGCGACCACGTTTCCAGGGTAAACTGTTCTGCCCATTCCGGCCGGCGATTGATTTTAACAAGTAATCTCGAAAGTACCCAAAATTGTTGCTCTTCTTTTAAATGTTTGTACCCGAATCCCAGCAAATCGGCATGTTCCCAGGCAATATCCTGCATCTGGTAAAACATAAAAGATGTGGAAAGTTTGCCAAACCGGTTGATGAAATAGGAATTTGTTGTGAGTTGAACTTTATGTTTCATTACAGAATAAAATAAACTTTTTTACAAATTTATTGTTCGGTTTTGAAAAACAATTGTAATTAGCCATTTTTGCTCAAATTTTAATATTCATCTATGAGTGGAATTATCATAAAAACACCGGAACAAATAGACGGAATCAGGAAAAGCTCGCGCTTGGCTGCAGAAGTTCTTGATTTTGCAGAGCAGTTTGTAAAACCTGGAAACTCCACTCAATTTATTGATGAAAAAATTGAACAAACGATTACAGAAGCCGGCGCAATTCCTGCCACAAAAGGTTACAACGGATATCCAAAATCAAGTTGTATTTCGCTGAATGAGGTGGTTTGTCACGGAATACCTTCCCAAAAAACAGTTTTAAAAGATGGTGATATTTTAAACATTGATGTAACCACTATTTTAAATGGCTTTTACGGCGACACTTCGCGCATGTTTAAAGTTGGCGAAATTCCGGCAGAAGCAGAAAAACTGATCGAAGTTGCGCATCATTGCCTGCGGCTGGGAATTCAACAGGTGGCTCCGGGTATGCATTTTGGAAATATCGGTTTTGTAATTAACAGATATGCACGGGCGCAGGGATTTAGTGTTGTTTACGAATTCTGCGGACACGGGGTTGGCATAAAATTTCATGAAGATCCGCAGGTGGATCATGCATCGCGAAGAAACAGCGGGGCTAAAATGAAGCCGGGAATGATTTTCACTATCGAGCCCATGATTAACCAGGGAAGGGCAGCAACAAAAATCGACAAAAACGACGGATGGACAGCCCGCACTATCGACAATAAACTTTCGGCGCAGTTTGAACATACTATTTTAGTTACCGAAACAGGTTATGAAGTGCTGACCGATATTCATAACGAATTTGAAATTACATAAAAAAAGCCGGCATTTTTGCCGGCTTCTGGTCATTAAAAACCTGATTTTTATCTATTTTCCCCAATATCTGGAATCGAACATCCAGGCTTCAAATTTTAATTCCGGATCTTTTTGTTCGCTGTAAACAAAGGTTTTTGTGCTAATTACTTTACCGGTTACGTTTTCTTTTTCAGGCTGTTGGTTTTTATTTGCCTCAAATACATTTTCATCCAGCATCCAGTTTTCAACTTCCAGTGCTTCGTCTGTTTCATTCAAATTGAAATAATTTTCACTGGTCATCCAGTTTTCGAGTAATAGTGGTAATTCGGTTTCGGTTTCAGTGTAATTTCCTGCTGCGAAAAAATCTGCATCTTTCATCCAGTTTTCCAGTTCCAGTTCCATGTCATTTTCTTCAACCGAATATTTAGCGAACGTAAAACCCGCGGAACTTTTTACTGATGTCAAAGCTGTCAGCACTTCGTGACGGTCGCCAGCCATTGCAAGTGAAACGGCGTTGGCATTATTCATGTAATCCTTTTTCCAAATCCCCTGACCATTAATTGCATTACTTAAAAGAACTAAAACAGTTAATACTGCAAGTGATTTTAAAATTGCTTTCCGAACATTGTTTTTTGTTTTCATGACTTATCCTCCTGTTTGTTTTCTGTTTTTGTTTTCTCTTGTTTTTCTGTTTTCAGTTTTAAGACGTCTGAAAAATTATTTCGTTACATCTTTTATAGAACTTTTTTTAAAATTGTACTTTTCTTTACCCTGTTATTTGTAATGCAAATATATGAATAAAAAATAATACCATGCAATACATAGTAGCATTATTTTTGTAAATTAATTTCTATTTATTTTTAACTGTTTATGTATGAATTAATTAAATGATGTTTTTTTTGAAGAAATTTCCATTCAAAGTAATTTATATGCCTGGAATCAAAATATATATTCAAATTGTCGGGGCAGAATCGACTGAAGAATTCCAGTTAAAAAAATACATTCATTTTATTTTCAGTCTTTTTTCTCAGTTTTTGAATGGCGTTTCTGGATGTATGGAGTTTGGAATTAAGCTTTATTTAAGCTGGTAAAATTTTATCTTTGCACCGCATCAATAAATAAAAAACCATGTCACTGATTATTGAAGAAAAAAATCTTGAAAAAATAATTATGGTTGGCGACCGGGTGTTGGTAAAACCAAAATCGCCGGGCAGTAAAACAAAAAGTGGTCTTTATCTTCCGCCCACCGTTCAGGAAGGAGAAAAATTACAGAGTGGTTATATTGTAAAAGTTGGCCCCGGTTACCCGATTCCTGCAATTTCGGAAGAAGATGAGGCATGGAAACAGAAACAGGATAATGTTAAATATGTCCCGCTGCAGGTGGAAGTTGGTGATCTTGCTGTTTACCTTAATAAGAGTGGGTTTGAAATTGAATTCAATAAAGAAAAATATATTATTCTTCCGCACGCTTCCATCCTCATGATTATACGGGATGAAAGACTTTTTGATGAATAAATTTGCTTTCAGTAAAAGAAAAAGGCTGTTTCCCGGTTCCGGAAAACAGCCTTTTTTGAATGAAGAATTTTTACTATTCGCAATCTTTGCATGCATTGTAAATACCTTCAAACAGGTCAATCACATCTTTTGATGCAACAGCAGAATATGCAATTCTCAAAATGTTATTCAGATTAATTACGCCAATGCTGTATTTTTCAATGAGAACTTTCCGAATTTTATCTCCGTCAAGTCCTTCGGCCAGTTGTATGCACATAAAGTAGCCCGAATTAAACGGAAGCGCCTTAAAATATTTCAGGTATTTTTCTGTCTTCAATGTTTCGTTTACTGCTTCGTAACGCACTTTCATAATGGCATATTTCAGCTTTTTTTGTTCGGAATATTCACCGCTGTTAAAGGCTGTCAGCAATAACGACTGCGAAATATTTGCGGCATTTGAAATATTTCCGCGGATTGCTCCGGCAGTTTTCGCTTCGAGCGCATTATACAAATCCATTGTGCCATTTTTAATTCCATAGGTCATGAAACCAACGCGGAATCCCCACACATAATCTTCCTTGGTGGCGCCGTCAATTTTTACAGCCAACACATTTTCGTGCAGGTCGCTCAAGTCAGAAAAAATACTTTCGCGGGCAATATTATTTTCGTAAACCAGCCCAAAATAGGCATCGTCAATCATCGCAACAATTTTATTTCCTTTTTCGGCCGATTTTTTAATCACATCCACAATTGCATCTGCTTCTTCCTGAGTAGGTGTATAACCCGACGGATTATTTGGGAAATTAAGGATCAACAGTTTTTTTCCTGTTTTTCCTTCGTTTAATTTTGTTTCAAAAGCTTCCAGGTCAAACCCTTCGTTTTTAAACAGATTGAATTTTATCAGGTTGGCATCATAAGCATTGCTGAGCGTGAGGTTGTAATTTCCCCAAAACAGGCTGGGTACAATGACTTCATCGCCGGGATTTACAAATAAATACCCGGCCATGCTGATTCCGTGCGTTAATGCATTGGTAACTACCGGCAAACTTATTTCTTTATTTTTTAACGATGGATTTTTTTCATAAATCATGTTTTTCCATTTTGCCCGAATGTCGGGCCGGCCAAAACTCGGTGCATACGGAAAAATAAGCGCCGGATCAAGATTAATTTTTGAGGCAATGGTTTCAAGCCGCATCGGCGTTCCATCGTCTTCGATTGCTGCGCCAATAGTTGCATTTATTTTTGTGCCTTTGGCTTCTGCTGTCTGCCCTAAAATTCCTTTTTTTGGGAAGAAAATATTTTTTCCCCGCTCGGAAAGAAGTTCATAAACAACTTTACTTTTCTCTTTAATAATTACATTTAGTTCTTCAGCCTGTGGATTCATGCTCATTTAATTTTACCGGATAAAACTTTAAAATTTCTCTGTGAAGATAGAAAAACAAGAAAACATTCCGACTTGTTGCTGGCAATTTGATGCAATTCTTGATAAAATTCTAACATTTTCATATTTCGGCAATGATTGTGGTGGCGAATAATAAAATTTATATGAAAGATGAAAATATTGCTAACCTGTTTTTCGCTGAAATAAAATGTTACAGCATTTTTAATTCGCCAACAATTATAAAAAAACCAAACAGTGAAACCAAGCCGGTTAGAATAATAAACAGCCGGTATGGTTTTTTATCTTTCCAGTCGAAATATAAAGCCGGAATTGCCAGAGCCGCGGAAATTACAAAACTCCAGTATGCCGGTAAAAGTCGCGCCTGAAAAGGTATTTCTTCAATCACTTCTTCGTCAATATCTTCACTCATCATTTCATTGGGTGTTAAAAATTCGTTTGCCGAAAAATAGCCACTGTAAATGGAATAAAGTGCAAAAACACCCAGTAATATAAAAATGACAGAACCAATCAGCCGGAAACTTTTTTTCTTTTCAATCCATCCGTAAATAGTAACCACAATTGCTGAAAAAATAAACCATTGAGGAAGGGTATAAATAAACATGTTCTGATTCATTGTATTAATTTTAAGCAAACAAAAGTGACAAATTTTCCTTAATCCCAAAAGGAATCGGATGGCTGACTATTTATTATTAATTTTGAGGCGGAATAAAATTACAATTTGTGAAAGAATTAACCGTTAATCCGGAAGCAAAAGCTTTAATTTTTGATTTGGATGGTACACTCGCCGATACAATGCCGGTGCATTTTATGGCTTACAAAAAAATTCTTGCTGAATACGGAATAAATTTTACACCTGAATTGTTTGCCACTCTTGCCGGAATTCCGGCTGTTGGAACAATACGAAAACTAAATGAGCTGTTTGGTACAACGATGGATCCGGAAGCAGTCGGGCATTATAAAGAGCGGCAGTACGAATTAATAATGCACAAATTAAAACCGGTTGAACCAGTGGTTAATCTGGCCCTGAAATACCATGGGAAACTGCCAATGGCAGTGGGCACCGGCGGACAAAAACGTCTGGCGTGGAAAACACTGGAGATTCTTGATTTAACCGATGTTTTCGAAATCCTGGTTTCAACGGAAGATATTGAACATGCCAAACCACATCCTGAAACGTTTTTAAAATGTGCCGAAAAACTGGGAATTGAACCAAAATACTGCCAGGTATTTGAGGATGGCGATTTGGGAATTCAGGCTGCAAATGAAGCAGGAATGATGTCCACTTTGGTAACGGATTTTTATACCGTTACCATCGGAAAAGAACTGGATTGATTTTAATTTAAAACAAAAGAAATGCGCGTTTTCAACAGTAATTGCAACGTCCTGAAATGTTCGGTTTTTACATTTCTGATGGTGGTTTTTCTGGTGTCTTGTTCTGCCGAAAAAAGACAGAATCGCCGGAATATAACGGTGGTTTTTTACAATGTCGAAAATTTGTTTGACACAGTAGACGAGCCGGGAAAACAGGATGAAGAATTTACTCCGGAAAGTGAAAAAAAATGGACACAGGAACGCTATACAAAGAAGCTGCAGGATTTGGCGAAGGTTTTCAGTTCGGTGAATAAAAATGAATTGCCGGAAATTATCGGCATGTGCGAAGTGGAAAACAGTAAAGTGTTGTCTGATTTGATAAATACAGATGAAATGGCCAGCGGAAATTACAGGATAGTTCATCACGAAAGCCCTGATTTTCGCGGAATTGATTGCGCATTAATTTACCGGCCTGCCGAATTTTTGGTTCTCGATCATTTTCCGGTGCACGTTTCGTTTAAAGATGAACCAAATTACAAAACCCGCGATATTTTATACGTGAAAGGAAGAACACGAAACCGTGAAACTTTTCATATTTTCGTTAATCACTGGCCTTCGAGAATTGGTGGAAATGAAAAAACTGAACCAAACAGAATGGCAGTTGCAGCTATTCTGAAAAGTAAAATCGATTCTATTACCGGCATCAATCCAAAAGCAAAAATAATTGTAATGGGCGATATGAATGACGAACCGGCAAATAAGAGCCTTTCTGAAACGCTCGGCGCAAAATCACCGAATGTAGAAAATGCCAATTTGATAAACCTGATGTTTCCCGACGACAAAGAGAATAAAGGTTCATACAATTTCCGCGGAAACTGGAACATGCTCGATAACCTCGTGATTTCGCAAAGTCTGCTCGATAAAAAAGGATTTCAATGTAAAGAAGCCAAAGGCTTTGTTTTTCACGAAGAATGGATGGAATTCAAAAACCGGAACGGCGAAATTTCGCCAAACAGAACTTACGGCGGTCCGAATTATTATGGCGGCATTAGCGACCATTTTCCGGTTTATTTTCATTTGCAGCGCTGATTTACCAACCCATATCTTCGCAAACATTTTGGTTAAACGTTTGCTTTACATTGATCCGGATTCTTCCATCTTCAATTTTTTCTGAAAATATTTGAGCTTTTGGACTGGCATCGTGCAGGTAGTTTCCATTGGCATCAAATTCAGTAAAATATGTTGAATATTCCCATGCATCTTCCCACAGCAAACGCAGTTCGTATTCCTGTCCCGGCTGGCCAAGTATATCCACTATACCGCCAGTCATATCAATTCCCTGCCACGGATTTTCGCTGCCTTTAATTTTTATTTCGGCGCTGTAGGTTGGAGCAACGGCAACTGATGGATTATCCGGGCAAATCGCCTTTAACGCAATTTGGTATTCTGTGTATCCCGGTGTTGGTGAAACATTCACGTCGTAACTTCCCGAACAGAAATTTGCAATTTCAAGCGGTGCGATAGCCTGAAATGCAGGATTGTTATTTCTGAAAACAAGCTTAACAGCTTTCTCCGGGGTATTTTCAACTACAAAAGTTTCCGGAAAACTGCCCTTAAAATTCATAGTAGTAATCAGGTTGTTTTCTGCATCAAATACATCTGCATCAATGGAAAAACTAGATATAACATTCGATTTAAAAGTAATGCTGCTGCCGGTTTCGCATAAGGTTTCACTGGAAGCCTTTACCAGTGTGTAGCTAAAATTCAGACTGTTGTAAATATTTTGCGTGCCGATTATTTCCCAGTTTTCTTCACCAAATTCGGCAAATCCAAAAATATCTGGCGCATCATCGCCGGTAAAGGTGCAGTTCGATGTGATAACGCCATCGTTTAAATCAGCCACTTTTTCGCCGTTTATTATCAGTTGCGTTAATTTTCCGGTTTCAAGTTTCTGAAAAAGTACGCTTACTTTTGAGCCGCCGTCATTAATTACATCAATTTCCGGACTATATTCCGAATAAGTAGTAAGCGACATTGAAAGAAAATTATCCGGGTTGTTTTGATAAGCGATAAGTACTTCTTCCCAGGAGTTAAAAATCAACTGGTTGTTTTCATTTTTCAATTTCAGGAAATCTGCTTTGCTGATTCCGTAGGTAATTTGATATGGTTTTTCGGCAATTGCAGCCGATTTTACAGAATTGGGCAGAACCGAAAAAACAATAGTAGTATCGCCGTTGCCAAAATCAATTTGTCCATCGAGATTTGATTCTTCTTCATCTTCAGTTTTAGATAAAAGCAGTTCAACTGTTTTTTTGCCTTCGTTTCTGAACTGAATACCTTTTGAAAAAGTATTGTAACCCGGAACTTCAACATTTACTGCAAATTCGAACGGCATATTTTCCGAAATAGCGACATTGGGATCGATGGTAAGTTCCATCTGGCCTTGGGTGGTAATAAATTCCACCTTTTTTTCGCCGGTAAAAGTAACAATATCATCGCCGTTTTTTCCAGTAAAACGTAGCGTTGCCGGCACTGTAATTGTATTTCCGTTGCTGGCGTCAATTAATTTGTATGTCATGCGGGTATTGAAAAAATTAAAATCCAGCAGGAGCAGGTTGATGTCTTCACCGGTTTCTTTATCTTTTAACGGATTGTCAGTTACATTGCTGCATGCTGCTGCAAAAATTGCTGCTATGAACAGGATAGTAAAATTTCGGATTGAATTATTGATTCTTTTTTTCATATCGATTTGATTTAATGGTTAACTGATTTAAAATATTTTCACCGCAACATTAAATTTTAACACAGGGTAAAATTTATAACTTTTTATCTGATTTTCAAGATATTTTTTTTGTCCGTGTGCAGGGTCGGCTGTTGGCGCAAGAAGTCCGCTTGCCTCGATGCTGATTTGAGGAGCTCCAATATAATAAAGGCCGGTTTCCAGATTCCAGGTTACCCGCTTTTTTGCTCCCAGAAATTTGCGAAAACCAATGCCTCCGTAAGGCGACAATTTATAGGAAGGTTCAATTCCGAATCTGAAATCGCCAACTTTTGATGCCGGAATTTGAATATCACCATACTGCATTTCACTAACCGCAGCGCCATTTATTCGTGGATTCAGCGCGTTCATTGCGGCGCCTGCCGAAACATAAAAGTTGCGGGCATAAAAATAATCGGCCACTAAAAAAAATCCACCGGTTTTATAGTTGAAATTGGCCAGGTATGAAATATCATTTTCATCGAAATCAAAGTTTTTGTTAAAATGCAGCGTTTCAATTCCGCTTTTTAATGTTATCCGCTGATTGAAAATGTAACGGATGTTGAGACCAAATCCGCTGGTGGCTGCTTGTCCGCCTGCAAAAAAGCCGTATTGGTTAATTTCTTCTGAACTGTTTTCCTGCGCACAAACTGCTGTTTTCGTGCCTAAAAACAGAAGTAGGGCCAACAGTACAGCATTTACTTTATACATAAGAATGGTTTTAAAAAATGTAAATTTGCATCCTGATTTAATCGGAAACAAATTTAGTATTATCTGTGAAAAGGGTGAAGTTTCTGATATTTTAATTAAATTAATAGGTTCATTTTCAGTATTAATGAAATGGTTTGATAAGCAACAGCGGCAATTAATTGTCAGCAAATTAAACTTTTTCAATGAGGAAAACTTACTTTTTGTATGGAATTCAAAGTTATTTCAGATTATAAACCCACAGGTGATCAGCCGGAGGCAATCCGGCAACTTTCTGAAGGCATTTTAAACAGCGACCCGTATCAGACACTGCTTGGTGTTACAGGTTCGGGAAAAACTTTTACCATGGCAAATGTGATGGAAAAAGTAAAGAAACCGACCTTGATTTTAAGTCACAACAAAACCCTGGCAGCCCAGTTATACAGCGAAATGAAACAGTTTTTTCCTGAAAATGCTGTGGAATATTTTGTTTCGTATTACGATTATTACCAGCCAGAAGCGTATTTACCCACCACCGATACTTATATCGAAAAAGATTTATCGATAAACAAGGACATTGAAAAGCTGCGGTTAAGCACTACTTCCGCATTACTTTCCGGCCGAAGAGATGTGGTGGTTGTTTCGTCGGTTTCGTGTTTGTATGGAATTGGAAATCCCGAAGATTTTCATGCAAATGTTACGACATTGAAAGTCGGTCAGTCGGCTTCGCGAAATGTTATTCTCCGCCAGCTGGTCGATGCACTTTATTCAAGAAGTGAAGTGGATTTTGAACGGGGGAATTTCAGGGTAAAAGGCGATACGGTCGATATTTTTCCGGCTTATGCTGACACGGCAATCCGGGTGGTTTTCTGGGGCGACGAAATTGAGGAAATTTTAAACCTCGATCCGGTTGGCGGCCATACAATGGGACAAATGGATGAGGTGAATATTTATCCGGCTAATATTTTTGTAACAACAAAAGCCAGAATGAAAGAAGCCATTCACCAAATTCAGGATGACCTGGTTGCACAGATTGATTATTTCAGGGAAATTGGAAAACATGCCGAAGCCAAACGAATTGAGGAACGTGTGGAGTACGACATGGAAATGATGCGCGAATTGGGATATTGTCCCGGAATTGAAAACTATTCCCGCTATTTTGATGGACGCCTCCCCGGAACCCGGCCTTTTTGCCTTCTCGATTATTTTCCCAACGATTTCCTTTGCATTATTGATGAAAGCCACGTTACTATTCCGCAAATAAGGGCGATGTATGGCGGCGATAATTCACGAAAAATTACGCTGGTGGAATTCGGTTTTCGTTTGCCTGCAGCAATTGATAACCGCCCGTTGAAGTTCGAGGAGTTTGAAAATTTGGTCGGCCAGCAGGTTTATGTAAGTGCAACACCTGCCGATTATGAACTGGCAAAATGCGAAGGTGTTGTTGTGGAGCAGGTGATACGCCCGACAGGATTGCTCGATCCAACAATTGATGTGCGGCCAAGCGCCAACCAGATTGATGATTTGATGCACGAAATCAGCCTCAGGATTGAGAAAAATGAACGCGTACTGGTAACCACCCTGACCAAACGTATGGCCGAGGAACTATCAAAATACCTGGTGAACATGGGCGTTAAAACCCGCTATATTCACTCCGATGTGGACACGCTGGAACGGGTTGAAATTATGGAACAACTGCGGAAAGGAGAATTTGATGTTCTGGTGGGAATAAACCTTTTGCGCGAAGGCCTTGATTTACCCGAAGTTTCCCTGGTGGCTATTTTGGATGCCGATAAAGAAGGATTTCTGCGCTCGGAACGATCACTGACTCAAACAGCAGGAAGGGCTGCCCGAAACCTTAATGGAATGGTAATAATGTATGCCGACAAAATCACTAATTCGATGCAGAAAACTATTGATTCAACTAACTACCGTCGCGAAAAACAATTGCGCTACAATGAGGAAAATAATATAACACCAACACAGATAATTAAACCGATGCGCGAGATAATTGGTTATCAATACCGGAGCGATAAAACAGTTTCGCCTTACGGAGAATCGGGCAAACCGGATATTGCTGCCGATCCTGTTGTTCGTTACATGTCGGCAGAAGCGCTTGAAAAAACCATTGCAAAAACTAAAAAGCAAATGCAAGCCGCAGCCAAAGAACTCGATTTTATTGAAGCCGCCCGTCTGCGCGACGAAATGTTCGCATTTGAAAGGTTGCTGAAAGAAAAAAAGCAAAATTCCGAAAGCAGATAATTTTTGTAGTTTCTATTAAAATGTAATTTTGTCGTTAAATTTTACTTGTAAAAATGGAAATTTCAGTAAAGAAAATTTCAACAGGAATTGTTGATGCTTTAGAAAATCCAAAAAGGTTTTGGGCCGGCCAAAAGCAAGGCGGACTAAATCAGAAAGAACTGCTGGCAGGAATATTTTTTCCCGTTTTATTGTTCATTTCCGCCGCTGTTTTTATAGGCGAATTTTTCAGAAGCTCAAGCTTTTATGTTGTTTTTGCATTATTAAAAAGCCTTCGCGATATTTTACTTTTTACCCTTCAGTATTTTATTTCCCTGTTTTTAACCAACGAATTGATAAAAACATTTGGCGGAGTTAAAAATCTGGCAATTGTTCAGAAACTTGTAATTTTTTCGTTGCTTCCATATTTGTTGGTTTCGTTTGTTTCAGGACTTTTTCCATTTCTTTATGTGCTTGATATATTAGGATTTTACGGATTTTATATTTTCTGGATTGGCGTAAAAGAGCTGTTGGTTTTTCCGGATGCAAAAAAGCAAGGCAATTTCATTTTAATTGCCATTTTTGTGAACTTTTTTGCGTGGAGTTTTTTAAGTATATTTCTGACGAAACTTTTAATCGCATATTTATAGTGGCACATCAACAGGCAAATATTAACGTTAAAAACCGTAAGGCAAAGTTTGAATACGAACTGATTGAAATTTTTACAGCGGGAATGAAACTGGCGGGGACGGAAATAAAATCAATTCGAGGCGGAAAAGTAAACCTGAGCGATTCATACTGCCAGTTTGTGAATGGCGAGTTATATGTGCGTAACCTGCACATATCGGAATATGAAATGGGTACCATTAATAATCATGAAGCCAAACGCGACCGAAAACTGTTGCTCAATAAAAAAGAGCTCGAAAAGCTGGAACGGAAACTGAAAGAGTCTGGTCTAACAATTGTTCCTACACGGCTTTTCATAAATAATCGCGGCCTGGCAAAACTCGAAATTGCACTTGCCAGGGGTAAAAAACTCTACGACAAACGCGAAACACTTAAGAAAAAAGATACCAACCGCGAAATGGACCGCGCCATGAAATTTTAAAAAAAAACTTCAGACGCTGCGGGAGCCGGATTTTCACAATCCGGCAAATAAATGTGGAGTTGAAAACTCCGCCTCCGGGTTTAAACCACTTCCATATTTTCAAACGGAATAATTTTGTTGCCTTTATATTTTAGCAGAAGGTTGGCAACAGCGAGTGTATCTTTCTCGCAATATTTTACTATCCGGGCCAAATCGTTATTTTCCCAGTAAACCTTACACACCTGACTTCCGTCAATGTCATCTTTGGGCGTGGGAATATTAAAAAGTTCGCACAGCAGCGAAAGCGATGTGTAATGTTTATAATCGCCAAATTTCCAAAGCTGCAGTGTATCAATCAGCTGGTCTTTTACTTCCCACGGTTTCGAGCCGGCAACATCCAGTATTTTTGGCAACAGGAGGTTGTTTACCAGCGCTCGCCGCGAAATGTACGGGAAATCAAATTCCTGTCCGTTGTGTGCACAAAGTTTTCTTTTTCCTGCTCTTGAGAATTTTCGCCAGGCATTGAAAAAGGAGGAGAGTAGTTTTTTCTCATCATCGTCGTGGAAAGATTTTACGCGGAAATAAAAATCACCTTCTTTTTGAATAACATAACCCGCCGAAATACAGATGATTTTCCCGAATTCGGCATAAATTCCGGCGCGGTCGTACAGTTCTTCCACAGGTTCGCCGTTGTTAACACTGTACTGCATTTTACGTTCCCAAAGTTTTCTCCATTTTTCATTCAGTTCGGCAAATTCGGGAGCCAGCGGTACAGTTTCAATGTCGATGAAGAGAATTTCTTCAATAGTAATATTTTCAAGCATTTAATGTTTAATTAGCGTTTGGTTAATATGATTTGTCAGAATATTTATGGCAATCTGGTTTTTTCCTCCCTGCGGAATAATGATATCGGCAAATCGTTTGGTAGGTTCAATAAACTGAAGGTGGCTGGGCCTGACCGTTTTTTCGTACCGGTCCAAAACCTGTTCAACATTTCTTCCCCGTTCCTGAATATCGCGGCGGATAACTCTCGAAAGGCGCAAATCGGAATCACAATCCACATAAACTTTAATGTCCATTAAATCGCGGAGGTGTTTATTGCTGAGGCACAAAATTCCTTCAATAATTAATACCTCTTTTGGCAACACAAGGTTGGTTTCTTCCGATCGCGTACAACTGATAAAAGAATAAATAGGTTGTTCCACCGGCTGGGCGTTTTGCAGTTTTTTTACATGATCGATAAGCAGGCTAAATTCCACAGAATCGGGATGATCGAAATTTTTACTGCGACGTTCTTCAAGGCTTAAATCGCTGTTGTCGAGATAATAAGAATCCTGATAAAGAATTGCAACTTCCTGTTCAGTAAACTTTTCCCTAATCTTTCGAACCACTGTTGTTTTTCCCGAACCGGTGCCCCCGGCAACACCAATAACCAGCATTTTTCTTTTTAGTTAATTGTTAATATTCGTTGAATTAAAAGTTTTTAGCCAATGCTACTGCTAAGAAAACACTAATTTCGCTGTTAGAAAAATACAAGATACAAAAATTCGTTGCGTAATGATAAATCATGTTGTCCTTTTCAAACTGAAAGAGTATCCCGAAGAAGAGAAAATTAAAATTGCAGCCGAACTAAAAGGTTTGATTGAAGGTTTGAAAGAGAAGATTGATGGGGTGAAATTTATGCAAGTGGGAACCAATCATGAATTTCCGGCAAAAAGTTTTGATATGGCGTTGATTTCGCATTTTGAAACTGCTGCAGATTTGGAGAACTACCGCGTTCATCCCGAGCATTTAAAAGTGGTTGAGCGAATTAAAGAAACCACAACTGAGCGTGCTGCCGTTGATTATATTTTTTGAAACCTGAAAATTTACCGGTTATGAGTGGATTGTATCCATTAAAATTTTTTCCGATATATCTCGATAAAATATGGGGCGGAAATCGTCTGAAAACTGTGCTGAACAAAGATTTTGGCAATCTTCCGAATTGCGGCGAAAGTTGGGAAATTTCTGCAATTGAAGGGAAAGTTTCTGTTGTACGAAATGGCTTCCTTGCAAATAATTCATTGCAGGAGATCATCGAAATTTACATGGGCGATTTAGTTGGCGACAAAATTTACGAGAAGTTTGGCATTGAATTTCCGTTGCTTTTGAAGTTTATTGATGCCCAGCAAGACCTTTCCATTCAGGTGCATCCAAATGACGAATTGTCGCGAACAAGGCACGGCGCTTATGGCAAAACAGAAATGTGGTACATTGTTGCAGCCGAAAAAGGGGCATTGATAAATTCCGGCTTCAATCAGAAAATTGACAGGCAGAAATACCTTGATTATTTTGAAAATGGAAAACTAACAGAATTACTTTGTTACGAAGAAGCTTTTCCCGGCGATGTATTTTTTATTCCCGCAGGCCGTGTTCACGCAATCGGAAAGGGAGTTTTACTGGCTGAAATTCAGCAAACTTCGGATGTTACTTACCGTATTTTCGATTACAACAGGAAGGATGATAATGGAAATTTACGTGAACTACACACTGATTTGGCGCTCGATGCCATTGATTTTTCGTATCAGAAAGAGTATAAAACAAAATATGAAGTTGAAGAAAATAAATCTTCAGAAATAGTCAGCAGCAAGTATTTTACGACTAATATTCTGGAGTTTGGAAGTGATGTTGAAATGGACCATCATTTACTCGATTCATTTATAATTTTTATGAACCTTGACGGCCGCTTTGAGGTTGAATACGAAGAAGGGACTGAAATTGTGGAAAAAGGCGAAACGGTTTTGATTCCGGCCAGCCTCGAAAAAATCAGGTTAAAACCTCTTTCAGAAAAAGTAAAAACATTGGAAGTTTACATCAAATAGACAGGTTTTAATTAAAATCCTGTAGTTTTATAAAAAGTTTGTAATTTGTTTCTGAATGGAAATAAAAGAAGCCCGTTTTTTAATCAGTAATACCGAAGTAAAAAAATGCCCAAAACCCGATAAGCCGGAATATGCATTTATTGGCCGGTCTAATGTCGGGAAATCATCGCTGATAAATATGCTGACTAAAAAAAAGTCGCTTGCCAAAATTTCAGGAAAACCCGGTAAAACACGATTAATCAACCACTTCCTGGTAAATGACGAATGGTACCTGGTTGATTTGCCCGGTTACGGATATGCTCAGATTGCTGTTACAGAACGTAAAAAATGGGAGCGCTTTATTCGGGAATATGTACTTTTGCGCGAAAATCTGGTTTGCCTTTTTGTGCTAATCGATTCAAGGCACGAACCGCAAACCAGCGATCTTGAATTTATGGAATGGCTTGGAATAAATCAGGTTCCTTTTGTCATTGTTTTTACAAAAACCGATAAATTAAAACCCGGAGAACTGGCAGGAAATATAGAAGTTTATGAAAAAAAGATGCTGGAAATATGGGAGTCAATGCCATTTAAAATCATTTCATCTTCTGAAACAGGAACCGGGCGCGATGAAATTTTAAAGTATATTGCAGAATTAAACCAATCTTTTCAGGAAGAAAAGTTATTAAAGTAAAAAAATAAAGTTATTAACTTTGAATAAAGAAACGAAACAAATAAATCTGGAGATGGGCAGTAAAAACCACCCTTTGAAAATTTTTTCAGGCCGGGCAACCCGGCATGTAACAGAAAAAATCTGCGACAGTCTTGACGTTGATTTGGGACTTTCGTCGTGTCCGGTTTTTGCCGATGGTGAATTTGAACCGTGTTACGAAGAAACCATTCGCGGCTCGCATGTTTTTATTGTACAGTCAACAACACCGCCAGCTGATAATTTGCTTGAGTTGCTGCTCATGATTGACGCAGCCAAACGAGCCAGTGCATACAAAGTAATTGCAGTAATTCCATATTTTGGTTTTGGCCGCCAGGATCGGAAAGATAAACCACGTGTTTCCATTGGTGCCAAACTGGTTGCGGATTTGCTTTCAGCAGCCGGAATTGACCGTCTCATTACAATGGATTTGCATGCCGACCAGATTCAGGGATTTTTTAATGTCCCTGTGGATCATTTATTTGCATCGGCGCTGTTTATACCTTTCATCAGTAAAATGGGGCTCGAAAACCCAATTATTGCATCACCGGATGTTGGAGGAACAAAACGTGCAAATACCTATGCACGAATGCTGGAAACCGATATGGTAATTTGCCATAAAACACGGGCCAAGGCAAACGAAATAAACAGCATGACCGTAATTGGCGATGTCAGAAAAAAAGATGTAATTATTGTTGATGATATGATTGACACCGCCGGTACCATAACAAAGGCAGCTAATTTAATGAAAAAAGAAGGCGCCCGCAGTGTTCGGGCATTTGCTGCACACGGTGTTTTATCCGGACCGGCCATTGAACGTATTGAACGCTCGGAACTGGAGGAAGTCTATTTCACTGATTCTATTCAGCCTGTTAACCGCAGCGAAAAAATAAAATACATTTCGGTTGCCGAAGCCTTTGGCGAATCTATAAAAAGAGTTTATAAAAATCAGTCAATAAGTTCGTTATATTACAGGTAATTTATATATTTGCACCGCTTTTTCCGAAAGCAGGAGCATTTTAATTATGCATGCTGTTGTCTCGCTTATTGGCGGGAAGGACTGAGTACCATAATTATTAACGTAAATTATTTAAAATGAAATCAGTAAAAGTAAAAGGGCAAATAAGAGAATCCCTGGGTAAAAAAACTTCAAAAAAATTACGTGCACAGGAGTTGGTGCCGTCAGTGTTATATGGTGGCGAAGAGGTGGTGCATCTGGCAGTTCCGTTCAGCGAGTTACGGAAACTGGTTTATACGCCCGATGTATATTTGCTTGACCTTGACGTGGATGGAACCGAATATAAAGCAATTATCCAGGATATTCAGTGGCATCCGGTAGAAGAACAAATTTTACACATCGACTTTTTGAAAGTTACAGATGACAAACCGGTAATTGTTGATGTGCCGATTGTTATTAAAGGAATGGCCAAAGGGATTAAAGCCGGTGGTAAATTGAAAACCAACATGCGCAAACTCAAAGTAAAAGCGCTGGCCGAAAATTTACCTGATACCATTGAAATTGATATTACAAAACTTGGAATTGGCGACAGCATAAAAGTTGAACAACTGAAACGCGACAATCTCGTATTCCTTGATAATAAATCGAATTTAATTGTTGGTGTTGTTTCTACAAGAGTTGCTCAATCCGGAATGACTTTACCTGAAGACGAAGAAGAAGGTGAAGAAACAGCTGAAACACCGGAAGGAGCTGAATCAGTTGAAGCAACTGAAACAGAATAATAAAAACAAAATTTGTGAAGTATTTAATTGCAGGACTCGGTAACATAGGAGCTGAATATAAAAATACACGTCACAACATCGGATTTCAAATATTGGACGCTTTCGCTGAGGCGTCCAATATTTCTTTTAACGACAAGCGTTACGGTTTTGTGGCTGAATACAAATACAAATCGCGGACGTGTGTTTTTTTGAAACCTACCACTTACATGAACCTGAGTGGCCGGGCAGTAAATTACTGGCTGCAAAAGGAAAAGATAGCACTGGAAAATTTGCTTGTTCTTGTTGACGACGTGGCATTGCCTTTCGGAACATTGCGGGTCAGAGCAAAAGGAAGCCCTGGCGGACATAATGGTCTGAGAAATATTTCGGATGTTTTGGGCAGCAACGAATATGCACGGTTGCGTTTCGGAATCGGCGATAACTTTCATCCCGGATTTCAGGTCGATTATGTATTAAGCGACTGGACAAATGACGAACAAAAAGAGCTGCCCGCGAAAATTGATTCCTGCATTGAAATAATACAAAGTTTTGGTACGATTGGTGTAGAACGGACCATGAATTTTTTCAATAAAAGAAAATAAAATGCCGGAAAACGTTCGGATTGATAAATGGTTATGGGCCGTGAGGATTTTTAAAACCCGCAGCCAGGCCTCCGAGGCATGCCGGAAAGGACATGTATCCATTGGCGATCTGCCTGTAAAACCTTCAAGGGAAATACATCCGGGCGAAATAGTGAAGGTTAGAAAAAATCCGATTACAAGAAGTTTTAAAATCCTGGCGGTTTCAGGAAAACGAATGTCGGCGAAGTTGGTGCCCGATTTCCTCGAAGATGTAACACCACCAGAAGAACTTGAACTTTTGAAGGTTCAAAAAGATATGAACTGGATTACCCGCGAACGCGGAGCAGGTCGGCCAACCAAAAAAGACCGCCGCGATTTGGATGATTTTTTTGATTTGTAATCAGGAAAACGTTAACTTCCCGGAATTCATTAAATTACTCTACAAGATCATTTTAAATTATTCTTTTATGCTCGTTGCAAAACAAAAACGGAAAGAAAATATTGCAGAATATATTTTATACCTCTATCAGATTGAAGATTTAATCCGGGCTTTTCAACTGGATATGGAAATTATTCAGAATCAACTTGTTTCAAGATATGATGTGGATGAAGAAACAAAGCAGGAAATCAGTGACTGGTATGAAAACCTGGTTTTGATGATGGAAAAAGAGGAGATAAAGGAAAAAGGGCATCTCCAGTTTCTGAACAATTTAATAAACGAGCTGAACGAATTTCACCTTAAATTGCTTGAAACAGAAACGGATAAATTATATGTTTCCGTATTTCAGGCTGTGGCTGGTTTGGTGACAGAATTAAAACTAAAAAATCCTACTGCAAAAAATGATGTTCAGGTGGCTATTGATGGTATATATGGATATTTGTTGCTGAAAATTCAAAACAAAGAGATTACCGAAGAAACTAAAAATGCAGTAAAACGGTTAGGTCAGTGGCTCAGCCATTTATCCAAACTTTTTAAAGATTTTGAATCGGGCGATTTTGAATTTTGAATTTTTCTTCAGAAAGGATTTTCAGCATTATTTTACCGTCTTTGTTTTTTCCTTCAGGTCGAGTTTTAAACTCAATTCATCCAGCTGTTCATTTGCAATCGGCGAAGGTGAATCGTTCATAACATCCCTTCCCGAGTTATTTTTAGGGAATGCGATAACGTCGCGAATAGAATCCAATCCCGCAAAAAGGGAAACAAGCCGGTCGAATCCAAAAGCAATTCCGGCATGTGGAGGTGCACCATATTTAAACGCATTCATTAGAAAGCCGAATTGTGCCTGCGCCTGTTCTTTGGTAAATCCGAGTTTGTCGAACATTTTCGATTGCAATTCGGAATCAAATATACGCACTGAGCCTCCGCCGATTTCAACACCGTTAATCACCAAATCGTAGGCATTGGCGCGCACATCTTTTGGATTGGTTTCGAGCATTGGAATGTCTTCTGGTTTTGGCGCCGTAAATGGGTGGTGCATGGCAAAAAACCGTTCGGTTTCCTCATCCCATTCCAGCAAAGGAAAATCAACCACCCACAACGGTTTATAAACACCTTTTTTACGCAAACCTATCTGATTTGCCAGTTCCAGCCGAAGTTCGCCCAGTGCTTTCAGGGTATGTTCCTTTTCGCCCGAAAGGACAAGAATTAAATCGCCCGGTTCGGCATTCACTGCATTGGTCCACTCTTTTAAATCTTCTTCGCCGTAAAATTTATCTACTGACGATTTCAGACTTTCGTCCGGGTTGTATTTCAGGTATACCATTCCCCTGGCGCCAATTTGAGGGCGTTTTACCCAGTTGGTAAGTTCATCAATTTGCTTTCTCGAAAATTCGGCACATCCCTTTGCACAAACAGCACCAACATATTCTGCCGAATCAAAAATTGAAAATCCTTTACCTTTAACTATTTCAGTAATATCGTTCAGCAACATTTCGAAACGAATATCCGGTTTGTCAATACCGTATTTCTCCATTGCTGTGTTATAAGGCATTCGTGGAAAATCTTCCACATCAATATCCAGCACTTCCTTAAACATGAATTTGGTTAATCCTTCAAATGTTTTCAGTACATCGTCCTGTTCCACAAATGACATTTCACAATCGATTTGGGTAAATTCGGGCTGGCGGTCTGCGCGCAAATCCTCGTCGCGGAAGCATTTTACAATCTGATAATACTTATCGAAACCGGCAACCATGAGCAACTGCTTAAACATTTGCGGCGACTGCGGGAGAGCATAAAATTCACCGGGATTCATGCGTGACGGAACCACAAAATCGCGTGCGCCTTCAGGGGTCGATTTTATTAAAACCGGTGTTTCTGTCTCTATAAAATCATTTTCATTCAGATAAATACGAACTGCATGAGCCATTTTTGCCCGCAATTCAAGGTTTTTTCGGACGGCATTGCGGCGCAAATCGAGGTAACGGTATTTCATGCGCAAATCTTCACCTCCATCGGTTTCATCCTGAATAGTAAACGGCGGAACGGCAGACGGGCTCAATACGTTCAATTTTGAAATTTCGACCTCAACATCACCGGTTGGAATATTTTTATTTTTGCTCGAACGCTCACGAACGGTTCCTGTAGCCTGAATAACAAACTCCCGCCCCAGTTCGTTCTGGATTCTTACAACTTCTTCGGATGTATTTTCATCAATTACCAGCTGGGTAATTCCATACCGATCGCGCAAATCAATAAAGGTCATTGCACCCAAATCCCTGACTCTCTGCACCCAACCTGCCAATGTTACTTTTTCGCCGTTGTTTTCAATCCTTAGTTCACCACATGTGTGCGTTCTGTACATGATATCTTTTTT
Organism: uncultured Prolixibacteraceae bacterium; assembly: GCA_963771595.1. GTDB lineage: Bacteria > Bacteroidota > Bacteroidia > Bacteroidales > Prolixibacteraceae > CAVYUC01. Next base: position 214,674 of record CAVYUC010000016.1, on the reverse strand, counting down.
ATGAATTCGTTGCGAAAATAAGAAGATTTTAGCAATTTCAGCTTTTTATAATTTTAAGTTTTTAAGCTAAAATACAGAATGATTGAACCATTTAGCGATGAATATTTTATGAAAAAGGCTTTTTCGGAAGCATTGCTTGCTTTTGATAAAGGTGAAGTCCCCGTTGGTGCTGTTGTGGTTTCAAACCAAAAAATAATTGCACGGGCACATAATCTTACCGAAACTTTGAATGATGTTACTGCACATGCTGAGATGCAGGCAATTACTGCCGCCGCTAATTTACTGGGCGGGAAATACCTGAATGATTGCACATTATATATTACGCTTGAACCTTGTGTAATGTGTGCTGGTGCATTGGGGTGGGCGCAGTTTGGGAAACTGGTTTTTGGGGCAACTGATGAAAAAAAGGGATACAGGAAGTTTGCAAAAAATGCACTTCACCCCAAAACACAAGTTGTTGGAGGTGTGTTGGCAGTAGAATGCCGGGAATTGTTGCAGGAATTTTTTAGACAAAAAAGATAAAACATATCCTGAATGAAAGAAATAAAACGTCTGATTTCGCTCGATGCCTTTCGTGGTTTTACCATAGCAGCAATGATTATGGTAAATTTCCCCGGAAGCTGGAGCCATATCTACGCTCCACTTGAGCATGCCGAATGGAATGGTTTAACTCCAACCGATCTTATTTTTCCGTTTTTTATTTTTATCGTAGGTGTTTCCATCGCACTGGCCTATTCGAAACGATTGCTGGCCGGAGTTCCCAAAAGGCCGATGTACAGGAAAATAGTTTTCAGGGCTGCAAAAATTTTTGCAGTCGGTATTTTGCTGTGGTTATTTCCCGATTTTAATTTTGAAACTATTCGTATTGCAGGTGTTTTGCCACGGATAGCCATCGTTTTTTTGGTTGTTGCCCTGCTCTTTTTGAATACGAGTTGGAAAACGCAGGCAATTATTGCAGCGGTTATTTTAATTGGTTACTGGCTGGCAATGACCTTAATCCCAACTCCAGGTTACGGACAACCGATGCTGGAGCCGGGCGAGAATCTGGCAGCCTGGATCGACAGCAGGTGGTTACCGGGTTACATGTGGCAGAAAACCTGGGATCCCGAAGGAATATTAAGCACCTTTCCGGCTATTGCCAGTGGCATTACCGGAATGTTGGCCGGACAGCTTATTTTAAGTGAAATACAGCAGGAACGAAAAATAATCTATCTTTTTTCGTATGGATTTTTTGCCTTAATCATTGGTTTCATGTGGAATTACATATTCCCGGTTAATAAAAGCATTTGGACCAGTTCGTTTGTTATGGTTACTTCAGGGCTGGCGGCAATGATTTTAGCCGCGAGTATATTTTTTGTAGATGTAAAAGGGCGAAAAGGACTAACAAAACCAGGGATTATTTTTGGTTCGAATGCAATTGCAGTTTATGTACTTGCTGATGTGTGGGGCCAGTTTTTTTACAACATAAAATATGGCGGGGCCAGTTTAAATCAGCATTTTATGCACCTTTTCGAATCGGTCGGATGGAGTTTAACACTGGGAAGCTGGATTTTTGCCTTACTGTTTGTAGCTTTCAACTTTATTCCTGCATATATTTTATATCGAAAAAAGATATTCATTAAATTGTAATTCAGACTTTTTCAATTTTAAATCCTGCCTTTTCAAGATCATTCCAGAAGTTGGAGTACGACTTGGTTACCACCATCGGATCATCAACAATAAGTGGAAAACCTGCCAGTGCCATCGGTGCAAAAGCTAACGCCATCCGGTGGTCGTGGTAAGTATTTATTTCCGGAAGATTTTCCGTTGATTGATTTAATTTTCCGTCCCATGAAAGTTCACCGTGTTTGGGTTCACTGAGATTGGCACCAAATTTCCCCAGTTCGTTTTGCAGGGCAACAATCCTGTCGGTTTCTTTAATTTTCAATGTTTTCAATCCTGAAAAATGAAAAGGAATTTCTTTTGCCACACATAAACAGGCCATAGTTTGCGCTACATCAGGATTTTCAATGAAATTGAGAATCAATTTTTTGGGTTGAATGTGACTTGTTTTCGAAAGAAGAACTCCGTTTTCTTTTTGAAATGAAGAAACTCCAAATTGTTCGAACCACTTTACAATTGCTGAATCGCCCTGTAAACTTTGCAATTTCAGATTTTCCAGAAACAATTCACACTCTTCTGCCAGTGCAGCAATCTGGTACCAGTAAGAAGCTCCCGACCAATCTGCCTCAACGGTATAATTTAACGGGAAATATTTTTGTTCCGGAATGGTAATTTCATTGCCTTCCCATTTAAACTGAATTCCAAACTGACGCATTAAATTCAACGTGAGTCCGATATAGGAACGGGAAGTAATTTCGCCGGTTAATTTTAGGGTTAATCCGTTTTCGATGGTTGGGGCAATCATTAAAAGCGCCGAAATATATTGGCTTGAAATACTGCCATCCAATTCCAGGGTTTTGCCGCAGAGGTGCGAACCATAAATTTTTAATGGAGGAAATCCCTGATTCTCAATAAATTCAATTCTTGCTCCAAGCTGGGTCAGCGCATCTGCCAGAATTCCAATTGGCCGTTGTTTCATTCGCTCAGACCCGGTAATTATCCATTCTCCCACAATCTTTGAAAGAAAAGCTGTAAGAAAACGCATAGCAGTTCCGGCATGGCCAATATCAAATGTATTTTGATTGGAATACAGTGCGGATTCCAGCACTTTTGTGTCGTCGCTGTCCGATAAATTTTGCGCAGGCCAGGGATTGTAACTTAATGCATTGATAATTAAAACCCTGTTGCTGATGCTTTTGGACGCGGGCAGATTGATGTTTGTGTTTACTGTTTTGGTTTGTTTCGAAATTGAATATTTCATTGCTTCGTTTTGCAATTTGTTTATTGTAGCTGAACCTGTTGAAAATATTCGATGGCTTCAAAAATAAGTTTTTTGTCACAGTTTTGATTGATTTCAACTTTGCCGGGTTCAGCAAGAAGTGTGAAATTTATCCGACCGGCTTCATTCTTTTTATCATGAGCCATTAATTCAAAGAGCCGTTCAAAATCCGGTTGTTCAACTTTAAACTTTCCGTAAATATTCGCCAGCCAGTTGACCATGTTTTCACATTCACTATCATTGAACCCACATTTTTTTACTGATAAAAAAAGTTCTGTAATCATCCCAAATGCAACAGCAAATCCATGCAAAACCGGACGGTTTTGTTCCATTGCAAGGCTTTCGAATGCATGACCGGCAGTGTGGCCAAAATTTAAAGCTTTGCGGATGTTGTTTTCTCTTAAATCATTGGCCACAAACCAGGATTTTATTTCAACCGAATGCCGGATGATTTCCTGTAGCAATTCATAATCGGGTGTTTCAAAATCAACAAGTTTTAATTCGTCAAGGTGCTGCGGACTTTTTATCAAACCATGTTTAATCATTTCGGCAAAACCAGAAATAAAATTATTCCTGTCGATTGTTTTAAGAAAATCGGTGTTTATGATAACAGCAACCGGTTCTTTAAAAGTACCGATTTCATTTTTCAACCCGTTGAAATTAATTCCTGTTTTCCCGCCAACAGAAGCATCAACCTGCGAAAGTAATGTAGTGGGAACATTAAGGAAATCCATCCCGCGTTTAAAGGTTGAGGCAGCAAAACCGGCCAAATCGGTCAGCATTCCGCCGCCAATATTTATCAGCAACGATTTGCGATCGGCGCCATTTGCTGAAAGAAACTGCCAGATTTGGGCCACCGAATCAATTTTTTTGTTTTTCTCGCCTGATGGAATTACAACAGATTGGATTCCGTTTGATTGAAAAAAATCTTCAAACTTTGAAATCCACAAGTGATGAACTGTTTCTTCTGTTGCCATAAAAACTTTACCTTTTTCATATTTTTCAATCCAGGTTAAAAGCTCTTTTGCAAGCAGGCGGCTGTAAATTATTTTAGAGTAAATGTTTGAATTTCCCATGCTTTGCTGTTAAATTGCAGTAAAGTTACAATAAATTTGTTTTTTGAATTTTTAATGACTGTTTTCAAAAGATTTTTAGAAAAAAGATAACGAATAATGATAATATCAAATAAGAAAAAAGTGACATTTCTAAAAAGACTGTTTTTTTTGGTGAGCCTTGTAATAGCCTTGGCAGCGCTGGTTTTGTTTCTCTTCGATTTAACAATTTATGGCATTGCAGCAGTGGGTGTTTTTGCGCTTTGGTTTTTGTTTTTTCAGGTGGCCGATTATCAGTATATCGAGTTCAGGCATGAAAATAACAAAGTTATTATGCGCTATTTTAAGGCTATCCGGTTTGGTAAAACTGAATACAATTCCATAGAATTTCCGCAGTATATTTTATACAATGGATATTTTGAAAATTCGATGTTTGGTAAAATGACCGATTTAACACTGGTGGTGAAAACGAAACGCGGAATTGCGGAATATCCATCAATTAGTTTCACGGCAGTACCACTGGACGATCGCAAGAGAATTCAGGCAGAAATTCGCGGAATTTTAGGTGCTTAAATTAACCTGCTAAATCCATGATGAACCAGCAACTGTATTTTAAAATTGCCCTCTCTCTAATACCGGGAATTGGAGGCGTTCTTGCCCGAAATTTAATCGCGTATGTTGGAAGCGTAGAGGGAATTTTTACTGAATCGTACCAGTCGCTGGTCAAAATACCGGGAATTGGGGAAGTGAATGCAAAACGGCTTAAAAATCGTGATGTTTTTGAACGGGCAGAAAAGGAGATGTTATTCATTGAAAAACATGGAATTGACGTTTATTTTTTTACAGATAAAAGTTATCCGCGGCGTCTGAAAAACTGCACAGACGCGCCGATAATCTTTTATACAAAAGGTAAAATGAACCTAAATGAAGAACGGGTGATTAGCATTGTGGGTACACGACATGCCACAGATTACGGCAAAATGGTTTGCGAAAAGTTAATTCAGGATTTTTCTGATCGGAATTATAAAATACTTGTGGTGAGCGGACTTGCTTATGGAATTGATTTTCAGGCACACAAAGCATCGATTAAATATAATATCCCAACTGTTGGTGTGGTCGGGCATGGCCTCGACAAAATTTACCCGTCGCTGCATGCTGAAACCGCCAGGAAAATGGTTCAAAACGGTGGAATAATTTCCGATTTTCCCAGCGGCACTAAAATCGATCCGGCAAATTTTATAAGGCGTAACCGTATTATAGCCGGGCTGGCTGATGCAACTATTGTTGTAGAATCTGCAGTAAAGGGAGGAGCATTGATTACTGCTGAAATTGCCTCTTCCTACAATCGTGATGTTTTTGCTTTTCCGGGAAGAGCAGACGAAATTTATTCTCACGGATGCAATCAACTTATCCGTAAACACGGTGCTGATTTAATTGAGGGAATAGAAGATTTGGAATATTTCATGGGCTGGGAAATGTCAACGAAGGAAAAGGTGGTGCAGCCATCTTTGTTTGTTGATTTAAATCCGGAAGAAGAAAAAGTCGTTGAGCTGTTGAAAAAAGAAAGTCCGCTTTTTATCGATCAAATTTCCTCTGAACTTTCCATGCCGGGAAGTAAAGTTTCGGCGCTGCTGCTGAATATGGAATTCAAAAATATTGTGGTTGCACTTCCCGGGAAAATGTACAAGTTGCGCTAATCGCCGGTTAATTATCGTCGAAATTACAATCAACCCATTATCCACTCAGTTTTTCTATTTTTGCACTATGAATAAAACATTTGAGGATCTTAAAATAGCAAAATCAATTCTGAAGGCATTGGACGATATTGGTTTTAAGGAACCAACTCCCATTCAGGAGATGGCTGTGCCTTTGATTAATTCGGGCGCCAATGTAGTTGGTGTTGCGCAAACCGGAACCGGAAAAACGGCAGCATATCTTTTACCGCTGTTAACCAAATTGCGTAAACCCGAAGGTAAAGATCCGCGAATACTTGTTTTGGTTCCCACCCGCGAGCTTTCGATTCAGGTGGGCGAAGATGTGGAAGAACTTACAATATGGTCGCAATTGCGCACTGCGGCTATTTATGGCGGAATTGGCTGGACAAAACATGCCGAGCTAATAGAACCTGGAATTGATGTGCTGGTGGCAACACCCGGCCGTCTTTGGGATTTGTACCGGGCCGGAGTTCTCTCGCTGAAAAAAGTAAAACATCTTGTTATTGACGAAGCCGATCGAATGCTGGACATGGGATTTTTACCCCAGCTCCGGCAACTTCTTGAAATCCTTCCTCCAAAACGGCAAAACCTGATGTTTTCAGCAACTTTCTCGGAAAGTGTGGAAAAACTGGTGGAGGAGTTTCTGGATTATTACGAGAAACTGGAAGTGGCGCCATCGGCTACCACAGTTGAAAAAGTAAATCAGCGGGTTATAAAAGTGCCCAATTTCAGAACAAAATTAAATGTGGTGAAACATTTTCTGGAAGATGAAGAAAATTTTTCGCGGGTGATAATTTTCGTCAGGACAAAAGAACATGCGGAAAGCGTATTCAAAGTCATCAAAAGAAAAAGCGAAGGCGAAAAAAGGATTTTGCATTCCAACAAGGGGCAAAATACGCGGATAAATGCGATTCAGGCATTTAAAAAAGGGGAGGTGCGGATATTAATTACCACCGATGTTTCGGCGCGTGGACTGGATGCGAGCCTGGTGACGCATGTAATAAATTTTGATTTGCCGCCAAACTACGAAGATTATGTGCACCGGATTGGCCGCACAGCACGTGCCGGAAATCTGGGAGAGGCCATTTCATTAGTTACACCGGCAGAAGAGTGGCACTGGAAAAAAATAGAGCAGCTCATCCGCAAGGAAATTCCCCTTGAAGGACTACCCGAAGGCGTGGAAGAAATTGAAACCGAATTTGATGAAAAACAGGGGCAACTGCGGGAAATCGACCGGCAGCGGAAAATTGATGATCCCGATTACCAGGGTGCATTTCATCAGAAAAAGAAGCGCACATCTTCAAAACAAGGGCATGTTGATAAATTCAGGCGCACGCGGCCACGGCAAAAACGTTCGGGCAGAAAAAGGTAACCTGTTAAAATTTTCTAGGAATTTGTTATACGGAAATTAATTTGTCCAACATGGAAAATAGTTCATTTTTCTGTTCCATCAGCTGTTGGTATTCTTTTTTATGAAGGTGCTTGAACAGTAAAAATCTGCTTCTGCCAATTGTTTTTCGCAGTAAAATATACCATTTGAACGCCAGCTTTCCGGCAAAAGGTAAACTTAAAATAAAGGCCAGTTTCATCCAGAAACCGGTCAGCAACCATCCAACTGCAATTAATTCTATAATGTAAAAGAAGGGAAACACCACCAATCCGGCTACCAGAAAAAATGTGCTCCAAAAGGTATTATCTTTCACTTTTGTGCGTATGAATTTGTCAATCAGGAAGAAAGGAGCGGCATTAAAAATGAAACCATAAATAAAAACCGGCAATCCCAAAAGCAAAAGAAAAAAATTCGCCAAAGTTTTTAAACCATTTGTCTGGTTTTTTTCGACAAGCCAACTTCGAAGTTTTAAATCTTTTACTTTCTGAAGATAACTTTTTACTTCTGCTGCAAGCGCTTCGGTTTCCCGGGGTTTTTGGTTTTCCAGTTCATCCAGCCGGCTGGCCAGAGTTTGAACTGTTTTAAAGCAGTTTATTGCCGTATCTTTTATCCCTTTTCTTTTCAGGAAATGTTCACTGTAAATTTCCCGGATGTTTTCAAAATCGGAATAATATTCTTTACTTCTGAAATCGATAACCAGCGGGAGAAGTGCTTCATAGATTTTATCTTTCAGTTCCAGAACTGCTGCATTCGGATTTTCCTGAAAAGTTTGACGGTAGTCTTTTACCGCAACCGGATCGCCAAAATTTACAACTACATTCCGGTCAAATTTCCAGTAGTGGCTGTAGTAAATTCCTGTCGGGATAATTTGAATATCCAGGTTGAAACCGGTTTTTTCCTCAGCCATAAACGCAATGCGCGGAACTGCTTTTTTATGAGGCAGCATCTGGCGTTTCCCGGAATGGGCTGCTTCGGGAAAAAGTGCAAGTGCAAAATTATTTTCCAAAACCTTTATAGAATCGGCAAAAGTTTTGTCGTTTTTTGAAAGATTTTCCTTCCCGTCGCGAAGGCGGTAAACGGGCATAATTTTCATAAACCGGAGAAGGGCACTTATAAATTTCGATTTGAAAATATCGGCCCGTGCCAGCCAAACCGGTTGAAACCGGGTGTACAGCAAAATTGCCAACGGATCGCTAAGCGCATTCTGATGGTTCGGTGCAAATATAATTGGCTTGTTATCAGGGATTTTTTCCCTGCCGGTAACGATTATTTTTTTGTGAATGAACCAGTCAAAAAAAGAAACATACTGCTTCAGGCACCAATATCCCAATGACCACTTTTCGTACTTCATTGCACAGTTTGAGGTAACGGTTTTTTCGCCCAGAGGGTTGCCAGCGCCAACCCGCTGATGATGTGCCAAACTCCCCACCAGGCTGCAATAATTGTCATTCCACCCAATTCAAGTTCCGGTGGAAAAATTTTAGGGTTGAACATTAAAACCAGCGCCAATCCTGAATTTTGAATGCCCGTTTCAATGGTTATTGTCCGCCGGTTGATGCGCGGTAATTTAAAAGCCGAACTTAAAATGAAACCGGTTCCAAGTGCCAGTGCATTGTGAATGAGCACAATAAGAAAAACGAGGTGAATAAAACGCAGGAAATGGTTGAAGTTGGCCGAAAGAAGAATAATGACAAAACCAATGAAAATAACTATGGAAAGTTTGCGGATTGGCTTTTTTATTTTGCCGGTGAATTTTGGAAGGTACTGCGAAAACAGTAGTCCCAGAATCACCGGGATTCCAAGAAGAATGACAACAGTTTGTATCATCTGCAAAAAGTCGATTTCAATTGGAACGAGATAATTTCCGGCACCTGCCGAATTATAATGGTTTGTGAAAAGTTTTCCCCAGAGTGCAAAATTCAGAGGCGTCATAAACGTTGCGGCCAGTGTGGCAACTGCCGTTAAACTCACGGATAAAGCCACATTTCCTTTTGCCAGCGAACTCATAAAATTTGAAATATTTCCACCAGGGCAGGCGGCAATTAAGATCATTCCGAGTGCAACAGTGGGAGTGGGGTTCAGCAAAATAATGAATAAAAAAGTAATTGCCGGCAGAAAAATAAACTGGGAAACAACACCAACTATTGCAGATTTGGGGTTCATTATAACATCTTTAAAATGCTGAAATTTAATGTCTAACGCAACTCCAAACATGATAAAGGCAATTGTAATATTCAGGGCAAGTAAACCGGCTTGGGAAAAATTTAACCGCACATGATCAAGTACTTCCAACGCTTCTTTCATAAATTCTTACCTTTGAAAGGTTTGAAAATAGCTAAACTTTTCAATAATACAAATTTGACTTTTTTAAAACAAGCTGATTTTTATTCGGGAATTCGGTCGAATGATAAGTTGAACGCAACATATGTTTAGCAAAAAAAAACCGGAACTCATTGAATCCTGAATTCCGGCTTTTTTAAGAATTAGATATTTAATTTCCTATTAAAAGTTTTTTTATTTTTTGCTGAACTTCAGTATTTTCCATTATTCCGTTAAACTCTTCGGCTCCCGGACCATAGGCAAAAACCGGAACCATTATTGCAGAGTGTCCTCCCGTTACAAAGCCGCCTTTTACTGTTCCGTCTTTCATATTTCCGCCGGTTATAGCCATTCCACCTGTTTCATGATCGGCAGTTACAACAATCAGTGTTTCACCGTTACCGGCAGCAAATTCAAGCGCTTTCCCAATTGAACGATCAAAATCCAGCATATCTTCCACAACATAAACTGTATTTCCGGCATGGCCGCCCCAATCTATTTGTGAGCCTTCCACCATCAGGAAGAAACCTTTTTTATTGTTGCTTAAAATATTAATGGCAGTTTTTGTGGATACCGGCAGCATATCTTTCCGGGCTGCCAATCGTCCTGCATCTCCGTCGGCAACCAAAGCGGCCAGTTTTCCCGAATTTACTTTTTCTATTTTATCCAGTTCCTGCTCAAATGTGTAGCCTTTTTGTTTAAGCTCATCCACCAGGTTTCTTCCGTCTTTTCTTTTGGTAAAATGAGAATATCCACCACCAATGAATACATCAATATCAGTTTTCAGAAAATCGGCGGCAATGTCTTCATACATATTCCGGTCAGGTTGATGAGCAATAAAAGAGGCCGGAGTGGCATGTGTTATGGTTGATGTGGAGACCAAACCTGTGGCCAGTCCTTTGTTTTCGGCATCTTCCAAAATTGTGGTCACCGGTTTTTTGTTGCTGTCCATTCCAATTGCGCCGTTGTATGTTTTTACACCCGATGAAAGCGCTGTTCCGCCAGCTGCTGAGTCGGTTATGTAATTATCGGACGATTGTGTTTTTGAAAAACCTGTATTTTTAAAATTTTCCAAATACAGTTGTCCGTTATTTGCTGTTAATCCGGCAAAAATCTGGGCAACTCCCATTCCGTCGCCAATCATTAAAATTACATTCTTCGGTTTTTTGGCTTTAAAATCGTGGGGGAAATATTTTACTTCGTAAGTTTCTCCGCCCGAATATGTTTTTTCATCATCCTTTGCCTGTGCATCCAGATAAGAATTTTGGGCAAATGTCATAGTTCCAAAAGTCAGCGCTATAACTAAAAACAACATTTTTTGTGTCATGATTTTCAATTTAATTTAAAAATCCGAAGATATAAAATTTGGCGATTTGGCAGGGCAAATTTCAATGGAAATGGATGGAATAAGATTTGCCGGCCCGAAATTACCTGAACTTTTCCAGTTCATTTTTGTCGAAATCGGTGTTGAGCGAAAAAGTGGTGCCCTCTTTTGTGGTTTTCAGTTTAATAATTTCAAGGATTACAAAATTGCTTAAAATATCTTCTGCTTTTTTCCGGGTTATCTGGGCACGGCGCATAAATTTAGAAAATGTAATATTCGGATTTTTTTCGAGGTGATCAATCAAAAATTTTTCATCGTCGGAATACGAAATATAAATTCCTTTCGGACTTTTTTGTTTTTTCCATACCTCAAGTTGGATTTTATGAGCTAAGAAATTTTCGTCGGCAATACGAATATATGCGAGCCACTTTCCCGAATTATCTTTTGCAAAATGGGGTTTTAAAGAACTTGGTTCTATGGAAATTTCGAGCACCATTTTTCCTTCTTCCTGCCATTGTTTTGTCGAAAAATCGATGGGTGGATTGCTGTAAATTTTGGCAGCCGATTCCACCATATAATATTCCTCGTCGGTGCTCACGCCAATTATTTTGCCGTTGTCTTTCACCCCAATCAGCAGCCGTCCGCCATCGGTATTGGCAAATGCCACCAGCGATTTTGCAATTTTTTTCGAGTCATTAATGCAGTATTTAAAATCCTGTTGCTGGTGTTCCCCCTCGTCAATTAATTTTTGCAGATATCTGTTCAATTCAAAAACTTTTTAATTTTTTCCGGAATTTAATATTGATTCCGGCTTTTTAAAGGTGAAAGAAAATGAATTACATAGAAAACAGAAATTCCGGATAATTGTTGTTTGCAGAATTTGGTGAAATAATTGCGATGTGCGGCGGTTACAATTCCTTTTTTCCGATTAAGGCAAGCAATTCTTTTTCGTGCTGGTTTTCTTCTTTGCCAATCTGCAGCGCTTCCGGTATTTCACGGCCAATTTCGGAATAATTGATTTGCGCTCTTTTTTCGCCGTTTTCCATAAGTTTTAAACCATACGAAAGGCCAAATATTTTTGCAAGCCAGTAGAATTTTATAATGTTCCAGCGGCTGGGTTCAACTTCTCTGCCGCTGTATTTCATCCAAATTTTATAATGCCTTAATTCATCATCGGCGATAGCATTCAGCACTTTTTTGTTTTGCTTGTTTTTTGCTTCGCGGGCAAGCCTTTTATAAATGTGGTATTCTGTAACTTCGCTGCGTTGTGCCTGCACAATTTGCTTGCGGACCAGCGGAGTGAGCGGCCGTAATTTTGTTTTAACCTTCATTTTGTTTTAACCATTCAAATGTTACATAATGATCCTGGTTCATTCCCATTCTTTCGTAAGTTTTATGCGCCGGAACATTTGATTTATCGGCATACAACCGGATTCCGTTTAATCCGGGAGTGTTTAAAACAATTTGCTGAACATGCGAATATAAATTACGGTAAATTCCTTTCCGCCTGAGTTCGGGCACTACAAAAACCGATTGAATCCAGAGGATGGTTCCGTTTCTCCAGTCGCTCCATTCGTAGGTTGTTAAAAGTGAACCAACAATTTGTTTGTTCAATTCGGCAACATAATATTGTCCTTTCGAAAAATCTTCCAGAACTGCCATCACACCTTTTTCCACAGTGTTTTTATCCAGTTCGATATTTTCTGTTTCGCGGGCCATTTCCAACTGAAATTCAACAATTTTATTGAATTCTTCTTTTTTTGCTTTTCTAATCAACATGCTTTTCATTTTCTTCTGCAAAAATAGACTGATTTTTTGAAAATGTACAATATTAAGTTTCACTGCGGAATTAATCATCCTTCATGGGATTTTAAATTCCGGTTAAAAAATTCAATCAACAGAGGAAAAATATTCCCTGTTATTGGATTCCGGGGATTATGGAAAACAGTTGAAATATTGGTTAGCGGAATCTGGCAATTATTTCATCAATCTTAATTTTTTCCTCCGGTAAAAATATCAGCTGAAATTTTTCCTTTTCGAGCAGGCTACTTACCATTGGTCCTACTTCTCCGGTAATTATGGCCGATACTCCCTTTTCTTTGAGGAAGTTAACAAGCTGTGTTCCGCTGTGTGGAGTGTTTTTGTAAGGGTTTTCCATTATCGATAAATCCCGCGTTTCTTTATTGTAAAGGACTACATTTTCACATTTCCCAAAACGGAGATCCAGAAATGACTTGCCGGTTTTTCCGGTCGAAGTTATTGCAAAAATTTTACTCATCATTAATCAATTTGTTCTATTTATAACAATTTCAACACGAAATGTTTCAATCGTTTTCGTTATTTAGTTCTTCCCAATATTCTGCAGCCCTACGTGTGTGCGGAATAACGATTGTTCCACCTACAACATTGGCGACCGAAAAGATTTCAAAAATTTCATCAGTTGTTATCCCATGTTCAAAACATTTTTGAAGGTGGTATTTTATACAATCGTCGCAGCGCAATACCATTGAAGTGGCCAGGCCAAGCATCTCTTTTGTTTTTGAACTCAGCGCACCATCCTGGTATGTCAGCGTGTCGATGCTGTAAATTCTTTTCATGACTTTATTGTCGGCATCCAGAATTTTTTTGTTCATTTTTTCACGGTAGGCGTTGAATTCCTGAACTGTTTTTCCCATTTTGCTTTTAATTTATTTTTTTGATACGGACTGGTTGTATCAACTGCCGTTCAAGACGTACGGCCAAATATAGTTTTTTTTGAAATATTATTTTCATCAACCTTTATTTTCATTAAGGTTCGTTTAAAACGGATGGTTAATTTCAATTTTGTATTTTTAACTGGAAATTAAAAAAAGGATAAAATGTCAGGTCACAGCAAATGGTCAACAATTAAACACAAGAAAGGGGCGCTCGATGCAAAGCGGTCCAAAATCTTCTCGAAAATCTCGAAAGAAATTACGGTTGCCGCCAAATTGGGAGGACCGGACGTGGATACAAATCCGCGGCTTCGTCTGGCGGTGCAAAATGCAAAAGGGCAGAATATGTCGAAAGATGTGATTGAAAGGGCAATTAACAAAGCCGATAAGGATTTGTCGAATTTCGAAGAGATGACTTTTGAAGGTTACGGGCCCGAGGGTATTGCTATTTTGGTGGAATGCCTGTCGGATAATAACAACCGCACCGTTGGAAATGTGCGTTCGGCTTTTGGTAAATATGGCGGCCATTTAGGCACAAACGGGTCGGTGAGTTTTTTATTCGAAAGGAAAGGAATTTTTGTTGTTCCGGAGAAAGAAGATCTTGATTTGGAGGATTTTGAGCTGGAAATGATTGACGCGGGCGCCGAAAGTATGGAAAAAAATGATGATTTAATAATAGTAACCTCTGTTCTCGAACAATTTGGAAATGTATCCAAAAAACTGGATGAACTGGGTATTGAGGCTGAAAGTCAGGAATTGCAGTGGATTCCCGCGAATTCCACCATTCTTGATGTGGATGCGGCCAAACGTGTTTTGCGGCTTGTTGAACGGCTGGAGGAGGATGACGATGTGCAGAATGTTTACCACAACCTCGAAATTACCCCCGAACTGGAAGAAGCACTAAATGATGAGTAATTTTTTTTAAACTGCCTGAAAATGAGCACGCGCTTTAATTACAGTTAGTTTGCTTTTGAAATACAATCAGCAGTGTAAATTACCGTTATATTTTTAATGGTATTTGAACTATATTTGCACACTCAATTTATGGATAGAATGAGGCGATTGTTTTTGTTTGTTTTTGCATTACTTATGTGTCAGGTGGTATCTTCGCAGGTTTCATTTCCTGAGGATATGTCCTCCGGGGCCGATTCAAGTTTAATTTTGCAGCGTTTACATGTCGACCAGGATCCACGGTTGGACAAAATGCTGAAATGGCATATCGAAAACAATAAAAAACGGGATGGTATTTCTGGTTACAGGGTTGAAATATATTTTAATTCTGATATGAATGCCAAAGAAAAGGCGTTGAGAAAAAAGGTGGAATTTTTATCGTTATATCCTGAATATAATGTTCATATAAAATTTGTTGCGCCGAATTTCAAAGTTAGAGTAGGCGATTTCAGGACGAAAAATGAAGCGCTGAAATTGCAGAAAAACATTCAAAAAGATTATCCCGGAGCTTTCATTGTACCAGATATAATTAATTTCCCTTTGTTGAAACCAGAAAATTATGAGCGACCAGATTAAGCACGAGTGCGGCATAGCTTTAATCCGTTTACTGAAACCTTTATCTTACTACAAAGAAAAGTACGGAACCTGGAAATACGGTATCAATAAACTCTATCTTTTAATGGAAAAACAACACAACCGGGGTCAGGATGGCGCCGGAATTGTGTGTGTAAAAGATCATTTGCAACCCGGAAGTTCATATATCAACAGGTACCGTTCGGTAGAACAAAATCCGATTAAAGATATTTTTGATAAGTTAAACAAGCCGCTGAAAAAGGCTCTCCGTGCCGGAATTGACATTGAAAACAGCGAATGGGCATATAAAGATTTTCCATTTGCCGGTGAGTTATACATGGGACATTTAAGGTACGGAACTTTTGGGAAAAACAGCATCGATTTTGTTCATCCGGTGATGCGCCAGAATAACTGGAAATCGCGAAACCTGGTGTTGGCGGGAAATTTTAACCTGACCAATACCGAAGAACTTTTTAAGGTACTGGTGAGTTTGGGCCAGCATCCAAAAGCATACACCGACACCGTTACAGCACTCGAAAAAGTTGGCCATTTTTTGGATGAGGAAAACCAGTTGCTGTTCAGGAAATACAAAAATGAAGGTTACCGGAACAACGAAATTTCGCCGCTCATAGAAAAAAACCTGGATATTCAGAACATACTGGAACGCGCCACAAAAGACTGGGATGGCGGATATGCAATGGCCGGTTTAATTGGGCATGGCGATGCTTTTGTTGTTCGCGATCCTTGGGGAATACGGCCGGTACATTATTATAAAGATGATGAAATTGTAGTTGTAGCCTCAGAACGGCCGGTGATTCAAACTGTGATGAATGTGCACTGGGACCAGGTTCATGAAATTGGGGCAGGGGAGGCGCTGATAATAAAAAAAGAAGGGCTGGTTAAAAAAGAGATGATCCGTGTGCCGCACGAAAGAAAATCCTGTTCGTTTGAGCGCATTTATTTTTCACGTGGCAGCGATCGGAGCATTTATCGCGAACGCAAGGAACTGGGCCGGTTAATCAGTTCGAAAGTTCTTGAAACGGTAAATTACGATTTTGAAAATACAGTGTTTTCATATATTCCAAATACTTCGGAAACCGCTTTTTACGGAATGATTGAAGGAATCAGGGATTATCTGGTCGATTGGAAAATTGAGAAAATAAAAGAGAAAAACGGCAATTTATCAAACGACGAAATAAAAAGTATTATTTCGCTGGAACCGCGGGTTGAAAAAATTGCGATAAAAGACGTAAAACTGCGGACATTTATTGCCGACGATGCCAGCCGCGAAGATCTGGTTACGCACGTTTATGATGTAACCTATGGAATAATTCGTAACAACGTTGATACACTTGTAGTTATCGACGATTCTATTGTTCGCGGAACTACATTGAAAAACAGCATTCTGCGCATCCTGGACCGCCTTCATCCCAAAAAAATATTAGTTATTTCATCGGCTCCGCAAATCAGGTATCCCGATTGTTACGGAATTGACATGGCGCGGCTCGATAAATTCATTGCGTTCAATGCGGCTATTGAATTGCTGAAAGACCGGGGGCAGGAATCGGTGATTGAAAAGGTTTACAGGAAATGCAAGGAGCAGGAAAACCTTTCGAAAGAGGAAATGGTAAATTATGTGCGCGAAATTTACCGGTCGTTTACTGCAGTAGAAATTTCGGCAAAAATTGCTGAATTGCTAAAACCAGAAGATTGTCAGGCCGAGGTGGAAATCGTTTATCAGTCCATTGAAAACCTGCACCTTGCTTGTCCAAATGATTTGGGCGACTGGTATTTTACGGGCAACTATCCAACACCCGGCGGAAATAAAGTGGTGAATTCTTCATTCATCAACTTCGTGGAAAGAAAAGATGTTCGCGCTTATTAATTAAGAGAGCCAATCTGCTAAAATTCAAATTTGTATAAATTTTGAATTAAGAATCAAAAACAACTTTTACGGTTATATTGTTTCTTATTATAAATGTGAGATAATCAGAACATTTTATAATATTATGTGTTTTAAAATTATGCCCCTGGGATTGGAAGATTTTTAATTTGTCATGGCGTATTATTAATCTTTCCCTCGGGAAAAAATTCTCTTCTGATTCTTCAGGGGCTTTTTTTTAAATATTGTACTCCCAAAAATAATTTCCATTAAAATATTTCATATTACAAACTGATTCAGCAGTGTCAATGAATTGTTGAATTAGTACTTCACCTTCAAAAGGTAAAAAACAACATTCAAAATAATATAGGATGAAATGGTAAGTGCCAGTCCGTAAAAAGTAAAAACAGAAAGCAGAATGATGGCTGTGAAAATAAAAACGTAACGGTACCAGTTTTCATTAAAGCGCAATGATTTGAATTTTAAAGAAAACATGGGTAGGTTTATTACCATTAACCCGGAAAAGAAAAAGCCCAGTATTAGAAGATTGGTTGTGGAATATAACTGTTGGAAAAGTTCCTGGTAGCGCGGTAACTCGAGCATCAAACCCAGCGAAGCCCAAAAAAGCCCGTTTGCCGGAATTGGAAGTCCCCTGAAAAAAGGTTCGTCAGAAGTATTAACATTAAAGCGGGCCAGGCGTAGTGCGCCAAAAACCGGAATCAGAAAAGCGGAAAATAAAATGAGCCATTGGGTCCAGTGCGCCGTGATATCGTAAATTGGCTGATTTTTTTTGAACATTGAAAATTCGAGAAGTGTAAATAAAATAGCGCCGGGTGCAAGTCCAAACGAAACAACATCAGCAAGGGAATCGAGTTGTTTGCCAACTTCGGAATATGCATTTAAAAGTCGCGCTGCAAAACCATCAACAAAATCGAGAACAGAAGCGGCACAAATAAAAATACCGGCCCAAATCAGGTGGCCGTCAATGGCAAAAAACACTGCCAGCGAACCGGAAACCAGGTTCAGCGATGTGATAAAATTTGGTATTGCTTTCGTAATTTTCGACACAGTTTTATTATTCAAAAGTTGCAATAATTGTTTTCCCGCCAACTGATTTCTGATGCAAATTCACTTTAATTTTTACATTGGCCGGCAAAAATAAATCGACGCGTGAGCCAAAACGAATAAAGCCGTATTCATTTCCCTGTTCAAGAAAATCGCCGGGTTTTTTGTAGGTTACAATCCGCCGCGCCATTACACCGGCAATTTGCCGTGCCATAACTTCCGTTCCATTGTTCATTTTAAGAACCACTGAGTTACGTTCGTTTTTTTCTGACGATTTTTTCACAAAAGCAGGATAATAAACACCCGGTTTATGGTATTCGTAAATAATCTCGCCGGTAACCGGGGTGCGGTTTTGGTGCACATTCAGCGGCGACATAAATATGGAAACCTGCATTCTTTCTTCCTTAAAATATTCCTTTTCGTAAACTTTTTCTATTTCCACAATTTCTCCATCGGCAGGAGCAAGAATATGATTTTCATTTCGTTCTATTTCGCGGTTCGGGATTCGGAAAAAATAAACTACCAAGGCGGCAAGAAACAGGGATGCAGCTATTAAAAAATAAAATGCCAGATAATCTTTTAAAAAGATATAAATAAGTGCATCGAGCACAGCCAGAATAAAAAATGTAACAGGTATTATTTTTAATCCTTCTTTATGAATTTTCATGTTTAAACGTTTCCTGATATTACCAACCAAATAAAAATAAAGGGAACAGCAAAAAGCAGACTGTCAAAACGATCAAGAAAACCGCCATGTCCTGGCATAATTTTGCCGGAATCCTTAACGTTGAGTTCCCGCTTGATTTTCGATTCAAATAAATCACCCAAAGTGCCAAATAAAATAATGATCACCGCAATAACCAACCAGCTTTCAAACGATAATCTTTCGAAAAGAACAGTGTTAATTGTCCCCATAATTAGTCCGAAAACAGCGCCGCCAATAAATCCTTCCCATGTTTTTTTTGGTGATATTTTTTCGTGAATTTTATGTTTTCCAAATTTCGAACCTACAACATAGGCCATGGAATCATACGTCCAGACAATGAAAAAAATACCCAAAAGCGTTGACGGATTGAAAATACTGGTTTTCGGAAATCCGGAAAATATAATGAAATTCAGCACACTAAAAGGAACAGCTACATAAACAAATCCGGCAAGGGTAATTGTTGCATTTTTGAGCACTTTTGAATCGACACGCAGAATTTCAAACAGAAAAATAAGTGTGAGAAATGGTATGAAAAGCAAGGTGTAAGTTACCGGTAGAATGTTGTATGCTACACCAAAACAAACTGCAAACAACAAAATTCCCAAAACCAATCCGATTGATTTATGTGGGCAGTAACCAGAATTTTCAACAAGCTTGTAAAATTCAAACTGAACCAAAAACAGGGTAACTCCAAATACAGCAGCATATACAAGCGGGTGAACAACTGTTCCTGCAAGTATCAGCAAAACATATACTGTTCCTGTTAATGAACGTACAGCTAAATCCTTCAATTTTTCAAATCTTTTATCAATTCCAGTGATTTTACTTCGTCCTTTTCTGCAACATAAAGTCTGAATTCGCCGAATGACTTAATAGCCGTATCGTGCTGATTCATAACCACTACCTTTATTCCGTTTTCTTCGAGAATAACTTTTGCCATTTCTGCTTTATATTCTTCCGAAGTCAGATATACTTCTTTCCATCCTTTTTCCATAGCGTAAAATTAAAATCTATTTTCAATATTAATATAAAAATACATGAAGTTCTTTAGGGCCGTGTGCCCCAAGTGTCAGTGTTTTTTCGATGTCGGCAGTCCGGCTTGGGCCGGTAATCAGTGTTATTTGTGAAGGAAGATTCGAGCCGTATTTGTTTGAAATTCCTGTGTATGCTTCTGCCAAATCATTCACAATCTGTTTCTTTTCTGCAATAATTATATGTACCGGCGGATAGGCAAACAGTTGCCGGCCGCCTGTTTGCGCCGAACTAACCATGACTGAACCCGTTTGAGCTATTAAAAATTCACAACCGGTAATTCCGGCTTCAATGTTTTCCGCATAATCAGAATTTCCTGAAAAAACTATTCCGTGTTTACTTAAAAGTGCCTGGATTACAGGTTCAAGACAGTAAATATTATCGCTGTTAAAACTGTTGCAGGTTTTTCTTAGCTGTTCAAAAAGTTCGTTTTCAGAATTAAATATACTGACCTGTCCGTTTACCAGCTCAAGGTTGGCTTTAAAAATATCCTGCGGTTGTCCATCCGCATAGTTAAATATGGGTGAAGAAAAATCCGGTTTTTCAGGAACCGGATTTTTTGCTTTTTTCAGCCTTTCAAGTATTTCTTCGCGAGCCGTTTTCATTTATGCTGAAATGGATTCATTTTCAGGACTTCTTTCTTCTTTGTCTTCTTCTGATTTCTCAGAACCATCTATTGCCGTATTGTCGCTTCCATTATCGCTTAGCATTTTCTTATCCCACGGCCGTTTGCCGAAAATATTTTGGAGGTCTTCACTGAAAATCACTTCTCTTTCCAGAAGTAACTTTGCCAGTTTTTTATGACCTTCTTCGTTTTCTTTTAAAACCTTTTTAGCCCGCACATACTGTTCGTCAATCAGTTTTTTTACCTCCTCATCGATTAATTCGGCGGTTTTTTCACTGTATGGTTTTGTAAAAGTATTGTCAGACTGGCCTGTTGAATCATAAAAACTAACGTTGCCAACTTTTTCGCTCATACCAAAAATACTCACCATGGCGTAACCCTGCTTGGTTATTTTTTCCAAATCGTTTTGGGCGCCCGACGATATTCTGCCAAAAATTAATTCTTCTGCAGCACGTCCGCCAAGTGCCGAACACATTTCGTCGAGCAGTTGGTCTTTAGTTGTAATGGAACGTTCTTCGGGCAAATACCAGGCTGCGCCCAATGCTTTTCCGCGCGGAACAATGGTAACTTTTACAAGCGGATGAGCATGTTCGAGCAGCCAGCTAATGGAAGCATGACCCGCTTCGTGGTATGCAATGGTTTCTTTTTCTTCCAGCGTAATGATTTTATTTTTCTTTTCCAGACCTCCGATAATACGGTCAACAGCATCAAGAAAATCCTGTTTTGTAACCGAATCGCGGTTTCTCCGGGCCGCAATCAGTGCCGATTCATTACAAACATTGGCAATGTCAGCTCCTGAAAATCCAGGTGTCTGTTTGGCAAGAAAATCTACTTTTACAGAGTCGTCGAGTTTTAAAGGCCGCAGATGTACTTTAAAAATTTGGGCACGTTCATTTAAATCAGGCAGTTCCACATGAATCTGACGATCGAAACGGCCGGCGCGCATTAATGCCCGGTCGAGTACATCGGCGCGGTTGGTGGCAGCCAAAAGAATTACTCCACTGTTGGTATCGAAACCGTCCATTTCGGTAAGCAACTGGTTGAGTGTATTTTCGCGTTCGTCGTTTGAACCAAAATTTGCATTTCGGCCACGGGCGCGGCCAATGGCATCAATTTCATCAATAAAAACAATGCAGGGTGCTTTTTCTTTGGCCTGTTTAAAAAGGTCACGAACGCGTGAGGCGCCAACTCCCACAAACATTTCAACAAAATCGGAACCCGACATGGAGAAAAACGGAACATTGGCTTCGCCTGCCACTGCTTTTGCAAGTAACGTTTTACCCGTTCCGGGAGGGCCAACAAGCAGCGCTCCTTTCGGAATTTTTCCGCCTAACCGGGTGAATTTTGCCGGATTTTTCAGGAATTCAACAATTTCTTCCACTTCCTGTTTGGCCTCTGCCAATCCGGCAACATCTTTAAAATTGGTGGAAACTTTCTGGTCTTTATCAAATATTTTTGCCTGCGATTTACCAACGTTAAAAATTCCGCCTGCGCCGCCACCTGCTCCGCCACGGCTCATTCTCCTGAATATCCACCACCACAGCAGGATAATTAATACAAATGGACCAATGGTCCAAAGAATTTCACCGGCCCAGTTTCGTTCTTCCTTATATTCCGGAAGAATTTCTTCATCTTGTCCTTGCTGTGCTTCGCGTAAATTGCGTTCGAATGTTTCTACCGAACCAATATTAAATGTAAAATGAGGACCTTCTTCTGCAGGTTTTGCAAAATTTTGGCTGAATTCATCTTCATATTTGTTCAGCTTGTCTTTTTTAATGTAAATATTGGCCTTTTTGTCATTTACCACTACAATTCGCGAAATGTCGTTATCGGCCAGCATAGTAGTTTTTACTTCGCTCCAGTTGGTTTCAACCGGCCCCCTGCTGCTGCTGATGTAATACTGAACAATAATAAAAATAACGGCAATGACACCGTAAATCCAATAAGCATTGAATTTTGGGCCTTTTTTGTCGTTTTTATTACCACCAGTTCCGAAAGGGGATTTCGGATTGGGTTTATTATTTTTATTTTCTGCCATAGTTTTATTCCTAATTTTCTGAGTCAATTTTTGTTATTCCAGCATCTGCCCAAAGCCCTTCAAGGTTATAAAAATCGCGTGCTTCTGACTGAAAAACATGCACCACAATTTCGCCGTAATCAAGCAAAACCCATAACGAATTTTTATATCCTTCAGTATGCCAGGCATCTTCTCCTGTCATCTCTTTCACTGTTTCTTCAACCGAATGTGCAATTGAATCGACTTGTCTGTTTGAGCTTCCCTGACAAATGATAAAATATCCGCATTCAGTATAATGTATTGTATTTAAGTCAATTATGATTATATTTTTTCCTTTTATTCTTTGTATTCCTTCAAGAATTGCATTTTTTGTTTTCTCTGTTGCTTCTGTGTTTCTACCCATAAATAATTATTAACTGTACAAAGATAAACTTTTTGCCTTATTTACATTTTTTGTAATTTTCAAAGCTGTAAAAACTGTAAACCATTTAACGTTCAGCAATAACGTGTGAAAAATATAACCCGCTTTCATTAAAATAGTTTAAAGCTTATTAATTGATTTTGAAATGAAAAACAGTGCAAATAAATTTATCGTATTACAAGAAACTGAATCTACCAACAACTATGCCAACAGGTTAATATTGTCGGATAAGGCAGAACATGGTTCTGTCGTTTTGGCACATTACCAAAAAGAGGGAAAGGGGCAGGGCAGAAACCACTGGGAAAGTGAGGCGGGAATGAATTTACTGGCAAGTATAATTTTGTACCCCCGGTTTTTACCGGCAGGCAAACAATTTTACCTTTCAAAAATTATAAGCCTCGCTTTAGTTGATATATTATCGTCAGAAACAGAGCATGTTACCATTAAGTGGCCAAACGATATTTATATTGAAAACAATAAAATAGCCGGTATTTTAATCGAAAATTCTGTGAAAGGAAATTATATGGAAAGCTCGGTTCTGGGGGTCGGCCTTAATTTAAATCAAAAGCAGTTTAATTCTGATGCGCCAAATCCTGTTTCGTTAAAGCAGATTACCGGCAAACATTATAATGTGGAAAAAATGGCCGAATTACTGGTTTTATCTGTTTTTTCCTGGTACGAAAAACTGGAAGCACATCAAACGGTAGAAATTGATAGTCGTTATTTGTCGCATCTTTTCAGGTTAAATGAATGGGCTGGTTTTATAAAAAACAAGCAGTACGTTGAAGGCCGGATTTTGGGAATCGGCGAATTTGGCCAGCTGATCTGGGAAGATCGGTCGGGAAATATAACCACCAGTATGTTTAAGGAAATCGAGTTTGTTATTTAAACTCGTTATTTATTATTGTAAGGTAGGTTTGCCAGAGTTGTGGCCAGTTGATTTACGCCATCCTTCAACCGATCGCCGGCCATCATTTTTATCATGGCACTCATTTCGGCATGGAGGGTAAGCCGCATTTTGGTTTTATTTTCATCAACCGGCAGCAGCTGAATCCAAAAAGTAAAACTTAATGGCAGGCCGCCCGAATTCTGAACTTTAATCGTATTTATGGGGTCGCGGTTAACAATTTTAATTTTCGCCACTCCAAATCCGGAAATTTTAAACTGACACGAATCCCGGTCTGATTCAAAATCAGTTATTTTTACCTGCGGAATTTGTTTGGTGATTTTATCAATCAATCCCGAATTTAAATAGCCGGAAAGATTTTCAAAATTTGATAAATGATTGTAAACTGTCTCCTGGTTGTGATCGATATATTTTACTTCGCTTGTGTATTTCTCCATATTGACTTTAAATAGTTTGTATCCGGGAAAAAATTCCGGATGCAGATTTTTATTTTATTTTCCCCAACCGGCAGGATCTTCTCTCCATTTCATAAGTGTTTCAACCTGATCATCGCTGATTTCGCCGGTTTGTAACGCCATTTCTATTAAAACCTGGTACCAGCTAAGTGGGGTGAGTTCAATACCGGCTTCCTTGAATTTGTCGTTGGCGACATTGAAATTGTAGGTAAATATTGCCAGCATTCCAATTACATTTCCGCCAAAATTATTCACTGCTTCGGCAGCTTTTAAACTGCTGTCGCCGGTGGAAACCAAATCTTCAATTACCACAACTTTTTGGCCCGCTTTTAAATCGCCTTCAATCATATTTTCCAATCCGTGACCTTTGGGTTGCGAGCGGACATAAATAAACGGCAGTCCCAGTTTTTCGGCAACCAAAACACCATGTGCAATTGCACCTGTTGCCACACCGGCAATTACTTCAGCCTGCGGGTATTTATCTTTAATAATTTCTGCAAATTTTTCACAAATAAAAGAACGGGTTTCCGGGTAGGATAAAATTTTCCTATTGTCGCAGTAAATAGGTGATTTCCAGCCCGAAGCCCATGTGAATGGATTATTTGGCCGGATTTTGATTGTATTAATTTCCAACAGTTTTTTCGTAACTTCAATTTGTGTTGATTCCATTTTGCACTATTATTGATTAAAATTTTGGAACAAATGTATAAAGTTTTTCTGAATGAGCGGGTGATAATTATTGGCGCTCCATCGAAAATAGACCACGAAGGAAAGGCAGTTTTTTTTGGTGAATCGAGTACTGAAGACGATGTAAAAAAATGGTTTAACGTATTTCTGAAGAATGATTTAAAGACGGTAACATTACAGCATAACCAGCCGAAGGAATTCTTCAAATTGTTTCAAACTGCCTTTAAATTGCTGCCTGCAGCCGGCGGTGTGGTAAAATCAGCCGATAAGTTTTTGTTTATTTTTAGAAATGAAAAGTGGGATTTGCCGAAAGGTAAAATTGAAAAAGGTGAAACTGCCGAATTTGCTGCTTTGCGCGAAGTGGAAGAAGAATGTGGAATTTCGGGACATTCGGTTGTGAAGCAACTGCCTTCCACATATCATATTTATAAATCGCTTTACAAAAAATGGAAAGGAAGCTGGATTTTAAAAGAAACATTTTGGTTTGAAATGCAATATTCCGGTGAGAATCAGGGAACTCCGGAAACCCGCGAAGGAATTAGCGAAATACGGTGGTTCCCGAAATCTGAAATGAATGAAGTGCTTACCAACACCTACGAAAATTTAAAACCCTTAATTCAGCTTTACCGCGCTTGATTTCGTTGGCGTTCGAAAAGTTCTTTTTGCAGATAAGCACCAAATTGTTCCTCAAAACCATCAAGCGGAGCTTTTGTATGAACAAAAACAATTTCATGATTTTCGTTTAACAGGAATGCTTCAGGAAACGATTTAACCCGATATTTTTCAATATACTCGCCATTTTCATCAATAAGTTGTATACCAGGAATTTTCTGTTTGTCGAGAAACATTTTCATTTCTATTAAATCTGTTTTACGCAATATAACAACAATTTGAAGGTACTTTTCAAATTTCTCCTGGATAGTTTTCAGATATTTTAGTTGCTCGCGGCAAACAATCATTTCAGTATCGGCAAAAATCAGGTATTTGAATTTGTCATCAAACTGATCGGTACATATCCTGTTCCCGTCAATATTTTGAAGGCAAATAACCGGTGCTTTATTTCCGGGCAGCAGGAATTCCAGTTTATCAATTACATTTTTGGTTATAGTATTTATAGTTTCATTCGAACTGTTTTTTAATTGGCTGGAATTTAAAATTTGAAGAATTGAATTCTGTGGAAATTCACCTGAATAAAATGCATCGTGCAGCATTTTTAAAAGTGCCAGTTTCGCAATATCATCTTTTAATTTGTAATTGGTTTTTATGTATTCCAGCAAATATTCAGTATTGCGTTGTGATACCGCCTGCATTAACAATTCACCCTGCATTGTTTTGGAAGCGAAATTGAGTTGGTTCGAAAATATTTTTTCAAAGAATTCGATGAACGATGGATAATTCCAATACCGGGAATCAATTGTTGACAAGACTTCTGCCACCTGTTCGGTTTTTAGCCGGAGCGCATCAGTTTCAAGTATTTTCAGTTTTAGTTTTTTTCGTAATGCCAAAGTTTCCGAAATCTTATCCGGGAATTTTTCATCCAAAGCCGTTGCAACAGAATCTACAATGGTTATGGATTGCCTGAAATACAAACGATTAAAGTATTTGTCAGTAAGTTCACGGAAATACTGGTCAAATTCCGAAACCTGATCAGTTAGCTGGTTACCGTTTTCGGATGCAAACCAGAATGAAACCGGTTCGAAGAAAGGATTTTTTTGTTCGGCAAATGATTTCTCACGTAATGGCGGAAAAAGAAGCTGAATATTTTCGTCTGGTTTAACGAAAAGTAAGCCACGGTATATGCCAAATTCGCTGTATAAAAATGTAGTTACTGGTAGTTGTACCTGAGTTTTAAAAATCCCCTCGGAATCAAATTCAATCGAAAAAACTAATTTATTCTGCTGAGTTACCGGATCGGAATACGTATAAAAATTAATTTTTTTTCCTGCATATTCTTTATTCTGACCTTCAAGTACAATTGCATCAGCGGGATGTACAAAAAATAGTAAAAGGAATAAAAGTATTGGAAGGTATCTCATTTACAAATTATTCGTTGTCTCTAAATTTAAATTCATTCATATCCAGACCGGCGGGCAGAAACATACTTGCATCGCCTCCATGAAATACAATGTCGCGTATGATGGTTGCATTTATTGGAGTATGTTCCGGCAACGTAAGCAAAAATATAGTTTCAATTTCGGGATGCATTTTTTTGTTCACCTGGGCAATGGCTCGTTCATATTCAAAGTCGGCGGAAGTACGCAGCCCTCGTAAAATGTAGTTGGCGCCTACCTCTTTGCAAAAATCAACCGTCAATCCTTCGTGCACCCGAACCTCAATTTTGTCATTGTCTTTAAAAATCTGATTTATCCATTTCAATCTTTTCTCAATGGAGAAAAACGATTTTTTATTGGCGTTGTAACCAATCATTATAATTATTTTATCGAACATTGAAACTGCACGTTTAACTATGGATTCGTGTCCGATTGTAAAGGGATCGAAGGATCCGGGGAAAATGGCAATCTTTTTCATTATAACTGACTTTATTCGTCAAAATTAAACTTTAATAAAGCAAATTCAAAAACGGTCGGTTGATTTAGTTTATTGTTTTTACCCGATTGGCGCCCACAAAAAGGATATTGCCCAAATCTTCGTAACCTTCCGAAAGTTCTTCAATATTCTTTAGCATTTCGGAAGTAAATCCAATTAATGAAAGATCGGCATCTGATGAGTATTTTTTGATAGCCTGTTTACGGTTTCCTGTTTCGTACGGAATCATTGTTACATTGGAAGTGCTTATTGGCAGCCGGCCTGTTTTTATCAGTTCCAGCAGTTGTTTTCTTTTTTCTTCCATCGATTTTTCTGGGTAGAGTGCAAATATTTTTATTTTGCCTTTTTTCCAGTCGGGATGACCTAAAATTATATAACCCAGCAATATCATCAGGTTGGCATTTCGGTAATCTTCGGGGCTTATCCAAATATGGATTTCATTTTTGTATCCAAAGCTTTTATAGGAAGTATTTAAAATACAGATATCAAAACCCGCTGACTCAACTATTCCGTAATTGCTGGTAATTTCTTTTAAATTCTGGGGATCGGTTCTCGAAAATTCAAAAAGAATAAGGTTATTTCCTTTTCCTGAAATGCCGGAAAGCTGTACCACCTGTGCAATGGCCGATGTATAGGAAGGCGAAATTATAGTGTCGAGATAAACCCTGTTTTTGCTTCCATGCGAAAGCTGAATAAGACGGTCAAGTACTTTTTTCGATTCCTCTGTATTTTTTTCGTTCAAATATCCCTTGATGAAATGGATGTATGTTCCGAATCCGTAACGGAATGAAATCCAGCGCATAATATCGAAAGCAGACCGGCGTTTAAATGTATCGTGAGAAATACACACGCCAAAAGGTCTCCAGCTGTTTTCTTTTTCGGTATTCTCAGCGCGCTGCAGCATAATTTGTAAAGAACGGCTTAGCTGAAAAATCACTCCTTTAAAAAGTTTGTTTAGCCCCTGATTTTCCTCGTTATTCAGCATTACGATGTAATAAATTATGCCCATAATTATTAATGAAGCGGCTGCATAAGGAGCATTCATTTGAAACATCAGCCAGAATGAAAACATTGCACCAATAAGTGAAATATACCAGTTGGAGCGAAAAGTTGGCCGGTAAGCCGGATCGGCAGCAAAATGTTCAAGAAACGAAATGAGGCAAATTGCACCGTAGGTTACCATGAAAAACATGGAAATGATTTGTGCAACGAAGTTTACATCGCCAATTACCACAAATACCATGGCAATTATCACGGTTATAAGCGTTGCATTTACCGGCTCGTTATCCAATTTCTTTCCCCTTGCGAACCAGCGGTTTAGTATTTTTTGAGGAAATATTTCATCAAAACCAATGGCCTGCAAAGTTCTTGGCGCTACCATAATTGAACCGAGTGCAGAACTTAAAGAAGCTGCGCCCAATCCGAGTGGAATAATTGGCCCCCAAAGCGCTATTTTTTGCATAATTAACTGGTCGCTTACCAAATCTTCGGGCGATGCTGAAATTGAAAATTTATAGGCAATGGCAATATAAATCAGCATACCAACAATTGTTGCCCATAATGTTCCCCGGGGAATCGATTTCTTTGGATCCTTTAAATCTCCGGAAAGACCCAGCCCTGCAGCCAGACCAGTAAATGCCGGAAAAATAATGGTGAACACAAAAAAGAAGTTTAGATTGTCGGCAACCCGTGCATGAAAATTTATTTCAGCCGGTTGAATGGGCGAATGTCCCAGGAAAAACAGGAACAGCGAAGCAATCAAAATTACAATGACAAAATAAAGCGCTTTCATGCCCAGGTTGGCTCCTTTGCCAAGGATGAGAAGGGACAATAAAACCATCGTGGGAATGGAAATCCATCGGCGATCAGGAATATAAAATCCATACTGATTGTATATCCAGTCGATTACCGGCTCAAAAGCTTCACCAAAAGCAATAACATAAAATGCAACACTTATCGCCTGCGAAAGGTAAAGAGCAATTCCAATGGACCCGCCAATATTCAACCCAAACGAGCGGCTGATGATGTAATAGGCACCGCCTCCCTGAACACGCTGGTTGGTTGCAATTTCGGCAACTGCAAATGCTGTGGGAATAGTAACCACATGACCTAAAACAATAATTCCGATGGCCCCCAGGAATCCAACTTGTCCTACTGCCCAGCCAAACCGAAGAAACAATATCGCTCCGAGAATGGTAGAGAGGGCTGTGAAAAAAACAGGGAGTGTGCCAAATTTTGCGTTGGTGTTTACCAGCGTTTTCGCCATAAATTTCAGTTTTTGGAACTTAAAGTTTAATGTAAATATCTAAAAAAAACAAATGGGATGGATAATTTAAATACACATGTCAGGTTTTAACGCCTGCGCATTACTGCATTTTAAGCTTATTTCGTTTATTTTGCGTCTTAAATCGAATCGTATAGATTGAAAATTCAGCCAAATAAAATTATGTGGGGAACAGTCATTGCCTTGGTTGCAATGATTTATATTTCCGGTCTTTTTATAGATTTAACAGGCGACTCCGGGTTGTATTCTGCAATTGCCAGGCAGATGGTTGAATCGGGTGACTGGTTAACCCTGAAAGTTAATGGTGAACTTTATGAACAGAAGCCGCACCTGATTTTCTGGCTTGCCGGACTTGGCATTCAGCTTTTTGGAAACTCAAATTTTGCCTTTAAAATATTTCCTTTTCTGGCCGGATTAAGCAGCATTTATTTTACCTGGCGTTTGGCAGCCTTAATTTATTCGAAGGAAGCTGGTAAATGGGCGGCATTTGTATTAGCCACAACCCAAATTTTTTATCTCTATTTTTTTGATATCCATACCGACACATTGCTTCAGGCATGTGTAGCATTTTCGTTGTGGCAACTGGCAGCCTGGTTGAAATACAAAAGCAACATTCATTTTGTACTGGGCTTTTTTGGAATAGGTTTGGCCATGATGACCAAGGGGCCGGTTGGAGCTCTATTGCCTGCTTTTGCATTGCTTTATTATTTACTGATGAAAAAGGATTACAGTCAGTTATTGAGCCTAAAATGGATTTTGGGTGTGCTGATAATCGGAATCACCATTTCACCCACTCTTGTTTTTTTGTATCAAAGTTTTGGCTGGCAGGGAATTCAATTTTATTTCATCACCAATAACTTTGGACGAATTTCCGGTGAATATGCCGGGTCGAGCAGCGATCCGTTTTTTTATTTACACACCTTCTTCTGGGCTTTTCTCCCCTGGACAGCTTTTGTTGTGGCTGCCATTTTTAGTGCCTTAAAAAACTGGAGCGGGGACACCAAAGAAAATGCCTGGGATGGTTATTTGTTTGGTTCTGTGACTGTTTTATTAATCATTTTAAGCACGGCAAAAGGAAAAGCTCCCAACTACTTTTTAATAGCAGTGCCTCCGCTGGCGGTTTTAACTGGGGGTTGGCTGCACAAGGTTTTTGTAGTTTATTCCAAACTACCCAAACTTGTGTATTATTCACAGATAATAATTATCGTTTTAACCAGTGCGCTGTTTTTGTTTGTTTTCGATGTGTATTTAACCGGCAATTTTTGGTTGCCACTTACTCTGATAATTATTGCAGCTACAGTATTCATTCTCTCTTTCAGCATAAAAATGCACAAAATGAAACAGGTTATTTTGTTTTCTGTTATCATTTCCGCTGTACTTAATATCTGCATAAATGTTTTGGTTTTGCCGCATCTTTTTAGGTATCAGGGGGCAAGGCAGGTATTGCAGATTTTTGAACGTCAAAAACAGCCCGGGAGAAAGGTTGTATAACTTTGAACTGGAAGAATACGAGTTGTTTTTTTATGCCAAAGATTCGGTAGCCGAAATAAAAAACTGGGATCAGCTTTATGACGCGATGGAAAAACCCGGTACCTGGGTTTACACCAATGCAACAAAATACAATGACATAAAAAATATGGATTATTCCATTGACACCGTTTATACTATTCGGCAACGCGGAATGAATGAAATTAACCTGCAGTTTTTAGATCCCGCAACCCGCGAAGAATCACTAAAATCAAATTATCTGATTAAAACCGGAAATGGTAAAAATTAAATTGTAAATCGGTTAATCTTCTGTTATTTGAATAATTCTGTTCGCTTTAATTTTTGTTTCTTTAGTTTGATTCCCTGAAGGCCAGCGCACAATTATCGAATCAACTTTCTCTTTTGAGCCGAGTCCAAAATGTTGAATTAAGCCATTTTGTGCTCCGTAACCTCCGCCGGTCTGACCGCTTACTTCACGATATTGAACTCCTGATTTTTGGTAGACCAAAATCCTGGCACCAATTGCCGAATTATTGCTTTCATTTCCGGTGACTTTAATTTTTAACCAGCGGTTATTATTTCCTGGATTCAGGTACAACAGGTTCGGTTGATTACCACCGTTGGCAACAAAAATGTCCAAATCACCATCATTATCAAAGTCATTCCAGGTAATACCATTTGAATTGGAACTGTCATTGGCAACAACCAGATGTTCAAGTTTGACAAACATTCCATTTTCATTTTTAAATATTGAATTATCACCATCGTTGGTGACGATTAAATCCAAATCGCCATCATTATCAAAATCTCCCCAACTTGAACCTTCAGAATTCAATGATTCGTCAGTTACCGGCGAGCCTGTGATTTTCTCAAATTGTCCGTTTCCAAGGTTCCTGTATAAATGATTTTGTCCCCACCAGTTGGCTACAAACAAATCGGTTAATCCGTCGTTATTATAATCTGCAGCAGAACATCCGAATGAATTCCCATAATCGGTAACCGGCGGAATTCCTTTTATTTCTTCAAATTGCCCGTTCCCAAGGTTTTTGTACAGCCTGTTGGCTTCTTTGTTGGCTACAAATAAATCGGGCCATCCGTCATTGTTGTAATCAAACCAGGCGCTTCCCTGGGTAGAACTTTTACCGGCAGTAATTATTGTATTTTCATCTCTGAATAATTTACCGCTTCCGTTGTTGAGGTATAAAAAGTTATTTTGTTCGTTATAATTCCCGACAAACAAATCCAGCCATCCATCTTTATTGTAATCGGCCCAAACGCAGGTATAAGACCAGCCGCCATCCGTAACCGGATCCTCATTTTCAACTTTTATAAAAGTGCCATCACCATTGTTCAGGTAAAAGAAATTATTCTGATCGTTTACATTTGCCACAAACAAATCCACATCTCCGTCGTTGTCCACATCGCCCCACGAACAGCCGTTTGAATTACCTCCGTCATTTGCAATGATAACATCGGTCAATTTTGTAAAAGAGCCATTGCCGTTATTTTCATAAAAAAGATTGTTCCCGTTGGTCCAGCTGTTGGTTACAAAAAGATCTTCATCCCCATCGTTGTCATAATCGGCCCAGGCAGCTCCCTGCGAATATCCCGGATCTTCAACAATATTTCCCGTTTCTGCCAGTTTAAAATCGAAAGGTTGAGTAGTATTGTTGCAGCCTGTAAAACAGATGCTCAATAAAAAAATTATCAACGTGTTTTGAAAATGTTTCATAATCAACAAAATTAGAATTTTTTCGAAATCCGTTCTGAATTAATAATATATTTGTGGCTCATTTTTACATGTATGCGTTTTAGGATAAATTTTATATTTATACTGTTGATTTTGATGGTTTTAGGTTGTGATGTCGATAAAAAGGTAAAACAACCTGGACTTGATGATCAAATCCGTATTGAGTGTGATGCAGAAAAATGGGAAGATGAACGATTTATTGATAAAAGCGGTGACTATTCTTTTTCTAATGCAAAAGGGCGCACCACGGAAGAAAGACGATCCGGGAATTATAGCTTAAAACTAACTAAAGAAGTTCCTTATGGAATGTCAATTGATATTGAAAATATTAAACCCGATGAATTTTTTCGAATTACTGCATGGAAAAAAGGCATAGGGCACATTTGTGCTTCAGATAATGAGAAAGATGGTTTTTTTCTTGCGACAAAAGATGTAGTTGAAACTGATAATTTGGGATGGCAAAAGCTGAGTCTTGAGTTTTATATTCCACATGATTATAAAAAATCACAAATCAGAATTTTACTTGCTAATTTTGAAGATGAGGTTGTTTATTTTGATGATCTTTCCATCGTGTACGAAAAAGAAAAGGTATATCCTTCTTTTAAAAAGGGTGATGTTTTAAATATTTTTATTAGCGATGAAGAATTTCAAAAGTTGAGCAATAAACGCAACGAAGCACTTGAACAGGGAATATTATTTACTGAGAATGATGATTGGGTAAAGGGGATTATTTTTTACCAGGATCAGGTATTTAATACAAGGTTAAGGTTAAAAGGAGATAGACTGGACCATTTGCAAGGAAACAAATGGTCCTATCGGATTAAAATCAAAGGCAATGATGCATGGAAGGGTTTGAAGACATTTTCCATCCAAACACCGGAAGCCCGTTTTATGCTCCATGAATGGTTATTTCATAAAGCACTTGAAAAAGAAGATATTTTGTGTACACGGTACGGTTTTGTTCCGGTTTATTTAAATGGAGAATCGGTTGGAGTATATGCATGGGAAGAACATTTTGAAAAACAGCTTATCGAATCACGAAGTAGAAGAGAAGGTCCTATCCTGAAATTAAGCGACGACAGTTACTGGATCTACGATATGTTACAGAGCAAGAGAGAATTGGATTTTGGAATCCCTGCCTACGATGCTTCGGTAATTATGCAGTTTAACGAAGGAAGCTCCCTTAATGACAGCTTGTTAATGAACGAATTTAAATATGGCCAAAATCTGTATCAGCAATATAAGTATGCACAAGGTCAGGCATCTGATATTTTTAATCTGGATGCAATTGCAAAATATTATGCTATGACGGATGCCACAAATGCATATCATACACTTCACTTTTTTAACCAACGTTTTTATTATAATTCGGTATTAGGCAAATTGGAACCTATATTTTTCGATTCGTTTCCTTATAATGGTATTTTTGATTTTAACGGATCGAATCTCATCCCCGAAAAATGGAAGGAGGACTGGATTAATATACATTTAAAGCTATTTGCTGATGTTAAATTTAAAAAATTATATTTTAAATATCTCGAAAAATATTCTTCGCAGGAGTTTTGGGAAGATGTTTATTCCGAAAACCAAAGTGAAATAGAAAAATTGAACCTTTTGCTGGAAAAAGAATTTCCCGACTATCATTTCAATATGGACACTTATTACAAAATAGCTGAAGAAGCAAGGGGGGCAATGAAGGCATTAAAAGAACTAGATTTGAATGAAGATATATTTGGAAAGTTCAAAGACAGGATGTTAGCTATAAACACCAGCTATAAAGGGAAAGCCGATTTTCAATTATTGCCGCATTTAATTAATGTATATACGCAGAAACCTCAAACATTCAGGATTGAAAACTACACCACTGACTCCATTCTGATCACCGGATTTAGTGATATTCCCGAACTTCGAATGGAAAAGCTGGAAAATCCCCTGATACTGCCTCCTGCCAATTCAGGAAATAGTTATATTGCCACAATTGGATGCAGAACTGAAGGAAACAAATACGTTTTTGTAAATGTTCGTGACGAAGAAATTGCTGTTCCCATAATACCATGGGATGCGCCTGAAGAACCCCGTTACCTGGAACTCAGGCATTCTTTTGACTCCGTTGCCGTGATGCAAAATTACAACGCCAGGTATTCCGGCGATTCCATCATTTTCGGTGGCGAAATACGTATAGATGAAAACCTGGTTATTCCTCAAAATAAATCAGTTGTTTTTGAAAAAGGCACGCATGTTAATTTGTTAAACCATGCTGCATTTATATCCTATTCACCTGTATATGTTTATGGCTCGGAAACAGAACCAGTGATTTTTAATTCCTCCGATCATTCAGGCAGAGGAATTAATATTTTTCAGGCTAAAGGACGCTCATTTGTTCAGCATGCTGTTTTCAGCGGATTAACGAATATGGATTTTGATGGTTGGTTTACTACTGCCGCAGTATGTTTTTATGAATCGGATGTGGATTTTGACCATGTACGGTTCGAAAAAAATATAAATTGTGACGATGCCCTGAATGTGGTTCGTTCTGACTTTCACATGCAAAGCTGCACCTTTGAGGATACTTTTGCTGATGCTTTAGATACTGATTTTTGCACGGGAGAAATCCGGAATTCCACTTTCATCAGGGCAGGAAATGATGCGCTGGATTGCTCCGGAAGTACCGTTTCAATCTCTGGAAGCACAATTACCGAAGCCGGTGATAAAGGGGTGAGCGGCGGAGAGAAATCAACAATATCTGTTACAGATTGTGTGATTAACGGGGCTAATATTGGCGTGGCTTCAAAAGATTTATCCAAAGTAAAAATTAAGGATTCAGCAGTTAGAAATGTAACCTATGGTTTGGTGGCATTCCGGAAAAAACCGGAATACGGAGAAGCAACCATTATATCGGAAAATGTAATGCTAAAAAAATACCTTTTCATGCATGCTATTGAAGAGGGGTCAACTTTAACGTTTAATAACCGTGAAATTTTTGGGCAGGAAAGAAATCTTGCCAATCGATTTTATTAAAAACTGAATTTATGGACAAGTGGAGTTTATTTCAAAAGTTTTTGATTACTGAGAATTCACAGATTTCAGTCTGGGATTTTGTTGCGAATGCAGCAATAGTGCTTATTTTGTCGGCATTGCTCGAATTAACGTATGCCAAATGTGCCAAAAGTTTATCCGGCAGAAAAATTTTTGCTGCCAATTTTTTCCTTATCGGATTTACCACAATGCTTATTATTTCTATTGTAAAATCATCGCTGGCATTGTCTCTCGGATTGGTGGGAGCACTTTCAATTGTAAGGTTTCGTTCGGCAATTAAAGAGCCTGAAGAGTTGGCATATCTTTTCTATACCATTGCCATTGGTCTGGGACTGGGTGCAAACCAACGGTTAATTACCGTGGTTGCTTTTATTATTTTGATGGTAATCATCTGGGGTCGCTATTTCTCGGTAAAAAAATCAAAACAGCAAAACCTTTTCCTGACAGTTATTGGTTCGGGTGGAGCAAAACCAACGCTTGCTCAAATTGAAAATACAGTAAATTCAAGTTTTAAAGGTTCCCGGTTGAGCAGATACGATGAATCGGACGAAATGATAGAAACTTCGTACTGGATTGAAATTAAAAAACCGGGCGACTTGGAAAATTTCAGGAACAATATAAATGAACTGGCTCCGGGAACACATGTTTCCTTTGTGGACAACAAAAGCTTTTAGAAAATGATAGCTGGCTATACTCCGCTTAACGAATACAGATACGAAAGAAAATATACTACCAATATTCATTATGCCGGATTTATTGATGTATTAATTAAACAAAGCCCGGCAATGTTCAGGCAGGCCTATTTGCCGCGCCAGGTAAACAATGTTTATT
The DNA here is from genome assembly GCA_963771595.1 of uncultured Prolixibacteraceae bacterium. Lineage (GTDB taxonomy): Bacteria > Bacteroidota > Bacteroidia > Bacteroidales > Prolixibacteraceae > CAVYUC01. The sequence goes on along the minus strand of CAVYUC010000016.1, from coordinate 178,043 downwards.
TTGATACACCAGGCCTGGACTGTTTTTTTGAAAATCTTTTTGGAATCGGGCACCGCTGGAAAGCCCGCATCAGATGGTATGGACAAACAGAACAATTTGTTAAGGCACCCGTTCTTGAATTTAAAATCAAAAAAGGAAACCTGAATACAAAACGTTCATGGTTGCTTGCACCATTGGATTTTACCGGCAATACAAAAGATCCGCATTTCTTCAGAAAAGCAATTCAAAATTCAGATTTACCTGATGATGTTCGCTTCAGGATACTGAGCATGCAAGCTGTATTGTTAAACAGTTACCGGAGAAAATATTACATTTCGGGCAATAAAAAAATTAGACTGACGGTGGATTCGGACCTTGAATACAGGGATATACGCTCGTATAATAACAGGTCGCAACATGTGTTTAAAGAAAAAGGAAAATTGGTAATCGAATTAAAATATCCGCAAGACCAGGAAGAAGATGCCAGAATTGTTTCCAATATATTTCCATTCCGTTTGGGTAAAAATTCTAAATTTGTTTCCGGCATGGGCTTTATCCGGTCAGGTGTTGCAGACTAAACCAATAAATGAATGAAACTGAGCATTATAATACCGTTGTATAACGAAGCAAACGACATTCTGATACTACTTAACCAGTTACTTCAGGTAAAATTTCCTTCACATTTGGAAAATGTTGAATTTATTGTTGTTGATGATTTTTCAACTGACAATTCAGTTGAGATAGTTCAGCAGTTCATTGCTGATAATCCAAATTTCAGATTAATAAGGCATGATGTAAACCAGGGAAAAGGGGCAGCAGTAAAAACCGGAATCAGCCAGGCGAATGGCGATGTATTCCTGATTCAGGATGCCGATCAGGAGTTAAGTCCGACGGATATCCCGGCAATGGTTGAGGCCATGGAACAGTTGCGTGTGGAGTTTATTAACGGATCAAGATATTTACCCGGTGTTGCCCGGCCGCTGGCTTCTTATAAAAGATACTGGGGCAACAAAATATTCACCAACCTTACGTCCATTTTGATTAATGTAAGGCTTACGGATATGGCCTGCGGTTACAAGCTGATTCACCGCAATTTGTACAATAAAATCAATTTGCAGGAAAACCGGTTTGGTTTCGAAGCTGAATTAATTATTAAAGCGCTGCGCATAAAAAGAAACAATGTGGCTGAAGTTCCGGTTAAATATTTCCCGCGGAATGCAGGAGAAGGGAAAAAGCTAAATAATATGGATGTTTTCAAAATACTCTGGACCATTTTCAAGTATGGCGTGTTGAGATTAAAATAGAAAAAATGTTAAAATTCGGCGACAACCTTTCAAAATATAGTGTAGCCTTTTGTTTGCTTATAGTTGCACTATTTATTCTTGTCTCAAGGGATTGGCAAAAAGAAAACAAAGTTATTGCGTCAGATGTGGTGAGTTACTACGCGTATTTACCTGCAACTTTTATTTTCCATGATATTAAGTTGGAAAACAGGGAAACTTTTGATAAAGGTTTATTTTGGCCTGAACCTTTACCAGATGGGCATCAAATAATTAAAACGAGTATGGGAATGTCAATTCTTTATGCTCCTTTCTTTTTTGCAGCACATGGGTTGGCAAAAATCTTCGGTCTGGATGCATTTGGTTATTCGCCGGTTTATAAAATTGGATTGTTGTTAAGTTCATTTTTCTACTTTTTTATTGGGTTAATTTTCCTTCGAAGAATATTAAAAAAATACTTTTCTGAAAAAATTGTAGCTGTTAGTCTTTTAACAGTTGTTCTTGGTACCAATTTACTGTTTTATGCCACAGGCGAAGCAACATTAACTCATGTCTATAATTTTTCACTCATCAATATTTTTGTGTGGTTAACTATTCAGTGGTATCAAAATCCGGCATTTTTAAAACTGATGGTGCTTGGATTTTTAGCTGGTTTAATAACATTGGTGCGGCCGAGCAACATTATTGTTCTGGTTTTCTTTTTTGTTTATGGTGTTTGCTCAAAAGAAACTTTGTTGCAAAGGATTAACTTGGTATTTAAAAAGTTTAACTGGTTCGTTTTGATGGGAATAACATTCTTTATAGTATGGATTCCGCAGATGATTTATTGGTGGTCGATTACCGGTCATGTTTTTGTAAATTCTTATCCTGATGAGAGATTTTATTGGGGAAATCCACATTTTATTGCGGGGCTTTTCAGTTATCGGAGTGGATGGCTGGTTTATACTCCTGTAATGTTTTTCGCACTTGCAGGTATTACAATTTTATTTAAACGGCTGAAAGAATTTTCCTGGGCTATTCTGATTTTTATGGCTCTTGCAACCTATATAATTGTTTCGTGGTGGTGTTGGTGGTATGGCGGATCTTTCGGAATGCGATCGTTTGTAGATTATTACGGGATCTTAGCAATTCCATTGGCATTAATATTTACCGAAATTGCGAAAATTAAAAAACATTCATTTATTATTATCTTGTTCATTGTGGTACTGGCAGTTGCACAAAATATATTTTTTACAGAGAAATATAAAAGTAGTTCCATACACTGGGATTCAACCACAAAAGCATCTTTCTGGCATTCTTTCTGGCATATTAAACCGCAGCAGGGATATTGGGAATTGCTTCGCAGACCCGATTATCAAAAAGCATTGGAAGGGATAGATGCCTACGAAGATGAACCGAAAAAATGATAATGTATATTGATGAATTATTTTTTCTTTATAATGATTTCGAAATCATCAAAATATATTGACTCCGTGCCTGAATTCCACAGATATAAAATTAATTCATCGCGATCAATGTTTTCAGGTAGCCTGTTTGTCATCAATATTTTTTGCCATCCTTCTTTTTCCTCTGCGATATAATTGCTGCTTTGATAATAACCTTTTTTATTATCAAATACAATAAAGGCATTTTGAACCGGGCCTTTTATCCAAACACTTATTGTAATTTTCGCGATCGAATCAATATAATTTAAATGAATTCCCTGGCTGTAAGGTTCTTCTTTTGTCAGGCAAATAGATGAACTGTCGCTCCGAAATTCATTTTTTGCCAAATGTTTCAGCGTGTCGGCTTTCTGCCCATTAGAAAAAAGAATGTGGTTTTTTTGAAGGTCAATGTTTTCAAAGTTACAGATCAGCGTATCGGCAGCCGAATTTATTTGAAAATTTTTTGAAGTTTCGGAAATGGGATGTTCCCGCTTTTTTAGCAGAAAAACAGGGTATGCTTTTGCGATAATTTCCCAATTGGGGCTGTTCAGGTATTGTTCCCGGTGTTTTTCGTTTTCTTCGGGCGACATTAAGTAATTGTCATCAAAAACAGAAAAAACAATGTATTCAGCATCTTTTACTGTGGGGAAAAAATAGATAAACCGGCGCTGTGCAAGGTGAGGCGTTATCAGGTTTGATGCACTTACCTTAGCATCTTTGGGTATCACTTTTAGCAACTGGTTTACATTTTTTACACTGAAAGGTGCCTCGTAAAAACTTCTATCGTAAAATTTGATTTTTGCTTTATAAAAGGTCCAGGGAACCTGTTGGTTGCTGCTGTCCATTTTATGAATGGTCATTGCGAATGCACCAATGCAACTTAATGCCAACAGGATGTTTTGCAATCGAACTGACTTGATTTCGCTTAGCGCAAGAAAAACCGAAAGTGGCAGTAGTGTTACCACTTCAACCGAATAATAAGTGGCAATTCCCCAGCGGAAGGGATCATCATTCAAAACTTTCTGGGCAACAATCGGGATAAACCAAATTAGGTATTTGGGGCGGATCAAAAGGACAAAACCACCCGAAATAAAATAGACAATGTAAAATTCGAGTTTAATTTTATCGTAAGCGGGATTGTTGAGGTGGTTTACAAAAAACATTTTTACCGATTGAAAAGGATGGTGAATGATGTAAACCAACGCTTCTCCAGGACTGCTTCCAAGTGCCGAATAATTAAACAACTTGTATTCAACACCCGGAGTTTCAATACCTGGAATGATTACTTTAAAAAGAAGAATGAAATAAATAACCGAAATAAAAATTCCTGCAAGCGAGAATTGAACAGCTTTTTTGTCTTTCCAATGAGAAATAATCAATACAATGAAAATAAAAATAAACCAAAGCGGAATGTTTTCCCTGGAAAACAAGGAAAGAATGAGAATTACCAATGCAATGATGTACTTTTTTATTTCGAAATAGTAGAGAAATACAGGAACAAAACAGGCTGACATGATTGCTAAATTTACATCGGTGCCAAAAGCAGAATACCTTCCGAATAAGAGAAAGAAGTAAAGAATTACACCAGATCTAAGCCAGAGATTGTCAGTTTTTAATTTGATTAATTTATATGAATACCAGGCAGCAAAAAGGATTAACGAAGTTTGAATAATTATCAGCGTATATGTTCCGGTTAACCAGTTGAGTAACCAGTATATAGGTACAAAATACATGAGTGTGAGCGAAAAATGATCTTGCAGAAAATTGCCTCTGAATGTAGTTAGTGGACTAATTCTGAAATGTGCATAATCCCAGAAAGCAAAATTATAGTTTGCGTAATCGTAGGTGAATGTCTTAAAAAGATAATGGTTATAAGTTCCAATGAAAAAGAAAAGTAGTCCGAATGAAACCAGTATAAAAAATGGGAAATATTTTTTTTGCATCTGTAATTTCAAAATAATTTGTTTATTGTGGATCAAATATATGCTTTTTAAGCGATCACTTGTTACCAAAAAAGAATTACGGTTCTTCGCTGGTTGTAAATTTTTTAATACTTAAATCGTCAAAATAAGCTATCCTTTTCCTTGGGTTCCAAAGGATAACCTTAAGGTCTTTGCCTTCTGTCTGTGGCAGAATTTCTACTTTAATCTGTAGCAACTCCCAACCATTTTTGTCGAATTTAATGGCTTCATTTTGCGCCTGGTAAAATATATTATTATCAGCAGCTGAAACTACAAGATAACCACTTGATGTTTTTGATTTTCTCCAAACATCAATTTCGTATATCTCACCTGATTTTGTATCCTTTAAAGTATAATCAACTGCAAAGGAATTTGATTTTTGTAGCTTAATTGAATAAGGACCCGTACGCACCTGATCGGTTGACAGGGCCTTCACCGGGCCGAATATCTCTGAATTGGAGCCCAAAAAATATTTTTTGTCTTTGGTAAATTTATCTGCATTAAAATTAATAGTTGCTCCAATTTGTTCTAATTTCTTTTTAATTGGTGGTGTATATTTTAATGTGTCGAGAATATAAATGTTTTGTGACTGACCGTTGTAAACCTGCTTCAACGGAAATCCCAAATTTTCCATTTTTTTTATATCTGAAGGATCGGTTGGGCCATTCATTAATAATATCTTTTTTCCGCTGGTTTCAATGATATCATTCAGGGTTGTTTTTATATTCCATTTGAAATATGAATTGCTTGATAATTCGTAGAAGTAAATATTGGGGTATATTTTTCTGAGGTGGGAAAGCATTTTTCTATTGGCAAAGTCGTTGCCAAATTTAAGTCCTGTAAATTTGTTTATGGAGAAGATATAATAATTGACATGAGTAAAATTGCTGTAATTGTTTGCCAGCCATAAATTTGCAGAGTCAATTTCTTTACTTGCAGTTTTATATCCATGATTTGAGGTTATTAATTTGCGCGGGTGATGCCATGTAACAAATATTATACTGGCTGAAACTATGACCGGCAATAAAAATACATTGAAAGTTTTGGATTCAAAAATACATTTTATGATGTTTATGATTATGTAGAAAATTATTCCACTGAGCAAAATAACTGGAATTAGATAGTGATTTCCACCATAATGCTTTGCTACCAGAAGTACTCCGAAAATGAAGGTACTTAGAAAACCGGATAAGAATTTTAAATTCCAATTCATATTTTGTTTTCTTCTAAAAAAATAACCAACACAAAGTGTTAAAATACCGGTTGACAATACAATTGGAATGATGGAATTATCTGAAAGAATATTTTGAATATTTGGGAGGTACATTTTTGCATTAATAATACCTTTTTCTCCATAACCGTAAATGCCGGAGTGACTTATCAAATCGCGGAACCAGAAGAACATTCTTCCATATTCAGAAATTGCCGGAATGGTGAAAATTACAAACGATGGAATAATTCCTGCCAGATAAACAAGTTTTTTTCTGATAGTTGGAAGAACAAATATTGGAAATAGGGTTAGTGGCAAAAAAGTGGCTTTGGTGGCTAAACCTGCACCCATTATTAATGCAAAGTAAACTACATATTTCCATTGGTTTTTTTCTTGCTCCATGTAATAATAAAGAACGAGAATTACATAAATAGCTGTTATAGAAAACAACAAAGGTTCAGGTGAAAGCTTTGCCCATGTAACTTCTAAAATATATGCCGATAGAAAAGTGCTAACCTGCAGGAATAAGGATGTCCAAATTGAGTGTGTTTTTTGAAAAACCAGCCAGCCAAGTAAAAACAAAACAATTGCATTTAACACAACAATTGCCTTTCGGATGCCCTCAATGAAATAATTTGGTTCTTTAAGCACGTGTTCTACTGCCGTATCATTATTTGGATTTGAAAATAAATGCATTAACTCAATGGTACCTGCGGCTAACTGCATCAGTGTAGTACCAGGATTGTCTATATGGCCAACGCTTTGGCCATCGCAAATACATAAAGCATTTATCAGGTAAATGTATTCCGGATCATTTGGATAGTTTTTACGGTCGAAATTTAATCCACCCCATAAAAAAATAAGTGGAAAAATGATTACAATGAATTTGATAAATGCAGGTGTTTTCATCACCTCATTTTTTGAATCGTGAAATTAATTCCTGGTAAATCATGGTTGCTTTTTCCTGTTAAAGAAATCGAATTTTGCCACTCCCCACTTTTGCAGGCGAAACTGGATGGAAGTTTTTACAACTCCAATTCCGTAGATGCTGCTGTTTTTGAAGTTGATGCTTGAAGCATCAGCGAAATATTTGGTGGGGCAGGTAATTTCAGCAATCTCGTAACCGGCATACCAGATTTGAGCCAGCATCTGGTTGTCGAAAACAAAATTATCAGAGTTGGCATTGTAATTTACATTCTCGAGGACTTCACGCGTAAACGCCCGGTAGCCGGTGTGGTATTCCGAAAGTTTGGCATTCATCAGCAGGTTTTGTATAAATGTGAGTCCGCGATTGGCCACATATTTTATCATGGGCATACCTCCGGCAAGTGCCCCTTTTCCCAGAATACGCGAGCCCAGCACCACGTGGTACAAACCACTTGCAAGTAAATTGGCCATCGAAGGAATGAGCCTCGGTGTATACTGATAATCGGGGTGGAGCATAATTACAATGTCGGCGCCCAGTTCCAGGGCTTTGTTGTAACACGATTTTTGGTTGCCGCCGTATCCCTTGTTCTGTTTATGTTCAACAATATGCTTTATGCCAAGCTTTTTGCCCACTTCAATGGTATTGTCCTTACTCAAATCATCTACAAGAATTACATCATCGACAATGGAAAAATCGATTTCGCGGTAAGTTATTTCCAGCGTTTTGGATGCATTGTATGCAGGTAGCACCACTATTACTTTTTTGCCGTTAATCATAGGTTGATTTTTTCTGAAGGCAAAAATAACAAGAAATTAGTTGTGGCAAACCTTTTCTGTTATCATTCGCGGCTAAAAGAAAATTAGCCACAGATTACAAGGATAAACACGAATAAAGATTGGATTATCTGGATATTCATTATAAAAATAATTCGTGTCCATTCGTGTCATTCATGGCAAAAAGAAAACAAGCCACAGATTCCACGGATAAACACGAATAAGAAAAAAGAACCGGCCAATTCTTTATATTCGGAATAAGTGGGTGTACTTATATTTCCAATGCATTGGAATTTTCAGAAGATATGTTCAGAACAATATTAAAGCATCTTCCTTTGTACGACTTCCTCCGGCAAATAAAGGGATTTGTAAATCCTGGCCGATCTTATAAATTTTTGAAACTGTTACTTATTAAGCCATTGCCTCCACATTAATTTCTTCGGCAATTTTTGTCAGTTTAACATCTGTTTCTTTTTCTTCATCCAGTGTTTCGGATAAAAGTTTGGCAGCATCATCCATTCGCAACATCTGCAAATAGCGTACTGCTGTTCCATAACCGGCAATTTCATAATGCTCCACGCGTTGAGCTGCAGCAATCAATCCTGCATCATGAACGTCACCGTCTGCTTTTGCCTTAATCATTTGTTCTCCCTCTTTTACCAAACCTTTCATTGCTTCGCAGGTTCCACCTTTTATGTCAACTTTCAAATCGGAACTGATTTTTTCGAGTCTTTTAATCTGGTTGCGTGTTTGATCCAAATGGCTTTCAAATGCATTTTTCAATTTGCTGTTGTTTGCTGCTTTTGCCATTTTGGGGAGAGCTTCTGTTAACTGATTCTCTGCGCTGTACAGGTCTTTCAATTCGTGCTGTAACAGGTCTTTTAAATCATTTAATTTACTAGTCATAACTTTTTAATTTTAATTTGTTTCTAATTTTATCACCCCTGTCACAGATAATTCTGTGCCGCTTTTCATTTTAATTTACGCAGCGCTATTTCTGCCCCAATTTTCGCTGATTTGGTGTTGATTTATTTATTTCCGCATTTTTTTTGCTGCTGAAACTTTCGTGAATTTTTTCCACAACATGAGAAAATAAATCACAATAAAAGTTCTTTTAGTCTTTAAAATTTCAAGGAGACGGGAACAGATATTTCGGCAATTGCAATAAAATCAAAAATGATTATCCGTATTTGTACCTAAACTCATTTTTATAACTCACGCAAGCCACGAGCAATCTGTTAAATAAGGCTTCCCCGTAATATCGCCGGTTAAATTTATAGCAGAATTCATCGAGGTAGTTTTGCAGGAATTCGGGCTTGATGTCATGGAATGTGTTTATCAATTGCCTCTTGGCGTTGCTTATTGCTATATGTACCCATGGCAACACTTCACCCACTTTTTCTTTTGGTATGACTTGGGAATTGTGCCTGGGGATATACCGTTTCAAATTCACATAAGATGTCGAGCCGTCGGTATCAACTTCTTCTGCACCGGAAGCCATGTCTTTGACAATTTCATCAATTGTTTCGCTTTTGAGATCTTCGATGACCCTCATTTTCAAATAACCCACCCGGCGTGGTTTCTGGCCTTTCTTTGGCGATTCCACCATTGTGCTTTCTGCCATTACAAGCACTTTCGATTTTTTCTGGCTGCCCCTGCCACGTTTTAGTGGCAGATCTTTTTCATCTTCCGGTACTTCCGTGGAAAAATACCCCTCGTCCAATTCGATCCTGCCCGCCAGGACATACTCCCCGTCCCGTTTCCCCATCGAGTTGCGGAGCTTGTGCACCATGTGCCAAATTGGGTGATAGCGCTTATGCCCAAGTTGCCGTTGTATTTCTTTTGCCGAAAAACTCTTTTTTGTAGAGGTTAGAAGGTGCATTGCTATGAACCAGTAACGGAATGGGAGTTTCGATTTATGCATGACCGTCCCACTCTTTAACGTAATCCTTGTTTTGCACTTCTTGCACTCGTACTGTTCTTTGTCTTTCTTCCAATAGTGGTCTTTGCCCTTGCACTTGGGGCAAACAACACCCACTTGGTCACGATATTCCTTGAACTTTTGCTTGCAACTTGCTTCGTCTGGGAACTCTTCGATGAAATTAATTAACGACATGAAAATTGATTTTTCTCAAAGATAATCAAATTAGGTAAATATACGGGTATACATTAAATCAAAAGCAAACAATACCAAGGCCCGCCGCGCCGGGGTTAATGCCGCCGAGCAATAAGCACAACAGTTAAAATAAGCATTCATGGTTTCTTCAACCTTGAAGGCTTTCTATATTATAACCTGTTGGCGGAATTATTTTTCAACTTTCTGGTAATGAGACTTCGACTACGCTCAGCCTGACTGTCACAGTGAGCGTAGTCGAACTGCCTTTCAATAAATTAAGGATTAATTCCGCCAACGCGTATATTATAATATTTCTTTATTTGGAATTGATGAAAGCCGGGAATTTTATTCTTCTTTCTGATTGTCAAAGGTAGAACCGAATTTTTTCTCCATTAGTTTCACGGCCTGGTAAGCCACAATTAGAACTACCGGCCAGCTTAGCATCCACAATATTGAGCTTAAATACATAACAATCTTTTTTTTAATTAATAAGCATGTGATTCTTCCTGCATCTCTTCTTCCGAAATTTTGGTTTTGTTCATGACCCGCCAGAAATAGATGATATAGGCCAGGACAAACGGAATTCCAAGCGAAACATAACTCATGGCCACCAGGGTAAACTGGCTTGATGAAGCATTTTGAATGGTTAGCGACGATTGTAAATCGTAAACTGAAGGATAAAATGCAGTATTGTTAAAACCCGCCAGAATAAAAAGGGCAAACACAGTTAAAACTGTTCCGGGGCCGGCAAACCAAAAACCATTGTCGCTGTCGGTAAAAAGGTTTGAAATTATTCCCCATAAAACCGCAACCACTCCAATGAAAAGCAGGACCATGTTTAAAGGCATTTGAAGCAAATTGTGCAGGTATTTATATTTTTCCATAAATACTTCGCCCGTTTCCGGATGAACTGCAAAGCCATCCTTTAACAGCAGTTTTATCAGGAAATAAAGAAAAAATACAAGAAACGGAATGGAGTTGTACAACAAATGTTTTTTTGAACGGGCAACAATAATATCCTGGTCAACAGTGGAAATAAAATACATCAGTCCCAATACCCTGGCCAGGAAAAAAACTGCAAGTCCAAGCGACACGTTGTGAAAGGTTAGCACTGCTTCGAGGCCGCGGTAAGGAGTTTGCCAGCTGACCTGGTTCATTTCGTTCAATGAAAACTGTGCGCCGTTAAAAAAAGTACCCACTGCAGTTCCAATCAAAATGGTGCCCAGCATTCCGTTAACAAAAAGAAAGGCTTCGTATGTTCTGGCCCCAAGCAGGTTGGCCGGTTTGGTCCTGAATTCATAGGCTACCGCCTGTACGATAAAAGCAAAAAGTATAATCAGCCAAACCCAGTAGGCGCCGCCAAAACTTGTGGCGTAAAACAAAGGAAACGATGCAAAAAAAGCTCCTCCGAAAGTAACAAGCGTGGTAAATGTAATTTCCCATTTGCGCCCGAGCGTGTTGATAATTATCTTTTTCTCTCCCTTGTTTTTTGCAATGGTGGAAATCAGGGTCTGTCCGCCCTGCACGAAAGTGAGGAAAACAAAAAACGCGGCCAGCAGTGAAATGATTATCCACCAGTAATGTTGTAATGTATGATGACTTAAATTTTCGAACATGATTTATTTCCTCCGTTTTTAATGTTTAGGTCCAATTTTAATCTGACGGAACATTATTTTCAGTTCAGCTATCAGCAGAACGGTAAAGAGTACACCAAAAAGCCAGAAAGTTGCCTGCACCGAACCTGCCGATATTTTCGTAACACCCGACATGGTTGGCATGAGATCCTGTACCACCCAGGGTTGGCGTCCTACTTCGGCTACCACCCATCCGGCCTGGCTGGCAACAAATGCAAGCGGAATGGCAAAAATGGTCAGGCGTAAAAACCAGCGTTTTTCAGGAAGTGTTCCTTTTAAAAGATAAACAAGTGACAGAACAAACATCAGCATAAAAAAGAATCCCAGCGCCACCATAATATGAAAACTGTAAAAGGTGAGCGGAATATTTGGAATCAGATCATGTGTGTCGGTAATGTAACCGTATCCAAAATATTTAAAATAGTTTTCCTGGAAATCTGCGCTGGTGAGTTTTGTTTTTAATTCTTCAGTTAATGCTTCGTTACCTGCTTTTTTTGCCGCTTTAAATTGGCGCAGGGTAGTAATGGCTACTTTTCCCCTTTCGATTTTTTCCGTTGCCGGAATGTAGCCGTATTTTTCATTTCCGTTAATGAGGTCATTTACCCCGGGTACAAATGCATCCCAATCGAGAAAAGCCATGTAGGAAAGAAAATTCGGGATTTCCAGTTTCATGGTAAAATCTTTCAGGTTTTCGTTGTTGGGATCGGTGTCGGTGGTGGAAAACATCCCGAGTGCCACCAGTCCGGCGCCTTCACTGCCGTTGTACAAACCTTCAATGGCTGCAAATTTCATGGGCTGAACGTTGGCAATTGTCCGCGTTGAATTATCACCGGTCCAGACGAGGTAAATGGATGAAATCAGTCCGAATACTGCCGCAACCATCATGCTTTTTCCGGCAACCCTTATATCTCTTTTTTTCAGGATAAACCATGCCGAAATTCCAATAACGAAAACCGATGCCAGTACAAACCCGGAGGAAGTGGCATGCAGCCATTTATCCACGGCAACCTGCGAAAACAAAACCTGCCAGAAACTTACCATCTCATTTCGTGCAGTTTCGGGGTTGAAAGCCATTCCCACAGGTTTTTGCATCCACGCATTGGCAACCAGAATCCACAGGGCCGACAGGTTGGCACCGATTGCGGTAAGCCAGGTTGCCAGCAGGTGGGTTTTTTTGCTCACTTTATTCCACCCAAAAAACATGACGGCGATAAAAGTAGATTCGAGGAAAAAAGCAAATATCCCTTCAATTGCCAGTGGCGCCCCGAAAATATCGCCCACAAACCACGAATAGTTTGACCAGTTGGTGCCAAATTCAAATTCAAGAATAATTCCTGTTGCCACTCCAATGGCGAAATTAATCCCGAAAAGAGTCATCCAGAATTTGGTGATGCGTTTCCACTCTTCTTTACCGGTTGAAACATACAGCGTTTCCATAAAAGCAATAATCATTGTAATGCCAAGGGTCAGCGGTACAAACAACCAGTGATACATGGCGGTGAGGGCAAACTGAGCCCGCGACCAGTCAACTAATGATGCATCTGCAATTTCTATCATATCTTTTATTTTGGTTCAGTTAATCTTTCCAGAACGTAATCGCTCCGTTCATTATCTGTTTTGAAATTGGTTTTCAGAAAATCCGGGAAAAAGAAGATTTTAAGAATAGCGAACATGATGAACAGCTTAATCAGAATTATCAGCCAAACCTGACGCCCCCAGCCGCCCATGTTATTAAATCCTTCAAAATAGAATTTCCAGATTCTTCGCGCGATATTCAGTTTTTTTTCTCCCATCAGAGCATAAAAATAGTTATTTGCCATTTATACGCTCCTAATTTTTGGGATTTGTTTTTTTATGTTGCAGATTCATATTTACCGGTTCTGAAAATCCGTAAAACGAATATTGTTATATTGTTCACGAATACAGAATATTACATTAATAATACCAGTCTGAAATGAATTTGACAATCTAAAAATATTACAGAAAGAGATAATATTGTCTTTTATTTTGTATTTTGCGCGTGCATTTTTCAAATAATTTCTGAATGCATTATTTTTTAAATATGAACGATATTCTTAGAAAAAAATGGAATAAAATGTTTAGCCGGCATTAAACTTTAATTGAACTTTATGGTTTGTTTAGGTAAAAAGTTTAAACCGTTTAGGTATATTTGAAGATAAAGTATTCCATGATGAGACATCTGATTAAAAAACTATATTCATTCAATCTGGTTTATTTATTTCTGTTTTTTAGTATTTCCGTGTTGGGTCAAACGCCGGTTAATCCTGCTGTTTCGAGCCAGGATGTTGAAATTGGAATTGTTGAACATTTGAATGATTATTTACCCGACAGCATTTCGCTGATCAATGAACAGGGAGAGCAGGTTTGGTTGTCTGATTTAATCGATAAACCAACCGTACTGAATTTTGTTTATTACCGGTGTCCCGGAATTTGCAGTCCGTTGATGGAAGGTGTGGCAGATGTAATGGATAGATCAGATTTGGTTCCGGGAAAAGATTACCAGGTTTTAACAATTAGTTTTGATCCGAGCGAACCCATTGAAATGGGCGTTTTGAAGAAAAGCAATTACCTGAACCTGATGTCGAAAAAAGTGGAGGAAGCCAAAAAGGGATGGAAGTTTTTTACCAGCGACAGCGCCAGTATCAGCAGAGTTACAAAAGCCACAGGATTTAAATACAAAAAAACCGGAAACGACTTTTTACACGCTGCTTCATTAACAGTGGTCAGTCCCGATGGTAAAATTACAAGGTATCTGAATGGGTTGTATTTTCTTCCTTTCGAATGGAAAATGGCAATTGTGGAAGCATCGAAAGGAAAAGCGGGTCCAACACTGAACAAGGTTTTGCGGTTTTGTTACTCATACGATCCCGATGGTCAGACGTATGTTTTTAATGTTACAAAAGTGAGCGGGATTTTAATTTTATTTATTGCATTAATATTAATTCTTTACTTGGTTTTAAAACCAAAACAAAAAGTTACAACTTAAACTATAAGCTTATATGCAATCGACAAATGTTGCTAATGAAGCAAACTACCTGACATACCAGGGAAAGTATAAGGGTTTGCTTGGTTGGATTCTTTCCACCGACCATAAAAGAATTGGGCTTCTTTATTTGTATTCGATTTCTACCATGTTTGCGGTAGGTGCGATGCTTGGATTAGCCATGAAGTTTGAACTGCTGGCGCCAGGCAAAACCATTATGGATGCGCAAACTTATAATGCCACCTTTACCGTGCACGGTGTAATTATGATTTTTATGATTGTAATTCCCGGGCTTCCGGCTGTTTTCGGAAATCTGATGATGCCGATTATGATAGGTGCGCGGGATGTGGCGTTTCCAAAACTGAATTTGCTTTCGTGGTATTTATACGTTACCGGCGTTTTTCTTGTACTGGCAGCTTTATTGCTTGGTCCGGGCACTCCCGATACCGGCTGGACATTTTATGCGCCCTATAGTTTTAAAACCGGGACCAACATGTTGCCGGCAATTTTTGGCGCTTTTGTTTTGGGATTTTCATCCATTTTAACCGGATTAAATTTTCTGGTTACCATACACCGGTTGCGTTGCCCGGGCATGAAATGGATGAAGTTACCCCTGTTTGTGTGGACCATTTACGGCACAGCCTGGATTCAGCTGCTTGCCACTCCGATTGTTGGAATCACACTGGTGCTTGTAGCGCTCGAACGCATTTTTGGCGTCGGGGTTTTCGATCCGGCGTTGGGTGGCGATCCAACTTTGTACCAGCACCTTTTCTGGATTTATTCCCATCCGGCTGTATATATTATGATTCTGCCGGCAATGGGCGCTATTTCAGAAATTATTCCCACCTTCTCGCAAAAACATATTTTTGGTTACAAGGCGCTTATCGCTTCAACAATGGCCATTGCTTTTGTAGGCTGGCTGGTGTGGGGGCATCATATGTTTACTGCCGGAATGAGCGGAACTGCACAATATTATTTTTCACTCCTAACATTCATCGTTGCCATTCCAAGCGCTATAAAAGTTTTTAACTGGATTTCGACAATGTATAAAGGTTCAATAAATGTTCAAACGCCTTTTTACTGGGCTGCGTCCTTTATTTTTGTTTTCCTCATTGGCGGACTGAGCGGTTTGGTGGTCGGTGCACTCGCAACCGATGTTTATGTGCATGACACTGCCTTTGTGGTTGGCCATTTTCATTTTATTGTTTTTGGCGGAACAGGGTTTGCTTTTTTTGCTGCCATGCATTACTGGTTTCCTAAAATATTCGGCAGAATGTACGATAAAACCTGGGCAAACATTGGCTGGCTGGTTTTCTTTATCGGCTTTTTAACTTTATATACTCCTATGTTTTATCTTGGAATGATAGGAATGCCGCGGCGTTATTACGATTATCTCGAAGAATTTCATGGCGGCAATATTTTAAGTACGTTTGGTTCATGGATTTTGGCAACCGGATTAATCATTATTATTGTCAACCTCATTCGTTCGGCACGATATGGTCCTATTGCAACTGAAAAAAATCCGTGGCACGGAAAAACACTGGAGTGGACAGTAACATCGCCGCCGCCGGTTGAAAATTTTGACGAAATACCTGTGATTGGAGAGAATGACGGACCATATAATTATTAAAACTAAACCAGATATGGAACAAACAAAACTTTCGCCACACGATCATTACGATTCGGAAGCGTCGAAAATAGGAATGTGGCTCTTTATTTTTACTGAACTTTTACTGTTTGGAGGTTTATTCATTGTTTATTCTGTTTACCGGTTTTTAAACCCCGATGCATTTCATTTGGCAGCAGAGGAACTGGATACTTTTATTGGTTCAGTCAATACAATTATTCTGCTGATCAGTAGCATGTTAATTGCCATGTCGACCACCGCGCTTCAGCAGAAAAAGAAAAATTTAGTATTGATATTGTGTTCATCAACTGTTTTACTTGGAATCGTCTTTCTCATCAATAAATATTTTGAATGGGGAATCAAATTTGAACACGGAATCTGGCCTGGTTCGGCGCACATGCTTGAAACTATGAGCCAGGGAGAAATTCTGTTTTTTGGGCTCTATTTTATAATGACCGGTTTACATGCTCTGCATATTATTGTAGGATTAGTAATAATTGGCGTTGCCATGATACGGGTTGTAAACGGCACAGTTAGCGCAAACAGGGCTGCAATGCTTGAAAACGCCGGCCTCTACTGGCATCTTGTGGATGTAATCTGGATTTTTCTTTTCCCGTTGTTTTATCTGATAACCTGAAAAAACTGAAATATATGTCAAGTGAAAAACTGTCGAACGAAAAACATCACATTGTTCCTTACCGCGTTTACGTTCTGGTGCTTATCGGACTAATTGCGTTAACGCTTTCGTCCATTGGAATTACAAGCATCAACCTTGGCCAGTACACTGTTGTCGGCGCTTTGGTTTTTGCCGTGATTAAAACGTTTTTGGTTTTAACTTTTTTCATGCACCTGAAGTACGATAAACTTTATATTAAGCTGATGGTAGCTTTTGTTTTTGCAGTTTTCGTGGTCACAATTGTTATAACTTTTTTAGACTATTTATACCGTTAAACTATGAACAGCTCAGAAATTCCACAGGCATCGAATTTTGTTGAGAGTGTCGACAATGTTTTTCTGCTCATTCTCGGGATTTCATTCTTTTTCCTGATTGGACTGACCATTGTTATGCTCGTATTTATTTACAAGTACAACAAAAAAAGAAATCCGGTGCCAACGCAATTCGAAGGTAGCATTTCGCTTGAAATTTTATGGACAATTATTCCGCTTGCACTTACTCTGGTCATGTTTTATTACGGTTGGGCCGGCTGGACTCCAATGAACAAGCCGCCAAAAGACAGTTACGAAATTACCGTTATTGGAAGAATGTGGAATTTTACCTTTGAATACGACAACGGACGGCGCACCGATACCCTTTTTTTACCGAAAGATCGGCCGGTAAAATTAAACCTGGTGGCGCTGGATGTTTTGCACAGCCTTTACATTCCGGCGTTCCGGTTAAAAAAAGATATGGTACCGGGCAGGAAAAATAATTTTATGTGGTTTGAACCGCAAAGAGAAGGAACGTATGAACTTTTCTGTGCCGAATATTGCGGTTTGCAACATTCGTACATGTATAATTATGTGAAAGTTTTAAGTGACAGCGCCTTCAATTCGTGGATTTCGGATACTACACAGGTAGCGCAGGCTACAGCAAATGTTGAATCTCCGGCGGCAACCGGTAAACGCATCATGCAGAATATTGGCTGTTTTGCCTGCCATTCTGTCGACGGGTCTAAATTGGTGGGGCCGTCGTTTAAAGGAATCTGGGGCGAAACTCAAACTGTGGTAACCGATGGTGCGACAAGGCAGATCACTGTTGATGCAGAATATGTTCAACGTTCGATTTATGAACCAAATGCCGATGTGGTGGAGGGTTTCACAAAAGGATTAATGGTTTCGTATCAGGGCCAGTTATCTGATGATGATATAAATAATATTATAGAATACCTGAAAACATTGAAATAACAAGCTTTTGAAATTTTTGAAAATTGTATATGAACTGGGTAAGGTTCGGATTTCATTGCCCATAGCATTGTCGGCGCTCACCGGTTACGTTTTGTATTCGGGTGAAATAGGCAGCCAGGGATGGTTTCTCACATTTGGTGTTTTTCTGATGGCATGCAGTTCAAGTGCGCTGAACCATTGGCAGGAAAGAGATATCGATGCGAAAATGCCACGCACCAGCAAACGTCCAATCCCATCCGGAAGAATCAGCGCCACAGGAGGCTTTTTAATTGCCGCCGGGTTTGGATTAGCCGGTTCTTTGGTGCTTTGGATTACAAATCCACCGATGGCGCTCGTTTTGAGTTGGCTAACCCTGTTTTCGTATAACCTTGTTTACACTCCTTTAAAAAGAGTAAGTGCCTTTGCAGTAATTCCCGGATCAATGGTTGGTGCATTACCTCCAATGATTGGATGGGCAGGCGCCGGCGGAAATTTAACCTCAGAGGTAATTCTTTTGGTGGCCATTTTCTTTTTTATTGGCCAGATTCCTCATTTTTGGCTGCTTCTTTTAATGTTTGGCGATCAGTATAAACTGGCAGGTTTACCCAGTCTGAATCAGATATTCAGCAAAATACAAATAAAAAGGATTACTTATACATGGGTTGTAACAACGGCTGCATCGGCATTGCTGGTGTTGTTTTTTGTATTTAGCAATACCATTTTAATGTTTTTGCTTTTGTTTTATACCTTTTATCTTCTTTCTTCATTAAGTTTAACAGTGTTTGCCGAAAAGGAATTTAAAGTGCTGCCGGCGTTTTACAAGCTTAATTTTCTCTATCTTTTTATGATGTTTTTTCTTATAACCGACAGCCTGATAAGAGGCCATTGATTTGAAAATAAGGATAAAAGCTGAACTGTGATGCGCGGAGATACTGCTTTTCAGTAATTATTTTCGGTTGAATTTATGGCCATCATCTCATATAAAACACCTTCGCGCAAAGCAAAATCAGTTTGAATTATTTGCTGAATGCCAATTTCGGAAATGAGCTGTTCAATCAGAATTACTGCCGGAATAATTAAATCGACCCTGACCATATCCATTCCTTTCATTTTCAGTCGTTCTTCTTTTGTTGAACAAATCAGTTTTTCAAAAACTGCATAAAAATCATCCATTCTTATTTCCTGGGAAATTCGTTGTTTTTCTCCGGGATTTACCTGGTCGATAATATCGGCAATTGTATCAAAAGCACCTGAACAGCCGACGAGGTTTTTAACCAAATGATTTTTAGATAATTCGAAAGTGGCTTTATGTTCTGCAGAAAAATAATTCCTTAGCAAATGAATTTCATCCAAAGTTACAGGATCTGAGATTTTAAACTGATTTATTACACGCGCCATTCCGGTAGGTCGGCTTTCTTTCCAAATCATTTCTTTTTGGTCGATGATAATCAGTTCATTGCTGCCACCGCCAATGTCAAGCACAACAGCCGGTTCATCAAATCCGCCAAACGCCAGTAAAACCCCTTTAAATATCAGTTCGGCTTCCCTTTCTCCGGAGATTACATTTGTGATCAGGCCGGTTTCTATTTCCACCGTTTCCAGAAAATCCTTCCGGTTTATGGCATCGCGGATTGCCGAAGTGGCAATAACCTTTGTTTTTTCTGCTTTGTATTTGTTGATTATTTTTTTGTGTATCTGAAACGATTCCAGCACCCGGTAAGTTGCTTCCGGGCTTATTTCGCCGCTTTTTATTTTGCCATCGCCCAGTTTAACCAGTTGCTTGCTTTGATGCAAAATTTCATATTTGTTGCCAATTACCTCTGCTATAAGTAAGTTACAGGTGTTTGTTCCCAAATCGATAACGGCAACTTTCATGGAATACTTCAGTTAGGACAAGTTCAGCGAAAATTTTCGGTAAAAACAGTCGCTACTGCTTTATTGCAGCTTTTGCACCACAAATATATTATTTATTGATTCACCGTTTGCATTGTTTCGTTCAATACGGAAACCACAGAATCAAAATATACAGATTCTTCGGGGCGTGAGGTAAATGATGTGGTTTTAAAAATGGTTTGCAATTGTTGTAAAATACTTATTTTCCTTTCGTAATAAAGAAAACGAATAAAGAATTTTAACAATTTGCACTGCAGCTGTATTTTATTGCGGTAGGTTTCTTTTATTTTGAAAAACAGGTTAATATCCAGCGGTTCATTTTGACGCCACTTTTCAAATAAAATGTATTCGAAAAATATATCCGGGTGAAATTTGACAAATGTATCGTCGCCAAATAAACCATCGGGGACAGAATATTCATAAATCAATCCAATCGAAATTAATTCGCGGTAGGCAAAATTATTTACATTCGATTTGGCCAGTAAAGTTTTCTTTTCCACCGCATCTGAATCTTTTCCGTAATCGCACAATTCAATAAATGTATCAATAATTATCAGTTTGTCTTCGCGGTAAGGTGGAGAGTTCAGCCGGGTTTTAATGTAATGGTTTAAAAGTGAAATCAGCGAAATCTCATTCGAATCGCCAAATTTTTCTTTAAATATCGAGAGTAAATACGGATAATGAAGAATTTTTAAAATATTATTATAATTCTCCTTTAAATAATTATAGTCGCATTTCAGCTGATGTTTTTCAATTATTTTTTTTACCTCTTCTTTTGAGTAAAGCGGAATATTTCTGGATTCTATCATCCCTTTTTCTTCGAAATTCATTTTAAACCAACTCGATTTTAACATCGGGTTTTTGTTGAGCAGGTAGTAAAAAATATCAAGATTTTCGGGGCGGCAGGTCATAACTATTTTAAACCAGCTGTTTTCGCTGCTCATCAGCAACCGCATCAAATTTTCCATCAGGCTGTGGTATCTTTCCTTGTCGAAATAAACTTCATCCACATCGTCAATTATAAGAATTACGCGGCCTTTCCTTTTTTCGGGGTTCTGCTGAAAATAGAACTCAATGCTTGAGCGGACTTTAAATTCGATGAACTGATTAAACAATTCAAAATTTGAACTTTTGGAATATAAGTTAAAAAAGATTCCACCGTCAATCACAAAAATAATATCATTTTTATGAAGGGCTTTTTCACCCAAAAAATAATTTTCGACCAGTTGGATTATAGTGGTGGTTTTGCCAAAACCTAAAGGAGCAACAAACATTGTCGCATTTTCTTTGGATTGCAGGAACTTATCAAATTTATCTTTTACATACGTTCTGAAAATTACTTTTTCCGAATCGTATTTTGCCTTTTCCTTCATCGACTCAAGGCTTTGGTAAGTTATTTTTAGTATTCTGTTTTTTAAAAGCTCCCAGGTGTCACTTATATTTTCGTTGTAATTGGTTTTTTTATACTGTTCTTCATAATCAAGCCAGTGTTCAAACCCCAGGTACCGCGCAAAAGTTTCAAGGGTATATTTTGAAGGATTGAACGGAGAGTTTATCATTCCAAAAAAACGCTTTACGGTAGAAATGCTGATGTGTCTTTGGGTTTCTTCTATTATTTTTTTCGACAACTGCTGACAATCTTTACCATAAAGAATTTTTTCTCCGAATTTGACCTGGATATCTTTCCTTAATAAATTGTAAATATCATCATCCATGCTTTAATGTACTAAATGTCTGTTGGTCCAATTATAAAATGAAATTTATTTTATTCTTCTCCAAAAGACAGGTTCTGATTAAAGGTAAAATCCAATGTAATTTATAAATTTTTTTTGTTCTCTGAATAGTCTCTAAAAGAAAAAATGCACAGAATGAACAAAATAATGAGATTGAAATGACGTGGACAGAATTGTTTGTATTCTTTATTTTTATACCGGGAATAACCGATGAAGTTAATAATAGTTAATACTCCAAAACAAGTTTTTATACAATTGATGAATATGTTTTTGAATACCAGTTATTTCCATTTTTAGAGCTGGTTCGGGCAACAAAAACTGAGTGCAGAAAAACATGAACAAATCCCGTTTTAACACGGTTTTATTTAATGAAAACTTGCGAGGAGAATCAATAAAAACAGTGTGACGCCAAAAACCCAAGATTTATTAAATAAACGTTGAAAATAAGACTGTTAAATCAATTTAATGACATTAAAAACGAAGTTATGATTGAGTATGCAAAACAAATTCTCCCAAAGGTTTGCACCTGGAAAAAGTTGTTCAGAAAGGAGTTGATTAAATGTACAAGATGGGTAGAACCAGATAAATTGGAAGAGCTGTACAATTGGTGTTACGACAATTTTTTTGATATTCATCCTGATGTTCTGGAAGAAATTTACCAGGATTATCATCTGGAAAAAGCGGCAGTTAAAATTCCGCATGCAAACCTGAAATCTGCATTAATATCGAGCCGGCAAAAAGAAATAAGTACTCGGAAAGTAACAGTATGATTTATCTTTCATTTTGTTCTTTTAACAAAATGAACAAAATGAACA
Source organism: uncultured Prolixibacteraceae bacterium (assembly GCA_963771595.1). Taxonomy (GTDB): domain Bacteria; phylum Bacteroidota; class Bacteroidia; order Bacteroidales; family Prolixibacteraceae; genus CAVYUC01. The sequence goes on along the minus strand of CAVYUC010000016.1, from coordinate 155,782 downwards.
ATTAGCGACTGTATGTTAACCCCAAATATTACATGCTGATTTCAATGGACGAAATGGCCCCGAACCTGAATAACATTTTGCTGAAATTTTAAAATTTTACCCGATGATTAAAATATGTTTAATTGTTAAAATTCACATTCCTGCAATTCAGACGAATTACAGGTTTTCGGATATAAACCACGATCACCGGTATTACAATGATTCAGAGGTAGAAAAGCACGTAAGAAAAATTTATACCGAAAACCTGTTGCCTTTTCTGGAAAGCACCGGAACAGCAACTATTCATTCCGCGAAAAAAATTAAAACCGGGATTTCCATATCCGGAATCACCTTGACGCTTCTGCAAAAATATGCACCAGATGCAGTTGATCAGCTTATTAATCTCGAACAAAACAGTCACATTGAAATTTTATCAGAGCCATTATCGCATTCCATTGTGGCTTATACCGATAAAAAATCGTTGACAAGGCAAATTGATTTGCACGATAAATTAATCTGGTCGTTATTCGGAAAAATCCCCGAATTATTCATTATTCATTCACCGGTATATTTACAACAGCTTTTATCCACAATTTCATCGATGGGGAAAAAAGGAATTTTTTCCAATCTCAATCAAATAAATGAAGATTCGTTCAGAAAGCTAGTGTTGGCAAAAACGAAAGATGAAAAGATGGCACCGGTTATACCAATTAATTACAAGCTAAGCGAGTTGCTGCAAAAGATCGATTTTAATCCGTTTTTGAAATCAACAACAGAATTTTCACGATATGTGGTTAAACGGTTTAAAAATACTGTTCCCGATAATAATCCGGTTAATGTGGTTTATAATCCGGCAGCAACTAAAAGCCTTTATCCGTTAAGCAGGGCCGTTACCTGGAAAAGAGTGCTGTCTGATTTGCTTGCTGACAACGGAATTATATTTGTCTCACCTTCAGAATCATTTAAAAGCAACAGTGTTGCTGTTGCCGGAAATAATTTAATGAACAACATTATCTACCGTTCAAAACTTTCGGATGAGTGGCTGAAAAATAAATTTCAGAAAGCAGCTTTTGAAAAGCAATTACGGGTAAATACCCTCATCCAAACGGAAACAAGAAAAAATATGGAGAAAGAGTGGAATATCCTGCAGGATATGGAATACCTCTATTATATGAACAGAAAATTTGACAAGCAAAACAGTGAATTTAATATTAGTCCGTTTCCAACGGCGGAGGAAGCTTATATTAATTATATGAATGTTTTGGATGATTTTCTGGACAGGTTGAGCGAAAAGAAAGTTATGTTCAAAAAAGTATCAAAAAGTTCAACTGTTGTAAAATGAATAAAATGATACTTCCGGTAAAAACCGGCATAAATTAAAAATGAACAAAATGAACACAATGAATAAAATAATGATTTATAATTCTCTCTTTCACTATTGTAATGTTGTGTAGCTTTGAAATTCAAACCCGTTAAATGTAGAATGATGAATGTAACTGAAATGAAACAAAAAAAACTTAAAGCTTCTGACGACAGGACAGAAGAGGTTTTTGAAACCCGTTATAATTCTTCAGGGAAATTAAAAAAGCCTGTACTATTTAAAAAGACGAGAAGTGAGTTTTCATTTGTTGTTGATTGGCAGCTAAATGATTTTGATGAAATGCTTTTGGAATAATTGGCAAATAAAGTTTGTTCACTTTTAACCGTAAACCTGAACGGATTTTTTAAACCGGTCACAAAGCAAAAACAATTAAGTTCAATTTATCATAATGTCATTCTGGTAAAGGAAATACTGATTATCTGAATTAATTGCAGTATCAGAAAGAGAAGATACGCATGATTTTAAAGATAAAGCTGAAATTGTCGGGAAACAAAAGGGGACACCTGCTAATTTTCAACTGCAAATAATTAAATAGATGAAAAATATTTGCCTCTGTATAAAAGTTCATATTCCGGCTGTACAATTAAGTTACAGGTTTCTCAACTTTCGTAAGGATGAGCGGTATTACGACGATTTTTTTGTAAGAAGTCATTTAAACAGAGTTTGCTCAGAAAACCTTCTGCCATTTCTCGAAGCAATTCGTAGTGTAATAATTGGTTCAGGCGAACAATTTAAAGCAGCAATAAGCATTTCCGGCATAACTTTGTCGATGTTACAGAGGCTGAGACCAGATGTTATGGCCCATTTAAAATTTCTGGCCAAATCAAATCAAATCGAATTTTTATCGGAACCATGGTCGCATTCAATTGTGCCGTTTACCGATAAAAATTTAATGATGAAACAATTAGAGTTGCACGATTTGCAGATGAAATCTGAACTGGGGGTGACTCCATCCATTTTTTTAATGCATTCTCCTGTTAGCTCGCAGGAGGCAGTAAAAGCAATTTTTAAAAGTGGTAAAAAAGGAATATTTGCATACTCCAATCAAACAAGCAATATAACACCAAAACAGCGGGAAATTTATGATCCTGCTGTTTTTCCTATTGAAAAAATTCATTTTATCAATTATAAATTAAGCCGGTTAATTCACGATGTTGATTACAATCCGAGCATTAAATCTGTTTCCGCATTTGCTTCACGAATTGTAAAAAGGGTGGAAAAGACAAATGCAGCAGAAACTCCTGTGATTGCTGTATACAACCCGGTTTCAACAAAAATGCCTTTTCATTTCAGCCGCGCAACAGCTTGGAAAACAGTTGTAGCGAGGTTAATTGAAGATTCTTCCGTACAGTTTAAACTTCCTTCAGAAATAATGGATGAGAACCATGAAAACGGAATGATGTACAACAAATCAAATCAGTATAAACTGCCGGATTTGTGGTTAAAAAATTCGCTGCAAAAAGAAGTTTTGAAAAGGCAGTTGAGAATAAATGCGCTGATGCATATGCAAACCAGCGAATCATTAATTAAAGAGTGGAATGTAATCCAGGATATGGAACATTTGTTTTACATAAGTAACAGTTTTAACAGAAGGAAATTTGCGGAAAATCATTTCAATCCTTTTCCTGATCCGGAAATTGCGTATATGGATTATATGAATATTCTGGATGATTTTGTGCAGCGGTTAAACAAAAGTGAGATTCCGAAAAAGGAAAGGAAAATCCGGTTAAAAATGAATGAGAGCAATGCTGTGAACGAATTGGTGTAAAAAACAAATTAATAAACATATAGAGGAAAGATTAATGAAATATGCTTGCTGGAAGTTAGGTATTATGGTTCAATTTCCTGTTCCCATGAATTGTTGATTCCCAAACCACTTTCTTCCGGTCAGGCATAGCTTTAAAAACTGGCATTTATCAATGGTGGTAATTTTCTGCAAGGACGGCGTGCCGGATATCAAGTCGGATATCAGGTGCTCCGTCTTTTTTTTGCCAATAATGTGGTGCAGAATGTAATTCACAACAAAAATTTCAATTTTAAGCCTTTTAAAACTGCTTCCACTTTTGAATAATCACAGGGTGCAATTCCCAGATAGTTAAATGCAGCGAGTTGGGTGCTCACTATTTCAAATTTCATGGGAAGTTGTTTGCCCAGCGTTTTTAGCAATGTGGAATAAACAACATGATTGGGAGTGGCCGTTATAATTGCTGATTTCCGGTAGCTAACCACACCCTCCATCGATTTAATGATTTTAATGTAATCAACCAAATCTTCGTAGGTGGTATCGACCGATGATAACGTAAGATCACCTATAAAATTAAACGATGATTTGTACAGTGGATCTTTTAATTCCAGTTTTTTGAGTTTCAGTAAATCGGATGCAGTAAAACGTCCTCCAAAACATTCAATAACGAGGTTCAGCTCCGGTAAAACAGAGTAGGTCGTTGGTTTAATCATCATGTCCATCTTCAAAAAAATCAGGAATCATATTTTAAAATGCATCCTGATCTGTAAATTATTATCTTTTTTCAGAATAATTAGTTTGCTGTTTTTATCCTTGCAAACCGGCTTCTTCTGTTTATTTAATCGGGTTTTAAAATCATTTTTCATAAAAGTAGAAAAAAAATGAAATGAACAAAATATTTGAATGTATTTATTAATATGTTATGCAGTTTGTTAAGATGTACAATGTTTTATTTATATCCAATTCGAATTAACTTTCGTGTAAAAACATATTGAATTTCAATTGTTTTAAGAATATACAACTCATTTAAAAACAATGGTCATGAAAAAAAATAGTGCTATTCATTTTAATGAAAATTCCCGAAGAAATTTTATCAGGAGGGGAAGCATCTTAATTGCAACCGCTCCTGTGGGTGGTTCATTGTTAAAAAATCATTATTCTTCGGATGAGGAAGAGGAAGAAATGATTTCGGCCAACGAAGATTTGATGCGCGAACATGGATTGCTGCAGCGGATGATGCTGATTTATGATACTGCAGTTTTAAGTGTTCAACAAAATCGCGATTTTAATCTGAAGTATTTAAATCAAACAGCTTCTATCATTAAAAATTTTGTTGAAGATTATCACGAAAAGCTGGAGGAAGGTTATGTTTTTCCGCGACTTGAAAAAGCCGGACAGCACGCAGATCTGGTGAAAGTATTGCGCACCCAGCACGATGCAGGCCGAACTGTTACATCCCGAATTTTAGATCTGACAAAAAATGAAAAGTTAACCGAAACAGATAAACTTCAAAATTTGGTTGATTTGATGAAATCGTTTAACCGAATGTACAGGCCGCACGAATCAAGGGAAGAAACCATACTTTTTCCGGCATTTAAGGAAGTTCTATCGCGGAATGAGTACGATGCGCTGGGCGAGGATTTTGAAAAAATTGAGCATCAAAAATTTGGCGGTGATGGTTTTGATCAGATGGTGGAAAAAGTTGAAAATATCGAAAGGCAAATTGGCATTTATGAGCTAAGTCAGTTTACTCCAAAAGTATAATAAATGAGTTTGTTTTGGGCAATAGTTTTGGCAATTGCAGGAATTGGTCTGGTTGTATTTTTTTCGGAGCAATTGGTGAAAGCTGTTGTTGGTGCGTCGTTAAATTTTAAAATTTCGGCTTTTTTAATCAGCGTTATTTTTTTAGGTTTCGATCCTGAAAATCTGGGTGTTGGAGCAACCGGTTCGTATGAATCATTGAATGGGCTGGCAACTGGTTCAATCATTGGTGCGGCAATGGTTGCAATGGCGCTTGCCCTCGGAATTTCAGCCGTTTTTGCCCCACTGAAATTTGAAAAGATACCAAAGCGGATTTTAATGATTCCGGTTTTGGCGCTGCTGCTTTTTGCCGTTCTGGCTTTCGATGAAACACTGAGCCGGCCAGATGGCGCTGTTTTACTGGCGGGTTATGCTGTTGCCGTATTTTATCTCATTTATTTGAATAAAAAAGGATACCACATACAGGCAGGAGGTGAAGTGGCTGAAACCCTGGAGAAGGAAAAACTGCCGGGAAAGTGGAAATCAGCCGGATTAATGATCGTTTCGCTGGCTGCAATTATTAGTGGAAGCGAATTGCTTGTAAATGGTTCAAAAACGATTTTGCAGGAGTTTAATCTTTCGGATACCTATTATGGAATGGTAATTATAGCATTTTTGATTAGTGTCGAAGAAATTGCCCGCGAACTTCCGGCTGCTTTAAAGCGGAAACCGGACATTACCATTGGAAATGTGATTGGTTCTGTTCTGGCGTTTTTTCTTTTTAATGCCGGAGTAATTGCATTGGTTAGTCCGGTTTCAGTTGCCGGAAATGTGATCTGGTTTTTTCTTCCGGTTAGTTTCGTCACTATTTTATTCATTGTAATTGTTATGGCAGTAACCCGTAAAATTTCACGATGGGCCGGGGTAGTGCTCCTGCTTTTTTACCTTGTTTTCGTTGTTGCGGGATATTTTATTTAGAAAATAAATGCCGGATTATGAATAAGATATACTAATTTTAGGTTAAAAAAGAGTCATGTTTAGAAAAATTGTACAAACAAGCGACTCAAAATCCATCATTTTGATCCGTTTGATGGTTGGTTCTGTTTTTTTATCCGAAGGAATTCAGAAGTTTTTGTTTGCAGCGCTTCGCGGAGCCGGACGGTTTGAAAAAATAGGTTTACCATGGCCTCATGTTTTGGGCACTTTTGTGGGAAGTTTTGAAATCATTTGCGGGCTGCTTATTTTGTTGGGCATATTCACAAGACTTGCAGCAATTCCCCTTGTAATTATTATGTTGGTGGCTTTGACTTCTACCAAAATTCCAATTTTTATGCAAGACGGATTTTGGCCGGTGCTTCATGCAGCCAGAACCGACTGGGCCATGTTGCTGGGGAGTCTTTTTCTTTTAATTCAGGGGGCCGGTTACTGGTCATTCGACTGGCGATGGAGTAAATAAAAAGGAATAACAGACATCATAAACCAGACCAGGTTTAGTTTTTAACAATGGATGCAGTTTCAGGAAGTAATGAACTTACTGTAACCTGCTTTAATTCTTCTTTTACAATTTCATTCGGGTCGGTTACCAGATAATCCTGACATGTTCCAAGATACCTCCAGTTTTTAATATAAACCAGCCATTCATCATCTTTAAGGGCATCCAAAACACGCTGCATCCGGTAATCCGTTTTTTTGTCCGAATCAAGAAGTGTATAAAACCGTTCCGGGTCAAACCTGTTTTTAGGGCCACTAACCGATTTATTTTGATTTTCCAATACCGATTTTTCCACGGCCAGTAAATCGGTGGCAGTCCGGATTCCTTCTTCCCGCAGAATATCAATTCCACGACGGAATCCTTTTTCATCGGTACCTTCCGATGGGTTTTCAACTTTTACTTTACCCGTGGTGTGGATATATAAAATTGCCTGATCCACCAAATCCACTATTCGTGCGGCTGAAATACCGGAGCGCAGCATCAGTTCAATCATGTTATGGTGCGCCAGTGTTTCCACACTTTCCACTCCTTCTTCAATAAGCCGTGCTTTATCGTACAGGCTGATTCCCTCCAGGTCGGTAATCGGATGTTTGGCCCTGAAATTTGGGAAAATACCTTTTAGGGTATCTTTTTCAAGTAATTGTTTCATCCACATAATTCCTGATTCCGGCATAATTCCAATTCCAAAAGCCATTATATACATGGCAGTTGTTCCGGTATCACCCGTTGCGGCTCCAATTACCCAGACAATAATCAGGGCGTTAAAAATCCGGATACTCACATGGCTGAATGCTTTTGGGGAGAGATCACCACGGGAGTATCGTTTAAACAGCAGGTTCAGTGTGAAAAAATAGGCGCCCAAAAAAGCAAATCCCACCAATGTATTGCGTGGTGCAAATTGTGCGGTTAAATTTTCGGCAGACAATGATACCAGGTCTCCAACCGGCCAGAGCACAAATATCCAGCACAAGGTAATCAGCATGGTAGCAAAAAGAATTGGCCGTCCCGACGATAAAATGGAGAACTGGCGGTTATTGGCCCCCGTGGTTATTGAAACTTCATCCACAAGCTTCCCATATTTAATTTCTGCATCATCTTCCGTGTGAATAAGCGGATTTAAAAACATAATATTCCGGATAAACTGGGTTCGCAGTGTTTCAATTTGCCGCCGCTCATACTGAAAATAGAACATTCCGGGTAAAGTTGACAGAATCATTATCAGAAAAAGCTGCAGGAGCCTGTATAACAATCCTTCTGCAGAAGGTGTATTTAAAATCTGGTTCAAATCCCTGAATGCGAAAAGTGAATTTCCTTCAGTGGTTTCCCTGAATAATTCCATAATACCGCCAAAAAAAAGAACTACTGCTACCGGAACCACAAAAGGCCAGATATAAAGAAGAGCCATGTTAACGAATTTGTACAGTGACCCCGAAAAATTGGAAACACCTTTGTTGATCCAGTTTTTTTTGTGAATGTAAATTTCAACGCCTGCGTAAATAATTGTTATCAGAACAGCAATTGCCGGCCATAATGCCCAAATAGAAAATGGGAAAAATTCTCCTTTTCCAAAATACTGCTCCAGGTTCGACCACCTCATCACGAGAATAGCCAGCCAGCCATAAGCCAGCCAGACAATGAGCACTGTCCATTTTAATTGCTGGTATTTTTCCGGTGGTTTTTCATCTTCAACCGAAATCAAATTAAGGTTTTCCCATGGCTGGTAATTGTATTGTTCCAGCACAGCAACATCCAGTTTGCGGCTGCCGAAAGCTGAGATTATGACTTCAGAATCTTTCTGAAAACGGTTTTCAATTCCAATTTTTCGTGCCGTTTTATTCTTAATGACTTTATACGAAGCCGTATTTTTAATACTTAAATCATCTATTAACTTTAGTTCCTTTGCTTTAACAAAAGAGTGATAATCGTATAGTTCAAGATAATTTTTTTGAAGTTGTATTCCAGATCCGGCAGGCACAGTGATGGATGAATTTTCTTTAGCCTTACGCTTTTCTTCTGCTGTTAACTTTTCTTCATTCGAGGTAATTTTATTTAGCAGAAGTTTTTCTGTGATGCTTTTTCCATTTATCCGATTTATCCTGTTGTACTTCATTTTTTATAGCATTCTTAACTTCCAGATTCAAAGGAATGGTTATATCCTTTTTTGTGCGGTTGATGAGAACAACGGGGTAGGAGTTCGATTTACCAGCCATGATTTAATTTTTTTGATGAAAAATCGTCCAAAATAACAGAAGTATAAAACTTCATTTAACTGCAATCATTAAGATTTAGTTCCGATCAATAATAAAATACTTAAAGGTACGAAATAAAGGATTGAAAGTCAATGCCCCCGGAGAATTCACAGGAGAAAATGGTTTGTACATATAAAAACAGGTTAACAAACCTCCTGTAAAATTGTTATTGAGAGGCTGTACATTTAAAAATCAGGTTATGAAGAGGTTGAAATTTATAGTGGCCATGATGGCCTTTTATCCGCTGTCGTTGCTGGCTGATAAAAGCAGGAAAGCCATGGACAGAGCAGTAAAGGGATTTAAGGTAAGTTCAGCTGAGGCACGTTTTGGAGAGCATTTTAAAATGAAGGGAGTTACGAAAAATCTGTTGGATCTGAAGATTGCAGCCAAAGATACCGGCGGTGATTTATCGGTTTTTGTACAAACCGGTTTCACTGAAAAGGGGGGGCCGCCGTTGCATGTTCATTTATTTCAGGATGAATATTTTTATATTCTGGAAGGTGAATACCTGTTTCAGGTAGGCGGTGAAAAGTATACCATGAACCCTGGCGACACTATATTTCTGCCGCGAAATGTTCCGCATGCTTTTGCTCAGCTTACAACTAATGGAAAAGTAGTGGTTTCCTATTTACCTGCCGGAAAAATGGAAAGCTTCTTCAAAACTACTGCAGCGTGGACTTCATCGCCAACCCCAACTGAAGTTGCAAAGGTATTTGAAGATCACGATATGAAAGTTGTGGGGCCACCTCTTAAGGTTTAGTGCGGCATGATAAAAGATTTTATTGTTTTTCGATTTATTTTTGTAGAAAAAGTAATTTTTATGAATATTGAAAAAGTGAATCCGGAGGAGAAATTTTTACAATTCCATGAATACTGGAGCCCCAGAATAGTTGGAGAGTTAAACGGACAACAGGTAAAACTTGTAAAGGCAAAAGGGGCATTCGACTGGCACAAACACCACGATGAAGATGAACTGTTTTATGTTGTAAAAGGTACACTCAGAATGGAACTGGAAGATAAAACCATTCAGGTAAACAAGAATGAATTTATTGTCATTCCAAAGGGAACGCTTCACCGGCCGGTTGCTGACGAAGAAGCACATATCATGCTTTTTGAACCTGCTTCAACTTTAAATACAGGCAACAAATTAAATTCAGAATTTACGAAAGAAAATTCCGACTGGATTTAATATTAAAGTAATATGATTATCCGTATTTGTACCTAAACTCATTTTTATAACTCACGCAAGCCACGAGCAATCTGTTAAATAAGGCTTCCCCGTAATATCGCCGGTTAAATTTATAGCAGAATTCATCGAGGTAGTTTTGCAGGAATTCGGGCTTGATGTCATGGAATGTGTTTATCAATTGCCTCTTGGCGTTGCTTATTGCTATATGTACCCATGGCAACACTTCACCCACTTTTTCTTTTGGTATGACTTGGGAATTGTGCCTGGGGATATACCGTTTCAAATTCACATAAGATGTCGAGCCGTCGGTATCAACTTCTTCTGCACCGGAAGCCATGTCTTTGACAATTTCATCAATTGTTTCGCTTTTGAGATCTTCGATGACCCTCATTTTCAAATAACCCACCCGGCGTGGTTTCTGGCCTTTCTTTGGCGATTCCACCATTGTGCTTTCTGCCATTACAAGCACTTTCGATTTTTTCTGGCTGCCCCTGCCACGTTTTAGTGGCAGATCTTTTTCATCTTCCGGTACTTCCGTGGAAAAATACCCCTCGTCCAATTCGATCCTGCCCGCCAGGACATACTCCCCGTCCCGTTTCCCCATCGAGTTGCGGAGCTTGTGCACCATGTGCCAAATTGGGTGATAGCGCTTATGCCCAAGTTGCCGTTGTATTTCTTTTGCCGAAAAACTCTTTTTTGTAGAGGTTAGAAGGTGCATTGCTATGAACCAGTAACGGAATGGGAGTTTCGATTTATGCATGACCGTCCCACTCTTTAACGTAATCCTTGTTTTGCACTTCTTGCACTCGTACTGTTCTTTGTCTTTCTTCCAATAGTGGTCTTTGCCCTTGCACTTGGGGCAAACAACACCCACTTGGTCACGATATTCCTTGAACTTTTGCTTGCAGCTTGCTTCGTCTGGGAACTCTTCGATGAAATTAATTAACGACATGAAAATTGATTTTTCTCAAAGATAATCAAATTAGGTAAATATACGGGTATACATTTAAAGTAAAATAGCCGGGACATCTCCCGGCTATTGGTAATAGCGATAGAATTGATAAGAAGAACGAAAACATTATTTTAATCGGAGTTGGGTGCTTCCCAGAAAGCGATCGTCATTGTAAACATTGAACTGGTATACACCCTGAGTTAATTTATGCTGTGGTTTAAAAGTCATTTCAACGCGTTTTGTTCCGGCGCTTCCGGCTACAGTTTCACTTGTGCTGGCTAAAAGTCCGTCGCCATTTTCGGTAATTCTAATTGCTGCAGCCAAATCATTTATGCTCGAAAATTCAGTTCCCTGTGGTGTTACCACTTTAAAATAGATGTTATTTCCGGCGTTTCCAGGCAGGTCGAAACTCACCAGTAGTTTGTTTGTTTTTCTGGCTCTGATGGTTAGTTTTTCGTTTTTACCATGTAGTGCTTCGGTACGGTAATTATCCGAAATCATGGCTTTCAGTACCGAATTGTCACTGGTAAGGCCCGAGTTCTTTTTCGTGTAAGCGGGAAGCACGCGATCCCTCATCGCTGGATTTTTGTCTGTTTTTGTTGCTAATCTGTTTGTTTTTAATTGAATGTGGCATTGTTGGAATCGTTTAATTATTTAACTAATTTTCGGGCTAAATTATGCGGGATGAATTAAGCACTTATGAAAAGGAGATTAAAAAGAGATTAAAATTGATAAAATCACTATCGTTATTAACTTCAAAAAAACAAAGATGCAAACCAACAGGCAATTGGAACTGGCTTTTAATTTTGTTCAGTTTACAGGGCAAAATGTTTTTTTAACCGGGAAAGCCGGAACCGGCAAAACCACTTTTCTTAAAAATTTAAGAGAAAAATCGCCCAAACGGATGATAGTTGTTGCGCCAACCGGAGTGGCAGCAATTAATGCCGGCGGAGTAACCATTCATTCCTTTTTTCAGCTTTCGTTTGGTCCGCAGGTGGGATTAGAGAATGTATCGCAGCAACAAAACCGGTTCAGCAAAGAAAAAATTTCTATTATCCGTACGCTCGATTTGCTGGTGATTGATGAAATCAGCATGGTGAGGGCCGATGTTTTGGATGCAGTTGACAGGGTGTTGCGCCGGTTTCGCGATCGCAACAAACCTTTTGGCGGCACGCAGGTATTGATGATTGGCGATTTGCAGCAACTGGCACCTGTAGTGAAAAATGAAGAGTGGGGATTGCTGAAAAGAGAATATGAAACAGTGTATTTTTTCAGCAGCAAGGCACTGCAAAAAACTTCATATATCAGCATCGAACTAACACATGTTTTTCGCCAGCAGGATGATCGGTTTATTTCCATCCTGAATAAAGTGAGAGATAACAAACTTGATCAGGATGCAGTTGAAATGCTGAATAAAAGATTCATTCCTGATTTTCAACCTGGAGATGATGAGGGTTTTATCACCCTTTGTACCCATAATATCCAGGCACAGCGCATTAATGATTCAAAATTACGGAGACTTTCTTCACCAGTACGGGTTTTTAATGCTCGGGTGGAGGGAAATTTCCCGGAATATTCTTATCCAACAGAATTTGATTTGAAACTAAAGACCGGCGCACAGGTCATGTTTGTTAAGAATGATCCGGAGCCGGAAAAACGCTTTTACAATGGTAAAATCGGGAAAATTACAGATATAGAAAATGATACAGTACATGTGCTTTGTCCGGGAGAGGATGAGGAAATTGCAGTAAAATCGCTTCTTTGGGAAAATATTAAATATTCGATTGATAAGAACACAGCTGAAATAAAAGAGTCGGTAGAAGGTTCATTTTCCCAGCTTCCACTGAAACTGGCGTGGGCAATCACCATTCATAAAAGTCAGGGATTAACATTTGAACGGGCAATTATTGATGCCGAAGCTTCTTTTGCACACGGGCAGGTGTATGTTGCCCTCAGCCGTTGCAAAACACTGGAAGGAATGGTTTTAAGCTCACCTGTTTCCAGTCGCAGCATCATAAACGATGGAACGGTAAGTGGTTTTATCCGGCAGGTGGAAGAAAACCAACCCGGTGAAAAACAATTGGATGATGCCAGGCTGGCTTATCAGCAGGAATTGCTGATGGATATGTTTCAGTTTGAAACGGTTAAAATGCTGGTGAATACTTTAAATAAAACAGTTCGTGATAACAGTTCGGCGCTTCCTGAAATTATTCCGGAGCAATTGAAAAAAATACAATCACAGGTTTATGCAGAGCTGGTTGATGTAGCAGAGAAATTTCAGAATCAGATGATGAAGCTATTGGCAGTGCAGTCCAATGTTGAAATAAACAGCAAACTACAGGAACGGATTGCAAAAGCCTCACTTTACTTTGGTGAAAAAATTCAGTCTCTTTTAATTGATGAACTGACAAAAGTGGATTTGGATGTGGATAACAAGGCTTTGCGAAAACAGTTAAATCACACCTCCTCACAGATATTGGAAGAGGCAGAATTGAAATTAACAGGATTTGAGGTTTGCAAAAAAGGGTTCAACGTTAAAGAAATTTTAGATGCCCGGGCTTTGGCACTTGTTGAAAATAATTTGCCGGCGAAAAAAACAGCGAAAGCTAAAGAGATTGCCAATCCGGATTCCATCCCTCATCCCGAATTGTACAAGTTGTTGCGCTCGTGGCGCTATGAAAAAGCGGAAGAACTTGGAATTCCGGTGTACATGGTTTTTTCCCAGAAAGCATTAATTGAATTGGTGAATTATTTACCAACTGAGTCAACTTCATTGAAGCTGATGAACGGAATGGGCGATAAAAAGATAAATCAGTTTGGAGCTGATATTATCCAGATGATTCAGCATTACTGCAATGAAAATAATATTGAAAAAGGAGATATTCCATTGAAACCGGTTTCAGCTAAAAAGAAAAAGCCTAAAGAAGATACCAAAAAGATAAGTTACGAATTATTTAAATCGGGAAAAACAGTGGCTGAAATTGCGGGTGAACGGGAACTTACCTCAAGCACCATTGAAAATCATCTGGCACATTACATCAGGTTGGGAAAGCTGGATGTATTGCAGCTTATGGATGACGTGAAACTTCAAAAAATAACAGATTATTTTGAGAAAACTGAAGATAAAAGTTTTGGTGCCGCAAAAGCTGCCTTTGGTGATGAGGTAAGCTACGGAGAACTGCGGCTGGGATTAAGCCATTTGGAAAGTCAGAAACAAAAAGTCAATTAAAATATTTTGTAATATTTAAACTTTTGTTTCGTTTAGGCCTTAAACTAAATTTCATAATGAAACCATTTTCTTTTTTAATCCTGTTTTTCATTTCATTTTCTATTTGTGGCCAGTCCCATGAAAAAGGCTCATTGAATAAATTTTCTTTTGGTCTTCGTTTTTCTCCGGATTACTCTTACCGCAGGCTGTATTTAAATGATGACGATGTGTACAATTTTATAAATTCCCGGAATGAAATGGAATCTCCGCGGTTAGGATTAACAACAGGAATTTCTGTCCGCTATAAGTTGAATGGCCCTTTTGCCCTGGAGACGGGTATGCAATTTTCAGACAAAGGTGAAAGAATTGATTTTGACAATTTTATAACTCCTGACGGAAATACAACTGTAGATGATCCTTTAATTCCCAATAAATCCTTGACTAAATTCCATTATTATTATTTGGGAATTCCCTTAAAACTCAATTATTATCTGCTTCAAAAGGAACTGGGTCTTTTTGTTTCGGCGGGAGTTTCTACCGATTTCCTTGTTGACGCAAAAACAAAAACAGTACTTACTTTTGATGATAGAGTGGAGGAATACGACAATAATCCGGAAAAAGATTTTAACAGGATTAATTTTACCGGATTAGCAGGATTTGGCTTGGAAACCCGGATGTTCAGGAAGTTGCAGTTTCGGGTGGAACCGGTTTTCCGGTATTCAATTACACCTGTTATTGATGCTCCTTTAAAAGAAAACTTTTATTCAATCGGAGCAAATTTTACCATCTTTTATAACGGATGATTCAATACTGTGGCGAACCGGGAGTCGGATTTTCAAATCCAGCATTTTTGGGCATTTCTTTACAGTTGCAAATCCCTGATAATTTCCACCAGTTTTTCATGAATTTCGGGCCGTGCAAACAGGAGGTGATTTTCCTTTCCGTTCCACGGATTTCCGCGCCAGTCCGTAAACTTGCACCCTGCTTCGGTTGTAATAACCACTCCGGCGGCATAATCCCAGAGTTTATCCCCTGATCCGATAAATCCATCCGACGAACCTGTGGCTACATAACACAATTCAATTGCAGTGGCATTTAGTTTTAAGGTATCATATTTCTGAGCCAGCCGTTTTGCCAACTCCATATAATTATTCCGGTCGGCTTCCTTATATCCGTGATTTAAAAAAATGCGCGGTGTGAAATCTTTATTCAATTTCGGAAGTACAATTTTTTCCCCGTTACAAAATGCGCCTTTTCCTTTTTCGGCATAATATTCAGTATGCAGAACGGGATCGTTTATGACTCCGGCCAAAAATTCGTTGCCCTCCATCAATCCAATTGACACTGCAAACAGGGGCAGCGATCGGGCAAAATTGTTGGTGCCATCCACCGGGTCAACCACCCATTTTAATCCGGGTCTTTCATTGAGCAAGCCACTTTCCTCGCTTAAAATTGTAAAGGAAGTTTCTTTTGTCAGCACTTCGAAGATTGCGTTTTCTGCCTCCAGGTCAGTGTCGGTTACCAGGCCTTCGGTTTCACTTTTTATACGTGCATTGGAAGTTTCCCCAAATCGTTTCCGGATGATTTCGGCGCCGGCGGCGGCTGCCTTTCGTGCAGTTTGCAGTGCTTCTGTAAATTGGAGCATTTTAGTTTTTTTATGTTTTATTGGTAATAACTATAAATACAAGTAATTGTTCGTTTTGTTGATTTGATGGGAATTCAATCATCAAGCCGGTACAAACTATGAAACCTTTTCAAATCAAGTTAAAAATCAAAAGCGCTGTATTAAAAAGATTCCCCCGGTTAACAGCAGAATCCCTGCAATCCTGCCAGCCGAAATTGGATGCACCGTTAAACCGAAGAACCCAAAATGGTCGATTACGGAGGCTGCAATCAATTGCCCTGCAATGGAAGCCGCCAGAACAGTACTTACTCCGATTTTGGGAATAAAAAAGATAACGGATGATACAAAAATTGCACCGAGCAATCCACCTGCAAACAAATACCAGGGCGCTGTTTTTACATGTTCCCAGTCGGGAATTTGTGTTCTGAATATAAAATTCAGGGCCAGCAAACTAAAAGCGCCTACCATAAAACTTACAAGCGCTCCTTGTATCGGATGTTTTAAATAAGTAGTTAATTGCGTGTTAATACTTCCCTGAACAGCCACTAAGCAACCAATCAATAAAACAATAGCGGTATAAAAAATTTTCATGTAACCGGATTTTTAAGCTGTATTAGAAACAATTATAACGTTAGTCGTTTTGCAATTTTGGCTGGAACTACCGCCACTTTTCCCTTTGTTTGCTATCATTAGCGAATTCCTGTATTTAAATCTCAGGTGCATTTTTAAGCACATATTCCTCTGCTTCCACATTCCAAAGCCCTTTTGTTTTGGCTACCAGTTTTGCCAGTTCTGCATAGAAATTAATCTTTTTTTCCTAAGGTTTCAAAATCAGAAATTGCAGTCAGAGGCAGGTTCTTGTGCGTATAAATCAGTTTTTTCCCACCGGGGATATTGGGTAGGTTCAACGTAGTTTCAGCAACGGCATTCAATCCGCCAATATGTGTAATCAATCCTGCCGGATCCAGTCCTTTGCTCATGATGTCAAGTGCTTCCACCATGTCGTCGTTGTTTCCGCCCGAAGTTCCTACGATATGGGTATAGGCGTAATGTACATTGTAAAAATTCAGTTTGGCCAGAAAATTCCGGATCTGACGGACCTGCAAAAAAGTTGAGGCAGCCGTCATGTGCAAGAATAGCGTCAGCTTGTTCTACAACCGGAGTTACGGGTGCAAATACAAATACATCATCATAACCGCCAACTGCTATTTTTTTTAATGCCGAAACCGGGTCTTCTACGTTGCCTGTATTTAAATAAATCAGTTCAATACCGTTTTCTTTGGCCCATTCCGGCGGGAAAATCTCTGCTGCACGGTCGAGGCGATCCTGCGCGATATCGGTTACCACCAGCAGTGATGGTTTCCGGTCCTTACGATTTATAACGTAATTGATTGCTGCAAGTCCCATTGGCCCAACTCCGGCAAGAATGGCCATTTTACCACCTTCCTTTATTTCCATCTGATGCACATATGAACCGGCCCTGGTGTGGTAATTGGCATGCATGGCGCCGATGACACAACTCAGCGGCTCCGACAGCGAGGCAGGATAATATCCAGGGCCATCATATACCAGCAGGCAATCCTGTTCCAGTACATCTTTCGGAATAATTACATAAGTAGCATCGCCACCAATGTGTGGATAAGTATAACCGGGAGCGCTTAAAATTCCCAGCGGGCCACCTTCATAATAAATCGCAGGCTGAATGGAATACTTCTGTCCGGGTTTAAACTTATGCTGCCATTTGGCGCCCACTTCCACAATTTCTCCGGCAAATTCATGACCGATAATTATTGGGTTTGCGGCCACATTTTCAGGAACGCGTTTGTGATCGGTACCCTGTTTTGCCGCTTTGTAACTCGACATGCAAATGCTGTCGGAAACCACCTTTGCCAGAATCTCATCATCTTTTATGGCAGGAAGTTCAAACTCCTCCAGCCGTAAATCTTCTTTTCCGTATAATCGTACTGCTTTGGTTTTCATATCTTTTAGCTTTTTGCTGCCAGCTTCGAGCCGCCAGCTTGTTTTACTGTTTGATTACCTCTCTCTAACTTTAACAAGATTGAAGCTTGATACTCGGTGCTCAAAGCTATTTTATTTCAACATATTCTGCCCCCCGGTTACCGGCACGGCCTGTCCCGTTTCGTATTGCTGGTCGATGACATAGAAAATGGCTTTGGCCACGTCTTCGGCAGTGCATCCGCGGCCGGCAGGAACCTGTGCTTCATAGAACGCTTTTACGTCGGCAATGGTTTTGGCTCCCGGAACTTTCCCCGCGTTGAGGTATTGTACAAACAATCCTTTTTCGGGATCACTCCACAACGGGCCGTCGAAAAAGTTACCCGGACATATTGAATTTACCTTGATGTTAAAAGGCATCAGTTCCAGTGCAAATGACTGAGTGAGACCAATTCCCCCAAATTTGCCTCCGGCATAGGCAAAATTCCTGTTGCTTCCTTTCAACCCGGATTTTGAATTGATTTGGATAATGTCCATGTACAATTCTAGTTTGTAGCGATGCTGGATTTTCATCACCTTCTGGGCATATTTAGCAGAGAGGAAATAGCCGGTGTAGTTGACACTGGTCATCAGTTCGAAAGTGGCTGCATCCATTTCATCGAGGCTGCCGGCATGCAAAATTCCGGCGTTGGAAATCATTACATCCAGACCACCAAACTGCAGTATGGTTTCATTCACCAGGTTTTCCACCGATTTGGCTTTGGCCACATTCACGTTATAAAAAATGGCTTTATTTTTTGAAGCCGTATTGTTAAGCTTTTGGGTAAATTTTTTTCCCTTTTCATCATTTAAATCGGCCACCACAATGTTGGCGCCCTGGTTGTGCAGTATTTCTGCAATTCCCGCACCAAAACCCTGCGCTGCGCCGGTTACAATTACCACCTTATTTTCCAGGCGCCCCGTAGGCTTCCCACCCAGCGACACTTTTTTGCGGTAGTGTTCCACTTCCCAGTTTTCGATAAAAGCAGCCTGGCCGGGGGTGAGCGGGTGTGGACCACCAAAGTTTTCAGAGAGCACACTGATACGGCAGAAATCATTGACGATATCCTTTAAATACTGCAGCGAAACCGGTGAATCTTCCGCAACAATTACACCTTCATTCTGAATGAAAATAACTTTTGGAAGGGTGCCTTTTCTTGTTTTGAAATCAGCAATTTTTGTTTGAATCTCTTCAACAATTGATTCTGCCGAATTGCTGCTTTCAACAAAAAGATATTCCGAGCCGCAGTACACCATCTGGTCTGGATTGAATGGTTTTGCAACTCCTCTGTCGAATGTTTCCCTGTTTTTTATAAATTGATTTGTCCATGAACTGTTGAATGCGGTGCACACTTTCAGTTTATCTTCGGAAAGCAACATACGAACCGCCGGCAAAACTTCGTATAACGTTGCGGAGCCCGGTATCTCTTTTGCTTCCGGAAATTCAGAAAATGTACCTTTTAGCTTCGATTCCACTCCGGCATAAATTCCCTGAATTTCATCAATGGAATCGGCTGCAACAAAAATACCATGATTTTGGATGAGCACTATCTGCGGGTCGCGGCCAAACTTTTCACTGTACTTCCTGATTTCTTCGGCAATAATGGTAAATAAAACATAGCCGGGGTCGGAGTAGGGAACGAACAGGACCTCCTCGCCAAAGATTTCCTGTGATTTTTCTGCCGCAAGGTTGCTGCACATCAGTCCATTCACGAGCGTCATGTGGGTATGAACCACAAAGCGGTAGCTGAACAGGTTGTGCAGGGATGTTTCTACCGAAGGCCGCAAACCGGAATCCGGATCAATACGCGCATTTAACAGCGCATTTTTTACCTGCTCTTCTCGGATAGCGGAATCGTCTGAAAATTTTAGATTGGGAATATCGTTTAGCTTTTGGCGATCCAGCACGCAAAACCCGTTTTCACTGATGTTGCCCAGGTTGATTCCGCTGGCTTTAATCCAGAGGTGGTTTTCGTCCTTAAATGATGTATTTCCGCCGCCGGCAATGACGAATTCTTTTCTTTGTCCGTACCGTTGCGAAATGTCTACTAAATCTTTTATTTCCGGTTTCATTGTTTTTTTATGTTTTGGAGAATATCCCAAACGTATAGTTTCAATTGATTTTGTCATGTTGAGCGTAGTCGAAACATTTCTTTTTCAATTTACAGATTCTTCGACTTCGCTCAGAATGACAGAATTTTGGGACAGTCTCATTATTTTTTCATATTTATCCTTTGAGTATTCATCGCCCTAAAAGGATGGTGTTAGTTTTATTGTTTCAAAACTGATCTATGACTGCTTTTCCCAGTTCAATAAAATAATCTTTTTCTTCAGTTTTTGCCTTTTTACCTGCCAGGTACCCCACCATACCATTAGAGAGGAGGTACTGGTGGGCGGCGATAACTGCGGCGCCTTCATAATTAATTTGTTTCAATTCATCATCCAGCTCAATTCCTCCTCCGCCGGTAACTTTCATCGGATCCAGTTTAGGGGTATTGTGCTCTGTACCAAAGGTGATGACGAAATTGTTTTTATGAAAATAACTGACGAAATCCTTCAGAATATGATAATCATTTCTTCCCGGAATCAGTTCAATGCAATACACCTCATTTTTGAGCAGTTCCTGTAAAAGTTTTTCTTTATCGGCTTCATAATCGGTAAAACTGGCGTTGCCAAAATCGAGCAAAACCGGGTAACATGGAATTCCCCCGGCATCGATGATAATGTGGGTAACTTCTTCCAGCGAAAGAAATGCTTTCGGATCTTCCGGCACAAATGCAGCACCGCCCGCTTTTAATAGGTTGCCGCGTATTTCATTTTCCAGTCCCGCCACATCATCGATGGCCGATTTTATCTCTTTCCCCTGGAATATTTTATTGAAAAGTTGTGCCCTTCCCAAATCGGTTTCCTCTTTTTCGAAAACAGCAATGCGGATGGCCTGTGCAATATGCCGTTCGCGGAACAGGTTTTTGGCCAGCCGGCTTTGAACTTCTGCCGGATCGAACTGAATACCAATGTTGTTTTCTGCAAAGAAGGCATTTAGCTTTATCACCATTTCATAGGTCTGCCGGTTGCTTTCCTCCTGTAAATCCTTTATTTTCCTGAACGAAACCTCGCTCATATTAGCCGGTTGCCGCAGCCCTTTTCCGCTAAAATAGGTGCGGCCCGGATTGTTGGGATCATTTACCCGAATGCCGGCCTCCTGTAAATCGTTTTGCAAGGCCATGAATTCGATGTTGAACAGCGGGAAAACAGAATATTGTTGGGCCAGTTCAGCAAATTCATCGTAGCCGTCGGTAGTGTAAAAATCATTGATTCCCAAAACCGAAACACCTTCTTTTTGTGCCAGTTGAAAGGCCTGTTCGATATCAGAAAAGGCGCTGAAAGAATGCGGTGTATGGATGTGCCCATTGATATCCGGAATATCTTTGGCATGTGTATTTCCATATTTCTTCAGTAAGGTTTGTTCATCCGGAAATGACTTAAAAATAGAGTTGTTTTTTATCATTTTTACAAAATAAAATTCTGCTGCAAATTAACAAAAGCTGATGAAATGTGCTGTCCTTTGGTGTCCTGTTTTTGGGAGGCGGATTTTCCAGGTCTGTTAACAAATGGAATGTTGCAGGTCAACTATTGGTTTAACTGATTGCTGATATCAGAAAAAACCTGTTTAGCAATTTCCAACACGTGTTTACAAATTTCAGAACCAGGTATAAAATCCGGAAGAGCGCTCCCTAACGGATACTTTGAAGGCAAATAAATGGAATTCAACAAATCACAATCTTCATCTGAAATTTCGACATGCAGGTTGTTTACATTTAAAAGTTGACTAAGTTCAAAAATATCGTGTGTCTTTTTGGGTTGAATATTATTCTCAATAAGTAATGCTTTAATTGCTTTTTCTACGCATTGCTGTGAATTTTGAAGACAAGGATTGAACAATGAACTTTTTAATAAAACTTCTGCAGATTCAAGATTTTCATCTGCAAATTTTAACCAAACTTTAGTTTCATCTTTCATAAATAACCTCTCCTGTGTTTATTTCATTTAAGAATATTCCGGAAGCATTTGTTTTTACAGGAATAATATCAACTGGCAATATCCTGGCGATTTCCCGTGTTAATTTTCTGTATTTTAAAGCTAGTTTCAGGTAAATCTCCCTGCTGTCCTGGAAGATGGCCACATCGATATCATTTGGATTTTTGGATTGCAAGAAAGAGCCGAAGACGACAATTTTGGAAACCTCATCTTCATTTGAAAGTATCTCTTTCAGTTTATTTATAATTTGTATTTTCTCGTTATTGGTCATTTGCTTTAAAACAGTTGTTTCAACAAAAATAATAAATAAAGGTGAAACCTATCTAATCATATGGGTAAGTAGATGAATGAAATTAAAGAAGAAATGAAACATTGGAAACATCATTTGCAATAATTTGTTGATTACACTGAATATAAAAAAAGAACAATGAGCAAAACCATAATCATGACTGCCTCTGTTTTGTTAGCCCTGGCTGTCGCCATAGGCGCTTTCGGGGCACACGGGTTAAAATCGCACCTCTCGGATGAAATGTTGCAAAACTACAAAACCGGCGTTGAATACCATTTTTATCATGCCCTTGGATTATTGCTGGTGGGCATGCTTTCGCTTTCCATGCCCTCCGGATGGCTGAATTGGTCAGCCATTCTTTTAACGGTGGGGATTATTTTGTTTTCGGGCAGTTTATATGTTCTGGCAATTTCCGGAATCAAATGGCTCGGTGCAATTACACCATTTGGCGGACTCAGTTTTATTGCCGGATGGATTTTGCTTTTTATTGCTGTGTGGAAAAAGTTTTAGTTCCATTTGTTATTTTCTCAACATATATAAAAATCTTTTGGACGGGTTCAGTCAATGGGACTTCGAATTTCCTATATCGAAGTCAATTAACCGGACTTGGAAAGTCCGGCTCCCGGTATTCCCGGATGAGAAATCTTTTAAATTGAAAGAGATTTCTCCTCGCACACTTGTCCAAAAGACCTTAATTTGCAACAGATTTCTCCTCGGGTACTCGTCGAGATGACAATAATTTGGAACCAAATTTCTCCTTGGGTACTCGTCGAATTGATAATAATTTGGAACCAGATTTCTCCTCAGATATTCGTCGAAATGACAAACAGGTAAGAATTTTCTTATTCCTTATTTCTTATTTCTTATTCGATATTTTAGATTTTCTCTTTTTTCAAGTATGGAATTCTAAAAGTACACTTGATTTTTTGCGCTTTCAGTATCCTTAATTTGTTAACGGGTAGTAAATGATTTGTTAGTGTTTGGCAAAAGCAATTTCTGCCGGTTTCAGTAAACCTAATTTTAATTACTATTGCGCAGATTTTTGAATCAAATAATTTTGTATTTTTTCAACCTGAATTAAACTGAATGGGAAAAACAGGAATTCTTCTGCTGTCTTTATTGTGGTGTTCATTTTTTTCAAGGGCACAATATGTAAATACCGATTCATTGGTGGTTGTACCCGGATTTTCCGCGCCTTTAAGCCTGGCTCGGTTTGATTCACTGGAGGTTAATTCTCCGGAACTTTTGGGATTAACCGGTTCTGTTGCTTTTGGTAAAGATGTTCCTGCAGGAAATATATTTGCCGGATTTTCTGCACCGGCAAACGGAAAAATAATCAGCCGTTTTGGGCTGCGGTCGGGGAGGATACACACCGGCACAGATATAAAACTGGATAAAGGCGATACTGTTTATGCTGCCTTCAACGGAGCCATTACAAGAGCCCACTATTACCACGGGTATGGAAATATGGTGGTCATCAGTCACGGCAACAATCTCGAAACCTGTTATGCCCATCTATCCGCCTTTTTGGTGGAAGATGATGATTTTGTGCAAAAAGGCGAACCCCTTGGACTGGCCGGACGAACCGGACGCGCCACTACTGAACATCTTCATTTTGAAATCAGGGAAAATGAACGGCCTTATGATCCGGAACTGGTATTTGATTTTGAAAATGACCGTGTACATAAAAAAGCAATACATACGGAAACACTGGCCAATTTAAACCGGAATTTAAAGACAGCGGGTTATGCTGGAAACAGCGCAGCGCCGCAGGTTTACAAAGTGCAACAGGGCGATTCATTGTGGAAAATATCACGGCGCTTCCGGACGTCCATGAATTTGCTCTGCCAGTTGAATAATCTGACAGAAAGTTCTGTATTGCAGGTTGGGCAGGCGCTGCAGATTTATTAAAAGGATGAGGTTATATTCTGTTGAATCAGCCTGGCTTTTTCCAAAATCAGCAGGTTATTAATTCCTGTAGTTTTCTGAAAGAGTTTCTCAAAACCCGATTGTTCCAGGTCGGAAATAAATTGTCGATCTGCAGGAAATAACTTTCCGTTTTCATCTGTTTCGCGAAAATAAAATCCTGCAACCAGCGCTTCCAGAATTTTTTCATAGGAGAGTTGTTCTTCCCGTGCCAGGTGGATCGCGCCTGCCAGCCTGTCGTTTTTATCCAGCTTACGGTACAAATCACATCCCACACGAAAAACAGTATCGCCCAGTGAGCGATTTTGAAAACGTTGCAGCAAGTCATCTGTGTGTGCTTCCAGTCCGGTAAAAGTAAACTCCTCCGGATATTTTTTAGCCAGGATGCCAACCGATTGCAGCATGGTATCGCGGGTTTTATGGTAAACCTTTTTATCTGCAAGCACTTTCCAAAGCAGGTTCTCCTCCGGATGCTCCAGGTATCCGAAATAGGCTGCTGCCGCGTGTCCGAGGTTATGGATAAATGATTTCCGATCGACCCATGCTTTCATGTTTTGTTTGGGTGCCAGGCCCTGCACATCAGGAACCGGATTTTTAAACGCTTTAGCATCTACCGGTAATGTATTGTATGCTTCGGCGAAAATCTGCAGCGCATCTTCTTCCATATCTTTTGCAGTCATTATCGGCACCATTTTCCCGATGCTGGTTTCCACCAAACCCACTAGCTTCTCAAAAGGATAATTCTTCGGAAGGTGTTTTTTTAATTCACGTTGAAAAAGCAGGTCGGCATTGCGAATATTTTCAGCAATTAGAATATCCAGTGGCAGTTCGTTTTTTTGCCGGCGAAGTTGTAATCCCTCTGCCAGCAGCGGAAAAAGCGAAGGCAATCCTTTTTGCCCCACCGAAGTGGCAACAATTGCAGCCCCGGCCAATTCTTCCATAACTTTATCCGTTTCCGAAACATGAACCGCCCGGACATTTTCAACCCGGATAATTTCCTGCTGTTTATCCCTGATAACAACAGGATAGGCCTTTCGCTCGTTGAGGAGACGGATAAGATTTTGGTCAATATCAACGAACACCGTTTCGTAACCAGCCCGGCTGAAAAGCTGTGCAATATACGACCGCCCGATTTTTCCTGCGCCAAACAGCACTAGTTTCTTCATGATTTTTATTGTTCGCGGTATGCTGAAATTAATTTACGGATTTCCTGTTTTTTCTCTCCTGCCGATTTTTCAAAATAAGTTCCGCCCGCGTAAAAACAGGTAAATCCACCGGCACAAATACCTGAAACAACGGCTTCCCGTAGGTTCAGTTTTTGTTTACCCGAAAGCAATTGTTCAGCAATGGACGCAATGACTCCGCCAGTAAAATTATCGCCGCAGCCGGTAGTGTCGCCAGTTTGTATTGCACCGGATTGCAGTTTTGAAGTCACTGCTTTTGAAACCGGTAATTCTCCTGATTCAGGACTGAAGAGTTTTCCCGAAGAATAACAGAAAACAGGGGCAGAACCACGTGTAATGACAAATGCATTGGTTTTCGACACATAAAATTCAAGAACTTCCGGTATCGAGTCCTTCCCGCTGATTTTTAAGGCTTCTTCGTTATCCATAATCAATAGGTCAATGTTGGGGAAGCTTAGTTCCGTTTCACCCAAAGGCCAGGGTTTGCCGGGATTTTGTTTTTCGCTGCGGAAATCATATACTGTATTTACCACCGTGAAGCAGTTGTTTTGTTTGGCCGTTTTCAGGAGATAATGCAAATTATCGTGGAGCTTTGGAGTTAGCGCTGTTCCACCAAAACATACTATATCCGATTCAAAAAAGCTGTCCGGTAAAAGGTCAGGTGTCAAATCCCAGGCAGCGCCAATGTTATTGATGAAGGTACGTTCGCCGTGGCCATTGTCAAATGACGGGTCGGAAAGGACGTGGGTAAACGGCGTTGGTTTTGAACTATGTGGCAGGAAATATGCCATATCAACAGGTGTTTTTTTCAGAAGCTGCCTTATTTTTCCCGCTGTTTCATCCTGTCCCGAAATTCCATAGAATCTGACTTCAAACGTATTATCCGTTAATACCTGTGCGGCGTGAATCAGCGACACCAGCGATGGGCCACCAATGTTAAACGTTTCCGGCGTTTTATTTCCCGTAATTTCAGCAATGATTTCAGGATAAGGTTTTCCGGCAAAGTTTTCCAGCTCTTCGGTAAAAACCAGCCGTCCGGGCGACAACCCTCCGTCACCCGGCTTTTTGCTGCTGTATTTTTGAAATTCATGGCTGTTAAAAGCAATGTTGTTGTACACAAAGTCGGCAAGGGCACAGCCTGTTCCAGTTATTATGATTTTATTGCTCATCCGAAAATTCTTTTCAGTATGATATTATGATTTGTGAAAGCCTGGCAAAAATAAGCTTGCCATAAAAGCTCAACACCGGGATTCACAAACATTAAAAGTAATTTTTATAGTCGGAAACTAATAAATGAAGCGGTTTTTCATCTTCTTCGATTTCCGGGAACCGTCCCAGCTCTTCCCGGAAACAGTTATCGGTATTATCGTCGTTTACTGCGCTGACTTCACCCACCAATACCTTACCTTTTCCTTCTTCCCCGTAAAACCGGTGGTACATTCCCTGTTCCAGGGTGATGCTTTCCCCAGGTTTTAAAACTATCGTTCCGCCAGCTTCAATTTTCTGCAAAATGCCATCTGTTTTTACCTGAACTTCCGTATCAGCAAGCTGATTGTCTTTTGTGGAATTGTACAGCTCAATCACCAGGTTTCCCCCTCCGCGGTTGATGATGTCTTCCATTTTGTGCCAGTGGTAATGCATCGGGGTTTCCTGGTTTTCCTCCACAATCATTATTTTTTCGGCGTACGGTTTTTTATCTTTTTGCAGGTTGCCGTTCCGGATGGTAAACAGCAGCAAACCGCGACGGTGAAAATTGCTGCTGCCAAAATCAGTTAAATCCCATCCAAGCATGTTTTCTGCAATTTCGGCACAACTTTCTTCTTTTCCCTGCCACTCCTCCGGTCGCCAATACCCCCATGGAGGAAGCTTGAAATTCATTTTTTCGAAGAAATCTTTTGCTTCTGAAATCAGTTGATTTATTTCGCTTCGTTTCATCGGATTGATTTTAAAACACCTAATTTACTATTTTTTGCCAGAACGGTTTTTAAGTATCTTTTCAATTTTATCGGCAATGGAATCTGCATTTTTATTCTTGTCAAAGGGGATAGAATTCAAAATGTCTTCCAGTTTATCCATCATCGCATTGAGTACTTCGAATTGCTTTTGTAAAATATTTATATTGTCGGTTTCCCAGTACTGACCTTCATCATAAACTTCCAAATCAGCTATAAATTTTTCCTTTACGTAACGAAGCAACCGGATAACAGCGATATGAATTTCTACAGGCGCAAACTGTGTTTTTATGTGGTTATTAAAAGAGTAGGACACATCGTTTTTAAAATGTTCCAGGTTAATAGCATTTCGGAGGTAACCATCTTCGTCACAGGCGAAAGTAAGAAATTCAGACCGGGAATGCGGCTGAATAAACAAACCTTTCACCGGGACCAGGTCGTTCCGATCTTTTTCTATTAATGTATAATTCCATTCCATCGATTTGGCAATGTCTTCCATTTCTTCAAGAAAGGGGTCGATGCGTTCTGCGGAATCCAGTTTTCCTTTATAGTGAATTGTTATGCCCATACTTTTTTTGTTGAAGATAAAATATTCAAAACGATGTTTAATATTATATTCAAAAATATCAAATTAAACAGTTGTGTATAGTGCAGTTTATTTCATCCTGAATTGAAACTGAATCTGGTCTTTTTAAAATCGAAAGCACCTTTTCAGTTGAAATATTACGGCTCTTTAATCTTGTTAAAGCATGATTTGAAAATTTGCAAACTCATTTGTTTTCTGTTTGTAATTTTGTGCTAAAAAACCGGTTAGCAAAGGCTTTCACTAACCCCAGGCTTAAGCCTGGGGTTAATCATGATGCTAAGCGCCTGGGCTTCAGCCCGAATTGCATAGCATCTCTGCAAAGAGAACGACCATTAGAGAAGAGAATGTACGACAAGAGCCTCAATGGCCGAAAATTATATGTGATTGGATTTGCTCTTATTCTCACTCTCATTCAGTCTCAATAGTTTTACCGGGTAATACTATTTTATATATTTGACAATCCGTTTGCCGGATATTGATTGAGAAACGAAACGATGAAAAATGCAACGATGAAAAACCAAATCTCTTTATTTATTATGCTGATTTGCCTGGTGTCCAATGTTATTACCGGCTATTCCCAGGAGAAAAGCAGTGTGAATTATACCGAATCATTTGATATTATCGCAAATCCGGAGCGAGGGCTTCAAAAATATTCCATTACCAATACAAATTATTACACGAATACAGGTTATTCAAACATTAGTGAATCTGAAATCAGGGGATGGCGCACCGGCGCTGAAAAAGTGACTGTTGTTTACCGCCATTTTTTGCTCAGTACGTTTATGGATACAACTATTTCTCAGAACTACCTGGACAATATTAACCTTGATTTCAACAGGATTAGAAATGCAGGTTTAAAATGCATCGTCCGGTTTGCTTATTCCGATAGAATAGAATCATCTCCGCAGCAGCCTGAAAAATCACAGATACTGGCTCACATTGAACAGCTGGCACCACTTCTGGAAAGCAACAAAGATATTATTCTTTCACACCAGGCAGGATTTATTGGAACCTGGGGAGAATGGTATTACACAAATTCAGCTGAATTTGGCACCGAAGGAAGCATCAGTGCTGCCCAATGGAAAAACAGGAAAGAGATAGTGAATGCGATGTTAAATGTCACACCTGCCGGAATACCTCTTCAGGTGCGCTATCCCAAAATTAAAAAGACGCTCTACGGAAATTCCCAGCTGAACGAAACTTCAGCTTATCAAAATACAGCAAATGCAAGGATAGGTTTCTTTAACGATGCATTTTTGAATGGTTGGGGTGATATGGGAACATACAGCGTAAGCAGTGAAAACCAAAACCCTGTGGGAACGATCGATTACAAGTATCTGGCCAATGAAACCAAATATACAATCATGACCGGCGAAACAAATGGAGTTAAAGCGCCAAGAACCGACGGGGCGAATGCGGTTAATGAAATGGACATGACCAACTGGACAACGTTAAACCGCGATTATTATACTCAAAACTGGACAAACTGGATAGAGTCGGGGCATTACGATGAAATTCTCCGCCGGCTGGGCTACCGTTTTGTGCTTCGCAGCAGTGATTTTGTATTGAACGGCAAAAATTTATCGGTTGAAATCAACCTGGATAATGTTGGCTTTGCAAGGCCTTCGAAATACAGGGATGTTTACCTGGTGCTGAAAAATAATGAAAACGATTCCATTCATTCCTTTTCGTTTGATTCAACTGATATCCGGAAATGGGAAACAGCAGTGAATCTGGACCAGGTTTTTGACCTTTCGGAATTGCCCGAAGGTTCTTATACATGTTATCTGAATTTGCCGGATTCAAGTGAAACGCTGAGCGCCCGGCCTGAATATGCCATTCGCTTTGCCAATGAAGGAGTGTGGGAAAGTACTTCAGGATATAACCAATTGAACCAAACCGTTGCGGTACGAAGCTTAACCGGAAATAAAACACTGGCCCTGCAGCCGGAAGAATTTCTTGTTTATCCCAATCCCACCAGTGGGTATTTGTTTCTTAAAAGCGACAGGATAAGCGGCCCGGTTTCTGTTTCAACTTGGAACAGCCGCGGAGAAATCGTTGACAGGAAAAATATGGTAGAAATTAGACAACCGGGAGCGGAAATTGACATTTCAGGTTACACCAACGGCATTTACTTCTTAACAATACAACAAAACGACTGCATCCGAACCACCAAAATCGTTAAAAACTAATCGGGTTCGTATCCGTCAATGGTTTGTGCGGGGATTGAATAATCCAACAAATTGAAATAAGGATTATTCTTTATGTTAGTTGCAAATGACGTTAGGTTATCGACAATAATGAAAGTTTTTGATGCTTTATAAACAAAAGTAAAATGACAATTGATTTTGACGCTAACTCTCATTTGGAAATAGCCTAAACAACAGTTTGTGACGAAGTGCAAATGTAATGTTGGTGGGGGAGTTTCCCATATAACCCGAATTGCCGGATAGCTTATCTCTGAAAGATTTGTTTATTCACAAAAAATGGGAATAATATTGATTTTAATCTTAAATAAAAAATAGGTACATTCGCCCAAACTCCAATATTGCTGTTTATGAAAAATTTTAACTTTTTTTTAATTGCCATTTTAGTTCTGGTTACGTCTGCAGTCTCGGCCCAGCAGGATATTATTTTGAATATTGTTCAGCCACCACAATTTCAGGTTTCTGCGAATGCCACAGATACAACAATTTTTTCAGGTGAATCAGTTCAGCTCGGCTATAATCTTGATGTTTCAGGTGGTTCGGGTAATTACACTTTTTCCTGGACAGGAGGGTCTGTAATCGAAAATGCAACTTCCCAAAATCCTGAAGTTTCGCCCGATACTACTACTGTTTATACCGTTACTGTTCTGGATGAAAATGGTTGTTCCGCAGATGTTCAGTATAGTGTAGAAGTATTAAAACCTGTTGGAATTTCGGCAACAGTAGAAAATAGTGCAAACTGTTTTGGCGGAGGATCAATTGAAGTTGAGGTATTTGACGGAACGCCACCTTACAATATTAGCTGGTCGAATGGAGCCACTTCAAATAAAATAACCGATTTAACTCCCGGAGAATATGTTTTAACGGTAACTGATTATACAAACCAGATACTCACCGACACTTTTGAAGTTGTTGAAACTAATCCGTTGGTTACTGATTTTGAAATCAGGGATACTATTATTGGAGAGGTAAATCATAAAGTGATTGATGTTACTGCGGCTGGTGGCACACCTCCTTATTCTTATGAATGGCCGGAAAATCAATCAACGGAAGATGTTATTGTTGCAGATTCTGTTCAAAGTTATCCGGTAACGGTTACTGATGCCAGTGGATGTTCAGAAACATTCGACATTAATTTAACTGCCATTAACTTGACCCAAAAAGGAAATATGTTTTTGATCATTTTCCCCAATCCCAGTAGCGGAAAATTTAACTTCAAAATTAACAGCGATATTCCCGGAAAAATGGAAATTTTAATTACAAATATTGAAGGAAAACAGGTGCTGTATAAAGAGGTCAGTAATTTTTCCGGCTATTATTCGGGAGAGGTGAACTTACCAAAAGTTCAGGGGGCTTATCAGTTTACTGCCAAGACAAAAACTGGTTTAGTCACAAAAAAATTCGTCATTCATTAATTTCCAAATCGAGCTGTTATGAAAAAGATATATATAATTATTGTAGTTTTATTATTTGCTGCTCCTGCAATTAAAGCGCAAACGTTTTACAAGAATTCCGAAACGATTGCAATTACAGAAGAAAATTTAAGATTGATAGTACCTGAGCATCGGGGGAAAATTCAATGGCAATTCAGTGCCGATTCCCTTGACTGGATAGATATAATAGGGAAAGAGGCAGATACTTTGCAATTGTCATTAACTGATACATCAGGATATTACCGCGCTAAAATTACAGAAGACAACTGTTTTCCTGTTTATTCCGATTTTGGTTTATTTAAATATTCGGTTCCATCAATTGAAATTCCTGATTTAGATGATATTGGTTTAAATTCAGTTCAAATCATCTTTAATATGACGGATAATGGTGGGGCTGATGTCACCTCAAGGGGTTTTTACTGGAGTGCAACCAACACAGAGCCAAATCAAAATGATAATGTAGTTACCACCGGAAATGTGGTTGCTTCAGATAATGGCGAAATTTTTAGTGCAACAATAAACGGATTGCAGGCAAATTCAGTATATTATATAAGAGCATTTGCAGTTAATAAAAAAGGAACTGCTTTGGGGGAGGTAATTAATTTTACAACTTCGGTTAATATGCCTTCGGTGATTACACACAGTGTTTTGAATGTTGCTTCAAGGACTGCACGGTTTAAAGGTGAAGTTACCAGTGATGGTGGTTCTGAAATTACTGCAAGAGGTTTTTACTGGAGTACTACAGACAATACACCCGATAATAATGACAACATTGAAAGAGCAGGATCCGGATTGGGCGTTTATTATAAATCAGTAAGTGGTTTGCAGCCAAATACAAAATATTATGTTTGCGCTTTTGCTTCCAGCGCACAAGGTACAACAGTTGGTGTTACCAAAACATTTACCACTGCTGAAGAAATTTTGGCCGAAACAGATTCCATACTGTATGAAGGAATGAAATATAAAACAGTAAAGATTGGTAATCAGTGGTGGATGGCTCAAAATCTGGCATATTTGCCATCGGTAAACAGGCTGGCAAATGGTTCTCTAACTGAACCGCGGTATTATGTTTACGGTTACGATGGCACCGATGTTTATGCTGCAAAACAAACCGGCAAGTACAAATCGTTTGGTGTATTGTACAACTGGGAAGCGGCAAAAACAGCTTGTCCTGCAGGATGGCATTTGCCATCGGATGCTGAATGGGAACGGCTGGCCAAGTTTGTTGCTGACGATAAAGGCGGATCTAAAAATGCAGAAGGAACCTGGTCTAATGTGGGAGGACAATTGAAAGGGAAAACTGGTTGGTTTGTTGACAAAGGAATTGATAGTTATGAATTTAAAGCATTGCCAGGCGGTTATCGCGGATTGGGTTACGACGCAGAAACGGCGAATGACCTTGATTTTTACGGATATTACGGAATGGCGGGATTTTGGTCGGCTACACAGGTTGACAGTCAAAATGCATGGGGACGGTTAATGATTCTTGATAGCTCTGATTTTATAAGACCATACAGAACTAAGGATTCAGGAACTAGTGTCCGTTGTGTGAAAGATTAAATCTATTTTTCAGGCAATAAAAAAATGAAGTTTTACAATCTAAAACTTCATTTTTTTGCCCAATCAATTCGGATTAAAAAGGCAAATCGTTTGCCTGGTCCTCATCCGGTTCCGGTGGAATATCTTCCATTCTGAATTCCGGAGGCGATTCAGGTATATTTGCCGCAGCAGGTTTTTCTATTTTCCAGGCATTGATATTGTGAAACCACTTTCCGTTATACTCCCGTGACTCGAGATTAAACGAAACTTCCACCTCTTCTCCCGCCGATATTCCCTTAATCAGTGATGTTTTATCGTTGAACAGGGTGAAACAGACTTTTCGGGGAAACTGCTCGTCCGTTTCAATTACAAACTCTTGTTTTTGCCACTCTTTTCCTGCCCGACTCACTCCCGATTCGGGTTTTAAAATTTGTTCTATTTTCCCTTTTACTTGTAAACTCATGAAGGCGAATATAAAAAAGAAACCCTTTGCAAAAAATATTACAAAGGGTTTTTTTATTAAAAAATATGAACTGTTATTCTTTCACAATTTCCAGTAATTCAACATCGAAAATAAGAGCTGAATTTGGGCCGATATCCGCGCCTGCACCACGTTCGCCGTATGCAATCAGCGAAGGAAGGTAAATTCTCCATTTTGCTCCAACTTTCATCATTTGCAGGGCTTCTGTCCAACCAGGAATAACCTGATCAACTCTGAAAACTGCCGGCTCTCCGCGTTCAACTGAACTGTCGAATACTGTTCCGTCAATTAATTTTCCGGTGTAATGTACTCTAACCCGGTCGGTTGAATCTGGTTTTTCACCGGTTCCTTCCTCCAGCACTTCATACTGCAAACCACTTTCTGTAGTTTTTATACCTTCGCGTTGTCTGTTTTCTTCAAGAAAAGCATTTCCTTCTTCCAGATTTTTCTGAGCTTCATTTTCTCCGGCTTTTTCAAAATAATTACGAACCACTGCATCGGCTTCCTCGCGGGTCATTGCAGCTTCTTCGCCTTTAACTGCCAAACGAAATCCGGCCGCCATTGCATCAATATTAATATCTTCTCCACCCGGTGCGTTTTCTATTTGTTGCTTATTGTTGGCTCCAACCAAAACACCAATGGCA
The DNA here is from genome assembly GCA_963771595.1 of uncultured Prolixibacteraceae bacterium. GTDB lineage: Bacteria > Bacteroidota > Bacteroidia > Bacteroidales > Prolixibacteraceae > CAVYUC01. The sequence continues at coordinate 121,950 of CAVYUC010000016.1, read as the reverse complement.
TAACCAACAGAATCAGTGGAAGTTTCCAGATTTACATTATTTACAGTTGCATTTTGTTGACAACTCATTCCGACAACAGCTAAAAGGATTGCCGAAAAACTTACTAATCGATTTTTCATGGTAATTAAATATTTAAACAATTTCTATTAATTCTACATCGAAAATCAAAGTGGTGTTTGGTTTTATCACACCACCTGCACCTTGTTCGCCATAAGCCAGTTCCGGAGGAATAAAAAGGCGCCATTTTGAACCTGCCGGCATCAGTTGAAGTGCTTCCACCCAACCCTGAATTACACCGTTAACAGGAAATGTTGCCGGTTCGCCGCGTTCAACCGAACTGTCGAAAACAGTTCCATCGATTAAAGTACCATGATAATGGCATTTTACCGTATCGTTTAACGAGGGAATTTCGCCATCGCCTTCTTTTAAAACTTTGTACTGTAAGCCACTCGGCAATTCAATCACTCCTTCTTTATCCTTGTTCTCGACTAAAAAAGTTAATCCTTCCGCCAGGTTGTTTTCCTGACCTTCGTTTACTTTTGCCATAAAATTTTCAAGGATTTCATTTGCTTCTTCGGGTAACATTTTTGGCATTTCGCCTGTGAATGTGTCATTTAATGCCGTTAAAAAAATATCAGGATTTATTTTTTTTACTCCTGATTTTATCAAGTTTGAGGCAACACTCATTCCCAATGCATAACTAAATTTTTCGAGTTCTCCGGTTAATTTCTTATCCGTCATATTACTTTTTGTTTTAAAGTTTGCGAAGATAACGTAATTTTTTGGCAATTAAATCTTTGAAAAGAATTTTATTCCCCTCAGCATTTCTTTTTTTCCGGGAGGTCCGGGTAGTCGTTCCATTGTAAAACCTGCTGCTGCAAGTTGTCGCCGAACCTGTCCTTTTGCACTGTAAGTTACGAAAATACCTTCGTTCAAGGTTTTATTATAAATTTTTGTAAAAATCTCAGGACTCCACATTTCCTGTTGTTTGTCGGGTCCAAACGCATCAAAATAAATAACATTACAATTACGAATAGTGTTCAAATCTGAAACTGTCAAATCCATATTCATTTTGCACAAATGAAAATATTCTGAAATTTGCACCGGAATTTCCCATTCGCAGGTATGTATCTGGTGAAAGAGCCGGGCGGCATTTTGCGAAATCTGCTCTCCGTAATTTAATTGTTGAATGAGGAGTGGATCCAAAGGGAATTTTTCAACAGAATAATATAAAGTTGGCCGTTTTAATTCATTGGCTTTTATTGCCGTTAACAGGCAATTTAAACCAGTGCCAAAACCAACTTCCAAAACCACCGGCGCATTCGATTGCTGATGTAAATATCCATTTTGCAGGTACACAAAATCTGATTCGGTAACGGCGCCGTTCAGCGAATGATATTGTTCATTCATTTCGGGTAAATAAAGGGTTTTGCTACCATCGGCTGTTTTTACGATTTCATATTTTTTCATGAAAAACGGAATGTATTCGTTCTATATAAATCTATTGTTATACTTTTAGTGCGCAAATTTATAAAAACTATGTTGGTACGGTTATTCAACGAAAATCCAAATCCCAAAGATATCAGACAAATTGTGGATATTTTGAGAGATGGTGGTGTGATAATTTATCCCACCGACACTGTTTATGCCATTGGTTGTGATATTACCAACGCAAAAGCCGTGGAAAAAGTGGCGCGGTTTAAAGGGATTAAGGTTGAAAAAGCAAATTTCTCGTTCATTTGCAGCGATTTAAGCCATATCTCCGATTATACAAAACCAATTCCGAATTCCGTATTCAAACTCATGAAAAAGAATTTGCCGGGCCCTTTCACTTTTATTCTGGAAGCTAACAACAACGTTCCGAAATATTTTAAAGGCAAGAAAAAAACAGTGGGAATTCGCGTTCCTGATAATAATATCATTCATGATGTAGTTTATGAGCTGGGAAATCCTATTCTTTCAACATCGATTTACGATGAAGACGAAATTTTGGAATATACGACTGACCCTGAATTGATTCATGAAAAATATGGTGGCTTTGTAGACTTGGTGATTGATGGTGGCTATGGCGAATTGATTCCGTCTACTGTTATTGACTGCACGGGCGATGGAATTGAAATTGTGCGCCAGGGTAAGGGAATTGTGCAGCGGAATTAACAGGTTTATTCTCTCCAGAAACCGGGTGAAAATAATACAAGTATAGTAAACAATTCCAGCCGTCCAAGCAACATCAGAAAAGAAAGAAACCATTTCCCAACTGGTTTAATATGAAGGAAATTTTCGGCAGGGCCAACTGATCCCAATCCGGGCCCAATATTTCCCAAACAGGTTGCCACTGCTCCCATTGCAGATTCCACTTCGGGTTCGATAATAATAAAAACTACAGTGCTGAAACCAAAAATGATAAAGTAAAACATGAAGAAAGCCAGCACATTGCTAATAATTTTGGCATCAACCGAATGTTTGTTGAATTTTACAGGAATAATGGCGTGCGGATGCAACATTCGCCGCAATTCGTAATAGCTGGTTTTAATAAGAATTACAATTCTCATTATTTTAATTCCACCGCCGGTTGAACCTGCCGAACCACCAAAAAAGAAAAGTGCAAAAATCAACATGGTTAGAAACGGGTGCCAAATTAAATAATCGGCAGTAGCAAAACCTGTTGTTGTAATAATTGATACCACTTGAAAAAGAGAATCTCTAAAAGCCTGTTCTATTCCAAGTTGTGCAGTAAACAGCAATCCAGCAAAAATGAATAAAGTAAAACCAAGAATAAATAACGTATAATATTTAAATTCTTCATCCCGTAAAACCCGGTTAAATTTTCCTTTAATAGCGATATAGGAAAGGGTAAAATTGGTACCTGCAAAAAACATAAACAGGATAACAACATAATGAATAAACGGAGATTGCCAGTAGGCAAGACTGGCTTGCTTTGTTGAAAAACCTCCGGTAGCCATTGTCGTGAATGAATGACAGATTGCATCAAAGAAAGACATTCCACCCAGCCACAACAGCAGCGTCTCAACAACAGTAAATCCGAGGTAAATTATCCACAACGTTTTGGCTGTTTGTCTTATTCTCGGACTTATTTTATCGGGTGTCGGTCCGGGAACTTCTGCCATAAAAAGCTGCATCCCTCCAATTCCGAAAACAGGTAAAATTGCCAGCGACAAAACAATAATTCCCATGCCGCCTAACCACTGCGTAATGCTCCGCCAAAACAAAATTCCATGTGGAAGTGCTTCAATATCGGAGAGAATGGATGAGCCTGTAGTAGTAAACCCTGAAATAGTTTCGAAAAAAGCATTTGTGAAATTTGGAATTGCACCACTTAAAACGTAAGGCAAACTGCCAAAAAATGAGAAGATAATCCAAACAAACGAAACGATTATAAAACCTTCTTTTTTGCGAATCTCTTTATTTACTTTCGAAGTGAGTAAAATTATTGCAGTACCAATAATTAAATTAATTCCGGCCGAAATTAAAAAACCGTGTTTATCATATTCGTTATAAATTAAAGACACCACAAGTGCCAAAAGCATAGCAAAGCCTTCAACAAACAGCAAAAATCCAAGAACGCGAATAATTATTTTATAATTCATGCTTTGGCAAAAACTAAGTAATTACTTAAAATACTTTTCCAATTTTTTAATACCTGAAGGAAGAGTAAAAACAACAACCCGATCGCCGGCTTTTATATGAGTATCGCCATTGGCAATGTAACCTTGTTCGCCACGAATATATCCACCGATTTTTGCTTCATCCGGAAAATCCAGATCCTTAACAGGTTTTTGGGTGATTCGGGCATTTGGTTTGGTTATAAATTCAAAAACTTCGGCATCAGAAGCTGTTAAGCATTTTACATTAGAAATGGCCGCATTTAGGGTAAAACGGTAGATATAACTTGCTGCTATCAGTTTTTTGTTGATTAATCCGCCGATATTCATATTTTCGGCCAGGCCCATAAAAGCCAGGTTTTCAACTTCGGCAATGGTTCTTCTTACACCCACATTTTTAGCCAAATGACAACTTAATATATTGGTTTCAGAATTTCCGGTAGTGGCAACAACGGCATCCATTTTTTCAATTCCTTCATCCTGAAGTAATTTGAGGTTGCGGCAATCTCCGTTTATAACAAGTGCACTTTCCTGGCTTTCGGCAACGAGCCTGCACTTTTCAATATCGCTTTCAACAACTTTTATGCGGTACTGGTCGCCAAGTTTTTCCACTGCTTTTTGAGCAATCCGGCTTCCACCCAAAAACATAATATTTTTTACTTCGAAGGTTTTTTTGGCTGTCAGTTCAAATACATGTTGTTGTTCGGCGCGGGTGGCAATAAAAAATACGATGTCGCCACTTTTTATAAAATCGGTACCTTTTGGAATGATGGTTTCATTATCGCGGTTAATGGCAACCACCAGCATTTGTTCATTTTCCTGTCCCAGTTCAATAAAAGTCCGGTTTATAATAGGGGCATCATCCCTTACTTTAATTCCCATTAGCAACAGCTTTCCGTTCGAAAATTCGATTAATTGCCGTGTTCCGGTTTGTTTTATGGCTGCCACAATTTCTTTTGCTGCAAGGCTTTCCGGGTAAATTAATTCATTGATACCCATATTATTGAGCTTTGCGCGGTATCTTTCTTTAAGGTATTCAGAGTTATTGATTCGGGCAATTGTACGGCCAACTCCCAGATAGGAAGCCATTGAACAGGCCAGAACATTTCGTTCTTCGAATGGCGTAACAGCAATAAATAAATCTGCTTTTGCCAAACCTGTTTGTTTTAAATCCTGAAATGAATGGGCGGAACCGGTATATGTCATTAAATCTACATCGCCACTAATTTTAGCAAGTTTCTCAGGTGAGTCATCCAGCAAAACAATGTCATGTTCTTCATTACTAAGCATTTTAGCCAAATGTGTACCAACTTCTCCGGCACCTGCAATTACAATTTTCATTCTTCTTTTTCTCTTATTTTTTAGGCTACAAAGTAAGATATTAACTTTTGAATTACCAGCAATTCAATTTTTTTTCTGGTTTCTTTTGGCACATTTAATATATGCGTCACCATTTTTTTATATAAGCTCCACGTTTTGCAGGGGAATAAAATTCTGCGGAAGGAAAATCTGGCTGATTGTAATTTTTGTTGGTGACAATCACATATTTTGATTTCTTAACTTCTTGATATTCATTTAAGTCGGAAGGATTAATCAAAATTTTTGGTGAAATATTTTTTGGGAAATTAATTGAAGCCGGAGCAAATAAAAAGGTTTTATTGTCAAATGCAATTATTCCGCTTTCCAGGAGAAAGTAATCATCTTTAAAATTACCATTACATGTTAAGTAAGTAGGAGGATTTAGTTTTAAACTTCTTACCGTATTGTTAATCAGGGAAAAAGCGAAATCTTCCTGTTCCAGTTTCTTCTCTGTAACAATATAATTTGTTTTACCCGAAATAAGATGAACAATAGTATTTTTTGGATAATTGTAAACAATTAATTCCTTTTGAGATGCTGTATTGATTTTAACAGCTATTGAGAAAATCAGCAGAAACAGAACATATCCCAGAGATACAATTAAATGCCTTTTATTTAGCTTGTTGAGGTACAAAAAAACTGAAAAAAGCATTCCCGAAACGAGGATGAATTCAATGGTTGAAAATGATACTTCCAGCACTGAATACGGCAACGATTCTATGGACAGCAGCAGTTCATACATTACATAAATAATTAACCGGATGCAAAATGCCAACATTGATGATAAAAATGAAATTGAATTGAAAATCAGAAGCGAAAAACCAAGTGGAATTAAAGCTGTAACAATTGGTATGACAAACAAATTGGCAATCCAGAAATAGGTTGGAAACTGGTTAAAATAGTAAATGGTAAACGGGAAAGTTGCTATTTGAGCCGCCACCGAAACCGTTAATAACTGCCAGAAAAAGCGTGGAACTTTATACCGGATAAATAATAATTTTTCGAATTTTGGTTGCAAAAATACAATTCCAAAAACGGCTGAATAGGAGAGTTGGAATCCTACTTCAAACAGATTATTGGGATTTACAAGCAATAAAAAAAATGCTGAACCGGCCAGTGAATTGTAAATATTGACTTGGCGGTTCATGTTTGTGCCAATTACCAAAAAAGAAAACATAGTTGCAGCACGCGAAACCGAAGGGGATAATCCGGTTAAAAAAGCATAAAACCAAAGGGAGGCAATAATTACAGCGACAAAAATAAATTTGCCGGTTTTATTTCTTCTAAGAAAACTAAATACCGATGTAAGTACCCAGTAAATAATTCCGACATGTAATCCTGAAACTGCCAAAACATGCAAAGCTCCTGCTGAAGCAAAGGTTTGTTTGGTTTGTGGATCGAGTTCGGCTTTATAACCCAGTGTTAATGCCGAAAGAATATCCATTTCATTTTTACCCAGATTTTTACTTCGATAAATATCTACCAGTTTCATCCTGGTTTTTTCAGCCAGCAGTTTTAACGAAAACGAACTTTGCAAACCCGTTTTAAACCAGTTTTGCTTTGAAAGATAAACCTGCCGGTAAATATTTCTCCGCTGCAGAAATTTTTTGTAATCAAACTCGAACGGATTTCCATAGTTTGAAATCAACTGTGGAGCGGCATTGAAAATAACAATGTCGCCAGGTTCAAGATATGCTGCGTTTCCTTGCTTCGAAAAATACACCAGCATTTTTTCTTCCGGCGAAAAAACGGAATCGTTTTGGTTGAATGTGTTAATCCGGAGTACCGATTTCCAGCTGTTTGCCTTTTCAACCGGCGCTTCCAGAACTGTTGCCGAATAGTTGCCACCCGGGTAAAATTCAGGTTCTTTATTCTGGAAAGAATAAATTGTAAAACCTAAAAAGATCAATAAAAAATGAATGCCAATGCCGAATAAAGTTGCAAGCTTATACCTGTAAAACTGGTTCAGCAGCAACAATGCCAGTAAAATAATAACAAAGGAAATTAAAGCTGTTTGACCTGAAAGTTCAACATAAGATGCCAGCAAAATTCCGGTTGCCAGTGCAACGGAAAGACGGAGAAAAGGTATTTTTTGAACAATTTTTTCCAACGTTTTCGGTGTGAAAGAATGCAATCATCAAAAACGAATATTCTGCTAATTGGTTACACTTATTTCGCGGGCACTTTTATTTTGTAATGCGGTGTTACTTTTCCACGGGCAATACTGTTTAATTTTCCTTTCAGTAATCTTTTTCTGAGCGGCGATAAATAATCAACAAATAATACTCCTTCCAGGTGATCGTATTCGTGCTGAATTATTCTTCCGGCAAATCCTTTGAAAACTTCATCATGTTCATTAAAATTTTCATCGAAGTATTTTATTCTCACCACGTCGGGCCGAACCACATCTTCCCTGATTTCGGGCAAACTCAGGCACCCTTCATTCATAACCCATTCATCGCCTGATATTTCGAGTATCTGTGGATTGATAAAAACTTTTTTAAAACCTTCGAGTTCGGGTTCTTCATCGGCTCCGGAGCTGGCATCAATCATAAAAATACGTATCGATTTTCCAACCTGCGGGGCAGCAAGTCCAACACCATCAGAATAATACATGGTTTCCCACATATTTTCAATTATTTCGCTTAATCCTTCCTTATCCTGTTCAATGGGTTTGGCTTTCTTTCGCAAAATTGGATCTCCATATACTGTAATCGGATATTTCATGTGCTTATGATTTTAAATTTTTAGAGGCTACACATGAAACTTCCATGAAATTTATGCTCAAGCTGTAATGTTTAATCACTTTATTCATGGTCGTTTCACTTTTGATTTCGTTTTTGTTCAAGGTAGCTTTGTAAAATTATTGTTGCGCTAATTGCATCCACCATTGCTTTGTCCCTTCTTTTTTGTTTTTTCACTCCTCCGTCAATCATGGTTTGGAATGCTATTTTTGAAGTAAATCTTTCGTCAATAATTTCCAATTGAATACCGGGATATTTCAATTGAAATTTTTTGAGAAAAGGATTAATGTAAATAACAGCATCTGACGCTTCGTTGTTCAATTTGCGCGGATAACCAACAACAACCTTTTCAACCACTTCCTTTTGAAAATATTCATCCAGAAAATTCCAAACAGTATGGGCCGGAATGGTAGTTAAATTATTGGCTATTATTTGCATCGGATCGGTAACGGCAATGCCTACTCTTTTTTTTCCGTAATCAATTGCTAAAACTCTGCCCATACTATCATTTTTACCGCTGCAAAAATATAGAGAATATTTAAATATAAAAAATTCTGTAAGTTCCTTATTATTAATGCACAAATACACGCGGAACTAAGCATTGCCTGTTTGGCATATCGTTTGTTATGTTAGGGTTATTACCGGTATTTTAAGTTTAAATTAGGCACCTAAAAAAAGCAAATTAATTGTTGAATTTAAATTGAAAGTCATGAAACCAATAAAAGTAAAACTGTTTATAACGAGCTTTGTTCTTGCAACAGTTATAATTTCGGCAGGACTTCCTGCATCTGCACAGCGCAGGGAAACCAACAGCAGGAGCAGCGAGGCACAACGCAAAGACGATAAGCAGGTAAAAAGTGCCGTAAAGGAAAAAAGCACCTTTCGAAATTACGATACACCACGAAGAAGTTCCGGTAATTCGTCGGCAAAAAGCAATGTTCAAATGAGGAAGAAAAATGATCAGGTGCCGCCACAAACTAAAAGCAGCAGTAATCGTACCGTACAAAGAGCAACAACTCCTGATCGTCAGAACGAACCAAGACGGGCCACTACAAAACCACCGCAGCAACGGCGAGAAACTACTTCCCGTTCAAACGGACGGGTAACACGCGAAAGAACTCAGGCTGTACCTGATAACAATAAACGCAATCAAGGCAATTCCCAACGGAACACAACTGCCCGCACCCGGCAACGCACAAATGCTGATACAGGGAACAGCAGGTATGATAATTCAAGAAGAAGAAGTTCCACCCAAAATCAGGCACAGGTAAACAGAAGACCTGATTCCAGAACCCGCAGCAATATGTACCGGCTGGATAAAAACGACGAAAGATATTCAGCAAACAGAAATTATAAGGGAAGCAACCAGAACTGGTCAGGCAGGTACCGGTCAGACAACAGGCACTACAACCAGTTCAACAAAAATTATTTCAAGCATTACGATTACCGGAAATATAATCATTGGAACCATCAATGGGAAAATTACCGCTGGAATTACAACAGCTGGATAGATTATTACAATGGATATCATCCAAGATCTTATATGTATCACCGGTATTATTATCATCATCCTGTTTATGGCCACGTAATTCGTAAATTTGTTCACCGGCCAGTAATGTTTGTTCACAATCATCACCGGTACTACGATTACGACGGTCATTTATTCCGGTTTTACAGGGGAGTTGGATATGTTTTGGTTGATGTTCCTTTCGGATTGGTAGTTGAATATCTGCCTGCTGATTACGAACAGGTTTATATCAACGGTTATTTGTATTTCAGGGTAGGAAACCTGTTTTTCGAGCATACCGATTTAGGCTTCCGCCTGGTTCATTATCCTGAAAGATATTATGCTTACAACGATGATTTTTACAACGAAGGTTATTATGACGACGATTTGTACTATTAATAATAATGAAACAAAAGAAACTGCCATCACCGGCAGTTTTTTTTATATCTGACCGCGAAATATTTTTTGGAAAGAACAGGAATTAAACCGGCAATTCTTTTTCAATTATTTATTATCGATTTAAATATTGCTCAAGCTGTTTTCCTAAAAAGTTTTTATATATTTTTACTATACCAAATTACCAAACAAATGAGTGCAAATTTAAAACGAGACCAAATCCCGCAAAAACAGGCCCAGAACTGGAGAATGAATTTTTCGGAAGAAGAAAAACTTACCTTTAGTTTATTAAAGCCGCCAATAGTTATTCAGAAAGAAACCTACAAACTGTTGAATGGCGAAGACGAAAACAGGGTGAGGATTTATCTGGGACTTGAGCCTGATAAAGTAGAAGGTAAATATGTTTTATGTGCATTTGCCATTTCCGCTTTTCTCCTTGGAAGTGGCGATGTTTATGCCGATTACGAAACTCCGGTATTTAAACTGGGTAAAACAAATGAGAATTTTTCATCGAAAACCAACGAAGTAAAAGAAAGTATAAAAAGATTCCGGCATTGGCGGGAAGGAGAATTGGATGCCGAAAATGAGACTGCTTCGTTCAGAAAATACATTTATCCCAACGCTTATTTAATGACCAAATATGAATTGCACGAAATTTTTAATACCCAGAATTCGCAGGAAGCACAAATAAGCTTTGGCATTTCAAAAACGATGAATGCTATGATTTATCCGGATGTGAAGGAGTCGCGTGCACACGACGATTCCTCCGAGGTTTTTGATTTTTGCCGGTTATGTCCGCCAAATTGCGATGAACGAAGCATGTACAATTCTTAAATTCTAAACCATTTTAATTTTTTTTAAATTGTTTCCAGTTTAAACTTTCCGATTAATACAAAACAAATGCCTGATTCAGGAAATAGTGAAATAATTCTGGTTTACTTAACAGGCACATTCGGAATGCTTTTATTGGCAGGTGCAATTTTTTTCTTTTTTATCACCTATCAAAAACGGTTGTTAAAAAAAGAATTGGAATTGAACAGGATAAAATCAGAACAACAAAAAGAGATTCTTCAAAATACAATTCTTGCTCAGGAAAAAGAACGAAACCGTGTTGCCCGGGATTTGCACGACGAAGTTAGCGCGATGCTTTCGGTGGTTAAAATGAACATTGCGAGAATTGAAAAAAAAACGGAAAGCAGCAGTTCCAAAGAACTGGCCGGTGAAACAAAAATCTATGTTGATGAATTAATCAATCAGGTTCGCCGGATTTCGCATGCTTTGTTGCCCCCGACGCTCGAAAAATTAGGATTATTTTATGCATTGAATGAGTTGCTTAACCGGATTAATAATTCGGGGCAGTTTAAAACGGAGTGCCGGACCATTGGTGAAATCAGGCGATTTGATGGAAAAAAGGAACTGGCAGTTTTCCGGATAATACAGGAACTGCTTAACAATTCGATAAAACATTCGGGAGCTTTGGCAATAATTGTTAAATGCAGATTTGCACCACAATATTTTGCAGTTTCTGTTTCCGACAACGGAAAAGGTTTTGATATGAAAGAAGAATTACATACCGGACTTGGACTGAAAAATCTGGAAAGCCGAACACAAATTTTGCACGCCAGGTTTAAAATAAAATCATCGCCCGGAAAAGGAACTTCTGCCATACTTATTTTTAATACCGAAACCTGATTATGGAAAAGCAAAAAATTGATATTGTAGTTACTGATGATCATAAATTATTCAGAAAAGGTGTGATTTCGCTTCTTTCGGAAATCGAACTGGTGAATAATATATATGAAGCCGGAAATGGTATTGAATTGTTGGAATTGCTTGAAAAAACGAATCCTAAACCTGAAATTATCCTCCTGGATTTGCACATGCCCCAAATGGACGGAATTGAAGCGCATAAAAAAATAAAGAGCATTTATCCCAGAATAAAAACAATTATTCTCACTATGGAAGATGATGAGCAATTTATTCTTTATATGGTAAATGAAGGTGTAAATGGTTATTTACGGAAAAATGCCGAACCTGATGAGGTGGAATTGGCGCTGGACAAGGTAATGAAAACCGATTATTACTTTTCTGAAGAAACGTCTGCATTAATTTTTAAGAACCTTAAGAATATATCGAAAACACCTGCTGCCGTCAAAGATGAGTTGCATCCAAGGGAAATACAGGTTATGGAATATATTTGCCGTGAATATACAACTGCCGATATCGCTTCTGCAATGGATCTAAGCATTCGCACAATTGAGGGCTACAGGAAAGATTTACTTGAAAAATCCGGAGCCCGGAATATTGCCGGCTTAGTTGTTTGGGCCATAAAAAATAAAATTGTTGAAATGTAAAAAAAGGGGCTCTGGTCAGAACCCCTAAATCACGGATAATCCGCACAAAAACCCCAGTAGACATCAAAATTTTAAAATGGAGGGACCATTTTGATTGACCAGATAGAGATAAAAATTTTGATGAAACATTTTCTGAGGTTGTTTCTGGAATGTGTCAAGTCTAACAATGTTGGGTACCGGGGTAATATCTTTATTTAATTGATTTTTTTTCATTTTTAAATTCAGCTTGTAGATGCAAAGATTAAAAATGAATGAATACGAAAAAAGAGTGTTTTTACGTATAAAATTGCACGGGTAAATACGCTTATTTTAATGCGGGTTTTACGTAAGCCGGATTGTAATTTGTTGATTAACAGTAAAATTGGTATAAAAAAAGCCGCTCTGAAAATGAGCGGCTTAGATATCGTGTAGTTTTAAAAACTATTTAATATTGGCTTGTGCTGCAGCAACACGTGCAATCGGAACACGGTATGGAGAACAGCTTACGTAATCCATACCAACACTGTCGCAGAACATTACTGATGAAGGTTCACCACCATGTTCGCCACAAATTCCGACTTTCAAATCAGGTTTCACGCTGCGACCTTTTTCAACTCCCATTTTAACCAGTTGTCCAACACCACCCTGATCAAGAATCTGGAACGGATCGTTTTTAAGAATTCCTTTTTGAATGTAAATCGGGAGGAATTTTCCTGCATCATCGCGAGAATATCCAAAAGTCATCTGAGTAAGGTCGTTTGTTCCGAATGAGAAAAATTCAGCAACCTTGGCAACTTCATCGGCAGTTACAGCAGCGCGCGGAACCTCAATCATTGTTCCAACCAGGTAATCAATTTCGGTTCCTTTTTCCTCAAACACTTTTTTAGCGGTTTCATTAATAATATCAGCCTGAAGTTTAAGTTCTTTTACAGTACCAATAAGCGGAACCATAATTTCAGGGCGGGCATCCACACCTTTTTGTTTCAGATTAACGGCAGCTTCAATAATTGCTCTTGCCTGCATTTCAGTAATTTCAGGATAAGTATTTCCCAAACGGCAACCACGGTGGCCCAGCATCGGGTTAAATTCATGAAGGTCTTCCACCAGTGCTTTAACATCTTCAACTGAAATTCCCATTTCATTTGCCATTTCTAATTGATTGGCTTCTTCGTGCGGAACAAATTCATGCAATGGTGGATCAAGTAAACGAATAGTTACACCATAACCGGCCATGGCTTCCAGAATTCCTTCGAAATCCTCACGCTGGTATGGAAGTAATTTTTCCAGTGCCTTACGTCTTTTTTCTTCGGTTTTCGCAAGAATCATTTCGCGCATGGCTTTAATTCTTTCGCCTTCGAAGAACATGTGTTCTGTACGGCAAAGTCCGATTCCCTGCGCTCCAAAATCGCGTGCAATTCTTGCATCGGCAGGAGTATCAGCATTGGTACGAACTTTCATTCGGGAAAATTTATTTGCCAAATCCATAATTTTTCCAAAATCACCGCTGATATCCGGATCCATTGTGGCAACTTTTCCGTCATAAACTTCTCCGGTTGAGCCGTTTAATGAAATCCAGTCACCTTCCATAAATTCTTTTCCGTCGATGGTCATTACACGGGTTTTGTAATTAATTTTTACAGCACCTGCACCCGACACACAGCATTTACCCATTCCGCGGGCAACAACTGCTGCATGCGAAGTCATTCCACCGCGAGCGGTTAAAATACCTTTGGCAACGTGCATACCTTCCAAATCTTCAGGCGAAGTTTCAACCCGCACTAAAATTGAAGCAGGATATTTGGCAGCTTCATCCGCAAAGAATACAACCTGGCCGGTAGCAGCACCTGGTGATGCAGGTAATCCTTTTGCCAAAACACTTGCACTTTTTATAGCCGAAGTTTCAAATACCGGGTGAAGCAATTCGTCCAGTTTATTGGCATCTACACGTGATAATGAAGTTTTTTCATCAATTTTGCCTTGTTCGAGCATATCAACGGCAATTTTTACCATTGCGGCGCCGGTACGTTTTCCGTTACGGGTTTGCAGCAACCACAATTTTCCTTCCTGAATTGTAAATTCAAGATCCTGCATATCGCTGTAATGATCTTCCAGTTTTTGTTGAGTATCATTTAGTTGTAGATATATTTCAGGCATTGTTTCTTCTAGTGAAGGATATTTTGATGCTCTTTCTTCTTCACTGATTCCCTGCAATTTTGCCCATTTTTTTGAACCTTCAAGAGTTATTTCCTGAGGAGTTCTGATTCCTGCAACAACATCTTCACCCTGTGCATTAATTAAATATTCTCCGTTAAAAACATCTTCGCCGGTAGCGGCATCGCGGGTAAAGGCAACACCGGTTGCTGAACTTTCGCCCATATTACCGAATACCATTGCCTGCACGTTTACTGCAGTCCCCCATTCATCAGGGATTTGTTCCATGCGACGGTAGTAAATCGCCCGTGGATTATTCCAGCTTCCAAAAACTGCAGCAATTGCTCCCCAAAGTTGTTCCCATGGATCAGTAGGGAAATCTTTTCCGGTTACTTTTTTAACAGCAGCTTTAAAACGGGCTACCAATTCCTGGAGGTCTTCAGTTGTAAATTCAGTATCAAGCTGAATGCCTTTTTCTTCTTTTAATTCGTCGATGATTTCTTCGAAAGGATCACTTTCTTCTTTGCTGGCAGGTTTCATTTCCATCACCACATCACCATACATTTGTACAAAACGGCGGTACGAATCCCAGGCAAAACGCGGATTTCCTGATTTTTTTGAAATACCTTCAACAGCATCGTCATTCATTCCCAGGTTTAAAACGGTATCCATCATTCCCGGCATTGATGCACGGGCACCGGAACGAACTGACATTAAACATGGATTTTCTTTGTCGCCAAAAGTTGTACCGGTTAATTCTTCAACACGTGCAACAGCAGCTTTCACCTCGCTTTTGATTGTTTCAAAAGTTTTTTCCTGACCCTGCTCATTGTACATGGTACAGGCTTCGGTAGTAATTGTAAATCCGGGAGGAACAGGAACGCCAATTAAATTCATTTCAGCAAGATTAGCTCCCTTGCCACCTAAAAGGTTTTTCATGTTTGCTTTACCTTCGGCTTTTCCTGCTCCAAAGGTATATACATACTTTGTCATAAATTTGTATTTTTTATTGTTATTGTACTAAGAAATTTTCAAATAAATACGGGGTGCTAAAGTAATGCTATTTTTTCATTTAAGAAACTATTCAATTGAATTCCCGGTTAAACTGTAGCCCTTTGCTTTCAATATGTTTGGGTTTTAAAAATTGGTGTTGCATTAATAAATTGTAACGTTATCTTAACAGAAAATTCGAATTTTTTTTTGATTTTTTCAAAAAACAGCTGCATATTTTCATTTTTGGAATTTTCGAAAAAGTGTGGCAAATATATTAAAAATTGGCTGAATATGGTTGCTGATTTATGATGTTTATCCCTTTGATTATGAAGGTTTAACTTTCTTTAACTTTGCTTTAGTTGTGTTAACGCTTTTATGTCGTAGTTTTGTAACAAGAGTTTGAGAGATAGTGTGTTTTTTCATAGAAAATAGATTTGGTTAGGTTAAAAAGCAGGAATGAATCTTCGTTCCTGCTTTTTTAATCAATATAATTCCGCGAGGCTTTACCTCAGGGTTCCATATATTCTCTCTGAATTTTCGGTAGCTTCTGCCAAATATTCATTCTTCCATATTCTACTTCAGAATTTTTTTCAGGTTTAATAAGTTGTATGTGACATATTGTCTTTCAGTTTGTTATGGCTGTTTTTTTGTAATACGAAAAGTGAAATTTTAAAGATTTAAAAAATGAACTTAAATAATTTTACAATAAAAGGTCAGGAAGCCATTCAACATGCTTTTCAGGTTGCCCAGGGAAACAATCAGCAGGGAATTGAAACCGGCCACATTTTAAAAGGTCTGTTTCATTCGGCCGAAAATGTTGTTGGATTTTTGCTGAAAAAGCTGGATGTGAATTTGGGGATTTTTGTTCAGGCACTCGATAAAATTGTTGAATCGTATCCAAAGGTAACCGGTGGCGACCAATATTTATCATCAGAAGCCAATCGGGTTTTACAGAAATCAGTAGGTCTTGCACAGGAAATGGGCGATCAGTATGTTTCAGTTGAACATATTTTGCTTGGCTTGCTGGATACCGGCGATTCTGTTAGCCGCCTGATGAAGGACAACGGGATTTCGAAAAAGGAAATGCAAAAAGCAATCGAGGAACTTCGGAAAGGTTCGAAAGTTGACAGTCAGACGGCGGAAGATCGTTTTAATTCATTAAATCGTTTCGCACTCAATTTAAATGAACGTGCCCGCTCCGGGAAACTTGATCCCGTAATTGGCCGCGATGAGGAAATTCGACGAATCCTTCAAATTCTTTCGCGGCGAACAAAAAACAATCCTATTTTAATTGGAGAACCAGGTACCGGAAAAACAGCGATTGCAGAAGGTTTGGCGCACCGGATTGTGCGTGGAGATGTTCCTGAAAACCTGAAATCGAAGCAGGTATTTTCGCTGGATATGGGCGCCTTGATTGCCGGGGCAAAATACAAAGGCGAGTTTGAAGAGCGGCTAAAAGCAGTGGTGAATGAAGTGGTGCAATCGAACGAAGAAGTAATTTTGTTTATCGATGAAATTCACACGCTGGTTGGAGCCGGAAAAGGTGAAGGCGCC
The DNA here is from genome assembly GCA_963771595.1 of uncultured Prolixibacteraceae bacterium. GTDB lineage: Bacteria > Bacteroidota > Bacteroidia > Bacteroidales > Prolixibacteraceae > CAVYUC01. The sequence continues at coordinate 105,290 of CAVYUC010000016.1, read as the reverse complement.
ATGGATGCTGCAAATATTCTGAAACCTGCTTTGGCCCGCGGCGAACTGCGTGCTATTGGCGCCACTACTTTTAACGAATATCAGAAATATTTTGAAAAAGATAAAGCCCTGGAACGTCGTTTTCAGGTGGTAAAAGTTGATGAACCGGATACATTAAGCGCAATTTCAATTTTACGCGGAATAAAGGAAAGGTACGAAAGTCATCATAAAGTGCGGATAAAAGATGATGCAATAATTGCTTCAGTTGAGCTTTCGCAACGGTATATTTCCGACAGGTTTTTGCCGGATAAAGCCATTGATTTAATGGATGAAGCTGCAGCAAAACTTCGGCTCGAAATGGATTCAGTTCCGGAAGAATTGGATGAAATTGAGCGCCGTGTAAAACAGCTTGAAATTGAGCGGGAAGCAATAAAACGCGAAAAAGATGACAGAAAACTTTCTGCATTGAATGAAGAGATTTCGAACTTAAAAGAAGATCAATCCAGATTAAGGGCCAAGTGGCAAAGCGAAAAGTCTGTTATTGACTCCATTCAGAAAAAGAAATCGGAAATTGAGGAGATGAAATTTGAAGCTGAAAGCGCTGAAAGACAAGGAAATTATGAAAGAGTAGCGGAATTGCGTTACGGGAAAATTAAGGAAGCTGAACGCGAAATTGAAAAGTATCAAAAGGAGTTAACCAAATTAAAAGAAGGTGATAATTTAATAAAAGAAGAAGTTGATGCGGAAGATATTGCAGAAGTAGTTGCCCGCTGGACCGGGATTCCGGTTGCAAAAATGCTGCAGAGCGAACGTGAAAAACTGCTTCAAATGGAAGAAGAGCTTCATAAACGAGTAGTGGGACAGGATGAAGCAATAGCAGCAGTTTCTGATGCTGTCCGCCGAAGCCGGGCCGGATTGCAGGATGAAAAACGGCCCATCGGATCCTTCATTTTTCTGGGATCAACGGGCGTAGGAAAAACCGAACTGGCAAAAGCCCTGGCAGAATACATGTTCGACGATGAAAATATGATTACCCGTATTGACATGTCGGAATACCAGGAGAAATTTTCAATAACCCGGTTAATCGGAAGTCCTCCCGGATATGTTGGATACGACGAAGGTGGACAGTTAACCGAAGCTGTGCGGCATAAACCTTATTCGGTGGTTTTGTTCGACGAAATCGAGAAGGCACATCCGGATGTTTTTAATATTCTGCTGCAGGTTTTGGATGATGGCCGATTGACCGATAATAAAGGAAGAGTGGTGAATTTTAAAAACACAGTAATAATTATTACATCCAATCTTGGGTCGCATATCATTCAGGAAAGTTTTGAAAATATGGATGAAGAGAATCAGTCGCTTGTTATGGAACAAACGCGGAGCAAATTATTGGAGTTGCTGCGTAAAACACTCCGCCCTGAATTTCTGAACCGGATTGATGAAACAATAGTTTTTACACCACTTTCACGAAGCGATATTAATGAAATTGTGCGTCTGCAGTTTAACCAGGTGGTAAAACGTTTATCAGGAAAAGATGTGAAACTTGAAATAACTGATAAAGCAACCGACTGGCTCGCTTCCATGGGATTTGATCCGCATTTTGGTGCAAGACCTGTGAAAAGAATTCTGCAGAAGTATGTTTTGAATGAATTGTCCAAACAGATTCTGGCAGGTAAAATAAATAAAGACAATCCCATTGTTATTGATGTTGAAGGCTCAAATCTTGTTTTCAGAAATTAGATTTGGTAAAAAACAAATGCCGGTATGAAGTATTTTTCATCCGGCATTTTTTTGAATTACTAAATTTGGTTTAACTATTCAGCATTATGATGCACCAGGTTGGTCAATGCCACTGTATATTGTTCCGGATGCATTGAATATTTTATTTCGTAGTTCATTGGATACCAGCCATCAAATTGAAACGCCGATGGTTGTCTGACAGGAAATTCAGCATTTGGTTTCCCCTTCAGATAAGCAATTGTTGCCATTGGTTCCCAAAAAATAAATTCACCGGCATGTGATCCCCAGATAAATGTTTGGGTAAAAATTCCATCGTTTAGATCGGCAGTATTTTCCGGAGACATAAGATCTATCCAGTGAGCACCCATTTCGGGCACTACTCCGGGTATTAAAAAATAAGCCGGTGGAATATATTTATTGTCCGGGGAGAGATCAAATCCATTTTTTGGCGGAATTGCAAGTCGTTCTTCATTTGAAATGATGTAAAAGTGAAAGTCGAAATGCGGCAAATCATAAACTCCGGGTGGTTCATGTCCTTGAGGATTCCAGTCAATTAATGCATGATTGTAAAATCCACCTCCTTTGTTTTCCGGAAAATAGAGAACATAACTTGATGGATGTTCAGGAAGACGCTCCAACGCTTTCGCTGTAAAATTGAATCCCACAGATTGTGGAATATCATTTTTATCAACCATTATCCACGCACGGGCCACTCCATGCCCAATTTGAATAGTGGGGCCATAAAATGTATTCACATTTTGGCTTTTAAGTTCCGGGGCAGAATTTTCCGACAAATTTTCATCGGATAAAATCCCATCCTCTTTCTGACAGGCCTGTAGGATTGCTACTGCGGCAACTATCACAAAAACAACTGAATACCTGTAAAACTTCTTCATAAATTTTAATTTTTAAATCCAATTCAATTTAAGACAAATTTGTCTTAATACTACGATTTAAAATTATAGTATTTTAAAAAATCTTTCCGCATTTTAACTTAATGAGTAAAATGTAAAATAAAGACAAAAAGGTATTCTGTTTCGCGTGATTTAACGTAACTTGCGGCTTGAAATTAAAAATAACAAAATTAAGCATGGAAAACAGGAAGGTAATTGCAGTAGTTGGCGCAACTGGCGCACAAGGTGGAGGCTTGGTCAGAGCAATATTAAATGACAAGGAAAGTAAATTTACTGTCAGGGCAATCACGCGGAATTCGAATTCAGATAAAGCAAAAGAGCTGGCCGGTTTGGGAGCTGAAATTACAGAGGCAGATATTGATAATAAAGCTAGCCTTGTTAAGGCTTTTGAAGGAGCTTACGGCGCTTTTTGCGTAACCTTTTTCTGGGAACATTTTTCTCCGGAAAAAGAAAAAGAACATGCAAAAAATTTGGCTGAAGCAGCTGCCGGGGCAGGAGTAAAGCATGTTATCTGGTCAACGCTGGAAGATACGCGCAATTGGATTTCGATTGATGATGACAGGATGCCAACATTAATGGGGAAATACAAAGTACCGCATTTTGATGCCAAAGGTGAATCGAATATTTATTTCAAAAACAGCGGTGTGCCTTACACATTGCTGAATACTTCGTTCTTTTGGGATAATTTTATACATTTTGGAATGGGGCCTCAAAAAGGACCCGACGGGCAGCTGGCAATTACTTTTCCGATGAGCGACAAAAAATTAGCCGGTATTGCAGCCGAAGATATTGGAAAGGCAGCTTTTGGAATTTTTAAGGCAGGTGATAAATATATGAACAAAACTGTGGGAATTGCCGGCGGAAAACTTACAGGGCAGCAAATGGCTGATGCTTTTTCAAAAACGGTAAATACCAAAATCAATTATAATAATGTTCCGCCTTCCGTTTTCAGAAGTTTTGGTTTTCCCGGCGCCGAGGATTTGGGAAATATGTTCCAGTTTAAAGCAGAATTTGAAAAAGAGTATTGCGGGGCACGCGACATTGACCAGACCAGGGAATTAAATCCCGATTTGCTGTCATTTGATGAGTGGCTGGAAAAAAACAAAGCACTAATCAAAATCTGATTTCATTAAAAATATAAACCCGATTGCACGTATTTAAAAAAATAATTGTGGTAAAAAATTCCACATGTTGGGGATATAAATAGACAAAATTGTATTCTTTTCAACGGCAGGTTTTAGGAAAAACAGCAGCTTTTAGCCGTTTTTCATTGACTTTCAGTTTTATTTCAACTGTTTGGCATATTGTTGGTTTCAGTGACTGTTCGATAAAACAATGCAAAAGTCATGAAAAGATTAACAAGTTTGTTCTTTATTTTTATTATTACCGCCTGCAGTACAGTACCTCTAACCAACAGGAAACAATTTACAGCTATTCCATCTTCGCAAATGCTGGCGCTCAGCACGCAGAGTTACAACCAGGTTTTACAGGAAGAAACTATATCCAAAAATAATTCTGAAGTTCAGGAAATAAGAAAAGTGGGACGCCGGGTTACCGACGCTGTTGAAAAATATTTGAACCAAATCGGCAGCGAAGAATTAATCGCCGGTTACCAATGGGAATATAATCTTATTAAGGAAGATGTATTAAACGCCTGGTGCATGCCGGGAGGTAAAATTGCATTTTACACCGGAATTTTACCGGTTTGTAAAAATGAAAACGGAATAGCCGTTGTTATGTCGCACGAAATTGCGCATGCCATTGCAAAGCATGGTAACGAGCGAATGTCGCAGCAGTTGGCTCTTCAACTGGGCGGAATGGCATTGTCGCAGGCTTTAAAGGAGAAAAGCGAAACCACCATGCAGCTGGCAATGACGGCTTTTGGTATTGGTTCGCAACTGGGTGTTATACTTCCATACAGCAGGAGCCATGAAAAAGAAGCCGATGAACTGGGTTTGTATTTTATGGCCATGGCAGGATACGATCCGCGGGAAGCACCGCTGCTTTGGGAAAGAATGATTGAAGCAGGTTCGGGAAGTGGTACTCCTGAGTTTTTATCCACTCACCCAAATCCTCAAAAAAGAATAAATCATCTGGAGCGGATAATGCCAAAAGCAATGGAATTTTACAACCAGAATAATTAAGCAGAAGGACTTGAAAGTGATTGACATTGCATATGCACGGTTTAAGTTGAAAATACAGATTGTTAAATTCTAGTTTATTTACATGAAAAAAGAATCTTCGGGAAATTCTTTAAATAATAATATAAAAAAAGTTGGAGCTCACGGGAAGAAAACGTGGCACTGGACCTGGAAAAACCGCCGGTACTTTTTATGGGGAATTTTGGCTGTGGTTATTTTAAACCTGGCTTTGGTGGTTGCTTTAATAGTTGGAATAAATCACGGTGCATTTGGTCCCATTCCAACCAAAGCCCAGCTTACAAGCATCGAAAATCCAACGGCTGCCGAAATTTATACTGCCGATTCGGTAATGATGGGGAAATATTACCTTCAGAACAGGATGGATTTAAAACGGAATGAAGTTACTCCAATAATTACAAAAAGTTTGATTGCAACGGAAGACAAACGGTTTTACAGCCATCATGGAATCGATGTAAAAAGTCTTTTCAGGGTATTGTTTAAAACGATAATGCTCCAAAAACAAAGTTCGGGCGGTGGTAGTACAATTACCCAGCAACTGGCTAAAAATCTTTATCCCCGCAAAGACTACGGTTTTGGTTCCATCGTAATCAATAAAGTAAAGGAAATGGTAATTGCCAACAAACTGGAGAAACTTTACACCAAGAGGCAAATTCTTATACTTTACCTGAATACGGTTCCTTTTGGCGAAGAAACGTATGGTATAAAAGCCGGCGCATTGCGGTATTTTCGTAAAAATCCGAACCAGTTGAAAACCGAGGAAGTGGCCATGCTGGTTGGAATGTTAAAAGGAACTTCATTATATAATCCGCGCGTGAATTACGATAAATCGTTAACCCGGAGAAATGTTGTTTTGCTGCAAATGTACAGGTACGGCATTTTAAGTAAAGCTGAAAAAGATTCACTTTCTGACCTGCCCATTACCTTAAACTATTACCGGTTTCCTGTTTATGCCGGTGTAGCGCCCTATTTCAGGTCTGAAATGAAAACACACATCAACAAAATTCTTGAAAAAATTAACAATGAAACCGGTTCCGATTATGATTTATATACAGACGGGCTTAAAATTTATACATCTATAAACTCCCGGATGCAGAAATATGCCGAAGAAGCTGTAAAGGAACATTTAAGTGAAATTCAAAAACAACTGAACCGGCAATGGGAAAATGCAGATTGGGTAAAAAACCGCAAACTGGCAGAAATTACAAAAATAAAACTTGGCGATCTTAACAATGACAGTATCAGCATTAAAGTGCCCACCAAAATTTTTGACTGGCAGACCGGAGCCGTTGACACTGTGATGAGCCCCCTGGAAAAAGTAATTCATAACATGAAATTGCTTCAAACCGGTTTTTTGGTGATGGATGTTCACACCGGTGAAATAAAAGCATGGGTGGGCGGTATTAATCATGAATTTTTTGAATATGATCATGTTACAGCGCAACGGCAGGTGGGTTCAACATTCAAACCGTTTGTTTATCTGGCTGCACTGGAAGAAGGTATTAAACCCTGTGATTTTTACAATAATGAACGCTTCATTTATACGCAGTTTGATAACTGGTCGCCGCGAAATTCCACCAATGAATACGATGGAATGTATTCGGTAAAAGGGGCACTTACTCATTCCATAAATACAGTAAGCGCTAAATTGATTACTGAAGTTGGAATATCGAAAGTTACCAACATTGCCAGCAGTGTCGGCATAAAAACCAATCTTCCTGATGTTCCGTCGCTTGCATTGGGAACTGCCGAAATTTCGTTATATGAATTGCTTCAGGCATATCAAACCATTGCAAATAAGGGAATTAAAGCAGATCCTAATTTTGTTGTAAAAATAGAAAACATCAAAGGTGACATAATATACAGGTTATCAGAAACAGCAAACACAAATTATATACGGGCAGCCAGCAAATTTAATTTTGAAACACTTATCGGAATGATGAAAAATGTGGTTAACAAAGGTACCGGAGCCCGTCTCAGATACAGGTATCATATAAATTCTGATGTTGCCGGAAAAACAGGCACCACACAAAATAATGCTGATGGCTGGTTTGTTGGTTTTACGCCTGATTTGGTTGCCGGTTGCTGGGTAGGAGCTGAATATCCTGCCATTCATTTTAAAAATAGCAGATACGGGCAGGGTGCTTACACTGCTTTGCCAATTTGGGCAGGTTTTTTTAAGCGGCTCTACGAAGATGATCATTTTAAGTCTCTCGAAAAAAGCAGATTTTCAATACCGGATTCCGTTAATTCGTTGCTACAGTGCGAAGACTATCTTGAACCGCCGGAGTTAAAAATTATTAATGCACAGCCCATGGGTGGTGTAACTGAAAATACATTTTCAACCAATTAGCCGGAATGGTTTTTCCGGAAATAAAAAATGGTGGATTTTGAAAAAAGAAATAAAACCAAAAAATGATTAACAAATAGTTTTAGTTATGAATCAATTATTTAAAATTAAACCTAAACATAAGGAATACATCCGGCTGGTTGCCGGGATTATCATTCTTATTTTGGGGTTAATTTTTATGCTGGTGCCCTTTATTCCGCTGGGTTACGTGTTTTTAATTGCCGGACTTTTTTTGCTGTCGTACAAAATTCCTTTTTTCCGGAAGATAATCGATAAAATTAAAAGGAAAGACAAAAAAGGCCGCGTTGAAAAAGTGGAAAAAAAGATTGACGAGGGCGAAAAAGTGGTTGATGAAAAACTCGTTGATAAGGATCAGGAAAAAACCGAAAAAAATAAATCTGCCGCGCAGAAATCGTAATCGTCTGTATATCATTGAAAATTAAATTCATTCAAAATTCCAAAAAAATATTTTACATTTTATGAACTGGAACCTTTACATAAATTTCATGGTGGCTGTAATTGCCATTATAAACCCGCTTACAATTCTTTCGTTATGGTCGCAGTTAACTTATGACGTGCCGCGTCGCGTGCGGTTGCGAACTGCAAGTATGCTCGTTGGATTTGCTTTCATTGTTTTGTCGGCGTTTCTTACCGGCGGGAAATATATTCTCGATTTTTTCTCTATCGATTTAACCGTTTTTAAAGTGGCAGGCGGAGTTTTGTTGCTAACTACCGGTATTAAAATGGTGGGAGGATTAAATGTAAAAATGAAAGATCACGAAGATGGTGACGGCACACCGCTTCAAATGGCCAAAGTGCGCTTTCGTAAAATTATTGTGCCAATGGCAATTCCCATTATTGTTGGTCCGGGCTCCATTACAACTATGTTGTTGTTTGGTACCGGTTTAAACTGGTGGGCGGATTATGGCGTTCTGACACTGATCCTGTTATTTTTTTTAAGTGGTTTGCTTGTTGTGCTGGTGGCATCGTCGTGGATTGAAAAGAAAATTGATACCATTGTTTTCACCGCTATTACGCGTTTACTGGGAATTATTGTAACTGCCATTGCCATGCAGTTTATTCTTGAAGGCCTGGGCCAGGTTTTTCCAAACTGGTTAAATAATGCTTCACCGGTTTTTGATGCAAATAGTAATTCACTGCAGTAAAAAATTAACTGAAAAAAAGCAGGTTAATATTGCGCTATTTGAGCTTTTGACTGGAATGTAATTGTAGATTTTAACCCCACTTTGTAGAGATAAAGTACCACATTCTAAATAAATCACGATCTTTTTAAATTTTTTCAAATATTTAATAATGAATATGTTAACTGTTTGAATAAGGCATAATCTGATTATGGCACAGTAATTCCAATATCATCTTTTGTAATTCTTTAAATAAAAAAATATGAAAAGAAGACATCGAAATTTGAGTAGTGTAGTAGCATTTCTGCTCATCTTAATTATTCCAATTAGTTGTAATACTTCAAAAACCCTGCAGGGAGGAGCAGTAGGAGCCGGTGCAGGAGGAGCCATTGGCGGGGCCATTGGTTCAAAATCGAACAATACGGCAAAAGGAGCAATTTTTGGAGCTGTTATTGGCGGTACAGCAGGTGCACTTATTGGCAAATACATGGATAATCAAGCTGAAGAGCTTGATGAAGATTTGGAAGGCGCCGATGTGGAACGGGTTGGAGAAGGTATAAAAATTACTTTCGATTCAGGGATCTTGTTTGCGTTTGATTCGTCGAAACTTACCGGACCGGCACGCGAAAATGTGTCGCAACTTGCTGAAACACTGAAGAAATACGAAGACACAGCTATTCTGATTGAAGGACATACCGATAGTAAAGGAACAGATTCTTACAATAAACAATTGTCCGAAGAAAGAGCAGATGCTGTTTCGGACTTTTTGGTGTCGCTGGGTGTGAAAAATGCCCGGATAACAGAAGTTGGATACGGCGAAAATCAACCGGTTGCCGATAACTCAACCGAAGAAGGAAGACGGCTTAACCGCAGAGTGGAAGTGGCAATTTATGCCAACGAAAAATTAAAAGAAGCTGCAAAAGAAGGCGAGTTAGGAAATCTTTAAACACAACCTTAAAATTATTTGATTATGAAGTACACACAAAAAATTTTACTCATTGTTACAGCACTATTGTTTTCAACAGCCGCATATAGTCAATATTCCCATTTGGGAGTTAAAGCAGGATTAAACCTGTCGAATATGACGGTGGAAGGAAATAACGACAGCAACCTCAAATATGGGTTTCATGTTGGGCTTTTCGATAAAATGATGGTGAATGAATCATTCGCAGTTCAGCCGGAACTTTTGTATACATCAAAAGGATTTAAAAACAATTTTGATCAAAGTTTAATTGCCGACGGACAAGCGGATTTTAATCTTAATTACATTGAAGTTCCTGTAAAACTGGTATATAATCTTTCCGAAGATTTTGAATTCCAGTTTGGACCGTATTTTAGTTATCTGGTGAATGCAAATGTTGATACAGATGCAGAAGTACTTGATTTTTTTGATATTAACACCAACGATGATATAAATCGTGATTATTTTAATGCATTTGATGTTGGTTTAACTGCCGGGCTTGGTTTTACACTCGACCCGCTTGTGCTGGGATTTAATTACAATCTCGGTTTAACAAGTGTGGCCAAAGATGACAAGCCTACACAGTTGATGTTGGGTGATGCAAGAAATACGGTGATACAGATTTATGCCGGAATTATCTTTTAACCTTAAAAATTAAATATTATGCTTAGATTAATTATTATTTTTCTTGTAATTGCCCTGGTAGCCGCATTGTTTGGCTTCGGAGGTATAGCAGCAGGTGCTGCTGGGATCGCTAAAATTATTTTTTACATTTTTATTGTTTTACTTCTTATATCGCTTATTGCTGGCGGAATTCGAGGTTTCAAATAAAAGATTTAGTTCCCTGTTTTTACATGATGGAACCCCGGATATAAAAATGAATTCATTTTAAAATCCGGTGTAAAAAGTTCCATTGGACTACAATTATTTGCTTTAAAAAAGCTTCCTGTAAAAAGGAAGCTTTTTTTGATGGTAATTTACTGTATTTGTTGTTTCAGCCATCCCGGCCGGTTGGTAGTAATTCCGACAACTCCAAGTTCAGTTAAACGTTGGGCATCCGCAGGATCATCAACAGTCCAGGTCAGCACCTTTAAATTATTTTCGCGGGCAGAGTTCATAATTTCCCGGTCAACAATATTATATCGAAGGTTGACACCGGTAAGTCCGGCTTCTGCAGCCTTTTCCATTTTCTTATTTAACCCCTGTTTCGATGAACTTAACCAGTAACATTCATTTGCCGGAAATTCTTTTTTTGTTTCCAGTATCGTTTTCCAATCGAAACATATAAAAACAATCTGCTTTTCTTTTCCACTTTTTTCGAGGTTTCTTTTTAAATGGGGTAAAATTTCGGTTCCGCATTTTATCTCCACAACCAGTTTTTTTCCTTCCGGAACCGTTTCAATAATTTCGGAAAGGAAAGGTATTTTTTCGCCTGCAAATTTTTCATCTTTCCACGAACCGGCGTCCAAATCGCGCAATAGCATAGAAGGTGAGTTTTCTATAGTCAGGTTTTTTTTGCCCGAGCAGGTCCGTTTGGTGTCTTTGTCGTGCATAACCATTATGCGGTTGTCTTTGGTCAGGTACACATCCACTTCTACAGCATCGGCTCCAGCTTCCCAGGCCATTTTTGCCGAAGCAACTGTATTTTCCGGCGCCAGGTACGACGCGCCCCGGTGAGCAATAAACTGCGGTTGTGCAAATATTCCAACGGATAACAACATGGAAAATAGTGTTATTTGTAGTTTCATGTTTTCTTCTTTAAAAAACGAAATTATAAAGTAAAATAAATCTGTCGAAATTTACGTTAAAAAACGTAGTTTTACTGCCTCATTTACGAATTATGAGTTCTTCATTCGCTACAAATACCGGCATCTTTTTTTTAACCCTGATTTCGCGGTTGCCTTTTCGTATCATTTATATTTTTTCCGATTTTTTATATTTCGTTTTGTATTATATAATCCGCTACCGAAAAGCGGTGGTTCTGGAAAATCTTCAAAATTCCTTCCCAGAAAAAAGCAGTGCGGAGATAAAGAAGATTTCAAGAAAGTTTTTCCATTATTTGGCTGATTTGACCATCGAAATAGTAAAAATGGCCGGCATGCGAAATTCAGATTTTCGCAAAAGGATGAATGTGGAAAACCCGGAATTATTGTATGATTTTTTTCTCAGGGGACAAAGTGTGGTTGTACTTTCCATGCATTATTGCAACTGGGAGTGGAGCAGCAGTGTGTCGTTGTTTGTGAAACATAAACTGCTTGGAGTTTACAAACCGCTGCACAACAAAAATTTCGACCGGTTTGTGAACCAAAACCGCGCAAATACGGGGTCTGAAGTGGTTCAGAATTCGAAAATTTTGCGCAGGTTAGTGGAGGCTGAAAAAAATAAGCAACCGGTTTTAATTGGTTTGATTGCCGATCAGACTCCTCCGAAATTTCATAAATTCTGGTTGAATTTTATGAACCAGGAAACCATGTTTTATACTGGTCCGGCGGCGATTTCAAAACGATTTAATTATCCGGTATTTTTTCAGAAGATGGAAAAAACAGGGCGTGGAAAATATAGAACCAAATTTGAATTGATTTGTGAAAAACCTGCAGAAATGAGTGAAGCTGAAATCATGAAAATTTATATTCGCAAAATGGAAGAAGTTATAAACCGGCATCCGGAATTTTACATGTGGTCGCACCGCCGGTGGAAACATAAACGGCCCGGCGATATTCCGCTTACTTTATAAATCAGTTCAGCGGCAGCAGCCGGAATTCCGGCTACCTGCTGAACTGTAATTAATTATGAAAAATCTGTATTGTTTTATTTTTCGGCCAGCACATATTCATTGATGTAATGTGCGGCAACTTTTCCTGCCTGGATTGCATGAACCACAAGACTGGCGCCCTTTTCCGAATCGCCTGCTGCAAAAATCTTATCCACCGATGTTTGCTTGTTTCCGTTCACTTTTATATTTCCGCGGTTGTCGTATTCAATTCCCAAACTATCCAATAATCCGGTATGCACGGGTTGTGTAAAACCCATCGCCAGCAACACAAGATCAACATCCAGAATTTCGTTGGTTCCGGGTAGTTCTTTTAAAATCCACCGGCCGGTTTCATCTTTTTCCCATTCCACCTGCACCAGTTCTACCTGCTTTAATTTTCCGTTTTCGCCAATAAAACGTTTGGTGGAAAGGCTCCAGCGCCTCTCGCAACCTTCTTCGTGCGAGCTGGATGTTCTCAACACATTTGCCCAATATGGCCATGGATCGTTTGTTGTTCGTTTTTCAGGAGGTTTTGGCAGAATTTCAATTTGGGTCACCGATTTGGCATGCTGGCGGTTGGATGTTCCAACGCAATCGGAACCAGTGTCGCCACCACCAATAATCAGCACGTTTTTATCTTTGGCTGAAATTCGCTCATTCTCAGGGATGGTTTGTCCCGCTACTTTTTTATTTTGTTGCGTCAGAAAGTCCATGGCAAAATGGATTCCTTCCAAATCGCGGCCTTCCACCGGGAGGTTTCGTGGATTTTCTGCGCCAACTGCAAGCAAAACGGCATCGAAACTTTTAACCAGATCGTCTTTCGAAATGTCAACTCCCACCGTTGTATTTGTTTTGAAAACTATTCCCTCGTCAACAAACAGTTCAAGGCGACGGTCGATAACCCTTTTATTCAGCTTAAAATCCGGAATTCCGTATCGCAGTAATCCGCCAATGGCATCATTTTTTTCGAAAACGGTAATGCGGTGTCCAGCCTTGTTCAGCAAATCGGCAGCCGAAAGACCTGCTGGTCCGGAACCTACAATCGCAATATTTTTTGTGGTTCTTACATGTGGCGGATTTGGCCTTATTATTCCGGCTTCGAATGCCTGTTCAACTGTAGCACATTCATTTTCGCGGATTGTAACCGGCTCTTCATTAATGGCAAGAACACAGGAATGCTCGCAGGGAGCCGGGCAAACCCTGCCTGTGAATTCAGGAAAACTGTTTGTGGAATGAAGGATGTCGTAAGCTTCTTCCTTATTTCCTTTATATAATGAATCCTGCCATTCCGGAATTTTACTTTCCACAGGACAAGCCCAGTGGCAAAAAGGAATTCCGCAATCCATGCATCGCGAAGCCTGCAATCTTCTGTCTTTTTCATTTAACGTTTGCTCAACTTCACCAAAATCATAAACTCTTTCCTTGGCAGGTCTGTATCCCGCTGGTTTCCGCGGTACTAACATAAAACCTTTTGGATCTCCCATATCTTATAGCTCTGTTTTTTAGTTTGAAAATCTGTTATTCGTGACGGGAAGGATCGTCCTCCGTTAATTGCAATTTCTTTTGAAGTTCAAGAAGTTTTTGTTCTTCCAGAACTTTCCGGTATTCAAATGGAATTACCTTCACGAATTTAGGCAGATATTCTTCCCAATTTGTTAATATTTTAGCGGCAAGCGAACTTTGTGTATAAAGCAAATGTTTGTTAATCATTGTTTGCAGTTCGTTCACGTCACCTTTATCTTCCACAGGTACCAGGTCAACAAGGCCTTTATTGCAATAGTAGTCAAAATCTCCTTTTTCGTCCAGAACATAGGCAATTCCGCCACTCATACCTGCGGCAAAATTTCTTCCTGTATTGCCGAGTACAACAACACGGCCGCCGGTCATGTATTCGCAACAATGATCGCCGGTGCCTTCCACCACTGCGTTTGCTCCGGAATTACGCACACAGAAACGTTCTCCGGCAACTCCGCGAATATAAGCTTCGCCGCTGGTTGCTCCGTAAAACGAGGTATTTCCGATTATAATATTTTCTTCGGGTTTGAATGTGGAACCTGCCGGCGGTACGACAATTATTTTTCCACCTGACAATCCCTTGCCGATATAATCATTCGAATCGCCCTCGAGCCGGAATGTAACACCTTTTACAAGAAAAGCCCCGAAACTTTGACCTGCTGTACCATTGAACGTACAGTTAATGGTATCTTCGGGCAACCCTTTTTCGCCATACCGTTTCGAAATTTCGCCGGAAAGCATGGCGCCCGTGGTTCTGTCCACGTTTACAATTTTATGCGACAACCACACTTTTTCAGAACCGCGGATAGCTTTTTTTGCTTCCTTAATTAATTCGAAATCGATGTGTCCTTTTGTCGGACTTGCATTGGTGTGCGTGTTATGAATAGCATATTCCCTGGCTTCTTTTGGAATATAAAGCAACCGCGAAAAATCGACATTTCCGGTTTTCCAGTTCATTACTTCATTGTCAACTTCCAGTAAATCGGTCCGTCCAACAATATCTTCAAATTTACGGAATCCCATTTCAGCCAGATATTCCCTGATTTCCTGGGCCACAAATTTGAAAAAGTTGATGGTATATTCTGATTTGCCGATGAAACGTTTTCTCAGGGTTTCATCCTGGGTGGCAATTCCGGTCGGGCAGGTATTCATGTGGCATTTGCGCATCATAATGCAGCCCAGTACAATTAATGCAGAAGTGGAGAACCCAAATTCTTCGCCGCCCAAACATGCCAGGGTAACCACATCGCGGCCATTTTTTATCTGACCGTCAACCTGCAGTTTTACCCTGCCCCGGAGGTTATTTAAAACCAGCGTTTGCTGGGCTTCGGCAATACCAAGTTCTACCGGTAATCCTGCATGTTTTATTGAACTTGCCGGACTTGCACCTGTTCCTCCCGATGCACCTGCAATAATAATAATATCGGCAAATGCTTTTGAAACGCCTGCTGCAATTGTTCCAACACCATCTTCCGATACCAGTTTTACCGAAACTTTGGCTTCCGGATTAGTGGCTTTTAAGTCGTAAATCAATTGGGCAAGATCTTCAATTGAATAAATATCGTGATGCGGCGGTGGCGAAATCAATGTAATTCCGGGTGTGGAATTTCTTGTTTTTGCTATTATTTTATTCACCTTAAAGCCGGGTAACTGACCGCCTTCTCCAGGTTTTGCGCCTTGTGCAATTTTTATCTGCAATTCTTCAGCATTCATCAGGTAATTATTGGTAACACCAAACCTGCCTGAGGCTACCTGTTTGATTTTGCTGTTGCGGTCGGTACCGAAACGTGCCGGATCTTCTCCGCCTTCGCCGGTATTGCTGCGGCCGCCAATGGCATTCATGGTTTGGGCAAGCGCTTCGTGTGTTTCAATGCTGATGGAACCATACGACATGGCGCCGGTGACAAACCGTTTCATAATATTTTCAATCGGCTCAACTTCCTCAATTGGAATCGGATTCTTTTTATGTTTGAAGCAGCTGCGTATGAAAGCAGGTTTCCTGTTTTGCTGATCGATTAAGGCGCTGTATTGTTTGTATTTATTATAATCATTTGTGCGGGTGGCCCACTGTAATAATCCTACCGATTCAGGATTCCATGCATGATGTTCTCCGTTTTTACGCCAAACGTACACTCCGTTATTGTTAAAAAGCGGCGGTTCAGGAGTATTTTGCACCCGGAAAGCTTCTTCGTGAAATATGGTTGCTTCCTTACAAATTTCTTCCAGACCAATACCTCCGATTTTTGAAGCGGTGCCTTTAAAATATTTGTCAATCAACTCTTTGCTGACACCAACGGCTTCAAACATTTGAGCACCATGATAACTGCGAAGGGTGGAAATTCCCATTTTCGAAAGCACTTTCAGTAATCCTTTGTCAATTGCTTTGATATAATTTTTTCGGGCCTCCTTATATTCCTGCTCAATTTTTCCCTCTTTTACCATACGTTCTATGGCTGCAAACGCCAGGTACGGATTGATTACACTTGCACCATATCCCAGTAAAAGCGCAAAATGATTGACTTCGCGGGCTTCGGCTGTTTCAACAATAATTCCCACCTGCATCCTTTTTTGTTTTTTAATTAGATGGTGGTGAACTGCGGCAACCGCCAGCAACGAAGGAATTGGTGCATGGTTTTCATCGATATTCCTGTCGGTAAGAATGATGTAATTTTTCCTTTTATCAACGGCTTCTTCCGCATGTTTCAGAATTTGGTTAAACGAAGCTTCAAACCCTTTTAAACCCTCTTTAACCGGAAATATCATCGGAATTACTTCATGCGAGAACATTTCGTCTTTCAGATCTTTGATTTTACCCAAATCGGTGTTTGTTAAAATCGGGCCGAGAAACTTTATCAGCTTGCAATGATCCGGTGATTCAACAAGAATATTGGAATGCAGGGAGCCAATGTAATTGGTCAGCGCCATTACAAGTCCTTCGCGAATTGGATCGATCGGCGGGTTGGTTACCTGCGCAAACATCTGCTTGAAGTAATCGAAAAAACGTTTCGGTTTGTCGGAAAAAACAGCCAGTGGAACATCATTTCCCATTGAACTTGTTGGTTCGGCTGCAGTTTCACACATGGGCTGAATTAAACCGTAAACATCTTCTTTTGAATATCCAAAAGTTTTTGCATAAACATTAAAATTATCGATTGAAGAAGGAACCCGTTTTTTTACCTTGATGTCTTTCATCAACATCCGGTTTTCCTTGAGCCACATTTGATAAGGATTTCTGCGACTCAACTGTTCTTTTACCTCTTCGTCGGGAATTATAATTCCGAGTTGCGTATCTACCAGAAGTATTTTTCCCGGCCGTAAACGCCCTTTTACTTTTATTTCATCGGGTTTAAATGTTTGCACACCAACTTCGGAGCCCATTACAACCAGATCGTTTTTGGTAATTACATAACGCGACGGGCGCAAACCATTCCTGTCGAGCGTGCCTCCAATGTAGCGGCCGTCGGAGAAAACCATGGAAGCCGGGCCATCCCAGGGTTCCATTATTGTAGAGTGGTATTCGTAAAATGCCTTTAAACTTTCAGGAATCGGATTTTTTTCGTTGAATGATTCCGGAATCATCATGCAAAGTGCATGTGGCAATGTGCGGCCGGCCATGTGCAGGAATTCCAGCACATTATCGAACGAAGCAGAATCTGATTTTCCTTCCTCAATAATAGGGAGCAGCTTTTTTAAATCTTCACCAAAAACTTCGGATTTCATCAAAGCTTCGCGTGCCTGCATCCACAAACGGTTTCCGCGGATGGTATTTATTTCGCCATTATGGGCAACAATCCGGAACGGCTGGGCCAAATCCCAGGTTGGAAAAGTATTGGTACTAAACCGCGAATGTACAAGTGCAATGGCACTTTTGAACTTTTCACTTTTAAAATCCAGGTAATAATTCTGCAATTGTTCAGGCGTTAACATGCCTTTGTACACAATTATTTTTGCCGATAAACTAGGCTGATAAAAACTTTCCTTATGTTTCAGATCGGAGTTCCTGATTTCACGTTCGGTTAGTTTCCGGATGATATACAATTTTCTTTCGAGCGTGTCCCGCTCAAGGTTTGCTTTTATAAAAACCTGTTTTACAATTGGTTCTGTAGTTTTTGCAATTTCTCCGGGCGCCGAACTGTCAATGGGAACATCGCGGTAGCAAACCAGTGTCAATCCTTCTTCTTTTATATTTTTCGATAAAATATCGAGGCAAACATCGGCTTCATTTTTTTCTTTTGGCAGAAAAATTAACCCGGTTCCATATTTTCCGGGGTCGCCGGCGTTTATATTTAACACTTCCGAAAAATATTCGTGAGGAATCTGCATTAATAAACCCGCGCCGTCTCCTGTTGAGTTGTCGGCGCTGGTTGCACCACGGTGATCCATATTCCGTAGAACTTCAAGCCCTCTTTTAACAATATCGTGTGATGGTTTACCTTTAATATGGGCAACAAACCCAATCCCACAATTGTCATGTTCATTATCAGGGTTATACAGACCCTGTGCTTTAGGTAATCTCATCTCTGTCATTTTTTTCTTTTTATATCTGTTTTTCTTACATACAGTTACAGCTAACCGGAAATTTTCACCAGCCGCTGTAAAATTGTGAGCAAAATCCAACTTTTTGTAACGAAGTGAAATCAAAAATAATTATTCGCTAAATATCCTACAATTTAAATCAGGCAAAATTGTATTAAATAACATACGCTTAACCTTCAAAAACGAAAGAAAATACTGTCGCAAATAGCCGAAAAGATGACATTTGTCACATTTTCAGATAGTTAATAAAAAATTAACTAATTAACTGATTTATAGCTTTTTCTATTTCCTGAAAATTGAAATTCCCGATTATTTTATTTTTTTTGTCTTCAATTTTGTCCAGGCATAAATTTCCGATGCTTCCTTCGTGGGTGTGCTGTATTTTTTTATCGGGTTGAAATTCACCTTGCTCAATTTTTTCTCCCACTTGCCGGTAGGCTTCCCTGAATGGAATTCCGCTCAAAACCAACTTGTTTACTTCTTCAACGCTAAAAATGAAATTGTATTTTTCATCTTCAAGAATTTTATCGTTTACCGATATGTTTTGCATAGCCAAACCGGCCATATTCAAGCAATCATTCATTTCGGCAAAAACGGGAAGGAATACTTCTTTAATAACCTGCAAATCACGGAAATATCCGGATGGCAGATTGTTGATGATTAAAGTTATCTGGTTAGGCACTCCCTGAATTTTATTGCATTTTGCTCTTATCAGTTCAAAAACATCCGGATTTTTTTTGTGCGGCATAATACTCGAACCGGTAGTAAATTCGGCAGGCAGTTTCACGAAATTAAAATTCTGACTCATAAAAAGACAAACATCAAAAGCAAGTTTTGATAAAGTGCCGGCCAGGTTTGCCAATGCAAACGAAACAATCTTTTCCACTTTCCCGCGACCCATTTGTGCATAAACAACATTATAATTCATGTTGCTGAAACCCAGCAAATCAGTTGTCATTTGCCGGTTGAGCGGAAAGGAAGAGCCGTAGCCGGCAGCAGAACCCAGTGGATTTTGATTGGTGATTTTAAAAGCAGAAAGCAGCAATTCAAGGTCATCGGTTAAACTTTCGGCATAAGCGCTAAACCACAAGCCAAAAGATGACGGCATTGCCACCTGAAGGTGTGTGTAACCGGGCATCAAAACTGCTTTGGTTTCTTCACTTCGGGCCAGCAAATTTTCAATTAGTTTTCCGGTACTTTCCACTATTTCTTTTATTGCTTCGCGGGTAAAGAGTTTTAAATCAAGTAAAACCTGGTCGTTGCGCGAACGGCCGCTGTGGATTTTCTTTCCCAAATCGCCCAGCTTTTTAGTTAAAAGAAATTCCACCTGCGAATGCACATCTTCAACTCCCTGTTCAATTTCAAAGTTTCCGGATTGAGCTAACTGATAAAGCTTTTTTAATTCCTCAAGCAAAACCGGCAGTTCATCTTTATCGATTAACCCTACCAATTCGAGCATTGTTACATGTGCAACCGACCCTAAAATATCGTATGGTGCCAAGTAAATATCGAGCTCCCGATCTTTTCCAACCGTAAATTTTTCAATGGCTTTGTTTACCGGTATTCCTTTTTCCCAAAGTTTCATCAACAATAATTTGAAATTTCAACAAATATATTGAATTCAGGCGGGATCATTCCATAATTGAATAAAGAGTGTCATTTCATTTAAGGATTTTATCTTCATGGCATTTTCTGAAAATCATTTGGCAGTTTCCGGATTTCAATTTTATAATTACTGAAAAAAATGCCACTTTTGCGCTGAAATTCAGCAATGGAAAGGTTTTGCTAAACTGCATCTTTCTGTTATGAAATATACTTTGTATAGTTTATGATTACCAATCTGAAAAGATGAAATTTTCTGTTCCGACAAAATATTCCTGGTTAATAATCCCATTGCTTTTTTTGCTTTTTTCGGCACCCGGAGCACTTGATTATGTTTTTCATTTTCCCGATGAAAAATATTATACAGATGCAGTGTTGCAAATGATGGATAAGCATGATTTTTTTACCCCGTATAAAGCAAATGGAACTCCACGGTTTTTAAAACCAATTGTTACATACTGGGTTTTAATCGGGAGTTATAAAGTGCTGGGGGTAAGTACTTTTTCATCGCGGTTATTTTTTTGGCTGGCAGGTGCATTACTGGTTTCCATCGTTTATTTTATGGGAAAGTCACTCTTTGGAAACCGGAGAACAGCAATGTTCGCAGCTTTTATAACAGCCGCAAATCCGCTGGTGTTAATGAGTGCAAGCCGCTCCATTCCTGATATTTTACTTGTGCTGTTCCTGACAATCAGCGCCTGGGGATTTCTGAAAATTATGATTACAGACAATCCACAAAAAAAATATTATTGGTTTGCCTATCTGGGAGCTGCACTGGCTTTTGAGACAAAAGGAATTCCTGCAGCTGCATTTGCCGGAGTAAGTATGTTGTTCCTGGTTTTAAATCCGTGGAAACGAAAAAAAGTAAATCAGATATTTGAACCTGTCTCGTTAATTGCAGCTATTGTTGTGGCGCTAAGCTGGTTCATCATCATGTATTTTAAACATGGTTCCGATTATTTGGCATCGTTTTACAATGACCAGGTTGGTGGACGTGTTTCTTCCAAGACAATGCAGGTACTAAGTAATACATTTCTGGGAATTGTGAACCTGGTGGCTTTTTTAATTCCCTGGATTTTGATTGTTTTTTCGAAACCGCGCCGGCTAAAATCGTTTGTTTCAGATTCCGTGAACAGGGAAAAAGCTATTCTGGGATTCATTGCGCTGTGGGTTTTGTTGGTCATAATCATGTCGGGCGCTGTGTTTAAATTTTACGATCGTTACCTGTTGCCAGTGATTCCGCTGGTTTCGTTATTTTTTGCAGTTGTTTTTACAGGTTTCGAAACCAGGGGAAAAAATATATCATTAACTGTTTTTCTTGGATTGAACATCTTTTTGTTGTGTATAAATATTTTATATGCTGCCTTTATTTTGGCAGATAAAGTTTTAATAGCTGGAATTATAATTAGTGGAATTGCTCTGGCAATCTGGTTTTCCGGTGCACTAAAATTTGTTTCGAAGGAAATAATGCTGGCAAATTCGATTTTGCTGCTCTATTTTAATGTTTTTGTTTTATTGTACCCGCTTTTAATGCCCAATCCAGGGGAGCAACTGGTGGATGAACTTTACCGGCAAAATGTTGAGCCTTCCGAAAAAGTTTATGTTTACGGGAATATAAGGGCGGCTTCGAACATTCGTATTCACAGCCACCACAAGCTGGATGTTGTGAGTATGGATACTGTTTATGTTTTGCCTACGGAGCCCCGTCATTTTCTGGTTTTTTCGGGAAAAGAAAAGGGCTATCTTGATTTAAGCGGATATCGGGTTACGAAAGGTTCGGAGGAGTGGAAACGGGTGCCGGTGAATAAATTCCCCGGGTTCCTTCAGAATACTGTTTTGGAATTAAAAGAAAATGGTACAGTATATTTTGTTGCAAAAACAATGAATGAATGAAGAATCTGGGTAAAAAACATTATTATATTTTAGGAATATGGCTGGTTGTAAATTTGTTGCAATCGGTTTTTACCGGTTTGCATTCCGATGAATCGTATTACTGGATGTATTCTGAAAATATGGCCTGGGGATATTTTGATCATCCGCCGATGGTGGCATTGCTCATTCACATCGGCCATTTCCTTTTACCCGGCGAAATTGGGGTGCGCCTTTTTCTGGTTTTACTTTCCACGGTCACTCTGGCGCTGATATTAAATGAACTAAACGAGAAAAAAGATCTCTTCTTTCTGGCTGTTTTTGTTTTTTCCTTTCCACTCATTCATACCCACATCGCCGGATTTCTGGCCATTCCGGACATTCCGCTTCTCTTTTTTACTATGTTGTTTTTGCTGGTTTACCGGAAATTTCTGGAGCAACCGGATGCAGCAAAATCCATTCTGCTTGGAATTATAACAGCAGCAATGATTTACAGTAAATATCATGCTTTTCTTGTGGTAGGATTTACAGTGCTTTCAAATTTGAAATTGCTGAAAAATAAATTCTTGTACCTGGCAGCTGCCGTTGCTGTTGTTTTGTTGTTGCCACACCTTTTCTGGCAAATAAATAATGAATTTCCAACTTTTAAATATCATCTGATTGAACGTGCAAAACCATTTCGGTTGAAATATGTTTTTCCCAACTTAATGAACCAGTTGTTAATGGCAGGCCCGCTAACCGGTGTTCTGGTTTTCTGGAAATTGTCAAAATTCAAAGTCAAAAGTGATTTTCAACGGGCTCTGATTTTCAATATTTTGGGCTTTTATATTCTTTTCTTTTTGCTGAGTTTCAAAAACAGGATTGAGGCACACTGGAGTGCTGCAATTATGCCAATGCTGATGATGGTCACTTATCCTTTAATATCGGGAGATCCAAAAGTTAAACTCTGGTTTAAGCGACTGGCAGTTCCGGTAATTATTCTGATGTTTATTTACCGGATTTACCTTGCACTGGATGTAATTCCGAATGTTGGCCACGCAAAAATTACTTTTTACAACCGGAAAGCAAGTGCGCTTGAAATAAAGGAAAAAGCGGGAGGGCGAAAAATAGGTTTTTACAATAATTATGCAGCAATCAGTAATTATATTTTTTATACTGGAGATTCGGCGGTGCTTCTTTCCACGCCCGATTACCGATTTTGTCAATATGATTTGTGGGATGATGAAAAATACGCTGAGGGTGAAGAACTTTTTGCATTGCAATCAAAGCACCTCAATCCACCAACACTGATTAAAATGGCAACCGGCGAAATGAAGGGTTTTATTGAAATTGAAAACTTTCAGTCACTGAAAGGTTTATTGATTGAGGCAGAAAAAATAGTGGAGGATGAAAATGAAATCACTTTTCATTTCAGGTTAAAAAATACAAACAACCGGATTATTTTTACGAAACACATTTCGGAACCTGTTTTGGGAATGATGCAAAACGGCGCCGAATTTTTTTCTGTTCATCTCACTCAATCATCTGCAAAAAATGAAATTAGTCCGGGAGCAACGGCTGCGCTGATTTTTTCTGTACCCAAAAGTTTGTTTGATTCCAATCAATCGCTTTCTGTTTACACCCGTTCAAAACATAATGTCAGAGGAGAGTTAATTTCGGTTCGCCCGGGGAAATAACCGGAAAGTCATATTCTTTCATGTGTTTTAAAAAATTACATATACTTCTGCTGCGGAAAAACAAACTTCCATTCTGCTTCAATTGATTTCATAAGAATCCTGTTAAATGAATGCAGGATATGATCCCTTTCTTCTTCGCTAATAGAAATATGAGATTAATAATCATGTTTTGTTGTTATTATTCTATTATATTCCATTTAATGTATCAAAAAGACTAAAAAAGCTGTTTTATATTAATAATTTGTTAACAGATGTGTCTGTGTTGTAATTTGTAGGGGTGTTATTCAATAAAAGCACTCATTTTTGAATCGTGATATATAAAAACATGGGGTTGTTTTAAAAATAGATTGTAAATAATAAAATAACCTCTTCAAAATACAGGGTTCGATTTTAAAAATTAAAAATGAATAAAATGTTTAACAATTTAAAAACTACAATTATGAAAAAGACATTACTAATTACATCGTGTTTGTTGCTGTTAATGATTATTGGTCCAAATGTGAAGGCCCAGGAAATGAATGTGGGCCTCGACATTTACAGCAGCTATGTTTGGCGCGGGATTAAATTTGGAAACGGAGCAGCCTTTCAGCCAACGGTTGAATTCAGCGCTGGTGGTTTTGCATTAGGCGTTTGGGGTTCTTATTGCGTTTCAGACGAAGAAGCCGCTGAAGCCGATCTTTATGCCAGTTATGGGGTCGACCTTGGTGAAAATGCATCATTAAGTTTGACTGTTACTGATTATTATTTTCCAAGTCCGGGCACCGAATACTTTAATGGCGACAATCATTACATTGAACCCATGGTTGGAATTGGTGCCGGTGCATTTTCTTTCACAGCAGCCTATATGTTGTATGATGGTGCAGGAATAAATGGAGACGGTTCCGGCGACCTATATCTTGAAGCGGGAGTTACTGCCGGTCCTGTTGGTATTGCATTGGGTGGCGGTAATGGCCAGTATTCAATGAAAGATGATGCAGGTTTTGATATTTGCAACATCGCGGTTTCAACTTCAAAAGAATTAAAAATCACAGAAAGTTTTTCTCTTCCATTATCAGGAGCGGTAATCCTGAATCCATCCTACGAATCATTTCATGTAGTTGTTGGAATTTCACTTTAATCATTAAAAATTTTATGAGATGAAAAAGATTGAAGCAATAATAAGAAAATCAAAATTCGAAGAGGTGAAAGATGCACTCTACGACGCCGGAATTGAATTCTTTTCATTCTGGGACGTTAGAGGCGTCGGACAGGCTCGTGAAGGTCGTGTTTATCGCGGAATAGTTTACGATACGAGTACTATTGAACGTACGAAGCTCTCCATTATCGTCAGGGATAAAAATGTTCAGAAAACAGTTCAGGCAATATTGGGTTCAGCCCGCACAGCGGAAATTGGCGATGGTAAAATTTTCGTCATTCCTATTGAGGAGTCTTATCGCATCAGAACAGGTGAGCAAGGCGACGAATCGCTATTTATTAAAGGAAAAGAAGTTTAATAACCACAAAAAATAATTAATCATGGAAGAAACATTACAAGGTTTACAAATTGGAATTGATAACATGTGGTTATTGATCGCCGCGTTTTTGGTGATGTTTATGCAGCCCGGATTTGCAATGGTTGAGGCTGGATTCACTCGCTCGAAAAATACGGCAAACATCCTGATGAAAAATTTGATGGACTTTTCCATCGGATCAATTTTGTTCTGGATTATTGGGTTTACATTGATGTATGGCGATTCAATCGGAGGAATAATTGGAACTCCCGACCTGTTTTATATGAGCGATGGATTTGGTGAAAATTATGCCGATTACGCTGATTTATTTTTTCAGACCGTTTTTGCAGCAACTGCCGCAACAATTGTTTCCGGAGCAATGGCCGAGCGTACTGAATTTAAAGCTTATCTGATTTTCAGTATAGTTATTACGGTTGTAATTTATCCAATTTCCGGGCACTGGACCTGGGGTGGAGGCTGGTTAAGCCAGTTGGGATTCCACGATTTTGCCGGTTCTTCAATTGTTCACTCAGTTGGTGCATGGGTTGGATTGGCCGGAGCCGCTATTATCGGCCCGCGTATCGGAAAATACGGAAAAAATGGAAAGCCAAATGCAATTCCCGGACACAACCTCACATTGGGAGCATTGGGAGTTTTCATTCTTTGGTTTGGATGGTTTGGTTTTAACCCGGGTTCGCAGCTGGCAGCCGCCGGAACCGATAATGCCGTAGGTATTGCTCATATTGCAGTTACCACAAACCTTGCTGCTGCTGCCGGTGCTATTACCGCTATGATGGTTGCCTGGGTACGCTATAAAAGACCTGCACTTTCTATTTCTTTGAACGGTGCTTTGGCCGGACTTGTTGCTATTACTGCAGGTTGTGATGCCGTTAATCCTGTAGGAGCCGTTTTTATTGGAACAATTGCTGGTTTTATTCTGCCGTTTGCTGTAGAATTTTTCGATAAAGTTTTAAAAGTTGATGACCCGGTTGGTGCAGTTTCAGTGCATGGTGTAAGTGGTGCATTTGGTACGCTTGCTGTTGGATTGTTTTCTACTTCCGAAGGATTATTTTATGGAAATGGAGCAGGATTGCTTGGGGTTCAGGCAATTGGGGTATTAACTTTCTTCGTTTGGGCTTTTGGGGGCGGATTAATTCTGTTCAGCATATTAAAAGGTGCTAAAGTCTTGCGTGTTTCCAAAAGGATTGAAGAAGAAGGACTTGATGTATATGAACATGGGGAAAGCGCCTATAATTAACCTTCCTGCATATTTAGTCTGTAGCTGTCTGTTGAGGATCCCTCCGACCGCCGGCTGGCGGGCGGGGCGGGTCCTTCTGCAGGGCTCTTGATGTTTGAACATAAAATGTTAGCCCCCAGACACTCTTTAATCAATCAATAAAAGGGGTAGTTAGATAATTTAGTTGGAATTGTGAACCCGGTTTGCCAATAAAGCAGCCGGTTTTTTGTTGAAAAGTTTTAACTGATTTTTTATTGATTTAGTTCTTCAGCATTTTCAGAATGCTATTTTTGCCCTTTCAAAATAAATGATTATGCAAACCTGGTTTGAATGTAAAGTTAAATATACCAAAGTTTCTGAAAGCGGTAAGGAACAGGTGGTTACTGAGAATTTTTTATTGGATGCCGTTTCATTTACTGATGCTGAAACCCGGATAATACGTCAGATGCAGCAAATGGTGAAAGGTGAATTTAATGTTACCGATATCAAAAAATCAAGAATTGGTGAAGTATTTCCATACGACACCGGCGAGTGGTGGTTTAAAGCCACAATCAATCTTGTCACCATCGATGAAAGTGCAGGAAAGGAAAAGAAACTGCGAACTTATTACCTTGTAATGGCCGATGATATAAAAGAGGCGCTCGAAAGGCTCGATGAAAGTTTATCTTATCTGGTTATTCCTTATGTAATTTCCTCACTCTCTGTTAGTACTATTGTAGATGTGTTTCCCTACGAACCTTCGGAATCCATGGTCCCTGATGGTTTTGTTCCGTTGGAAAAAGAAGATGAATAGAAAATTATACAGTTGTAAAGAATTTGGTTCAATATCCGGCGGTTGCTACTTCCGGATTTTTTTTTGTTTAATTTTTCCTGGTTGTTATTTTCTAAAGCAGTTCTTCAAATATCTTCATGTTAATCAAAACATAATTGTTTAGCCCCGGTTTCTATTTCAAAGACCAATTTTTTCGTAAGGATTATGAATTGTATAATTTAGAAAAAGAATCAAAAATCGTAAAGGAATGAAGAGTAATAAAGTGAAGATAGAAAAGCCGAAAAAAAGAGAAAGAAAAGAAATGATGCAGTACATCAACCTGCAACTTGCGGCGTTGGGGCAACCACTGTACAATTTCGAAAGCGACGAAAGTTCACGTTTTATATCACTGACAGAAGGTTTGATTAGTAGTTTCAGGGAAAAATCACGCTTGTTATCCGATCATCTGTCGCCCGCAGATACCCGAATACAGAATTTCATTAATGACTATTTAAAGGATGTTGATTTTGATAAATCCTGTAAACTGCCTAATTCTACATTTGTACTGAATCAGCCGGGTTTGGCAAGGGAGGTTAGTTTACCTGCAAATGGCGATACTTTTAAAAATGATTTGGTTAGTTCATTTCGTATAAAACAGGGAATTTTAAATAATCCAGCTAAAGATAAACGCACCACAAAAGGTACTTTTCATATTGTTGAGGGAGGCCTGCCCGTGGCGCTCGATAAAATTGAAGTCCCGAAAATTGACATTTGCCCAAATGCTTCATGAAGCGCTGCATCCATCCGACGAATTAAATATTTTGCCTTTCACATCGAATCAGGAGAACAAGGCGAAAATTATGGTTTCCCTGCTGCTTCGTCCGGTGGTTTGTCCTGAGGTGAAAGGGATTATCAGTGAAAAAAGCATGGAAGTTCGCTTTTTTGCTCCGGGTAGTTTGGTAAGTAACCTCGATTTTGTGGAATCCATTTTTGGCAATGGAGGTGATCATAATCTTGCTGAAAACGATGCCGCCCTTGATTTTGAGCACTGGACCGGCCACACCGGTTGTATTATTCTGGCGCCCCAGCTTACAAAATTGCGTAAAAAAGATATTGGACTTCCACATTTCGATAAAGCAACGGAAAGGCAGAAACAGGAAGGAATGTGCTGGAAAGAAGAAGATGAGTTGTATAATGATGGTGGTGCTTTTAAAGTTACCTGCCGCGATGAAAGGGGAGTGGTGGTTACTTTGATTGCTGATAATTATTACGGCTATTCAAAAAAGGAAATTAAAACGCAAATCAGTTATTCTGCAAATTTGTACGGTTTGGTTGAAGAGGAACATGCCGGAGGTGCCATTGCATTTCCTCGTGGAAATATGGGTGATAATGTTTTTGGAAAACCGTTCACGGCGAAATTCAAAAACAGCTACTCTTTCGAAGATGTAAAAAGATTGCTGGCCGGGAAAATTGATGTATTCCCTGAAAATTATGCCATCGACAAAAAATATCCTGATATCTTTTATATTCCTGAACATGCGGATATTGATATTGAAAGAAGTTCAATCAGTTGGAGTTACAAAGGGAAAGAGCAGAAATTAAAGCTGTCGCCACAAAAGATATATGTTCATCCCAGCGGTCATAAATTCCAGCTGGTTAAACATCCGGAGCAGCAGTTATGGCGTATTATCGATACTGCGCCTGAGGGGATATTTTGTCACAAGCCCAGTACCGTTTCAGGAGGTGGTAAGTCCGAGATTTCAAAGTCGATGCAAAATGCGATAAAATATGGCGCCTTTTATATTCCCGATTTGGAGGAAGATTCAAAACAGGCCGATATTCTAATCAACTACGATTATTCGCACCGCTGGAAAGATATTCGTCCCGATGCGCAACCTTCCCGGCCGTTTTTAAGTCCGCAACGTACTTTAGGATCGGCTGTAAAATTGTTAACGCCGTCTGATCAGTACAACGATGATTATAACCGTTTTCTTGAAAGTATCCCGGCACATGTACGTACACTGGCATTATATATCAAGCGTTTGTACCGTAGCCACCAGGATCAGGGGTCATGGAAGGAACATTTAAATGTTGAAATAGTTAACGGCAGAAACGGAAATGCACTTCGGTACAAACACAGCAGAATTATAGCAAGTTACGTCCGTATCGGATTCAGTCCCGAAGGAAAATGGTATTTGCATAAATTGCGATCCGATTTTATTCCAAGTCAGAAAATCCAGATGGAAGATGATATTTCGGCCACCATTACTTTGCCGGCAAAACGATTAAATAATTTAAATCCTGAATACACCAACCAGAGCCTTAAACTTGTGACCAACTGTGAATATTTTTTGTTTCAGCGGCCCGATGAAGCGATAATACGTGGTTATGATAAAGAAACGGAAAGAGATATAGTGGAAAACAACACATTCCTGACTAATTACGAACCTCTCACCAAACAAGATGCCATTGAGCTTCTTGAAGATGCAATTAATTTTGATCAATATACCGGGCCGGTTCAGAAACTGATTACCCATGTTGCCCAGGGAGAGAAAGAAGGATATTTTGCAACGCCGTCGCATACTCGGATTGTGGATGGTGTACCTACTAATAATCCGCGGTATTTGCAGCGTAATATCTTTAAACAGGAAACACAGGATACTTATCTTGCTGAAACAGGAATCCGGTTATTTCGGAAAATTGAACCGGACCAACCGGTTCATTTTCCGGTGAATGCAGTTCTTCCCGGCCGCAGGAATAATCCTGCCGATAAAGCTGCCGGAATACGGCCTTTGAGTGTCTACAATCCAATACATTATCAGGAAACTCCGGAGCTGTTTATGGATTTTATTTGCAGCCTTACCGGAAAATCACCGTCAACTACCGGTGCGGGATCTGAAGGTGCGCTAACAAAGGGTCCTTTCAACATGTTGGTGCCAACCACCGACCTGAACAATGCGCTTCTTTCCTACATTTTAACCGGATACCAGGGATTCAGTTCAGCTGCTGGTTATGTTGGACAGGATAAGCGCTTCGATCATGATATCAGCATTTTAATTCCTGAAATTTGGGCGCGCCTGGAACCGGAAGACAGGGATGCAAAAAAACTCATTGAGAATAATTCACTCGAAAAACTGGAGGATTTTGAGTACAACGGTAAAAAAGTGTTGGCCAGCAGATTGGGGTACCGAATTACCAAAAACTTTGCTTTCCGATGCATGAACCGCCTTTTTGATGAACCACTGGCTGTATTTAACGAACGAATGCTGAAACCCGAATTGCAGGGCATGGAGGAATTTGTAGATGGAATTAATAATATTGTGGAAGCTCAGCAACTGGTGGCTTTGCGTTATTTTGCCGAAGGAAGTGATAAAGCAGCAATTCCACCATTGAAAATTTTGCTGCATATTATGGCTTATGGGGATTATGAGGGAAAAGATCTTTCAGATCCCGAACTGCGGAAAAAGTTTGAACGGGATGAGGTAATCCGGTCGGATTGGTATTTGGAAAGATTGAAATGGAAACAAAGTAAAGATGTCGTTTTCCTCAAAAATCAAATTGACTATTTAAATGAATTTAAGTCATACCCAAACAATAAATCTTTGGTTGAAGAAATGCAGATTAACAACCGCATCGAAAATGCAAAAAGTCAGCTTAAATATGTTGAATCACAAAAATATATTGAAGATTTAACGGGTACAATTGGCGCTGATTCTTTATTTAAGAAATAAATATAAGTTAGACTTTCAACTATAAACAAACAGCCTGCCATTCAATTACAGGCTGTTTGTTTATCAAATTTTGATTAGGCTGTTTAAAGATTTACCATTACTTTGTAAAAATTGAATTTCTCGCGATGAGCCGGATCAAATTGATAATAGGCAATTGCAATACGGCAAATGTCCTGAATAGCTTTATATATTTCGACAACCTCTTTTTGTCCATAGGTATTTAATTCCGTCTGTCCTTCAAGCATTTCAAAACAATCCTGATAATTTTCAATCTGATTGGCAACCGAAATGATATTTTCAAAGACAGAATCTACAGTTCCTTTAGATGTAATTTTTCTGCGGATTTCATTATTCATATTTTCCCTGAATTTGATAAGGAACTTACATAAACTCAGGTGGTCACCATTTTTTGCATTGCTGAAAAACTCAGAATATCCGAATTTTTCGAAAAAATACTTAAGAAATTCTTTATCGTCTTTAAAATCTACTTTTACTGAAGCGCGTAAAACTTTAAGATTTTGAAGTCCTGCAACCATTAAATCATGCCATTCCTTATATTTTTCATAATCAATACCTTCAACATTATCAGCATAATGTTTTTCAATGGTATCGTCAATCCACACATTTATTGATGTTGCAAATTCAGGGTCCCATTCTTTTCGGATTCTTGACAATTCGTAGATGTTTTCCTTAAACGATTTTGCAATTTTCCGGCAAGTTAGAATTGTTGCTGTACTGGTAGAACATAAAGCTAGAGTTTCCATAATGCAGGTTTTTTTGATTAGCAAATACTATAACAAAATTACCAACTTATGCATAAACATCCGTCTCAAAATCAATTTAATATAAATGTTTTACAGTTATGTTATGAAACATAGTTTCATAACATTTTTATAATGCCAAAGTGGATTTGATGTTATTTGTGACGCTTCTTCAATTCACGAATTATGTCTTCAATACGATATCCTTTGTGCGAAAGTAAAACAATAAGGTGGTACATTAAATCACCGGCTTCGAAAATAAAATTTTCGTCGTCGTTGGCCATGGCACCGATGATGGTTTCCACTGCTTCCTCGCCTACTTTCTGTGTAATTTTGCGCGTACCTTTCTGAAAGAGTGAGGTGGTGTATGAACCTTCCGGCATTTCCTGTTTGCGCTTATCGATAAAATCCTGCAGGTAGCTTAAAAACTGCACATCTTCTTTCGGATTAATTTCCGAGAAACAGGTGTCGGCGCCTGTGTGGCAAACCGGCCCAACAGGGTTGGCTTTAATCAGGAGGGTATCATCGTCACAATCTGTCAAAATGGAAACCACATTCAGAAAATTACCTGATTCTTCGCCTTTGGTCCATAGCCGGTTTTTGGTGCGGCTGAAAAAAGTAACCTTTTCCAGTTCCTGCGTTTTCTCCAGTGCTTCGCGGTTCATAAAACCTACCATCAGCACTTTCATCGATTTGTCATCCTGCACCACCACCGGAACCAGGCCGTTTAACTTGTCAAAATCTATCTGATCAATATTTTTTAATTCGTTCATCTGTTTATATGATTTCCAATTTGTTGCGAATATACGATTTGAACTTTTATTAGCGAATTACAATTCCTTTTTCTTTCAGAAACTTTTTTAATGTTGGAATGGGAATCTCATTGTAGTGGAAAATACTGGCGGCCAAACCTGCATCGGCTTTTCCATCAGTGAAAACATCAACGAAATGTTCCATTTTCCCTGCACCTCCTGATGCAATGATGGGGATTTTCAACCTATCGGCCATTTGTGAAAGTTGCTCGTTGGCAAAACCGTTTTTCGTTCCGTCGTGATTCATCGAAGTAAACAGAATCTCACCAGCACCACGGTCTTCCGCTTCTTTTGCCCACGAAAACAATTCTTTATCTGTAGGAATGCGGCCGCCGTTAACGGTTACTGTCCAATAATTTTTTTCATCGCCCCGTGCATCGATAGCCACCACCACAAACTGACTCCCGAAATTCAGCGCCAAATCATCAATCAATTTCGGATTTCGCACTGCCGAAGAATTAATCGAAATTTTATCAGCACCGGCACTCAGTAGCTTTTCAGCATCACGCAGTTCGCTGATTCCTCCGCCAACGGTAAATGGGATATTCAAATGCGCAGCAATTCTTTTCACCAACTCCACAAATGTTTTCCGGCCTTCGTGTGTTGCAGTAATATCAAGAAAAACCAGTTCGTCGGCACCGTCGGAAGCATATTTTGCACCCAGTTCCACCGGGTCGCCTACTTCCTGAATATTCACAAAATTAATTCCCTTTACAGTTTGTCCGTTTCGGATATCCAGGCATGGTATGATTCGTTTTGCAAGCATAATGTAGCCCCTTCCCAACCTTCCCCAAAGGGGAAGCAGTTAAATCTGAATTAAATATTTTATCAATAAACCTGTTACAATTGCCAAAGTAAACGAAATCAGTGTTCCTAAGAGAAAATATTCCGCCTTTTTATTTCCGTCGTCGCGGGTGTCGTTAAAACGAAATACCGATTTGGCCGCTATTAAAAAACCGATAGCTGAAAACTGACCCGTGGTAATAAAAATCAGAATCAGGATTCGTTCCATAATTCCAATCCAGCCTGAAATATCCATTGTAAAAGATTTCTCTTTTTCCGGCAGAATCACACCCAGCATTTTACCGGTTAGAATTC
This sequence comes from uncultured Prolixibacteraceae bacterium, assembly GCA_963771595.1. GTDB lineage: Bacteria > Bacteroidota > Bacteroidia > Bacteroidales > Prolixibacteraceae > CAVYUC01. The sequence continues at coordinate 72,215 of CAVYUC010000016.1, read as the reverse complement.
CCAGCGGACTGGTTATTAAAATGAATCCGGTTGCATACAGCCAAAATGTTGCGGCACCGGAAGATATTCCTGTTCTGGTTCCGTAAATGGCTAAAACCCAAAGAACTGCAATATGCAATAACTGGTCTGCTAAAAATGCCGGTATGTTGTCTTTTATTTTCGATTTAAAAAAATCGATTAAAATGTGGGTGGCAAAAATTATGGGGATAAACCACCATAAATTTAACTGAAAGGTAAAAACTACCGGAAGAATTGCAGCAATTGCGCAATGCAAAAACATTTTCGTTGATTTCAGCCCGTTCTGTTTTTTCTGAAGAACCCACGAACCGGGCTGCAGCCAAAAATCGGCGATTAAATGTCCGGCCAGCAAGGGTAAAAAAACGCTATTCAGAAGTTCCATAATTTTTTTCTATAATTTGCCCGTATCTTTTTATAAACCTTTCAATGGCCTTCCAGTTGGCTGCTTTTAGTATTTTACTTACAGCAGGTTGTGAAATTCCAAGTGCTTCGCCTATCTGTTCCTGGGGCATCAAAGTTGTTGTGGTTGTTGTTTCTTCGGCAGCAGTGGAAGTCTTATCCATTTGTTCTCTGAGCCCTTCCAATTTATGCAAAATAACATTGGACTGAACGCTGGTTAGGTTGCTTATCAGCGAATCGGCCATATAACAATAGGTTTCCAGTTCTTCATCCAGTTCAGGTTTTCCTGTGGTAATAACAATCCGGATTCCCTTTTTTTTAAGTTCATCCAGCTTCTTCCCTGAACGTTCGAAAGCTGAACCACCGGCAAGCAGCACATCTTCGTTCCATGTTGAAATTTCACCAATTCCTATGGATGCACGCACATCGTTGTTCTCATTCATGCGTCTCAATTCAACTCTGAATTTCAGTGCGAGCAGTAATGCGACTTCCGGTTTCGTAGCCACCTGGAAACTGTCACCTCTGTAAAACTTCGGTTTCAACAACGCATCCTTTCCGGCTAAGTCGACCAACCTTTCCTGAACGGTCACTTTTTGTTCTTCCGTTAATTTGGAAGAGTTGACAATATCACCAGTGATAACTGCTATTTGTTTTTCATTTTGCATTTAACAAATATAACCTAATAAGGTTATAAATACAAATATAACCATTAATGGTTATATTGAAGATTATAAATACATCAGGTTATATTTTTCAATTTCCTTTAAATCGATTTTACCTTCATATATGGCTTTACCGGTAATTACACCGGGTACGCCCATATCTGCCAGTTTGAAAATATCGTCCATTGATGAAATTCCACCGCTGGCAATGATTTCCACTTCAGGAAATTTTTCCAGAATTTCAGCATACAATTCAAATGAAGGGCCACTGAGCATGCCATCGCGGCTGATATCGGTAGAAATTACTTTTTTAATTCCCTGTTTGGAAAAATCATCAATGAATTCCACGACAGAAAGTTCTGTAGCTTCCTGCCAGCCACTTACGGCAATATTGCCATTTTTTGCATCGGCACCAAGAATTATTTTTTCCCTGCCGTATTTTTTCAGCCAACTTAGAAAAGTATCCTTTTCTTTAACGGCAATACTGCCTCCGGTGACCATGGCTGCACCTGATTCAAAAGCAATTTCCAGATCTTTATCTGATTTTAGTCCGCCGCCAAAATCAATAATCAGATTTGTTTTGGCTGCAATTTTCTCCAGCACCTTATAATTGACAATATGCCTTGCTTTGGCGCCATCCAAATCGACCAAATGTAACCGTTTGATGCCCGCAGCTTGAAACATTTTAGCAACTTCCACCGGATCTTCATTGTATACTGTTTTCTTGTTATAATCGCCTTGCGAAAGCCGAACGCACTTTCCTTCGATGATATCGATGGCCGGGATTATTTCAATTTTTTTAGTCATTGCTTATTTTTATAAACATCACCCCTTACTCCGGCTGAAATAATCAGAATCAGTAATTTATGTTTCTCAACCTGATAAATTATTCTAATTACACCAATCCTTAGACGGTAAATATTTTCTAACCCTTTAAGTTTCTTAATGTCGAGTTGTGAATGTGCAAACGGATCTTCTTTTAATAAGTCCAACTTCTTTTTAAGTAATTTTTTAGTGGAAAGATTATGGGATTTTAGAAATTTTGCTGCCTTTTTATGAATAATAAGAGAATACATCAAAAATCCTTTTTCATCTCTTCCCAATCTTTAAAATCACTGAAGTCGCTTTTCTCAATTTTCTTTTGGATTGAATAGTAAGCCTTTTCTTCATCAGCAGTCAATTCATCTGGATCAGTATCGTAAATCATGAAACTATCCTTTGGTAACTGTTTTAAAAGGTTCCGGAATGTATTATAAACCTTATCTGAAATATCTATTGTAATGGATTTCATAATTCAATAATGTTGTACACAAAATTACTACTTCTTAAGTATCTTCCAAAATCATTTTCAACACAGCCTGCGCTGTAACTTCGCGGTTGGCAGCTTGCGGAACAACAATTGAATTCGGGCTGTCGATAACACCGTCAGTAACCACTACATTCCGGCGTACCGGCAGACAGTGCATGAATTTAGCCGAATTGGTCAATGCCATTTTTTCTTCATTTACTGTCCATTGGTAATCCATCGATAAAATTTGTCCGTAGCTGCTGTAGGAAGCCCAGTTTTTTGCATAAATGAAATCAGCACCTTCAAATGCCTTTTTCTGGTTGTATTCCACTTTTACATCGCCTATAAATTCAGGTGCAAGTTCATAACCTTGCGGATGCGTTACCACCAGTTCGATAGTTGGTCTCGCGCATCCATTCAACAAACGAATTGGCAACCGCCTGTGGAAGTGCCTTCGGATGCGGCGCCCATGTTAGCACCACTTTGGGTCGTTCTTTGGTCTTGATATTCCTCAATTGTTACCAAATCTGCATAGCTCTGCAGCGGATGACGAGTAGCGCCTTCCATGCTTACAACCGGCACTCCTGCGTATTGAATAAACTGATGAAGTATTTTTTCGGAATAATCGTCATCCCTGTTTTGGAAACGTGCAAAAGCCCTCACGCCAATTACATCACAGTACCCACCAATTACAGGAATGGCTTCCAGCAAATGTTCCGGCTTATCTCCATCCATAACCACACCCAGTTCCGATTCCAGTTGCCAGCCGTCTTCGCTTACGTTCATTACCATGGTATTCATGCCGATGTTCATGGCTGCCTTTTGGGTGCTTAACCGGGTACGCAAACTCGGGTTGAAAAATATCAGCACCAAGGTTTTATTTTTCCCCAGTTGCTGGTATGCAAACTTGTTTTTCTTTACATCAAAAGCGATTTCAATTGCCTTTTTTAATTCAGGAATATCTTTTACTGAAGTGAATTTTTTCATCAAAAAATTAATTTTTCTTAAGTTGATAATTGGTTTTCAAGAATAAAAATCCGCTATCATTCAAATCAGATAACGAATGCCAGCTTTAATTTTTCCGATAATTTTTCATTATATAAAATTGATTTTACATGATTGCCCAACTTTGCTAAAATCGTTATCCATTGTTGAAATAGATAGATTTAAACTTTCGGCAACAGCGATCTGATAAGCATCATCAAAATCCAGATTAAACTGATTAGAAATTTCTGCTACTCTGTTATAATTTTCCTTTTGAAGGGTCACAAGTTTCACTTTGGATAAAACGTCATTTATAAAAGTTTTGTACAATTCAAATTTTTTATACCTGAAAAGTATTACTCCAATGGAATGTAATGAGAAATCCGACACACAAATACTTCCCATATTTTGATTCAAATATGCCTTGCAAACCTCATTCTTTTCCTGGTTTAAAAGAATTTCAAGAAAAATATTGGTATCAATTAAATTTTTCACCTCCATTGATTAACCTTATGTTGTAATTCAACCGAAGTTTCATTTAGATCTTTCAACCCACCACTCCAGTCAAAAGAAAAATTTTCATTGTTTTTTTCTTTTTTCTTTTCATATCGAGCCGATAAAAAGTCCAAAAAATCCAACAATTCTTTTCTTGCACTTTTAGGTAATTTCTGGAATTTATGTATCAATAAGTCAGCTTCCATATCATTCTATTTTAAACAAATATACATTTTAAAACCGACTATTTTGGCCGTACCTGCCCGTCTCCCTCGATTATCCATTTGTAACTGGTGAGTTCTTCCAGCGCCATCGGGCCGCGGGCATGCAACTTTTGCGTGCTGATTCCAATTTCGGCGCCGAGGCCAAATTGAGCACCGTCGGTAAAAGCTGTGGATGCGTTGGAATACACCGATGAAGCATCAATCAGTTTTTGGTACGTTGTAATTCTTTTCTCATTTTCGGTAATAATTGCTTCGCTGTGTTTCGACGAATTTTTGTTGACCTGCTCAACTGCCTCTTCAAAACTGCCAACGGTTTTAACTGCCATTTTTAATGATAGAAATTCTGTGCCGAAAGATTCTTCCGTAGCAGGCTGTAACAGCTCATTCGGATATTTACCCTGTAAAACTTCGTACGATTTTTCATCAGCATAAATGAGAACGTTAGCTTCCGATAGTTTTTCGGCAAAAGCCGGCAATTCGTTCAAACGGCTTTTGTGAATGACCAAACAATCAAGTGCATTACAAACCGAAGGCCGGCGCGTTTTCGCATTGAAAATAATCTCGCGGCCTTTTTCAGCGTCGCCATATTCATCAAAATACGTGTGGCAAATTCCTGCGCCTGTTTCAATTACAGGAATGGTGGCATTCTCGCGCACAAAATTGATTAATCCCTGGCTGCCACGCGGAATAATCAAATCGATATAACCATGCGCCCGCAGCATTTCGTTGGTTTCCTCTCGTCCGGCCGGCAAAAGTGCTACCGTATGCTCATCGATTTCAAATTTTCGCAATACATTTTGAATGATCGAAACAATTGCCTGGTTGGAATAAATGGCGTCGCTGCCACCCTTTAACACACAGGCGTTTCCTGATTTCAGACAAAGCGAAAACACATCGAAAGTGACATTGGGACGGGCCTCATAAATAATCCCAATCACGCCAAAGGGAACCGTTACTTTTTTAATTTTTAATCCATTGGGGCGCACTGTTTCCGACAATACCTTTCCCACAGGTGAATCCAGTTTCGCAACATTCCGCATATCTTCAGCAATCGCCTGAATACGTTCAACGGACAACTTTAACCGGTCGAATTTAGGATCTTCCGGATCCATCCTGTCCAAATCTTTCTGGTTTTCAGTTAAAATGTAACCGGCATTTTCTTCTGCCTGTGTCGCCAGTTCCAGCAACACTTGCCTCACTTTTTCTTCCTCCACCAGGTTTAACTTTCGTGAAGCCGCCAGAACTTTTTTTAGTTGTTGTTCAATCTTCATCTTTCAGTCTTTTATATTTTCCTCTTTAAATTCCTCCAAAAAGGGAGAGAGGCTTTTTTTCTTTAAAAACCCTCTCTCAGGGGAGAGAGAGGGAGCCCGGAATCCGTTATAATTAAGGCATAAACAAAGGGAGATAAGGATAGTTCGACATCCCGGGCTGTTTTTAATTTTCCATATATAAATAATCGTAATGAACCAATGCTTTTTGTTTCTCTGATTGTTTTTCAATTTCAATCTTTTCAGATCCATATTGTGCTTTCCCGAGGCCAACAACATGTCCTGATTCATTTACAATTTTAATCAGATCTCCTTTTTTGAATTCATTTTCCACACGCACAATTCCCACCGGAAGCAGACTCACCGCTTTATCAGAATGCAGTGCATTAAAAGCGCCGCTGTTGATAATCACTTTCCCTTTGGCAAAACCATCGGAATAGGCAATCCACTTTTTAACACCACTTGATGTCTTGGGGCTGGGTTCAAAATAGGTATGTCCGGTCTCTTTTCCCGTATCCAGTAAATCAACTAAAATGTTCTCCCTGCTTCCATTGGCAATATGAACACTGATTCCGGAATTAGCCAGTTTTTTGGCTATTCTGAATTTGGTTATCATCCCACCCCTGCCAAAATTTGAATTTTCCTCCGAAATATCAGGTTCCGGCTGGTCGATACTAAATTTATTGATTAGCTGTGCATTTTCATTTTTGGGATGGGAGTTATATACACCATCAACATTACTTAAAATAACAAGTGCTTCAGAATTTACCATGGAAGCAATCAATCCCGATAATTCATCATTGTCGGTAAACATTAATTCGGTAATTGAAATGGTATCGTTCTCATTTACAATTGGAATTATTCTGTTTTCGAGCAGCGTGGAGATACAGTTTTTCATATTAAGATAATGACCACGGCTGGAAAAATTTTCTTTGGTGGTTAAAACCTGTGCACAAAAAAGACCGTGTTCGTTAAAAAAATCGGAATAGCGGCTGATGAGCTTCACCTGCCCCAGCGCAGCCCAAAGTTGTCTTTTCGAAACGGCATCGGTTTTCTTTGAAGGTTCAAGTACTGCTTTCCCGGCAGCCACTGCACCCGAAGAAACCAAAATTACTTCCACCCCGTTTTTATGCAAATAGGCAATTTGGTCGACCAAATGAGCAATTCGCGAAACATTTAATGTTCCATCGGATTTGGCCAAAACATTGCTTCCAATTTTTACTGTTATTTTTTTATACCGAAACTGCATTTGTTTTATTTCGTCGAATTTTCAATCTTTTTATACGAAGCCAGAACACCTTGAATTAATGATGAACTGAATCCTTTATGTTCCATCTCGTTCAGACCGGTAATGGTAACCCCGCGCGGAGTTGTTACTTTATCGATTTCGCGTTCCGGATGGTGGCCGGTTTGCAGTACCAGTTCGGTTGCTCCTTTAACGGTTTGTGCAGTAATAAACTGGGCCATTTCGGCACCAAACCCGATTTCAATGCCTCCCTGCATGGCTGCCCGAATATACCTCAAAGCATAGGCAATTCCACAGGATGAAAGTACGGTGGCTGCAGCCATTAATTCTTCCGGAATTTCAACTGTTTTACCCAGGGTGTTAAACAAATCGAACACGTACTTTTTAAAAGGTTCTGTATTTTCATTGGCCGAAATACAGGTAAGTGATTCCTGCAGCGCAATTGCAGTATTGGGCATCACCCTGAAAATCGGAATTTTTTCACCAGCCATCTTTCCCAGTTCGCTGATTCCAACTCCGGCCACAATAGATATTAAGATTTTTTCGGAATGTAGTTCTGCTTTAATTTCGTGGATAACCTGTTCGATGTGATAAGGTTTAACGGCAACTATTACAACGTCGGCAATTTTGGCTGCTTCGCGGTTATCAGCGGAAATATTAATCCCTTTTTCTTTCATTTCGTCCAGTACATTCTCTTTCCTGTCGGAAACAAAAATATCGGAAGCGGTTACAAATCCGGATTTTAAAAGCCCTACCGCAATGGCGCCTCCCATGTTACCAACACCTATTATTGCAATTTTTTTGTTTTTCATTTTTTACTTTAGTTATATCGTATGATAAATATAGCGCTAATTTATTCGGTTCTCATTTCGCAATAACTGACGTTGAAACTTCAACAAAAACTTTCACAAAAGCTTTCAAAAAAACATTAGCTTCAGCAATGCTTAAATTTAGAGGCGGAAGCAATCTCATTATATTTTGTCCCGAAACACCCGTAAAAATCCGGTGTTCAAAAAGTAATTTTTTTCTCAACTCCTGCACCGGGAATGAAAATTCAATTCCAATCATTAATCCTTTTCCCCTTATTTTCATGTCAGGCGAAACTTCCACCAGTTTTTTCATCAGGTAATTCCCTGTTGTTTCTGCATTTTCAATCAGTTTATCCTGTTGAATAACATCGAGAACTGCAATACCAGCTGCACAGGCTAAATGATTTCCGCCAAAGGTTGTTCCCAACATTCCAGGCCATGGTTTAATTTCAGGATGAATTAATACTCCGCCAATCGGAAATCCGTTGCCCATTCCTTTTGCCACGGTAATTAAATCGGGTTGAACATCGAAATACTGATGGGCAAAAAACCGGCCACTGCGGCCGTAACCCGATTGAATTTCATCGAGAATCAGCAGGCTACTGTATTTTTTAGTTAATCTTCCCAACTCGGTAATAAATTGTGCGTCAGGAATATTAATGCCGCCGATTCCCTGAATTCCCTCCAGAATTACGGCTGCAATTTCCCCTTTCTTTAGTTCGCTTTCAACAGCTTTAATATCATCAAATGGAAGAATTATGGCGTTATCCGTTTCATTTACAGGCGCCACAATTTTGGGGTTGTCCGTTAAGGCAACAGCAGCTGAAGTGCGCCCGTGGAATGCTTTCTTAAAACTGATAAACTTTTTTTTAGCTGTTATAAACGAAGCCAGTTTAATGGCATTTTCATTGGCTTCAGCACCTGAATTACAAAGAAACAGCTGGTATTCCGGATACCCTGAAATGTTCCCCAGTTTATCCGCCAATTCAAGTTGCAAAGGGTTTTGAACCGAATTGGAATAAAATCCAATTTGTGCCAGTTGTTCCGAAAGTTTTGAAACATAGTGAGGGTGGCTGTGACCAATGGAAATAACGGCATGACCGCCGTATAAATCGAGGTATTTTATATCGTTTGAATCCCAGACAAAGCTGCCTTTGGCTTTTACAGGGGTAATATCGAAAAGTGGATATACGTCAAATGGTTTCATGGTGAAAAATTTAAAAGGCTACCGGTTTTAAACTCAATCCTGCTTTTTCATTCAGTCCGGACAACAAGTTCATATTCTGAACTGCCTGACCGGATGCGCCTTTAAGTAAATTGTCTGTTAAACTGATTATAACAAGTTTATTATTATGCTTTTCAAGATACAATACCGCTTTATTGGTATTTACAACCTGTTTTAATGCCGGATTGTTTTTCGTGAGAAATACAAAAGGATGATCTTTGTAGAATTCGCTGTAAATTTCGTAAGCCGTATGAATTGTTCCTTCAAAAGTTGTATAAGACGAAACAAATATACCGCGCGTATGGTTTCCCCGGATGGGAACAAAGTTGAAACCACTGGTAAAACCAGGCTGCAATTGTATCAGGCTTTGTAAAATTTCATCCTGATGCTGGTGCTCAAAAATTTTGTAAGCCGAAAGATTATTGTTTCGCCAGCTGAAATGCGAGGTTTCAGTTGGTTGCTGACCGGCGCCTGTGGATCCCGTGATGGCCTGAACATGTACTTCATCAATAAGCAAATTATTGGCTGCCAATGGTAAAAGTGCCAGTTGTATACCGGTGGCAAAACATCCGGGATTGGCAATATGATTTGCATTTTTTATGGAGTCGCGGTTAAGTTCGGGCAGTCCGTAAACAAAATTATTACCTTCTCTTTTTAATCGGAAATCATGACTTAAATCTATGATTTTTAAAGACTCAGGTATTGTGTTGTTGCTCATAAATTCCCTTGATTTGCCATGGCCCATGCAAAGAAAAACAACATCGGCTTTTGTGAGCGCTAAATCTGCTGTGAATTTCAAATTGGTTTCGCCCAGTAAATCCACATGAACATCAGAAACCGGATTTCCGGCGTTGCTCGAACTCTGCACAAAAGTAATTTCCACCTCCGGATGATTCAGTAAAATCCGGATTAATTCACCCGCAGTATACCCGGCTCCTCCTATAATTCCAACTTTAATCATTTGAATATTGAATATTGATTAACGAATGAGAAATGATGAATCTGGGTCAAAAATTCTTCCAAATCATATTTATTCATTTTGTTCTGCATTGTTTCATTTTGTAAGGAAAAATCGAAATTCTGAAATCGTCATTCGACATTCATTATTCCTTAGATTTTTTTATTCACCTTATTGTAAATTTTTAAAGAATTCGACAGGATTTTGGTAAAGCCTTTCACATCGTCCGCCGACCATGCTTTTACCGTTTCACCATATTCTCCAAAACCTGATTTCATTAAATCGTGTTCCGATTCGATACCCTGTAATTCAAAATGGTAAGGTTTCAGTTTTATAATTACTTTCCCTGATACATTTTCCTGCGTCGATTCAAGAAAAGTTTCAATGTTTCGCATCACCGGTTCGTGGTACATGGCTTCATGCAGAAACATTCCATACCAGTTGGCAAGTTGCTCTTTCCAGTAAATCTGCCATTTGGTAAGCGTATGTTTTTCGAGTAAATGATGGGCTTTAATGATTAAAAGCGGGGCTGCAGCCTCAAAACCAACGCGCCCTTTAATGCCAATAATTGTATCGCCCACATGAATATCACGGCCAATGCCATATTTCGATGTAATTTCTTCCAATGCCTGAATTGTTTTAGGGCCGCTGGCAAACGATTCTCCGTCAATGGTTTTAAATTCTCCGTTTTCGAATCCTAGCTCAATGGTTTTTTCTTCAGTGGCCTCCATCTGACTGGGATAAGCACTTTCCGGAAGACCTTTGTCAGAAGTCAGTGTTTCCTTTCCGCCCACACTTGTTCCCCAAAGTCCCTGGTTAATGGAATACTGCATTTTAATAAAATCGTCGTCAACACCATGCTTTTTAAGAAATTCAATTTCCTCATCACGGCTCAGCATTAAATCGCGTATAGGGGTGACTATTTCAATCTCAGGTGCCAAAACCTGAAAAGTTAAATCAAAACGAACCTGATCATTACCGGCGCCTGTGCTGCCATGGGCAATATAACCGGCTCCTATTTTTTTTGCATAATCAATGGTTGCAATTGCCTGAAAAACCCGCTCCGAACTCACCGAAATGGGATAAGTGTTGTTTCGCAAAACATTGCCGTACACCATGTACCTGATGCATTTGTTGTAATATTCTTCAGTAACATCAAGCGTTACATGCTCTTTAGCACCGAGTCTGTATGCTTTTTCTTCAATTGCTTTTAATTCTGTCTCTGAAAAACCACCAGTATTTGCAATGGCAGTATAAACTTCAAAACCTTTTTCTTCTTTTAAATATTTAACACAAAATGATGTGTCTAATCCACCGCTGAATGCCAGCACTAATTTTTTTGTCATTGTAACATTATTTTAAAAGAGCAGGGAACCTGGAAAATTCAATTCAAAGCCATACGGTTGATGGGCAGTATCTGCCTGCACCTGTAAAAACAACCGCTGTTTCCTTACTCTTTATTTGGTTCATTTTTACCAATGGTTTCTGTTTGTTTTTTTAATCCGCTTTTAGGCTTTATTTTTTGAATTACATCCATTAGGCTACGTTTACGGATGCCGTTCACATTTTTGGCTGTCTTTTCCCACACCGGATCATACAACATGCCGGTGCACAGGCATTTGGTTTTTTCCATTCGGGTAAGAATGTCGTAGTTCACGCATCCTTTGCAACCGTTCCAAAACATTTCATCGGTGGTTAATTCCGAAAATGTAACAGGGCGGTAACCCAGTTCATGGTTGATTTTCATGACGGCCAGCCCGGTGGTCAAACCAAATATTTTAGCTTCCGGATATTTTTTTCTCGACAGGTGGAAGGCTTTGTCTTTAATTGCTTTTGCAAGTCCCATTCCGCGGTACTCCGGCACAACAATTAAACCTGAATTGGCAACAAAACCTTTGTTTCCCCAGGTTTCTATGTAACAAAATCCGGCAAAAGTATCTCCGTCGAGTGCAATAATTGCTTTTCCCTCTTTTATTTTTGTTTCAAGATATTCGTTAGTTCTGCGCGCAATACCAGTGCCTCTTTGTTTTGAGGCGGCATCAATTGCATCGTTAATCTCGTCAACATATTTAATATGTTTCTCCTCTGCAACCTCAATTTTCATCTTTTTCAACTCTTTCACTTGTGTATAATTAATTTATTTTTTTGTTATACCGGCTTTATAATTTTTTATCCAAATCCGGCATAATCTTAATTAATGCATTGATTAAATCTGATTTTGAAATTCCTTCCCGCTGGATAATTAAAATGGTATCATCACCGGCAATTGTCCCCAGAATTTCCCAGCTGTTTGAACTGTCTATAACCACAGCAATACTGCTTGCATACCCCGGTAAGGTTTTCATTACCGCAAGATTTCCTGAAAACTGCAAATCGCGGAATCCGCTGGCCAGGTAATTTTCGCGGGTAGGAATTCGTGCATCTCCTTCCGCATCATTTCCGTTTCCTGGAACAGTATAAACATATCCTTTTACAGGATGTGGCATTTTTGCTACCTGCATAAACTTTAAATCACGCGACAAAGTGGCCTGCGTTAAATCGTAACCCTTTTTTTTCAAGGCAGTCAGCAATTCCTCCTGACTGTGAACATTGCCGGCTGTAATCAATTTTCTGACCTCCTGCTGTCGTTGGACCCTGTTTTTCATCTAAATAAAATTAAATCCGGTACATTGTATTTCTTTGATGAACAATACTCCATTTATATCTGTAATTACTAACACGTATGAAACCCGGTTCAAAAAAATGAAACGGAATATCATCATGAATAATTATACATTTCTTTTGCAAATTTATGCATTATATTCCAAAAACAAGAGAAAAGTTTGAGAAATATTATTAATTTTGCAGCGGTTATGAAATTAACATGAACATATTGGTGTCGATGGGAAAGTATAGTGATAAAATTGATAATTTAGGAAGAATGCGTTTGAACCATTTTCGGTACAAGCGCATTTTTTTAATAGAATAGTTGAAAATGTTAAAAGCAAAACAAGCAAAACTTACTCTTGAAGACGGAACCGTTTTTACAGGAAAATCGTTTGGAAGTGAAACGGCAGTTGCCGGAGAAGTTGTTTTTTATACGGCAATGACCGGTTACCCCGAAAGTTTAACCGATCCTTCATACACCGGGCAAATTTTAGTTTCCACATATCCGATGATTGGAAATTATGGCGTTCCGTTTAATGAACAGGAAAACGGGATTCATAAATATTTTGAGTCGCATAAACTACACATTACCGGGCTGGTCATTTCCGATTACTCCTTTGAATTCAGCCATTGGAATGCTGAAAAAAGTTTATCGCAGTGGCTGAAAGAATATAATGTCCCCGGTATTTTTGATATCGATACCCGCGCCTTAACAAAAATTTTACGTGAAAAAGGTTCTATGCTGGGGAAAATTGAATTCGAAGATCAGGAAGTGGATTTTTACGACCCAAACCTTGAAAATCTGGTGGCACGTGCAAGTTGTACTGCACGCGAAACATACGGAAATGGTGAAAACCGGGTGGTACTGATTGACTGCGGTGTAAAAAATAACATCATTCGCTGCTTGCTGAAACGAAATACAACAGTGATTCGGGTGCCGTGGGATTACGATTTTTCAAATGAAAATTTTGACGGTATTTTCATTTCAAATGGCCCGGGCGATCCGGCAATGTGTTCTGTAACGGTTGAAAATATCAGGAAAGTTATTGAAAGTGAAAAACCAATAATGGGAATTTGTTTGGGAAATCAGCTGTTGGCACGTGCTGCAGGAGGCGATACCTACAAACTGAAATACGGACACCGGAGCCATAACCAGCCGGTTTTGCTCAATGGCTCACAAAGATGTTACATCACATCACAAAATCATGGATTTGCCGTGGCTACAGAAACTTTACCGGACGACTGGGAACCACTTTTCACCAATGTGAATGACCAGACAAATGAAGGAATCAGGCACAAAACCAAACCTTTTTTCTCCACACAATTTCACCCCGAAGCATCGAGCGGACCAACCGATACAGAATTTTTATTCGACGATTTCATTAACAAAATAGAAGAAGCCAAAAAGTAAAATCAGCATGATTAAAACTCATTTAAAAAAAGCAATAGTACTGGGTTCCGGAGCATTGAAAATTGGCGAAGCCGGTGAATTTGATTATTCGGGTTCGCAGGCCCTTAAAGCGCTGAAAGAGGAAGGTGTCGAAACTGTTCTTATCAACCCGAATATCGCCACTATTCAAACCTCGGAAGATATTGCAGATAAAATTTATTTTCTTCCGGTTACTCCTTTTTTTGTTGAAGAAGTAATCAAGAAGGAAAAGCCGCAGGGGATTTTACTTGCCTTTGGTGGCCAAACCGCATTGAATTGCGGTGTCGCCTTGTACAGGACCGGTGTTTTTGAGAAATACAATATTGAAGTTGTCGGTACGCCGGTTCAATCTATTATTGATACGGAAGACCGCGATATTTTTGCCAAAATGCTGGGCGAAATCGGAGTTAAAACCCCTGTTAGCATTGCAGCAGAAAACATGGAACAAACAAGGCTCGCGGCAAAAAAAATCGGGTTCCCGATAATTATTCGGGCAGCTTATACCCTAGGGGGCCTGGGCAGTGGTTTTTGCGAAAACGATGAAGAACTTGAAGCACTTGCATCGAAAGCATTTTCCTATTCTCCGCAAATACTGATAGAAGAATCCATTAAAGGATGGAAGGAAGTGGAATACGAAGTTGTCCGTGATAAATTCGACAATTGTATTACCGTTTGCAACATGGAAAACTTCGATCCGCTGGGAATACATACCGGCGAAAGTATTGTAGTAGCTCCTTCCCAAACCTTGTCAAATTCCGAATACCATAAACTCAGGGCAATTTCCATAAAAATTATACGGCGTGTTGGTGTAATTGGCGAATGCAATGTGCAGTTTGCTCTCGATCCGCATTCCGAAGATTACCGGGTAATCGAAGTCAATGCAAGATTGTCGCGTTCATCGGCGCTTGCATCGAAAGCTACCGGATACCCGCTCGCATTTGTGGCGGCTAAACTAGGTTTGGGTTATGGTTTGCACGAACTGAAAAATTCGGTTACAAAAGTTACAACGGCAGCATTTGAGCCAGCCCTTGATTACTGCGTGGTTAAAATTCCGCGCTGGGATTTGAATAAATTTATTGGTGTTTCCAAGACCATTGGCAGCTCCATGAAAAGCGTAGGCGAAATTATGGCCATCGGGCGGACTTTTGAAGAAGCCATACAAAAAGGAATCCGGATGGTGGGCCTTGGTATGCATGGATTTGTTGCCAATAAACAGGAAATCAACATAAAGGAAATTGAGGCGGAATTGTCGAATCCTACCGACAGACGGATTTTTGCCATTGCGGAAGCTTTTGCAAATGACTACACCATCGATGATATTTACGAAAAAACAAAAATCGACCGCTGGTTTCTGCAAAAACTGAAGAATATTTTTATCCTGAAAAATGAACTGGAAGAGTTTAATTCACTTGAAAATCTTCCACTGGATTTATTGAAAAAAACAAAACAGGCCGGATTTTCCGATTTCCAGATTGCCCGGCTGGTTCTGAAAAGCCCGAACAACCAGATTCATGATGATTTGCTAAAAGTAAGGGCTTTCCGGAAAGCAAACGGAATTGTGCCAGTGGTAAAACAAATTGATACGCTGGCTGGAGAATACCCGGCGCTTACCAATTACCTGTATTTAACACACAACGGCACCGAAAACGACATTGAATTTTACGATGACCATAAATCGGTTATTGTTTTGGGCTCGGGTGCCTACCGGATTGGGAGTTCTGTTGAATTTGACTGGTGCAGTGTAAATGCCATCAATACCATTAAAAAGGAAAATTACCGCTCGGTAATGATCAATTACAATCCTGAAACGGTAAGTACCGATTACGATACCTGTGACCGGTTGTATTTTGATGAATTGACGTTCGAAAGGGTAATGGACATCATTGATTTGGAAAAACCATTTGGAACGATGATTTCCATGGGTGGACAAATCCCCAACAATCTGGCCATGAAACTGCACAACCAGGATGTGCCGGTACTTGGTACTTCGCCGGTAAAAATCGACAATGCCGAAGATCGTGAAAAGTTTTCCTCGCTGCTTGATGAACTGGATATTGATCAGCCACGCTGGGCCAAACTTTCCACCACTTCGGAAATTCATAAATTTATTGATGAGGTGGGATACCCGATTCTTATTCGTCCTTCGTACGTACTGTCGGGGGCGGCTATGAATGTGGTTACCAACCCGGATCAACTGGAAAACCTGCTGCAAATGGCAGCCGATGTTTCAAAAGAACATCCTGTTGTTGTATCCGAATTTATTGAGGAAGCAAAGGAAATTGAAATTGATGCAGTAGCGCGGAACGGCGAAATAATAGCTTATGCCATTTCTGAACATGTTGAGTTCGCCGGTGTTCATTCCGGCGATGCCACCATCGTTTTTCCTCCGCAGAAATTATATATCGAAACCATCAGAAGAATAAAGCGCATTGCCCGGCAAATTGCAAAAGGCCTTGAAATTACCGGGCCTTTTAACATGCAGTTTCTTGCAAAAGACAACGATATTAAGGTGATTGAATGTAACCTTCGGGCATCGCGTAGTTTCCCGTTTGTTTCGAAGGTGATGAAACTGAACCTGATTGAAATTGCCGCACAGGTGATGCTGGGGGTTCCGGTGGAAAAACCCGATAAATCGCTCTTCGAACTGGATTATGTTGGTGTTAAGGCACCGCAGTTTTCCTTTGCACGTTTGCTGAATGCCGATCCGGTTTTGGGGGTAGATATGGCATCAACCGGTGAAGTGGGCTGCATTGGCGAAAATTATTACGAAGCCATTTTAAAAGCAATGTTATCCGTTGGATACAGGATTCCGGTTAAAAATGTGCTGATTTCTTCCGGGCCTTCGCGTTCAAAAGTGGAGTTGCTAAAAAGCGCACAAATGATGAAAGAAAAAGGATACAATCTCTTTGCCACTGAAGGTACGCACCGTTTTTTCAACGACAACGGCATTGCCACTACATTGCTGCACTGGCCCGATGAGGAAGACCGTTCGCCTAATACCATTACGTATATCCGGGATAAAAAAATCGATTTGGTGGTCAATATCCCAAAAAATTATACGAAACGGGAGCTGAATAACGGATATAAAATCAGGAGGAATGCCATAGATTTTAACGTTCCGCTGATTACAAACGCGAGGGTTGCAAGTGCCTATATCTATGCAATTTGTAAAATGAATATCGAAGATTTGACAATCAAAAGCTGGGATCAGTACTAAAATCAATTGCCACTTAGATTTGTTCGAGTGCCTGTTCAATATCGGCAATTAAATCATCCACGTTTTCAATGCCAACTGAAAAGCGCAGCATGGTGTCGCGGATACCGGCTGCATGGCGTTGTTCTTCCGGAAATTCAGCGTATATAGTGGAATATGGATGAATAATCAGCGATTTGTTGTCGTTTAAATTGGTGGCACGGCGGATAATTTTAAGTCCGTTCATAAATTTGTAACAAGCATCTTTTGATTCCAGATCAATAGTCATAATGGTTCCCGGAATTCCGCAAAAATACTTTTTGGCCGCTTGGTGGTTAACATCGGTTGGTAATCCCGGATAACCGGTTTTTGTAATTTTTGAATGCGACAGAAAGAAAGCTCCCAGTGCCAGGCAATTTTTAAAACACTTTTCAACCCGAAGTTCAAGAATATCCAACCCCTGAATTTGTAATTTTGCGGTATGCGGTGACATGCTGCCTCCGGTATTACGGTAAATATTCTTCCGCAATTTGACCATAAACGCTTTCTCCCCAAATTTTTCCGTGTAATCCGATAAGTTGGGATTCAGGTTCCAGTCGTAATTTCCATGGTCGATGATTGCGCCGCCAAATGAAGTTGCACCACCTGAAATAAATTTTGTGGTGGAAAGTACTTCGATATGAATTCCAAAACGGCCGGCATTGAAAACATTTGGAGGAGTGATGGTACTGTCGGTAATCAAAAGGATGTTATGTCTTTGCGCAATCTCCGAAAGCAGCTCAATATCCGGAATCTCAAGCTGAGGATTGCTTACTGTTTCAAAATAAATGGCCCGGGTTTTACTGTCGATAAGATGCTCAATTTCGGTTTGATTTTTAAGCGATGAAAAGCGGGTTTCAAGTCCAAATTCAGGAAGCGTTTGGTTGAACAGCGAAAAAGTGTGGCCAAATAATTGGTTGGATGAAACAATGTTTTCGCCTGCTTTGCAAACTGTCAGAATTGTGTTTGAAATGGCGGCCATTCCCGAGCTTACTGCAAGTACTCCAAAGCTTTCGGTAAGCGCTTTTAATTTCAGTTCGAAATACTCCACTGTGGGGCTGGATGCCCTTGAATATACATGTGCAATATAGTCTCCCTTAAAATTGGCTTCAATTTGTTCGGCCGAATCAAATTCAAAAGCAACTGAATCGTACAGCGGCATTTGCAAACTATTGTGCGGGTCTTTTTTTGAAAATGGGACATTCAGTGAAAGTGTAGTAAAGCCTGGTTTTTTCATCTCTTTTTGTTGATTAATACACAATTTTCATTCAGCAAATATAAGAAACGCATGATGCATAAATTTGTTGGAAGGAATTAAAAGTTAAAAGTGATGAAGGATTAAACCACTTTTGTTTCACCTCATTTATTGGAAGATGCACAAGTTAATTATTGTAATTTTTTGCTAATATTGGATTTTGACTAATGAGCGTACAATTCTGAGGATATTGAACCAAAATCAAACTAAAAAACAGAAAATGAAGTATTCATTATTTCCTTTATCAGCATTTTTATTGTTTGGAATGTTTTCAGGTTGCAGTGCAGACAAAGAATCGGTGAAAGACCAAAGGAAACCGAACATCCTTTTTCTTTTTGCGGACGATCAGCGGGCAGACGCCATGGGCTGTGCAGGCAACACTTATATTGAAACACCCAATATCGACAAGTTGGCTGAAACGGGTGTCCGCTTTACAAACAATTATGTTATGGGAGGTCATCATGGTGCAATTTGTGCTCCGAGCCGGGCTATGCTGATGAGCGGAAAGAGCCTTTTTCATGTATATGATCATCTTGAGGGTGTGCATACTATGCCGATGCATTTTGCCGAAAACGGATATGTAACTTTTGGAACCGGGAAGTGGCACAATAGTGCTGAAACTTTTGAAGCCTCATTTCAGAATGGAAAGAATGTATTTACAGGAGGTATGGCCAATCATTTTCAAGTGCCATGCCGCAATTTAGGTGATGACGGGAAACTTGATCAGCCGGAGAAAAAAGGTTTCTCTACCGATTTATTTGCTGATGCTGCTATTGGTTTTCTCGATTATTATGCAAAAGGAAACCCGGAAAAGCCGTTTTTTTGTTATGTGGCTTTTACTGCACCACACGACCCAAGATCTCCACATGAAGATTACATTGGTATGTACCCCGATGAATCGATTCCTGTACCGGGAAATTTCAAAAAACTGCATCCGTTTGAATTCGATAATCTGAATATCAGGGACGAAACACTGGCGCCATGGCCCCGTACTCCGGAAATAATCCAGGCTTCACTGGCCGATTATTATGCACTTATCAGTCATTTGGATAATAGGGTTGGAGATATTATTGAAACCCTGAAAAAAGAGAATTTATATGAAAATACAATCATTGTATATGCTGCTGATAATGGCCTGGCGATAGGAAGTCACGGATTACTTGGCAAGCAGGACCTGTATGAGCACAGCATGAAAGTACCGTTAATCATTAGTGGGCCGGGTATTCCGAAAAATGAAGTCCGCGATGCGCTGGTGTACCTGTATGATATTTTTCCAACCCTGGCTGATTTATGTGGGTTGCCCGCACCGGAAGGGATTGATGGAAAAGACTTTGCCCCTGTCCTTTTAGGAAAAGAAAATGCGGTACGTAATTCACTCTATACAGCTTATCGTAACACCGCAAGGGCAGTGCGTACCGATGAATGGAAATTAATCAGGTATCCACAACGGGATTATACTCAATTGTTTAACCTTAAAAAGGATCCTCTGGAAATCAATAACCTGTCAGTACTTCCTGAATACAAACCTAAAGTGGATGAAATGATGAAGTTACTGGATGAATGGTACGTAGCAGCCGATGATACTGCAACTATGCACCCAAAAACCATTTTGCCGTTGGAATACGACTATCACAAATTAAAACAAATACCCGATGCTCATCAACCGGAATATATTTTAAAAAAATACTTCAAAAATGCGAATTGAAAAATACCAGTCAAGACTATCCCCTTAACTGCAAAAAATCAGATGCGACAAAAATTGATAAAAGAAAGTTCGGCTGGAATCATCCAATCTTAAAAAAGAATGAATGAGAAATTATTTTATTAGCTTTGAATAATGATTGCACTGATCAACGGCATAATCTTTAATGAGATATCCTGAAATAACTGTTGGAAGTCATTTTCCAAGATGATTTAAGACCAAACATGTTTAAAAAGAACAGGGAAAAAAGCAGAGATCGTATAGACCATGTTAAACTGAAATGAATAATTAAAATATAAAATGCTATGCGAAAATATTTCATCAACTTCATTCCATTTATGTTCATCTTTTTGACTTTCGGTTGTTCTTTTACCGTAAAAGAAAAACAGCCCCAAAGACCCAACATTCTTTTCATTATGGCCGATGACCATGCTTATCAGGCTATCAGTGCTTACGGCGATACGATAGCCAGCCTGGCGCCAACTCCGAATATCGACCGGCTGGCGGATGCAGGGATGCGATTCAACCATTGCCTGGTTACCAATTCGTTGTGCGGTCCTTCCAGGGCGACCATTCTTTCGGGGAAATACAGCCATTTAAATGGTTTTGTGGACAATACCGCGGGGTCTAAATTTGATTTCAGCCAGCAGACGTTCACAAAGGTATTGCAGCAGGCCGGTTACAAAACCGCAGTAATCGGAAAGCTGCACCTGGGCGATACCCCAACCGGATTTGATTATTATGATATCCTGCCGGGCCAGGGTAGATATTACAATCCGGAATTCATCAATCAGTCGGGTCAGTATAAAATGGAAGGCTATACTACCGATATTATTACCGATAAAACCATCAAATGGCTCGATGAAGTGAAAGATTCGGAACAACCGTTTATGGTGATGATGTGGCATAAAGCCCCGCATCGAAACTGGCAACCGGGTCCCGATGAACTGGGCATGTATGAAGATGTTACCTTCCCGGAGCCTCCAACTCTTTTTGATGATTATTCAGGAAACAGGGAGGTTGCCGCTCTGAACAATATGAGCATTGCCAGCACCATGACACTGGATCGCGACTTAAAGATGTCGGAACAACCACCCGCGGATTTGAATGAAGAACAAGCAAAAAAATGGAATGAAGTGTATGAACCCATCTACGAAGAATTTAAAAAAACCAATCCAACCGGTAAAGATTTGGTTCGGTTTAAATACCAGCGCTACATGCGGGACTATCTGGCCTGTGTGGCAGCAGTAGATAAAAGTGTGGGAAAAGTTTTGGACTTCCTAAAGGAAACAGGTCTGGATAAAAATACCATTGTGGTTTATACTTCCGACCAGGGCTTTTATCTGGGCGAACATGGCTGGTTCGACAAACGCTGGATGTACAGGGAATCACTGCGCACACCTTTGTTGATCCGCTGGCCGGGAACTATAAAAGCGGGAACAGTAAACAATGACCTGGTTTCCAACCTGGATTTCGGAGAGACTTTTATCGACATTGCCGGAGCAGAAGTACCTGAAGATATGCAGGGACAAAGTATGGTGCCCATATTAAAAGGAAGCACGCCCGATGACTGGAGAAAAGCATTTTACTACCACTACTACGAACATCCGTCGGAGCATAATGTGATGCGCCACTACGGAATAACCACAGACAATTACAAGCTCATTCATTTCTATTATGATGTGGACAAATGGGAATTGTACGATTTGAGAAAAGACCCGATGGAAATGAAAAATGTGTACAACGATCCGGCTTACGCCGATGTCAGGGAAGAGCTTCATCAGAAACTGGATAATCTCAGAGAAAAGTACAACGATAGTGATTCCCTGAACCAGCACTTTATCAATGAATACAATGAAAAAGTAAAGGAAAATCCGAGGATTGAATATTGGAAGTTTTAGGTTGGGCCAATGGAAAAGCAGGAACAATAGCTTCATTAATTTCAAAAGGCACATTTTTGAATTTTTTTTGCGAGTCCCAAAGAAGATTCAGCCTCGAAATAAAAAATCCGGTTGTAACAACTTGTTAAACAACCGGATTTGATATTTATTGGAGGTCTCTGGCGGATTCGAACCGCCGTACGCGGTTTTGCAGACCGCTGCCTAGCCACTCGGCCAAGAGACCATTTTAATATTTCATTACAGTCGGGGCCTTTCGCGGTTTTTCCCGAGAACTCGGGACTAGCCACTCGGCCAAGAGACCATTTTCAGTATTTCAGTGTTATCGAAGCCTAAGCGTTTTTTCCGCTAAACCGGAACTAGCCACTCGGCCAGGAGACCATTTATTTCAGTATTTCAGTAACATTGAGGTCTTAACCAAAAGACCGTTTTTATTCGGGTGCAAATCTAAGAATTTTTACTGTTTGCGCAATAAATTTTTTAAAACTCACTAAAAGTTGAACAGAAATTTGCCTTGTGGTATGCAGTATTTACGGTTTTATTTCGAAATCAGCGCAGCTTTTCCCAATGCGAATTCAACAGTTTTGGGTATTTATCTGTTTGCAGGCTTTTAAAATTTGTGTCCGAAGCTGTAGGTTTTGGATTTGTACCTTCGAAAAGTGTTCGTTTTATGCAACGGTTATTATTTTTTGTGCAACCGCCTTCGTTAAATTTGTTGTAGATTGAGAACATTGACTTTTGTTTAAAATATCAGCTTCAAAAATACAGAATTCTTCCATTCAGAATTTGATAAAAATCACTTTTTAAGGGCGTAAAAACATATTATAAAACATATAATCAGGGGAAGGTTCAAAACATTATTGCGTTAAAGTCACACTCACTTTTTCAATTTGCCCTCCCATTGGCGGGTTTAATTTTGAAACTTTAACAGTGACTTTCTCCATTGCAGGAAATTCTTTTTTTAATGCATGAATAATGCGGTTGCAGACGTGTTCAAGTAAATGCGACTTTATGTGCATTTCTTTTTTTATTATTTCATAAACCCCCTGGTAATTTAAGGCATCATCTAAATTATCTGAAATTGCTGCAGATGTGCAGTCGGCCTCAATTAAAGCATCAACCAAAAAATCGTTTCCTACAATTCGTTCAGTTTCAAAATGGCCGTGGTAAGCATAAAAATGCAATCCTTCCAAACTTATTTGTCCCATATTGTTTTTCTGCGAAATTAAAGAATAAGTGATAAAAGGGAATTAATTAACGGCTGTTAATCAGGTTGACAAATGATTTTTTAATTTTGCTGCTATTAAACAAGGGGTTAAAATTTTAAAAATGACAAATAACAGTGCGGAAAATAAAGAACCGGTAAAAAAGTCAAATTTTATTCATTCTCAGATTGAAGCAGAACTAAGACAGGGAAAAAACAATGGGCGCGTTCATACGCGGTTTCCACCCGAACCAAACGGTTATCTGCATATCGGACATGCAAAATCGATTTGTCTGAATTTTGGAATTGCTGAAAAATTTGGCGGAAAATGCAACCTCCGTTTCGATGATACCAACCCTTCGAAAGAAGAAACAGAGTATGTTGAATCCATTATGGAAGATGTGCACTGGTTGGGTTTCGACTGGGACGACCGGTTGTTTTATGCTTCCGATTATTTTGAAAAACTGCATGCTTTTGCTGTTCAGTTAATAAAAGAAGGTAAAGCGTATGTTGATGACCAGAGTGCCGAAACCATCAGCAGTCAGAAAGGTACACCAACCCGGCCGGGTTACGAAAGCCCTCACCGAAATCGAACAACGGAGGAAAACCTGGAATTGTTTGATCGAATGAAATCGGGAGAATTTGACGAAGGTTCGCATGTTTTGCGGGCAAAAATTGATATGGCCTCGCCAAACATGCACATGCGGGATCCGATTTTATACCGGATAATGAAAGCGCATCATCACCGCACCGGAAATAAATGGTGCATTTATCCCATGTACGATTTTGCACACGGACAGTGTGATTACTGGGAAGGAATTACCCATTCAGTTTGTACACTCGAATTTGAAGTGCACCGCCCCCTTTACGACTGGTTTATTGATCAATTGAAAGAAGTGGATTATCGTCCGCGGCAGATAGAATTTGCCCGGCTGAATCTCACTTATACTGTGATGAGCAAACGAAAATTGCTTGAACTGGTCAAAGAAAAGTATGTAAAGGGCTGGGACGATCCGCGGATGCCAACCATTTCAGGATTAAGAAGAAGAGGTTTTACGCCTGAATCAATCCGTAATTTTTCGGAACGAATAGGGGTTACCAAAGTGGATGGAGTGGTAGACGTTTCGCTTTTGGAATATAGTGTTCGCGAACATTTGAATAAATCTGCACAGCGGGTAATGGGCGTGGTAAATCCGTTGAAAGTGGTTATTATAAATTATCCGGAAGGCCAGACCGAAGAGATGGATGCCATCAACAATCCTGAAGATGCGGAAATGGGAACACGGAAAGTCCCTTTTTCAAGGGAACTTTATATTGAACGGGACGATTTTATGGAAGAACCTCCCCGAAAATTTTTCCGTCTGGCTCCTGGTCGTGAGGTGCGGTTGCGTTATGCATATTTTGTTACCTGCACCGATGTGATTAAAAATGCCGAAGGTGAAATTACAGCTTTACTTTGCAGGTATGATCCGGCTTCAAAAGGGGGAAATTCTCCCGACGGACGAAAAGTAAAATCCACCTTGCACTGGGTTTCGGCCGAACATGCGGTAAAAGCTGAAGTACGGCTGTATGACAGGCTTTTTAATGATGAGGAGCCCGATGATCATAAAGATGTGGATTATAAGGAATTTCTAAATCCTGATTCGTTAAAGGTATTGCCCGAATGTTACATCGAACCTTTTGTAAAACAGGCTCAACCACTTGATAATTTTCAATTTGAAAGACTGGGTTATTTCAATGTTGATTATGATTCCGTGCCGGAAAAAATGATTTTCAACCGGACTGTTCCCTTGCGTGATTCCTGGTCGAGAGTACAAAACGATAAATAAACGAAAAGCAGGTTCACCGCCTGCTTTTTTGTTTTTGTAGCAGAATGTAACTGTTCGCCGATTCATTCCCTATGTTAACCGAATGTTAAGCAGGTACCCGTTCTGATTTATATACATTTGGATTACAATTTCAAAAAGACGGTAAAATGGAAAATAATGTGCATAGGGATAAACACAGAAATGTACTTGCTTTTGTTTTAATAGGCATTGGAATGTTGTGGATTTTACGCCAGTTAGGTATCTATTTTAATTTCCAGGTATTCTGGGAGAATTTATTTTATCCGTTTCGCACTGTTTTTCATCATTTGGCCGGTTTTATTTTTTCCTGGCAAATCATACTGATAATTATCGGATTAGTTTTAATGGCCGGCCGCCGGTCGGTTGGATTGGTGCTAGTGGTGGTTGGGGGGATTTTTCTCCTTCCCAAATTATTTTTCTTTCCCCATTTTTCGTTGTCCTTTTTATTCCCGGTTATATTGATTGGAATTGGGATAGCAATGGTGGTAAGG
Organism: uncultured Prolixibacteraceae bacterium; assembly: GCA_963771595.1. Classification (GTDB taxonomy): domain Bacteria; phylum Bacteroidota; class Bacteroidia; order Bacteroidales; family Prolixibacteraceae; genus CAVYUC01. The sequence continues at coordinate 46,935 of CAVYUC010000016.1, read as the reverse complement.
GTTCTGTGAAAACCCGTTCATCTGGAAGAAGAAATATATGTGAATTGTAATAAAAATCAGAAATAACAAGATAATGGAAAGAGAAAGCGGTTCAAACAAGAGATTGATGTTCGGGGTGTTTCTAATAGCACTTGGCGGTTTCTGGATTTTGGTTAAACTGAATTTAATTCCGCCAATTTGGGACGACATCCTGATTTCGTGGCAAATGCTTTTAATCGGAATCGGAATATTTTCGCTCATTGGAGGGAACAGAACTTCCGGAATTATTCTAATTGTAATTGGCAGTTTCTTTCTTATTCCCGAAGTGATGACCATCCCTTATGAATTGAGGCGGATTGGCTGGCCCTTGCTGATAATTGGAATTGGCGTTGTTCTTCTGGTTACCCATCATAAAAGAAACGACACGATGCCACCTGAACCGGGGAAACACGGAATGAATTATTTTGATGATTTTGTAATTTTTGGCGGACGCGAGATTTTTGTGAATTCCCAAAATTTTTATGGCGGAAAAATAACTTCAATGTTTGGTGGCGCCGAATATGACTTGCGGCAGGCTCATCTTTCTCAAAATGGCGCTGTTGTTGATTGTGTTTGTGTTTTCGGAGGTTGTGGGTTTAAAGTTCCGCCCGACTGGAATGTAAAAAATGAGGTAACCACTATTTTTGGAGCCTTCAGCGACAAACGCGGCGTTTCGGCTCACAATATTGTTTTCGATCCTGATAAAACTTTGGTAATTAAAGGATTTAGTGCTTTCGGCGGTGTTGAAGTTAAATATCACTGATGATGGATTTTAAGCATCCTTTTATCTCGCGGCCCAAACTGGCAGTTTATTACAGTCTTTTCTGGATAGTGCTTTCCTCAGGTTATGTTTTGCTGAAGTGGCTGGCCTACGGTTTTAATCCGGGTGTGGCATTGCTTGAGGTTTTTGCTTTGCCCTTTTTGTTTGCTGTTGTCGGTATGCCCATCTGGTATGTCATAAGATTCAGTACCCTCGAAAATAACACGGTCGCAAGAATTGTTATTACACATATTACGGCAGCAACGGTTATTGTTTTTATCTGGCTTTACCTGGGGCTTGTAATTATCAAATTGTTACATCCCTATTCAGAAATGTGGCTCGATAACAGCTTGCCTGCAAATATTTTTGCCGGTTACATGTTCTACCTCATTTATGTAATTTTCTTTTATGCGGTCAATTATTACCATGGTTTCAGGGAAAAGCTTAAAAATGAAGGTGAATTGAAATCTCTGGTGAAAGAAGCAGAATTGCATGCACTTAAATCACAAATTAATCCACATTTTCTTTTTAACAGCCTGAACAGCATTTCATCGCTGACTATGACCGACCCGGAAAGAGCGCAGGAAATGGTCATAAATCTTTCATCGTTAATGCGCTATTCGCTTAAGCACGACCAGGAAGAAGAAGTGACTTTTGCAGAAGAAGTCGAGAACAACAAGCTCTATCTGAATATTGAAAAAGTGAGATTTGGAAATAAACTGAACCCTGTATTTGAGATTGAAACGAAGTGCCTGAAATCAAAAATACCAAATATGATTTTGCAGCCGCTTTATGAAAATGCAATAAAATACGGCGTTTATGAAACCACTGAACCTGTGGACGTTGTTACGCGGTGCCAGTTAAAAGATGGTGCCCTGGAAGTTACAATCAGCAACAATTATGATTCCGGAATCCGCAGTAAAAAAGGAGAGGGGATAGGATTGCGCAACATACGCGACCGCCTTCAGATAATTTACGGTAATCCTATGCTGATGAAAGTGGAAGACAACAAAAAGGAATTTAAAGTAACTTTGGCTATTCCTCAAAAATGAATATTATGTCAGAAAAATTACGAACTATTATTGTTGAAGACGAAGAACTTGCCCGTAAACTTTTAAAGTCGTTCCTGAATTCGGCGGAAAATGTGGAAATCATAGCGGAATGTGAAAACGGTTTTGAAGGGGTGAAAATGATAAACGAGCTGAAACCTGACCTGGTTTTCCTCGATATTCAGATGCCTAAAATTACAGGTTTCGAAATGCTTGAACTGCTGGAACATAAACCACAGATTATTTTTGCGACGGCTTACGACCAGTTTGCATTGAAAGCTTTCGATTTTAATGCCGCCGATTACCTGCTGAAACCCTATTCAAAAGAACGCTTGCTGGAAGCGGTTGAAAAGGTTGCCGAACGAATTAGCACCGAAGGCAAAGATTCTGATGTTGCAGAGAAAGTCAGCAACTTTCCGCGCGAAGAATATCTTGATCGGGTGGTGGTAAAAGACCGGCATAAAATTCATGTCATTCCCACCGACGAAATCCGATACATTGATTCAATGGACGATTATGTGATGATTTACACAAAAGCAGGCCGTTACATGAAGCAAAAAACGATGAAGTACTTTGAAGGGGCTTTAAATCCCAAAGATTACGTGCGCATTCACCGTTCACACATTGTCCGGGTGGATGAGATTAATGAAATCCAGCAGTACGAAAAGGAATCCTACATTGTCATTCTTCACGATAAAACCAAGTTGAAAGTCAGCAAAACAGGCTATAAAAATTTAAAGGACGTTTTGAATTTCTAGTTAAACAGGACTTCAATTTTCCTAAGCCGCCCTGGCTAACGTCCTTTCGAAACCCGTATTTTGGGAGAGAAATCACTTTGTTTTTGTGAAAGATTTCTCCTTCTGCGTCATTGAAATTACTTAATCAACCTCACAAGCGTTTAAGAAATTTATCGTACTCATTTGTCTGAAATTTATTAAATTGCGCCAAACGAATAATGTTGTGGGTGTAATTATTGCCATATCAATTATAGTAGTGTGGCTGGGGCATTTGCTCTGGTGCCTGTTTTTTGTGCAACCCGATTTTACTTCGCCGCTGTTTTATCTGCACGTATTACTTCAAACCTATTTTTACACCGGTCTTTTTATAACCGGGCACGATGCCATGCACGGGCAGGTGGCTAAAAACCGGCAGGTGAATAACTTTTTCGGACATCTTGCCACCACTTTTTTTGCTTTTCTTTCGTTTCGGGTATTATCAAAGAAACATTATCAGCACCACCAGTTTCCGGGAACAGCGCAGGATCCGGATTTCTCGCCAAACAGCAACAACTTTTTCGTGTGGTGGTTTATTTTCATGAAAAACTATACCACCTGGTGGCAGATTCTGTTCATGGCCATCATGTTCAATATTTTGCTGATTTGGTTTACCGAATTTCAGTTGCTGTCGTTTTGGGTAGTGCCGGCTATTCTTTCCACTTTTCAGCTTTTTTATTTCGGAACCTACCGTCCGCACAGGCGGCCATTCCATCCAAACATGCAACCCCACAATTCGCGTACGCTGCGGCGCAATCATTTCTGGGCAATGCTTTCCTGCTATTTTTTTGGTTACCACTGGGAACACCACGAATCGCCAACTACACCATGGTGGCAGTTGTATAAGTACAAAAGTATGCTCGCAAAAGATAAGTTCGTAAGCTAATATCAAACCTGCATTTAGACTTGATTTGATGTTTCTTAATTCTGTGGCATCTTTTAACCACCTGTTTAAACGGTACTTAATAATTCATTATTCTTGCATATCTTTGTTACATGACCCATGCAATTAAAAATAAAAAACAAATTATTGAATTGCTGAAACAAAACGATCAAAAAATCAAGAGTTTTGGAGTAAGTAAAATTGGTTTGTTTGGTTCCTATGTGAAAAACATGCAGCATGAAAATTCAGATATTGATTTGATTGTTGAATTTGAGACAGGAAAGAAAAGTTATTCTAAATTTATAAATCTCGCTTATTTCCTTGAAGAATTGTTAGGCCGCAAGGTTGACTTATTAACCAATAAATCTTTAAGTCCATATTTTGGTCATCGGATTTTAAATGAAACAGAATATGTCCCGCTCTGAAGCTGAATATTTACTTCATATTAAAGACGAACTGGATTTTCTGGAATCAAATTCAGTAGATTTAAATTATAATTCATTTATAGAAAACGAGGTATTAAAAAGGGCTTTTTTAAAGAAGTCTGGAAATAATTGGAGAAGCGGTAAAGAATTTATCTGAAGAAGTTCGTTTTGAAAATCCACAGGTTGACTGGCGATCGATAGCTGGTATGAGAGATAAATTGATACATCATTATTTTGGAGTTGACTACGAACTGGTTTGGGATATAATTGAAAATAAGATAGAAGAACTTAATTTCCAGATTGGGAATATTATAAATGAATCATAGAGTAATTAATTAATAACTCCTGATTTTACTAAATAAAGATGCCATCCTTTGGGTTAAATTCCACAAGGATGGCATTTTTATTTGCTTCTTGTTTTGCCAACACATCCAACTCTTATACAAATTTGGAACTAAACTAACTTTATTAGTAATATAACTATAAAATATAGTTGTTAAACTAAAAATTATAGTTATATTTGTTTTGTAGTTTTTATACTCGTCATCCTGAACTTGTTTCAGGATCTTTAAATTAGATGCTGAAATAAATTCAGCATGACGTAATAATTAAATATTCTAATAGATGAAAAAACTGACACAAAAAGAGGAAGAAATCATGAACATCTTCTGGGAGAAGGGCCCGATGTTCGTGAAAGAGTTGAAAGCGCTTTATTCTGACCAGAAATTGCATTACAACACGCTTTCTACCATTGTCCGCAGTTTGGAAGAAAAAGGTTTTATCGACCATGAACAGTTTGGAAATACACACCGCTATTTTCCGGCGCTTTCCAGGGAGGAGTACAAAAAGAAAACGCTCGGCAATGTGGTAAAAAAGTATTTCGACAACTCCTATAAAAATGTGGTTTCGCTTTTGGTGGAAGAAGAAAACATTTCGCTGGAAGAATTGAAAAAGTTGATAGATGAAATTGAAAATACCAAAACCGATTCAAAATGAACCCATTTTTTGTTTACCTCATAAAATCCACCATCAGTTTGTCGCTGTTGTATTTGCTGTTTAAGGTGTTTATGCAAAACGACAAAACACTGATTTTAAACCGGTTTTTACTGCTGGGGATTCTTCTGTTTTCTGCAGTCGTTCCGTTGTTGAATTTTCAGTTTTTTCACACAGAAGTTCCAATAAAACAAGTGGAAACCATCCGCGAATTTGTTTCGGCTCCGATTACAGTTTCACCTCAGGAAGTTCGGTTGCAGCACCTTCTGATTCACAACCGGTAAATCGTGAAATAAATTATTGGTTATTGATTTACGGCGCAGCAGTTTTTATTCTAATCATCCGGCTTTTTATATCGGTTGCGAAAGTTATTACAACTTATTCAAAAGGCTGAAAAGCAAAAACTGAGGAACATTGTTTTGGCGGTGGTTAAAGAGATAATTCAGCCCTTTACATTTCTGAATCACGTGGTGCTTTCAGAAAAAGATTTACACGAAAATAAAAATATTATAGTGGCTCACGAACTAGCGCACATTAAACAATTACATGCGATTGATTTAGCGGTTTGTGAGGTTTTTACGCTGCTGCATTTTTTCAACCCGCTGGTGTGGTTGTTGCGGCGCGATTTAAAACTGATCCACGAGTACCAGGCCGACCAGGCCGTTCTGAACAAAGGCATCGATGCACAAAAATACCAGTTCTGGTTTTACAAAAGGCTGTGGGTGAAAGACGTTTTGCCCTGGCCAACAATTTTTCTCAAAAACCAATTTTAAAACGTATTAAAATGATAGAAATCAATACTTCCCGACGTGGGAAACTTTAATAATTAATTAATAACTCCTGATTTTACTAAATAAAGATGCCATCCTTTGGGTTAAATTCCACAAGGATGGCATTTTTATTTGCTTCTTGTTTTGCCAACACATCCAACTCTTATACAAATTTGGAACTAAACTAACTTTATTAGTAATATAACTATAAAATATAGTTGTTAAACTAAAATTTATAGTTACATTTGTTTTGTAGTTTTTATACTCGTCATCCTGAACTTGTTTCAGGATCTTTAAATTAGATGCTGAAATAAATTCAGCATGACGTAATAATTAAATATTCTAATAGATGAAAAAACTGACACAAAAAGAGGAAAAAATCATGAACATCTTCTGGGAGAAGGGCCCGATGTTCGTGAAAGAGTTGAAAGCGCTTTATTCTGACCAGAAATTGCATTACAACACGCTTTCTACCATTGTCCGCAGTTTGGAAGAAAAAGGTTTTATCGACCATGAACAGTTTGGAAATACACACCGCTATTTTCCGGCGCTTTCCAGGGAGGAGTACAAAAAGAAAACGCTCGGCAATGTGGTAAAAAAGTATTTCGACAACTCCTATAAAAATGTGGTTTCGCTTTTGGTGGAAGAAGAAAACATTTCGCTGGAAGAATTGAAAAAGTTGATAGATGAAATTGAAAATACCAAATCTGATTCAAAATGAACCCATTTTTTGTTTACCTTATAAAGTCCACCCTCAGTTTGTCGTTGTTGTATTTGTTGTTTAAAGCATTCATGCAAAATGACAAAACTCTGGCTTTAAACCGGTTTTTGTTGCTCGGGGTTCTTGTTTTTTCGGCAGTCATTCCGTTGTTAAATTTTCAGTTTTTTCAAATAGAAGTTCCAGTAAAACAAGTTGAAACTATTCGCGAAATTGTTTCGGCGCCATTAACTTTCACTTCAGAAACTCCGACTAGCATCACCTTCTTTTTCACAACCGGTAAAACGTGAAATAAATTACTGGTTGTTGATTTATAGCGGAGCAATTACTCATTCTGATATTCCGCTTATTTATGTCGGTTGGGAAAGTTATTGCAACTCATTCAAAAAGCTGAAAAGCAAAAGTTGAGGAATATTGTTTTGGCGGTGGTTAAAGAGATAATTCAGCCCTTTACATTTCTGAATCACGTGGTGCTTTCAGAAAAAGATTTAAACGAAAATAAAAATATTATAGTGGCTCACGAACTAGCGCACATTAAACAATTACATGCGATTGATTTAGCGGTTTGTGAGGTTTTTACGCTGCTGCATTTTTTCAACCCGCTGATGTGGTTGTTGCGGCGCGATTTAAAACTGATCCACGAGTACCAGGCCGACCAGGCCGTTCTGCAACAAAGGCATCGATGCACAAAAATACCAGTTGCTGGTTTTACAAAAGGCTGTGGGTGAAAGACGTTTTGCCCTGGCCAACAATTTTTCTCAAAAACCAATTTTAAAACGTATTAAAATGATGAAAAAGAATAAAATTAAACATTGGAGTGGACTAAAACTTTTTATGTTCATTCCGCTAATCGCTTTTTTGCTTTTCTCTTTCAGCAGAGAAAGGGAAAAATTACCTGAATTTGCTAATCTAACTGAAAACATTGTGCCGATCCAAAGCAATCAAAATCAGAAGGAATATTCAGGTTTTTCCATAGAAATAAAAAAAGATGGTAATTATATTGATGACCAAAAACTCACACTCGATGGAGATTATTAAAAAAGCAAAAGACTGGCAGAAATCCGGTCGCGAGGATATTCTGCTTGTTTTGGATGAGTCGATCCCGATCACGAGAATTGATGAAGTCCGGGAGTCACTTCGAAAAGCAAAGGTTTATCACGTAAACCAAAAAACAGTTAACTCTGATGAAATTATTTATCCGGCAGGAGATGTTACCCAACTTGCTAAATTTTCTCAAGGTAAATTTGACGATTGGATGCAAAAGCAACTAGAACCATATTTAAAAGATTTACCTGAAGATCAGGAATATTGGATTTTTATTGGTTTCATTATCAACAAAAACGGGAAAGTTAGTAATGGACATGTAATTGATGGCGATCATCCTGAGATAAATGAAGCTTATAACAAGGTTCTGTTTGATATTCCGGATTGGATACCTGCTAAAAAAGGGAATAGTACGGTAAGCGTTTACAATACTTTAATGGGGCGAAAAAGAAACTATACTGCAAAGGTTGGAAAATGAAATAATAATTATTCAATTATTTTATTTTTAAATTAATAGTAAGAAGCCCGGTTTTGCCGGGCTTTATTATTCAGACCAGTGATTTGTAATCGCCGGTATAACCTTTATGACTGTAGATTTCCCTGGTTGTTTTAACGCGATTAAAAATCGCATCACCCAATTATTACCTGCTCAACCTGCTTCTTTTGTAATATGGTTTTTCTTTCATATTAAATTTCCAGGTCAGTTTAGCACCCACCATTCGTGGCGGGCCGGGAACAAATGTTGGCACGCCAAACAGGCTGCCGGTATTTCCGGCGCTGGTAACGTACTGCTCTTCCAGCAGGTTGGTACCATAAACACTAAGCATTACATTCGGGTCTGCAAGTTTGAGACCCGCATTGGCATTGAGCAAACCATAAGCCGGCTGTTCCAAACCTTCGGTATTTGCATCTTCGAAATAAATGTGTGTTTTGTAAGCGTAGCTTGGTACAACAAATAAGCGGATGTTGGGTGTAATATTCACTTCGGCATTAAATCCAACTGTAAAACTATGTTCAGGCGACAAAGCGAATGTATTTCCCGAATATTCCTGTTCCTGACCGTCGACATCGGTAGAATCGAACCGTGAATGCAGCCAGGCATAATTAGCAAAAAAATCAAGGCCGTTTAGCAGGGCTGCTTTTACATTTGCCTCAGCACCGTATGAGGTTGCCTGGCCGCCATCTTTTACCTTGTAGTTGAATTCGCCGGTTTCAGGGTCTGCAATCCAGGCGCGCGTTTGAAAGTTTGTGTATTCCTGATAAAAACCAACTGCGTCCAGGAAAATCCGTTGCAAAATGGAAACTTTAAATCCGAAATCATAGTTGGTTAATTTTTCTGCTTTCAGTACTTCCGGTTCGCCGGTTGAAGTAAACTGCAGAACATTTGGCCGCCGGCCGACAGAATAGTTTGCAAAAACATTGGCCTTTTCAGTAAACTGATATTGAAGTCCGCCATGCCATGTAAACGCCAATGCTGTTGTATCAATAGTTTGCGCATCGCCGGGTTTAAAAAACAGGTTGGGTGCATTTCCGGTAAGGTTTCCCAGAACAGAAGGATCGCCGCCCGTAAATGCTGATTCGCTGCTTAAACTAAATTTCTCATAGATTGCACGGACTCCGCCCGTTGCGAAAATCTTTTCAGTTAACTGGTAGGTTCCGTCAATAAATGCTTCAACAGCCTGATTGGTAGCATTGCTGTAGTTTTCTTCTTCATGGTTTACGGGCAGTGGTGCTCCGGCCAGCGGACCTAATTGAGGCATATCGGGCAAAGCTGGCATTGGCACAGGCTGCCCATCCGGCATTACCAGGTAGGACGGATCGAAAAACAGGTGAAACATGTTTTGTTCGTTGGGTGAAAACCAGTAGGTTTGGTCGGCCTTTTCGCGCCAGTAGCTTGCACCGCCCGTTCCGTTCAAACGACTGTTGCGCGAAAAGTTATAGCGCAGTTCCTGGTAAAATTGTTTCGCCCCGGCATCTTCCGACATATCAATAGCAGCTGCCGCAGTGCCGTCGCCATCCCACCGGGCAAATGAGTTAATGGTTCGGTATGAAGTAATGGAAGTCAGATAATTCAGTTCATTTTTGAAAAACTTATAGGTTAGCGTTGCATCCTTTAATTCTTTTCCGGTTCCCAGATTTTTGCCCTGTTCCAGCGATGCCCGGTAATTAAAAATATTGGTTTCGCCCTCGGTGTTTGGAAATTGTTTGCTCATGAATGCAATTCCCGGTGTATCATCTTTCTGGTAATTTAAGACCAAATCCAGTTTATGGTTGAATGCAGGCAGAAAACGGGCTGAGAAACGTCCACCAGCTGTATTTTTTCCGTTTAATGTTCCGCCGAATGTATTTTCCACATATCCGTCTCGCATGCATTGTATATTCCTGCCGCACGTACGAATAATTTATCTTTTAACACCGGCACATTCACTGCGCCACGAAATTCTCTTCCGTTGAAATTCCCTAATCCGGCAGCCAAATAACCATCTGCTTATTCCCCGGTTTTTACTGATAAAATGAATGGCGCCAATTTGTGCCCCTCTTCCAAATAATGTGTTCTGCGGGCCTTTTAATACTTCCACCTGTTCCATATCAAACAATTCAACGGATGCACCATTGGCACGGCTGACTGGAACATTATTGAAATATACCGAAACCCGTGGCTGGGCACTCGGACTAACCTCATCACTGGTGAGGCCGCGGATGACAAATGATGGACGGTTTGCTCCCTGCTCACGAATATACAAACCGGGTACAAATTCAGACAGTTGCCCCAGTTCGGTAATATTATTTTCTTCCATGAATTTGGAATCGACAGCATTTATTGCCGCCGGAACATCCAGCAACTGGAGCTCTCTTTTTTGTGAAATCACAGTAACAGGATCGATATGAATATTATTTTCGTCCAAAGTTATGTTATGGTAATTTTCTCCTGTCCCCAGCGTATAATCTATTGTTTTGGTTTCAAAACCCATGTATGAAATTTTGAACCGAAGACGATCGGTTGGTAAACCGGCAAGCAAAAATTCGCCATCGGCATTGGTGTGCACGCCAATTTTTGTTCCCGGAATTGCAACACTTGCACCTGGCAGCGGATTTTTATCGGCATCCCACACAATCCCTCTGAAATTTGCCTGTGGTAAATTTGGAGCTACCTGTTCAACATTCCGGTACTTTCGTTTTACTTTTCCCTTTTTTTTGCTTTGTGCAGCAGCGGTAAAAATTAAAAGTATGAGCAACAATGCAGAGATAATTTTTTTCATGTTATTTAGTTACTTGTTTTCTTCCTGCTATAAAACGAAATACTTTGGAATAATTATGTAGCGAAGGTTACAAACAGTCCGAAAAAACATGTTTTATTAAAATTCAATCAGGCAAAATGTCGCCTGGGAGAAAATACCGGATATTTTAACCAGATGGAAAATTCATCGAGACTGTTCTGAGCCTGTTGTCTGGTTTTGCATTTTTTAATGGCGAAGGCGGGTCGTTTCGACTTGTTTACTAAAAAAATACGGTAATCTTTTTGAACGGATGAAGTGGTGCGGTTTGAACGGCTAGCCATGGTATAAACCCTTTTCATGGGGATTAAGGTGATGCCCAGGTACAAATCCAGGCTTTTCCATTCCCCGGTTTTAAACAGTCCGAAAATTTTGTAGTAATTTCTGATTTGCCGGAGTTCAGTATCGATTTCCACACCTGAAGAAGTAAAGGCAACAAACGATGAAATGAGTATACACATTCCGGCAAGAATATATCCACCACCTGAAATGCCTTTCATGAAAAAGACTCCCACACCGGAAATGATAAAAAGGTATGCTGCGAAAACAGCAGGATTGCCAAACGTCGTTCCGATGTTATTATTGATTTTCAAAATGTGCTTTTTACAAAATTACGAAATGAACTTGTTATAAATGACAAAGTTTGGGATTCTTTTAAATAAAAGAGGGACGGAAAAACCGCCCCTCAATTTTCGGAAGGCAATACCGAATTGATCGATAAAGTGGACTGCTATTTTTGCCTTCCTTCTTTTCCCAAAACGCAATTTAATCGGGTTTATTGTATCATTGTATTTTTGTTGAAAATAATTTTTCAGCATTTAATTTGAATTGAAACAACCCTTATTCCTGTTTGGTTTTCTCAGACCAAACCCTGTGAAATCATTGCATTGGAAACCTTTACAAAACCGGCAATATTTGCACCTTTTACATAATTCACATAATCATCTTTTTCTTTGCCATATTTGACACACATTTCGTGGATGTTGCACATTATCGACTGCAGTTTGTTGTCTACTTCTTCACGGCTCCAGTTCAGGCGCATACTGTTTTGGGTCATCTCCAGGCCGGAAACTGCCACACCGCCGGCATTAGCTGCCTTGCCCGGTGCATGTAAAATTTTTGCTTCCCTGAAATGATCTTCAGCTTCATTGGTGCTGGGCATGTTTGCACCTTCCGAAACCAGGATACATCCGTTTTTTACCAGTGATTTGGCCTCTTCGCCGCTTATCTCATTTTCGGTGGCACATGGCATTGCAATGTCGCATTTTATTTTCCACGGGCGTTCTTTTTCCAGGTATTCCACCTTGTACTTTTTTGCATAATCACTAATCCGGCCGCGGTGAATGTTTTTCAGTTCCTTTAAATATTCCAGTTTTTCGCGGTCTATTCCATCGGGGTCGTATATTGTTCCATCCGAGTCGGAAAGTGTTACAAGTTTTCCACCGAACTCAATTACTTTTTCTGCTGCAAACTGAGCAACATTTCCTGATCCTGAAATGGTAACAACCTTGTCTTTTATATTGTCATCTTTTGTTTTAAGCATTTCGCGGGCAAAGTAAACTGCACCATAACCGGTAGCTTCGGGACGAATTATTGAACCGCCCCAATCGATTCCTTTCCCGGTAAGAACTCCTGTAAATTCATTTCTCAGGCGTTTGTACTGACCAAAAAGGTAGCCGATTTCACGTCCTCCAACGCCGATATCACCAGCCGGAATATCAGTATATTGCCCGATGTGCCTGAACAGTTCTGTCATAAAGCTCTGGCAGAAACGCATCACCTCATTATCGGTTTTGTTTTTTGGATCGAAATCAGAACCGCCCTTACCGCCACCCATTGGCAGCGAGGTGAGGCTGTTTTTTAAAACCTGTTCAAATGCCAAAAACTTTAAAATGCTTAAGTTAACAGTAGCATGAAATCGTAACCCCCCTTTATAAGGGCCGATAGCACTGTTCATTTCAACCCGGTAACCGCGGTTGATGTGAATTTGTCCGCGGTCGTCGACCCATGGCACACGAAAAATAACGGTTCGCTCCGGCTCTACCATCCGTTCCAATACTTTTGAATGAATGTATCTCGGATTTTCGAGAACAAAATCAGCAAGCGATTCCACCACTTCATTAACCGCCTGGTGAAATTCCTGTTGACGCGGATTTTTTGTCTTTACATATTTCATGAAATCTTCAGTGAAAGCCTTTGAATTCTTTGTATTCATTTTTATGTATTATTTGAAAAATGAAGTGTGTTTTTTATTGTAGTCTTTATTTCAATACATTAAAAGATGGGGATTTGTTCACGGCGAGTTGGAGGTTTCAACCGGCTACGTCAAACAAAATATTTATCTTTGCGGCTTGAATTTCAAAATCTTTTTTTGAGGAATAAAAATGGAATATAATTTTGCAGAAATAGAACCAAAGTGGCAGAAATATTGGGAAGAAAACAAAACGTTTAAAACTGAGGATGATTTTTCGAAACAAAAATATTACATCCTCGATATGTTTCCATATCCATCGGGAGCAGGTTTGCATGTTGGGCATCCTGAAGGATACACTGCCACAGATATTATCAGCCGCTACAAACGGATGAAAGGTTTTAATGTGTTGCATCCAATGGGCTACGATGCTTTTGGGTTGCCTGCAGAACAGTATGCCATGCAAACCGGGACTCATCCTGCAATTACCACACAAAAGAACTGCGATAATTTCAGAAGGCAGATAAAAGAAATTGGTTTAAGTTATGACTGGGACCGCGAAATAAACACCACTGATCCGCATTATTTTAAATGGACACAATGGATTTTTAAAAGGCTGTACAACACCTGGTTTGATAACGAAACAAAAAAAGGAAGGCCGATTGCTGAACTTTCAATTCCCGAAGAAATTAAAATTAAAGGAAGCGATGCAGTAAATGAATATATTAATGAGAAACGTCTGGCTTATTATGCCAATGCCCAGGTTTGGTGGTGCGAATCGTGCAAAACAGTTTGTGCCAATGAAGAAGTGCTGACAGATGGTTCGCACGAGAAATGCGGCAATCAGGTAATTCGCAAAAACCTGAAGCAATGGTTGCTCCGCATTCCTCATTATGCAGAAAGGTTGTTAAATGGTCTTGATAATATAGATTGGCCGGAAAGCGTAAAAAGCATGCAACGTAATTGGATTGGCAAATCAACCGGCGCTGAAGTTGATTTTATGCTGGATGGATTGAATAAAAAATTACGGGTTTATACCACACGCCCCGATACGTTATTTGGCGCTACTTATATGGTTGTTTCGCCTGAACACGAATGGGTGAATGAAATCACTATTCCGAAACAAAAAGACGAAGTTGAACAATATGTGAAGGCGGCAGCGCTTAAATCAGATTTGGACCGGACTGATTTAGCCAAAGTGAAGACGGGTGTATTTACCGGGCGTTTTGCAATAAATCCGGTGAATAATCAGAAGATTCCGATTTGGATTGCCGATTATGTTTTAACGGGATATGGAACCGGCGCAATTATGGCAGTTCCTGCACATGATACCCGCGATTTTGAATTTGCAAAAGCATTCGATATCCCGGTGATATGCATACTCGATCCGGGAGATGTGGAAAACAGGGAGGCAATTCTGGAGGGAAATGCCTGCTGGACGGAGGATGGAAAATACATCAATTCAGCAAACAGTAAAACCGGGCTGGATATTAATGGCCTGAATAAGGAACAGGGAATAAAGGCAACAATCGATTGGCTGGAATCCAATGATCTTGGGAAAGCTATGGTTAACTTTAAAATGCGCGACTGGCTGTTTAGCCGTCAGCGCTACTGGGGTGAGCCATTTCCGGTGATTCATTGGGAAGATGGCGAAGTTTCACTTATTGATGATGAAGATTTACCATTGGAATTGCCTGAACTTGAAAAATATACGCCTGGTGATTCCGGCGAATCGCCCCTGGCTAATGCCGAAGATTGGCTGATAGTTACCGATAAAAACGGACGAAAAGGAAGGCGAGAAACCAATACAATGCCGCAGTGGGCAGGCTCTTGCTGGTATTATCTGCGCTATATCGATCCCAGAAACGATGAACAGATTTTTGATCCGGCAAAGGAAGCCTACTGGATGCCGGTTGATTTATATATTGGAGGTGCCGAACATGCTGTTTTGCATTTGCTGTATTCCCGTTTCTGGCACAAAGTTTTGTTCGATTTGGGTGTGGTTTCAACCGATGAACCTTTCACTAAATTGTACAACCAGGGAATGATTCTGGCATTTGCCTACGAAACTTCCACCGGAGCAAAGGTTTCTTCGGATTTGGCAGAGGAAAAAGATGGTAAGTTTTTTCACAGGGAAACCGGAGAAGAACTGAAACAGATTGTAGCCAAAATGTCCAAGTCGCTCAAGAATGTGGTGAACCCTGACGATGTAATTGATAAGTACGGAGCCGATTCATTGCGGTTGTACGAAATGTTTATGGGGCCGCTCGACGAGCGTAAACCCTGGGCCGAAAATGGAGTGAAGGGAGTTTTCAATTTTTTAAACCGTGTCTATCGTTTTTTTGCTGACACCGGGAATATTACTGATGGAGAGGAAGATGCTGAAGTGGCAAAATTGCTGCATCAAACGATTCGTAAAGTGGAATCGGATATTGAAAACCTGAAGTTCAACACTGCTGTTTCAGCATTAATGGTTTTTAATAACCTGGTCATAAAAAAGGGAAAAGTAACAAAGGAGACAGCAGAAACATTTGCAAAGATACTTGCTCCGTTTGCTCCGCACATGGCCGAAGAGTTGTGGTCGGTTTACGGTAATGAAAAAACACTGGCATACGAAGAATGGCCCCATGTAGATGAGAGTTTGCTTCAGGAAGATGTATATGAGTATCCGGTATCATTTAACGGAAAGATGCGGTTTAAGATAGAATTACCGCTGGATATGCCAAAAGTTGAAATAGAAAAAAGCGTATTGTCGCATGATCTGGCTCAAAAGTGGCTGGCTGGAAAAACAGTACGCAAATTTATTTTGGTTCCGAAGAAAATTATAAATGTGGTGGTTGGGTAAAAAAAAGAGGCGGTAAAGCCACCTCTTTTTTTTATTTTAATTGTTTCTTTCAAAACTGTATTTAACTCCTATTTGAAACCCCCAAAGGTCCATATTGCCAATTGTGATGAGATATGGTATCATGGAATATTTCAAATTGAGTGATATATTTTTAACAATTGTTGCCTCGGCTCCCATTGCAATTGAAAACTGTAATTCAGAAACCTTTTGGTTCAAATAAGAAGGAACAAAATAATCAGTATCACTGTTAAAGCGCCAATTTCCTTCCACTCCCAGAAAAGGATGAATGTATTTAATTCTGGTGTAGTACCATAGAAATGGCACACAAATAGAATGGGTAGTATTTTTCAATATTAAAACATTGCCAGCATTCGTATCTTCAAATTTTGAAATGACTAATGAAATTCCTTTTTCTAATAAAAAGGAGTTTCCTAAAGTTTTTCTGAAATAAATCCCACATTGGGAACCAACCTGTGCTTCAAAGCCAGAACCTGCACTTTTGGGTTGTAACCTATTAATTCCTACACCCAAAGCTATTTTTTCCTGAGAAAAAGCGTTAATACTAGCAATAATTAGAAAGTTTAAAACCAGAATTTTTTTCATGCTGAAACTTTAATTTGAAATACGTAATTTTAATTTTATACCATAACTATATCCCGAACTTAGTTCGTAAAATTTATTGTCGAAGTTCAAATCTATTTTTTTTTTTTCAGAATTTGATGCAATAATATAATTAGAATATGTTTATTTAAAGTGGTTCTTAATAATTTTAATATTTCAATAAAAAATGCTTGCTCTTCATTCTTTTAGATTCTAGGTTTATTCATATCACCCGATTTAGAACTTGATTTGTGTAAGTACAGGCTGCCCATCCGGCATTACTTGGTAGGAAGGATCGAAAAACAGGTGAAATACGTTTTTGCTCATTGGGCGAAAACAGAAATGGCTGACAGGAAAACCTTCGCAAGTTCATTTATGTTCTGAAGAAAATTATAAATGTGGTAGTGGGATAAAAATTTTGAAAAAAGGGCAGTCGGAGCAGGCTGTCCTTCTTCAATGTTACCAAAAGTTATATTCGTGTTAAATCTCTACTAATCCGGATTTTCATGATAAACATCAAGTTTTTTTCATATAACACTTTGTTCATTTGCGCCCGTTTAACAGGATATATTTTTACAATGTTTACAGTACAAATGAAAACCAAATTAAGCAGTATAATCAAAGATTATGTCATCATAACTTTTGGGTTACTTGCTTTTGCCATGGGCTGGTTGTTGTTTTTGGTTCCGGCAGAAATTACCGGAGGTGGAATAAGTGGTGTGGCAGCGGTAGTTTATTTTGCCACGAAAATTCCCATCAGCATTACTTTTCTCACCATTAATGCGGTTTTGGTTTTGGTAGCCATAAAAATTCTTGGTGCCAATTTCGGGGTAAAAACCATTTACAGCATTGCCGTTTTAACCGTTTTTTTTGCTGTCTTCCAGAACGTTTTAAAGGCGCCGCTTGTAGATGATACTTTTTTGTCGGCAGTTTTGGGTGGAATGTTTGGCGGAATAGGACTGGGAATTGTATTCTCGCGCGGCGGAAGCACGGGCGGAACTGATATTTTTGCGATGATTATTAATAAGTACAAAAACATCAGTCCGGGGCGCATTATTTTGTATTGCGATGTAATCATAATTGCTTCTTCCTACTTTGTTTTTCAATCGCCTGCCAAGCTGGTTTATGGTTATGTTTCCATGTGGGTGGTCTCCTATTCGCTGGATTCATTTTTAAGCGGTGCCAATCGTTCTGCTCAAATGTTTATCATTTCCAAAAAGTATGAAGAAATTGCCGATTTTATCAACCTGGAAGCTATTCGGGGAGTGACAATTCTTGATGGTATGGGCTGGTACACAAAGGAAGATACCAAAATCATTATGTCTGTGCTCAGGAAAAGAGAAACAAGTGCCGTTTTCAGAAAAATAAAAGAAATTGATCCGGATGCTTTTATCTCCATGGGTAGTGTGATGGGCGTTTATGGTCAGGGATTTGAAAAATTAAAATTGTAACCAATTCCACTTTTTTCTAATATATATCGCTTATAAATTTTCATTGCTCAATTCATTTGCCGGTTAAAAATGGCTAAAAGAAAATCAAATTTCCTATTATTGCGTTTTTGAAATAATACAAGAATTTTGATTTATGCGGATGAAGAATGAATGGAAGTTGATTTTGAAGGGAATGATGTTCATTGTGGTGCTGAGCTTAATTTTTTCGTGTCGGCAAAATGTTAAAAATCAGAAAAATGAGCAATTTGAATTGGATACTTTGCCAATACCGCCTCCTCCGCCAATTTTGAAATACGGATTACCGGTTGATTCTTTTCAATTAGCTGCCGGTACGGTTAAACCGAATCAGAATTTAAGCAATATTTTAAACCTGTACAATGTTGATTTGGCAACAATTGACAAAATCGCCCGCAATTCTAAAGATGTTTTCGATGTGCGTAAAATAAGAAGCGGAAATCTCTACACTTTCTTTTTAAGCCGCGATTCTGTTCCGCAGGTAAAATATTTTGTTTACGAAAATTCACAGACTGAATATTATGTTTATGAACTTTTCGATTCTTTAAAGGTGTACAAAGGCGAAAAAGATGTTCAGACCCGATTGCGAACGGCACAGGGCATAATTACAAGTTCATTGTGGAATACCATGAGTGACAATGGACTCGACCCAATGCTGGCGCTCGATTTGAATAGTATTTATCAGTGGACAATCGATTTTTATGCTATTCAAAAAGGTGATCGGTTTCGGTTGATCTACGATGAACTTTTCGTGGATTCGGCTTCCATTGGAATTGGAACCATTTATGCTGTTGAATTTGATCATTACAGAGAACCAAATTTTGCTTTTCGTTTTTTCCAGGATGAGCGGTTTGATTATTTCGATGAGAAAGGGAAAAGTTTACGCAAAGCATTTTTAAAGGCGCCACTTGAATTTTCACGAATCAGTTCCCGTTTTTCAAACAGCAGGATGCACCCTGTTTTACGCATCAGAAGACCACATCACGGAGTGGATTATGCAGCGCCCAAAGGAACGCCGGTTAAAACAATTGGGGATGGTACCGTGATTGCCCGAGCTTACCAGAAATCAGGTGGTGGAAATTATGTTAAGATAAAGCATAATTCTGTTTACACAACAACTTACATGCATTTGTCGGGATTTGCAAAAGGTATTGCCGTTGGAAAAAGAGTCAAGCAAGGCGAAATTATAGGTTATGTTGGTTCCACTGGTTTAGCTACTGGTCCGCATCTCGACTTTCGGGTTTATAAGAATGGTACTCCGGTTGATCCGTTAAAAGTAAAAGCTCCGCCCATTGAGCCGGTGAAAGAGGAGAATCTGCTAAAGTACAATGTGTTGAAAGATTCACTGATGAACGAACTCCATAAAATTGTGTGGCAAGAGGAAATAATAGCTGCAGAATAAATAATTTATTCTTCTTTCGAATTCAGTTTTTCAATTACTACAGCCAACAGGATTACAAATCCTTTGATAACCTGCTGCCAGAATGGTGATACATTCAGCAAAACCAAGCCATTATTAAGAATACCAATTATCAGCGCTCCCTGAACGGTTCCCATAATGGTACCTTTGCCGCCGGAAAGTGATGTGCCGCCAATTACAACCGCGGCAATTGAATCAAGTTCGAAGCCGAATCCTGCATTGGGTTGTGCAGAATCGAGGCGCGATGTGACGATAATTCCACCTACTCCGGCCAGCGCACCGGCAATGGAATAGACAATAATTTTAACTTTTTTGATTTTTATCCCTGAAAGCCGGGCAGCAGTTTCGTTTCCACCAATGGCATAGATATACCGGCCTAATTTGGTTTTATTGGTTAAAACAACGGCTGCCAGAACAATGACTGCCGAAATCCATACCGGCATTGGAATCCCTAAAAACCAGCCGGTACCTATAAAAGCCATATTTTTGCCGAGGTTGGTAATGGGGAAACCGCCGGTGAGCAGCATTGTCAGTCCACGGGCAATGGTAAGCATGGCCAGTGTAGCAACAAACGGCGGCACTTTAAACCGCGTAATTGTTATTCCGTTAAACCAGCCAAGAATTGATCCTGTCAGTATTCCTCCAACCAGTGCCCCCAGTAAAGTAAATCCGATGTAAAGGTTCCAACCGGTAAATTCAGCACCAAACTTTAGCATGGCTGCAGTAATGGCGCCGGCAAATGCCAGTACCGAGCCTACTGACAAATCGATGCCGCCGGTTAGAATCACAAGTGTCATTCCCACTGAGATAACCACATTTACAGAAATTTGCCGCATTACATTCCATGCGTTTTCACCGGTTAAAAACCGGTCGGATAAAAAGCTCAGAACAATGCACATAATCAGCAGTGCAATAATCGACTGAAATTTTATCAGGTAAAGTTTGATTTGTTTTGTATCCATTGGTTTTTGTTTATTCTTTTTCTGCAAGGGCAGCTTTCATTAAAATTTCTTCTGTTGCATCTTCCCTTTTTAATCTGGCCGTTAATTTCGATTCAGAAAGTACCAGGATTTTATCTGAGATGGCAAGTATTTCAGGTAGCTCGGAGGAAACAAAAATGATTCCCATGCCCTGAGATGCCAGTTCATTTATAAGGTTGTAAATTTCTGCCTTTGCACCGACATCAATTCCCCGGGTAGGTTCATCAAGCAAAAGTATTTTGGGATTTGTAGCCAGCCATTTGGCAATGACTACCTTCTGCTGGTTTCCACCACTTAATTTTTGTACCTCCATTCGCTGCGAAGCCACTCTTGTATTTAATTTCCGGATGAAATGCATGCTGAGTTCTTCCTCCTTTTTCCGGTTGATAAAGCTGAATGACGAAACGCTGTCGAGGCTGGATAGGCTTGTATTTTTCACCACATCCATGTTCAGTATTAATCCCTGCGCTTTGCGATCTTCCGGAACCAGTCCGATTCCGGCATTTATGGCGTCATTAACAGTGCTGATCTTTACCTCTTTTTTTTCGACATAAATTTTGCCGGATACAAACTTTGGATACAATCCGAAAATGGCTTCCAGCACTTCGGTGCGTCCTGCACCCATTAATCCGCTAAGTCCAAGCACTTCACCCTTGTGCAGTGTAAAACTGATATCGTTTGCCAGGTAATCTGATTTATTTGCCGGGTTAAGAAATGAGAGGTTTTCAACGCGCAGTATTTCTTCAGCCGAAATGAATGTCTTTTTTCTGAAGCTGTCTTTGATGTTACGGCCGACCATCATACCTATCAGTTTGTCGCGGCTGGTATCCTGTATATTCCCCCTGCCGGCATTTTCGCCATCGCGCAATACCTCAAATCTGTCGGCAATCCGGAATAATTCATCCAGCTTGTGGGAGATGTAAACCACCGCCACTCCTTGTTTTCGTAAATCATTTATGATTTTGAAAAGCAGTTCCACTTCCTGGTCGCTGATTGCCGAAGTTGGTTCATCCATTATCAGTATTTTTGACTGGAACAACAACGCCCTTGCAATTTCCACCAACTGCTGCTGTCCGACGCGAAGCTGGATGATTGGTGTTTTCGGATCGACATCCAACTGCAACAATTGCAGCAATTCCTTTGCTTTCCGGTGCATTTTCCGGTAATCAAGCATTCCAAACCTGTTGGTAATTTCCTGTCCGAGAAACAGATTTTCAGTGATGCTGAGATGAGAAATCAGGTTTAATTCCTGGTGAATGATGACAATTCCTTTTTCTGCGGCTTCTTTAGTATTTTGGAATGAAACCGGCTCACCATTCAGCAAAATGGCTCCATCGAAATCCCGGTATACGCCGGAAACAATTTTCATCAGGGTTGATTTGCCGGCGCCGTTTTCACCAATGACGGCGGTTACCTGGCCAGGGTAAAATTGCATGTCCACATTTTTCAGGGCATAAACTCCTGAGAAATCTTTTGAAACGTTTCTTATTTCCAGAACAGGTTTTGATTCCATTGGTTTAGTTATCAGAAAGTTCTGTTGCAACCGGAATGATCCGGATGGATTGAATATCGATATTGTCTTCTTTTATTTCGAATGCACCTGCAAATTTGAGCTTCATGCCCGGTTTGGCCTGTTCTTTTAGGGGTGGAACCACTTCATTTTTTATGATATTGTTTATAGCCATCGATACATTGTTGAAATCGGTCATGTTTAAAAATTCATCGATATCTACAGCGCCTGAACCGTCACGGACTGCATTTCCAAAAATAAAAGATGTGGCAACCCTGGTCCGGAATCCGGAATTCAGTGCAACAAGGAGGTCTTCTTCTTCAACCGCTTCGATGGTTCCTTCTCCTCTCACCATAAAATACCACGTCTTTGCAATTCCTAGTTTATGGCCAAACTGTTCAAACGCCTTACCGGGATCATTTTGTAAAAGTTCGGTTAGCGTGTGGATATCGGGAGCGTGATCGATAACCACCGGCAATTTTTTTGTAAAAAAAACTGTGGTATATTCCTTTGCATTAAATTTTTCAACCCTGTCAGTTTTTATATCATCCAGTTTTTTTATGTCGAAGGAAAAAAACAAAACCAGCAATACTATCAGAATGCCAGGTCCATATTTCACAGCTTGTTTCATCTCATTTTATTTTTCAGAAAGATATTCTTCCACATTTTCCGGTGTAATCAGAATTACTTCCACGGGTGTTTTATTGCTGAAATCCCGTTTCCCTTTTAAATACTGGTCGGCTAAATCGGCTGATGTACGCGACATGAGAACCGGGAACTGCATCACCGTTGCTTCAATTTTTCCATCCGCTATTCCCTGAACCGCATCGCGGGCGCCATCGAAACCAAAAACCTTTATTTTACCCGCTTTCCCTGCAGCGAGCACTGCCTGGTAGGCACCCATCGCCATGGCATCGTTTCCGCAAAAAACTGCATCGATTTTTGGATTGGCCTGCATGATGGTTTCCATCACATCCATCGCTTTATTCCGGTCGAAATCAGCACTTTGCTGTGCTACCATTTTTAAATCAGGGAATTCATCCACCACACTGTGAAATCCGTTGGATCGATTCCACGTGTTGTTGTCGCCAACCAACCCAAGTATCTCCACATAATTTCCTTTTTTATTCATCTGCCTGACGAAATATTGACCGAGCTTTATGCAGCCGGTAAAATTATCGGAGAGCAACTGGGTAACTGCCGCATCACGTGAATTGATTTCACGGTCCATACAAAAAGTTGGAATTCCGGCATCCTTAGCGCGTTTTACATTTAATACTGAACCATCTGCATCGGTAGGATTGAAAAGAATGGCGTCATAACCCATCGCAATGATGTTGTCGAAATGTTCCGCTTCCTTTGCGGAATTATTCTGCGAATCAAAAATGGTGGCTTCATATCCCAATTCCCGCGCCCGTTCGGCTGCCGATTCACCTAGAACCACAAACCACGGGTTATTCAGAGTAGAAATTACAACCGCCATTTTTTTAGATTCACTATCTTTTTGTTGGCTATTTTTATTTGAACATCCAACAATTCCTGCAATAATAAACAGGAAAGTTATTATTTTGAGAAATCCGGTTTGCTTCATCTTTTTTTAGTTTTGGTACAACTTAGCGCTTTTATGTCTTAGTGGTATTTTTCTTCGCCACAAAGTCACAAAGTCACAAAGGATCGCAAAAGTTTTTGAGCTGCGTCAGAAAGTCCTTCACCTGATATTCCGTAATGATTAAAAATTTCTTCCTGTGAACCGGTATAAGTATCTTCATCGGGGATCCCCACAATTTTAAACGGAACAGAAATGTTTTGTTGCATCAGCAACGCTGCACAGGCTTCTCCCAGTCCTCCGTGGATGCTGTGTTCTTCCACCGTAATAACTGCTTTACATTTTTTGGTAACATGCAGGATAGCTTGTTCGTCGAGGGGTTTTACGGTGTGCATACTAATGACTTCCGCAGAAATCCCCTTTTCCGCGAGCTTTTGTGCTGCTTCGTATGCCGGAGCCACTGTTTCGCCACAGGCGATAAAAGCCACATCATCGCCTTCGCAAATGGTTCGGGCTTTTCCGATTTCAAATTGTTTTGTTCCCGGAAGATTTGGCATTGCTTTTTTTCCAAATTTAATAAATAATGGCTTTCCCGATTTTGAAGCTGCAATTACAGCCTGTTCTGTTTCAAAATTATCCGCCGGAATTACAATTTGAATATTTGGAATAGCTCGTAATACCGCTACATCGTGGATGGAGTGATGGGTTGAACCCAAAGCGCCATAGCTTACACCGGCACTTATTCCCACCAAAACCACCGGCATATCGGAATAGGCAACATCATTTTTTATCTGCTCCAGCGAGCGTGCTGTCAGAAAACAGGCTGGCGAAACGGCAAACACTTTTTTACCTGCTGATGCCAGTCCTGCTGAAACACCTATAAGATTTTGTTCGGCAATTCCCACTTCCACTATCTGGTCCGGGAATTTTTCACCAAACGACACCAGTTTTCCGGAACCACGCGAGTCACTGGTAACTGCGAGAATCTTTGGATTTGTTTCTGCCATCCGGGATAAGGTATCCGCAAAAATTTCAAGATTGGGTTTACCAATGTTTAATTTGTTTATTGTCATAATTTGTTCATCAACTATTAATTGTTCCTGTTTCCGTATCACTTTAGCGGGAGCATACAATTTGCCCGCTGTGCAAAATCTTCCTGTATTTCCGGGAGCCATTTGGAAACACTTTCCGTGCCCGGGCCATCGAACCAGTGTTTTGTGGAAGAATCCCGGCGTTCATACTGTCCGCCCCAACTCTCCTGATCGGGCTTCTCAGGATCATTCATTCCGCGCACCGCACTAACCAGGTACAGAAAGGATGGTGTATCTCCTTCCTGCATTCCGGGACTATTGGGATTATAGCCACTTTTCGGGTAGATAGCGCCCAGCGGACCATGACCTATCCGGATGTTCGCATTAAGCCAGTCAAGGTTTCCAATCGGTGAATTTTGGGCATTCATTCCTGCGTAAGTTTTTTGGGATACAATTACAAACAGGCCTGGGAAATTATCGAGCAACCATTGCCCCGAACCGTCCTGTCCAGGTTTTTCACCAAGCCCAATCATGAATATGCGCAGTTTGCCAATGAAACTATTTAATTCGGCAGGGTTGCGCGTATGCTGCACCTTCCAAATTGCCTGGGCAACCTCAGACGGACCGCCCCAGGCACATATCCACACCGGCCGGGGATCGGGTTGATCCACAACTTTTATGATGGCTTCTGAAGCTTCACTATCCCTGCCTTCGCCAATTATCTCATCAACCGGCTTGCCCCAGGTATTATCCCGGCCCTGCCAGGTAACTGCACGCAATTCATCGGCAGTAGGATATCGTTGATCATGTTCTCTCAGGTTCTCATCTACCCGATCATAAAGATCGAGGATGTCCAGAATATTTTGCTTTCTCGCGATATTGGCAAAAGTACCCGCAGAAGCTACCAGCCCTTCAACTTTAAGGTCATTCGTGTACAGCAGAAAACGCACCATCGACTGAATATCATCCGGATCGCTTCGTTTTTCGGCAGGACCTGTTCCTGCTCCTCCAGGAATTACATCCAACGGTGGAAAATCTGTCAGAATTATTACTCGTGGCCTGACGAAATTGTTTTCGTCAGTAGCTTGTGCATTTGCATTTTTGTGCTAACGTGACAAAAAGAATCAAGCTTAAAATAATACCTTCCCGGCGTGGTTTTAAATTTTTATATTGATGTATTTATCATTTTGTCGGTTCAAAAATTATCCTTCGATAGCTTGTCAAATTAGGTGTTCCGGTATCGGTCACTTCACATATAACATGAAAGGTTTTTCCGGCTGAATCGGATGGTACCAATACAGTAGCCCGGCTTGTGGTGTTTTCGGAGATAACAACATCCTTTTGGTAACTGCCCGCTTCGGGTTGAATCCACCACCGGAATGTCAGTTTATCGTCATCCGGATCATGCGTTCCGGAAGCATCGAGGGTGACATGTTTTCCTTGTTTAGGTTTGTATTTGAGTATCTCCATTCCTTCGTTTTTATTAATAACGACAACCGGATTCCGGTTTCCCTTGCCTTCTTTTGCCCAGTCCATGCGCGCTGCAAAATTGTTAAAGGTAGCAGGGTAAAAATACGATTCATACGTTCTGCAGATGTCATACACCGGAGATTGATGATTTGTATAAGCAAAAGTTACGTCGTCCGGAGTTTTTCCCCATTCAAAATAGCCACCCCAGTTTACCTGGTCAGGGAATTCAGGGTTGTTCAAACCGTTTGGTAAAACATACAGAAATGACGGTGTATCTCCTTCCACTCCGTATTTATATTTTGGATAAACACTGCCCAGGTTGCCGTGATTCTGAATTTGTGTTGCATATTCCTCCCAGTTCTCTCTGCCTGTGCCATTCTGAAATTTCCATGCACATTCATCCCAAATGAAGAATAGATCTTTCTCAAATTCACGCCGCATCCATTGATGAGAACTTATTGCAAAATCTGTTTTTTGATCGCGATCCTGATCGGTTATCGTGTAAACGCGCAATTTATGCAGAAATGTTTTTAGTTCTTCGGAACTTTGGCTTTGCTGAACCCGCCAGATTGCCTGCGCCAGTGTGTTTCCACCACCCCAGACAGTAATCCAGAGCGGACGGTTGTCCTTTTCATCTGCCAGTTGGATAATCAGGTCACTGCCGGGAGAATCATTGTTTTCGTTTATAAATCTGAAACCCCTGTTTTTGCTGCCAAACATCGTATGTTCGCGTAAATATTCAGGACTTGGCCAGTATCCGATTTTCTGCCCGGATTCATTCTTTAAAAAATCTGTTTGGCCTGAACGTTTCATCAGATTGGGTAAATCCTTTTCGTAAGCATCGATTTCGCTGTAAATCAAGTTGATAAAATCATTACGGGTAGAATCCAGACTCCATCCTGTTGTGAAAATAAGTCCTTCAATTTCGAACAAATCAGCATGTACGAGAAGGCGCACCAATGATTCACTATCGTCGGTTTCCCAGGTGGAAATATCTGTAAGGACAATTATGCGCGGCTTAAGCGAATTGGATTGTGCAACCTTTTTTTGGTTTGGTAAAGCATGTAGCAGTTGGGGAATGCAAATCAATAGTACAAGTATTTGATAAATCTGAACTTTCATCTGGTATTGTTTAAAAATTTCTTTAATTCCGGATTTGCACAATTAAATGTTACCGGCAACCTCTTTTTTGTGGTTCAATAAAAACTCCAATTCACTGTTCAATTCCTTTAAAGCCAGTTCGTATTGTTCGTCGGATGGAACTCCATGGTGCCACTTTTTAACATTTTCCATATAACTAACGCCTTTCCCTTTCACTGTATTCGCAATGATGAGTGTTGGTTTTCCGAATCCGGCAGGAACAGCAGCAAATGTTTTTCGAAGTTCCCTAACATTATTTCCACCTGTTTCCTGAACATTCCAGCCAAATGCCCTGAATTTTTCATCAATAGGATAGGGACTGCAAACTTCCCGATTGGAGCCTGTAATCTGCAACGCATTGTGGTCGAGAATGGCCACCAGGTTATCCAGTTTGTAATGTGCAGCCATCATCGCGGCTTCCCAGTTGGAGCCTTCGGCCAGTTCACCGTCGCCCAGCAATGTATAAACCTTGTAAGGTACATTGTCCATTTTTCCGGCCAGTGCAACACCTGCAGCAATAGGAAGACCATGCCCCAATGCACCGGTATTAAACTCAATTCCATTCACTTTTCGTGTGGGGTGTCCTACATATTTCGAACCGGATTTACAAAGTGTTTCCAGATCGCTCTCCGGGAAAAACTTTTTATCCGCAAGCACAACGTACAGTGCTTCCACTGAATGTCCTTTACTTTGAATATACCGATCCCGGTTTAAATCGCTGAAATTTTCAGGTGATACATTCAATACATCGTTGTACAGTACATTCAGAATATCAGTACAGGAAAGGCTTCCACCGGTATGGCCGGCATTGGCGAGTTTGATGTATTTCAGGATATTTAACCGGTATTGAACCGATTTTATCTGAAGTTCTATATCAGAATATTTTTGCATTTCTTTTATTCATTTAATTGACGTTGTCAGGTGCTCCGCACGCTGACAAGTCCGCGATTTCTTCAACCTGTCAACGTCTTCAGACTTGACAGCGTTAAATAGCCAATTTACTCATGTTTATACATTTCCCATCCCATATAATTTCCGATGGCTTCCTCCAGTATTTCTGCCACATGCCCGCGCACCATTCCTACATGATGTTCGAAACCGTTTTTACACATGTAATTCATTAAATTCTGAAGGTTGGGAATTTCGCATACGGCAATTCCGCCATCCATTCCATAAGGATCGTCTGTAATATCTCCTTCACCTAAATAGGATTTGATGATGCCTTTTGTATCATCGGTCGAAATTCTGAAGTAGGTCATTTTTCCCGGCGCCACTTTGCCTTTTACCGCGCCAAACGTATCTTCCTGACCCAAAACTGTTCCCAGAATATCCAGGCTGCCGATTTCGATTTCATTTTCGAAGAACGATTTAGGATAGTTGCTGCAATGGGTGCACACCACTTTGTTGCGCTCTTTGCCGAAATTGTTGTTCCAGTCGAGCAATGCGGATGGTTTTTGGGCGGCAAGCGCCAGTGCATACATACCGATTGTTCCTGCAACATCTACTTCACAAGCCGATGGCATCAGTTTTTCGCCCATCATGCTCATGGTAACACAAGCGGCGCAACCGTAATTTTTCTCAATTGATTCCCAGCATTGCAAAGCCGAAATATCGATATCGTTATCTTTAATCCAGTTTTCCACCGCCAAACCAAAACGGGCCTGTTTGGATATTTGCCCTTTGTGCAGAATATTGCAGGTTCCATAATTTTGAATAGCTTCCACTTTTTCTTTTACTTCCGGTGCATTCTCATCAATCTTTTCTGCGGCACCAATAATTTCTGACATATCCACCGGTACGATGGTAATGTCGTGTTGCTGAAGAATTTTTTCACTGAAACGCATCGTCTGAAAGCCAATCGGGCGTGTTCCGATAGCGCCGACACGTAATCCTTTCATCCCTTTTACTACCCGGCAAACTGCTGCAAAT
Organism: uncultured Prolixibacteraceae bacterium; assembly: GCA_963771595.1. GTDB lineage: Bacteria > Bacteroidota > Bacteroidia > Bacteroidales > Prolixibacteraceae > CAVYUC01. The sequence continues at coordinate 18,099 of CAVYUC010000016.1, read as the reverse complement.
TTATATACATCCTTTTCAAATTCCGGGTCATCTATACTGTAGGTGTGGTAAGTGGTATTGGTAAATTTGATGCCGTACTGATACAGGTTGTTGCAAACCGATAATTTTCCGCAGAACGCATCCCGGCGGCTTTTAACATCCACTTTGTCGTTATCGTCGTCGCAGGCCTGCACCAGAACCGGTACGTTCAGGCCTGACATTTTGATGGTATTCACCACACCCAGTTCATCACCAAAGTTGGGGAGAACCACAATGATTCCATCAATTTTATCGGCATTTTGCTTGAAATATCTGGCACATTTAACGGCATCTTCATAACCCTCAATGTTTCCGGTAGGCGTTTCCTTACCGGGAAGAATGATAGTCTCAAATCCCATTTTGTCTAATTTCTCCAGCACTTTTTTTCGGGCTTCAACTGCCAGTTGTGCATTAAAAATATTGCGGGTTGCGATAATAACTCCAAACGAAACTTCTAATTTATTCATAGTTTTTGTTTTTAAATCATTTTCATTTCAGCAGGGATTTTGCCACCGCTTTTTTCCAGCCGGAATACAACTCATCTACTTTTTGGGGATTCATTCCCGGTTGGAAAACTCTATCCGATTTCCGGAGGGTTTTTAGTTCTTCCACGTCGTTCCAGAATCCAAATGCAAGGCCGGCCAGAAAAGTGGCGCCCAGAGCCGAAATTTCCTCAATTGCCGAACGCTCTACTTCCCCCTGCAGCATATCTGCCTGAAACTGCATCAGGAAATCATTCCGGGTGGGGCCGCCGTCTACACGTAAACGAGTGAGACGAATATCACCTTCACTACTCATCAAATCCACCAAATCTTTCACCTGGTAGGCGATGCTTTCCAGGGCTGGCGCGCACCACATGCGCTTTTGTAGTATCCCGACCCATTCCAATTATTGCTGCCCGCGCCTCATTGTCCCAGTAGGGCGCTCCCAGTCCTACAAACGCAGGGACAAGATAAACACCATTGTTTCCGTCGACCGACGTTGCCAGACTTTCCGTTTCCGAAGCATTATGAATCAGTTGCAGTTCGTTTTTTAACCAGTTGATGGTATCGCCCGTGCAGTGAATATTCCCTTCAAAAACGTAATTGATTTTTTTATTCTGTGCGAAACCGATGGAAGTTACCAATCCTTCTGGTGGCGGCAACGGTTCGTTTCCGATGTTCATCATCACGGATGAGCCGGTACCATAAGTTGCTTTCCCCATTCCCGGTGAAAAACACTGCTGCCCAAAAAAGGCGCTGTGCGAGTCGCCGGTTAATCCTGAAATTGGAAGTGGTTCATCAAAAATCACAGCCGGATTCGTGTATCCAAAAATTTCGTCACTGAATTTAACCTCCGGAAACATGGATTCATTCAATCCGAATAATTCAATTAATTCCTTATCCCATTTCAGCGTATGAATGTTGAACAGCATCGTGCGGCAGGCATTCGAATAATCCGTCGCGTGCACTTTTCCGCCGGTAAGTTTGTATAACAACCAGCTGTCCATTGTTCCGAGCATCAATTCTCCGTTAGCAGCTTTTTCCTTCAATCCTTCCACATTTTGCATTAGCCAGCGTAATTTACTGGCGGAAAAATAGGGATCGATAATTAGTCCGGTTTTCTCCAATATTGAATTTGCGTAGCCGTTTTTCTTCAGTAAATTACAAAAGTCTGTTCCCCGCTGACATTGCCAGACTGCTGCACTGGCAACAGGTTTTCCGGTGCTTTTGTCCCAAATCAGGGCCGTTTCACGCTGATTGGTGATAGCGATGCCAGCAATTTCTGAAGTTATAATTTGAGCCTCCCGGACAACCTTCTGCATTCCTTCCAGGGTATTGTTGAAAATTTCCATCGCATCGTGTTCCACATAACCCGGTTGCGGATAGTATTGCCGGTGCGGCAGGCTCACCCTGTGTTTTAGTTTTGCCTGTCTGTCAAACAACATCACCTTTGTTGCCGACGTACTTTGGTCAATTGCAAGGATATATCTTTTTTCTTCACTCATCTTTTTTGAAGATTCTGATGGCTGTATATGGCACAGTTGTTTTGTATTGAAAATTTCCCGGCTCAACTGTAGTTTCCGTATTTACATTCATGTTCCAGGTGTCAATAACTTCCATTTGATATGTGCTGTTTCCAGGGAGTTCAATATTTATTGTTTCCCCTTCGTTGGCACACATATGCCAGATAATATTCTCCCGGATTTGAAAACAGATAAACATTGTTGTTTAAATCTTCCGGATTTCCGTTATCCTGCAATTCCGGTTTCATTTCTTTAACCGGGGCCTGTTCCATTATTATTTAAAAAAAGCAATGCGTCCCGGACTTTCCCCCATCAATGTTCCACCTTTAGCCCACCAGCGAACCTCACTCGTGTCAGAATCATTTTTAAGGGTTTCGCCGTGCATCGGATAACCTCCGCTTAAGCCCGCCATCCAAAAATAGCTGGTCATTTCCTGTCCGCTCAAATTTCCCCAGCCGCTTGGAACATCACCTTCGTATCGCATTTCATCAAACAGCAACGGTTTTTGATACTGCCGGCGCCATTTGATTGCGTTGTAAAACTGTGATGTTTGCATGCTTACATGGGTAATCCAGGGGCGTGTATGATCAAAGAAATGATCTTCAGAACCATACCAGTTATGAATTCCCCGCAACCGGTGATGCGGATCTTCCTTTTGCAGCAATTGCCCTATTCCTTCCCAGTCGATGCTGTCTTTAATTGCCGGAACATCCCATTCATTTGCCAGCGACCACCATACATTGCGATATGCAGAAATCCGGGCTATCATATAACGAACGTACTTTTCGTTCATCTCTTTTCCCATTTTGCTGTAACCCCATTTATCGTAAGGATGGAATAAGATTACATCGGCCTGAATCCCCATATCGCGCAATTGTTTTACACGCAAATCAAAATTCTGAAAGAATTCATAATTGGGTTGGCTGAAGTCATTTTCGCCACCTTCCCTTTGAAAAGGATAAGCCCACGGTTCCGTTTCGTTGCCATAAATATAGGATTTGGGAAAAACACACATCCTGATTTTATTGAATGGTGCTTTCTGTAGTGTAGCCAGTGTTTGTTCCTGAATGCTTTGTTTTACACTTGTCCATTGGTAAGCAGTTGTGCCAATGCTGTAAAATGGTTCACCGTCAGTATATTCCAGGTAAAATGTATTTGCAATTTTCAATGGTCCATGATTTTCTTCCGTGGCCGGAATACAACTGAATTTCCCCTTTTTGCCGGAAAGCTGTATCCGCATTACTTTCAGTTTGGTAAGACCATTCACCCTCAGTACCGGGTGAAAACCGGATGCGGTAAATACCATTGCCGTCATAAAATCCGGGAACGGTAATTTTATTGTCGTTCCATTCAAAAACAGCATTTAATTCAACATCCGTATACGGATTACCGTCGGCGGGGCCATTCAGTGCAATTTCAAATACGTCCCATTGCTCAATAGTTGCTTCATTCGTTTTTTGGTTACAACCATTAAAAAGAAGGGCAACTGCAATAAGACTGAAGATAATCTTTTTCATATTGCTGAAATTAAGGTTTTACAGTTACAATGAATCGCTGATAGGCTTTTCAACGCCGGACCAGTCGATGGAAAATCGGAAGCTTCCACAATGATATGGATGGTTTCAGTTTTATCCACCTCCGGAGCTTTGGCTTTAAATGTATGTCCTTCCTGGTATTGCACCGGGAAATTGCCTTTATATGAGCCGGCTTCCTGGTAAATCCACCAGGAGTAATCTACTAAATCTCCGTCAGGATCTTCCGTTCCTTCCACACTCAGTTCAAATGCTTCACCACTTTTTACTGTAAGATTGACATTTGTGTTTACTTTCATTACCGGTGCATGATTGGCCTTACCGAATTCAGAAGCCACACACCAGTCCATCCGGGCCATAAAATCTGCGTTTACATCTCTGATCCACCGGGCCTGTGATTGCAACCGGGAACCAGCATCATAGGCATCTGTAAAAACCATAGGATTTGATTCCATTGGCTCGTAACGTCCACCCCAACCGCCAAATGTTGGATATTCGTAATTTCTTAATCCGTTGGGCAGGCAATATAAAAAAGAAGGGCTGTCGCCTTCGCTTACATAACTTTGAGGATACAGCGCCCCCAGTGGACCATGGTCTGTTTTAACTGCCCGGGTAATTAAATCATAAGTGTCAGTCTGGCTATTGTAATTCCATGTTCCGGCAAAGCCATGATCTGCTACCATTATTACATTCGGATGCAATTGTTCGATATAGGTACCGGCGCCATCCTGATAAGATATAAAATGTGCTGTTATTCTTTTTGTCGCCTGCTCATATTTCTCCGGATGCTCTTTTTTCAATTTGTAAAGCGCACGGGAAAGTGTATTGCCACCTCCCCAGGCCTGTATGTAAATTGGTTCCGTACTGTCTTCCAAAAGAATAGTCAGAATTTTATCAGAGCCGCGGGTATCCGCCCAGCCGGAAGGATCGCGGTATTCCTTTTTGCCCGGATAGTAATTGGAACGCGGGTTATCTAAATGAGCCGGATCTTCATCGCCAACAAAACTTATGCTTCTAAGATAATCAGCCGAAGGATAATTTTTATTGTGAACCAATAAATTCGGATGGACTTCTTCGTAAGCATTAAGAAGGTTTTCCAGCCAGTTTTCTTTGGAATGGCCTTCCCGCTGCCATTTGGAGTTGGTTTCGATAATTGCCCGCACATTCAAATCGCTGGTGTAAAGCAGGAACCGGATCATAGAACTCTGATCATCTACCTCGCCGTCGGTCATGACAATAACCTGGGGTTTCTTTTCAACTGGATTTGCAAATAAATTTATTTGAAGTAAAAGAGCTGCAATTGCAAATAAATATTTCATTATTTCTTATTTAATATATTAAGGTTTCACTGTCAAAATTACACGCTGGTAACTGGTGAGTTTAGGTTCGCCGTCGTCGGTGACTGCCACTATGAAATGCAGTTGTTTGGGCGAATCAACCTGCGGAGCTGTATAGTTTCAACCGGGCTTCATTTTTATTTTCCAACTCAATCATGGAAGGATAAGTTCCGGCTTCGCGGTAAAAAATCCATTCGAAGTGCAATTTGTCGCCATCGGCATCCTCCGAAGGAGAAGCATCAAGACGAATTTCTTCTCCTGATTTTATTTCCATTTCATTTGCATGATTCAGTTTTGCAACCGGGGGGTGGTTGGCATCTTTGTATTCGTTGACTGTCCAGTCCATACGTGCGGCAAAATCGTTCTGGTAATGGTCGCGCCAGCGCCAGATAGTTGCCGTATTATCGATATAAACCGTTCCGTCCACTTCTACCCAGTCGTCGGTATCCGTCCATATTTCCCGTTCCTCGGGTTCGTGATAAAAAACCCGTGTGTGTGGCCGGTACAACTCGTAGCGGCCTCCCCACGATCCCCAGTTGGGGTGTTCTGACGATCCCAGTCCGTTTTGGATGAGGTACATAAAAGATGGCGAATCACCTTCCATGATGTACGGGATATCCGGATATTGTGCGCCCAGCGGACCGTGATTCTGTATGTTGTTGTCCACCCACTCATTGTCGACAATATAAGTATTGGCGCCACTGGGAAAATGATAATGCCGCTCTCCCGAGATTCCGATCCAGGTGGAATAGAAATAGCTGTTACCGCCATTCTCATGAAATCCGGGACTGACGATGTAAAACAAATCCTTAAACGTATTGCGAATCCATGGTCCCGAATTGTCCTGATCGGAAATGGTATACACCCTGATTTTATCCACGAACTTTTTAACTTCCTCTTCGGAACGGGTGTTTTTTACTTTCCACAGTGCCTGCGCCAGGCAGTTGGCACCGCCCCAAACCGGAATCCATACCGGCCGGGGATCGTCTTTGTCAACCGTTTTTATAATCCAGTCAGAACCTTCCGAATCTTTCCCCCGGCCAACTGCAGCCATTCCAAAATCGGGATAGCCTTTTTTTATCCTTTCTTTTAAAAAGGAAGATGTTGGATAGCCGGATTCATGTTTTTCCAAATTATCATGCACTTTACCATAAGCATCCACAATCTCGTGAATCCGCCATTCTGCCGTCTGATTGCGTTGCCAGCACGAAGTAGTGGCAACTATTCCTTCCACGTCAAACTGGTTGGAATAGAGCAGAAAACGCACCAGCGACATGGCATCGTCGGGTTCATTTTCAATGTCGGTTAAAATTAAAATCCGTGTTTTATCCGGATAGGATTTTAAATTCTGCGTCCATGCATGGAAAGGAACTGCCAGTATAAACAGAATGGTTAAAATTTTCAGATGATTCATATTGAAGTTTCTTTATTGGTTTCGTTTACTTTCGTTTTATTCTGCTATAATAAATTCAATCTGATGGTCGCGCAATACCTGTGCGTTGGTTTGGTCGATGGAGGCATCCGTAATGATGTAATCGATCAGTGAGAGCGCACCCAGACTGGCAAAGGCATTTTTACCGATTTTGGAAGAATCGGCCACAAGGTAAACTTTCTCGGCCACATCAATCATTGCTTTTTTTACCACAATATCGCTCAGGCTGGGATAGGTTAATCCTGAACGTAATGAAATACCGGCAGTTGCCAGAAAGAGTTTGTCAACGTGGATGTCTTCGAAGAAATCTGCAGCTTTCTGTCCTGTCAGCGATAGGGTGGGAGGTTTAAATTCACCTCCGGTCATAATGACGTCGATTCCAGGCTCTGCACCCAGCATCAGCGCGATATTCAGTGCATTGGTAATCACTGTGAGCTGCTTCCGGCCAATCAGGTTCCTGGCAATTTCTGTGGTAGTGGAGCCCGAATCCAGAATAATCGTGTCTCCGCTTTCCACCAGTTCCGCCGCTTTCTTCCCTATCAGTTGTTTTTTATCCAGGTTTTCCTGGTTTATAAGGGTAAATGATTTTACATTATCTTCAATACTCATTAAATAAGCTCCACCATGTTCCCGCTTTACAATGCCCTCCTTCTCCAGTTTTTCCAAATCCTGCCGTATGGTAACTTCCGATACTTTAAAGATTTTAGCCAGTTTAATTACTTTGGCTGAACCATCCTCTTTAAGGAGTTCGAATATTTTTTCCCGTCTTTGATTTGCAAGCATCTCTTTCGATATTTTACGAATACAAAAATAAACGAAGAATTTAGAAAGAAAAATAAATTTCGAATTGATTTGCAATTTGAATGAGATAATTGAAAACAAAATCAAATGTCAAATATAAATTTTGTTTTTACTTTACGATTTTTATTTATTCAAAGAATGTTGTTTCTCTTTGTAATTAATAGGAAGAATGATTTATTTCAGTGTTTGACCTTATTTATTAAGAATGAAAAAATAAAATCTTCATGTTAAAATATTTTTCATATTGTATTGTTTTTTGTTTAGTCTGGTATAAGCTGCACTAAAACACAACCTCCTGCCCCTGTTGGCCCGGTACCAAATGAAAACCAGTTGCGTTGGCAGGAAATGGAATATTATGCCTTTCTGCACTTTTCGTTAAACACCTACACCGACCAGTCGTGGGGGTATGGAAACGAAGATGTCAGTCTTTTTAATCCAGCGGAACTCGATGCACGTCAATGGGCGCGCATTTGTAAAGAAGCCGGCACGAAAGGAATTATCATTACTGCAAAACACCATTGCGGATTTTGTCTGTGGCCATCGGAGTACACCGAATATTCGGTTAAAAATGCACCCTGGAAAAATGGTCAGGGCGATGTGGTTCGCGAGTTGGCCGATGCCTGCAAGGAATATGGCCTGAAACTGGGAATTTATTTGTCGCCCTGGGACAGGAACTATGCAGGTTATGGAAAACCGGAATACATCACCTATTTCAGAAATCAATTGAAAGAATTACTTACAAATTACGGTGATATTTTTGAAGTATGGTACGATGGCGCCAACGGGGGAACCGGATATTACGGTGGCGCAAACGAAAACCGCAAAATCGACCGCACTACTTATTACGACTGGAAAAACACCTATAAACTGGTTCGTGAACTTCAACCCAACATCGTTATCTGGAATGATGGTGGCGACCGTGCCGATTTACGCTGGGTAGGAACCGAAGGCGGCTGGGTGGGCGAAACCAACTGGAGTTTGCTAAATGCTACCGGAGATGTTCCTTTTGAAATGTTGCACTATGGAGTTGAAAACGGGGATTCCTGGGTTCCGGCAGAAGTAAACACTTCCATCCGACCCGAATGGTTTTATCACCCTGGTGAAGATATGAAGGTTAAAACACTCCCAAAACTTATGGATACATATTATAATTCCATCGGCCGAAACGCAACTTTGCTTCTCAACTTTCCGATAATGCCTAACGGTTTGATTCATCCGAATGATGAAAAAGCAGCACTTGATTTTGCCGCAGCAGTAAAAGAAGCATTTGCGGTAAACCTTGTTGAAAATGCAAAAGCCGATGCAACAAACACCCGTGGGAATACCCGAAAATTTGGGGCCGCAAAAGCAATCGATGATAATACAGAAACATACTGGACCACCGACGATAATGTTACAGCAGCCTCACTGACAATTAATTTCGGGGAGCCAACAACTTTTAACCGTTTTCTGGTTCAGGAATACATCCGGTTGGGCCAACGGGTAAAAGCTTTTACAGTGGAGGCTTTGGTTGACGGGAACTGGAAGGAAATCGCAACGGCTACTACCATTGGATATAAGCGCATTCTTCACTTTCCTACTGTTGAAGCAACAAAACTTCGCTTTTCGGTTACCGGTTCAAAAGCGTGCCCGGTTATATCCAACATTGGAATTTACGACGCTCCCCAAATTTTAACGCCGCCCAAAATTATCAGAAATCAGGAGGGTGAAATTCATATAATTCCGGCCGATGCAGAATCCGAAATTTATTATACACTCGACAGTTCAGCTCCAACCAGCAAATCAAAAAAATACAACAGTCCTTTTCTTACGAAAGGAAAATTCACAATAAGCGCCATTGCTTACGAACCTTCTACCGGAAAAAGCAGTCAGGCAAGCAGCGAAGAATTTGATCTTCCGCGCAAAGACTGGAAAATAACCGGAATTGATGATGAAAACGCGGATGCAATTTTGGATGGCGACCAAAGCACAACCTGGCATCAAAAAAACACCAACCTTCCTGTTGATTTGGTTATTGATTTGGGAAAAGAATTAAACCTGACGGGATTTCGGTACTTCCCGGATCAGGCTTTATGGGGACCCGGAATCATTACAGATTATGAGTTTTATATATCGAAAAATAACAGGAAATGGAAACTTGTGAGTGAAGGAGAATTTTCCAATATCGAAAATAATCCGCTGTGGCAAACCAAAAATTTTGAACCTGAAAATGCACGCTACATTAAATTCAGGGCAATTAAAAATACTGAAAACAATAATAATATCGGATATGCAGAATTTGATTTGATTACCAACTGAATTTATTCCGCTAAAAAGAAAATTTTTAAACATCGAAAAGTTAAAGTATTCCTGTTAAATTTCGTATAACTTTAAAACTGATGATTTTTTGAAAATATTTGTTGGAAAACTTTTAATGAATGAATAAATAAATTTAACTTCTTACTAAATCCAATTAAAATGAAAAAACTGATTGTATCACTCGCAGCGGTTGTAATTTGCGGTTTGGCTTCGGCACAGCCGGGCAGAGGACCACAGGCAGAACCACTTCCCGAAGGTTATAAACCGGCGTCAACCAACACATTTATATCCACGTATCCCGGCGTAAATGCAGAAACACGGGAAGCTATTTTTCGCGTAGTTGCGCCCACTGCCCAAAATGTACAGGTGGATATCGGCGGCAAAAAATACGATTTGGAAAAAGGGGAAAACGGCGTTTGGAAAGGAAAATGCGCACCACAAGTTGTAGGTTTTCATTATTATGCGATTTTAATCGATGGCGTTCCGGTGATGGACAGAAATACCGAATCGTTTTTTGGAAGCAACTGGGAAAATTCGGGTATTGAAATTCCGGAAGGCCCGGAAGGAGATTATTACCGTTTCAACAAAAATATCCCTCACGGACAAGTTCGTTCCATTGATTACTGGTCAGAAATAAATGGAATGGAACGTCATATCAATGTTTATGTTCCGGCTGAATATGAGCAGAATCCGGATAAAAATTATCCTGTACTTTATCTGGTTCATGGTTGGGGCGAAGATGAAAACGGCTGGCCGGTTCAGGGGCATATGGCGAATATTATGGATGGTTTGATTGCCATCGGAAAAGCAGTCCCGATGATTGTGGTAATGCCAAGTGGAGATATTCAAACCAACCCCGATGTCCGGGAAGCTTCGGGCGATATTTCAGAAATATATGCCAGAAACCTCATTCCATATATCGACAAAACATTACGCACAAAAACCGACAGCCGGAATCGTGCGATGGCCGGTCTTTCGAGGGGCGGTTTTCAAACCTGCCTGACTGTCTCTGCCAATATGGACAAGTTTGACTGGATGGGTACATTCAGTGGTTTATTTGTCCGTGGTGACGATGGAATTGAAAATGCCTTCAATGGATTATTTAACGATGCTGCAGCTTTTAACAATCAGATAAAACTGTTTTTTGTCAGCACCGGAACGGAAGAGCGGAATCCGAAAGAGTTGGTTCAGGAATTAAAAGACCACGGAATCAACAATATTGTTTTTCACGAATCGCAGGGAACTGCCCATGAATGGCTGACCTGGCGCAGGGCATTGAATGAATTTGCACCGCTGTTGTTTAAATAATTTCTTATAACAGGCACGATAACAGAAATATAAACCGGTAAGAACTTAAAAGAATTTGTGATTTTTAAAGCACGTTAATAATCACCCGTTTGTAAGCGCAAAGCGAGGGCGAGCCGTCATCCGTTACTTTGCAAATGATGTGAATGCTGCTTCCTGCGGCATCTTTCGGAACTTTAACTTTGGCTTTTCCTTTTCGTTGCGGTTTAATTTTTACTTCATCTTCGTACGTTCCGGCCTCGCGGTATAGAAACCAGTCAATGGTTAACTGATCCCGATCGGGGTCGTGTGAGATTATGGCGTCAAGTTTTATTTTTTTACCCGGCGATGCCAGTATATGCAGTGGCTCGCGTTTGATATCGCCATTTACCGCGGCAAGCGGTTTATGATTGGCCGCACTGTAATCGGAGGTTGCACCCCAGTCGATTCGCGCCAGAAAATCATTCTGAAAATCCTCGCGCCAGCGAAAAACCGTTGCCCGGGGCGAAGAAATCACTTTTCCTTCAGAAACATCGAAAACAGTATCATCAGCATCCCTGAAAAAATTCGGTTTTACCTCTTCATAACGGCCGCCCCAGCCGCCCCATTCAGGGTGCTCGATAACATTTAGCCCGTTGGGAATGAAATAGAGCAGGGAAGGGGAATCGCCTTCTTTTAATGCCATGTGCGGGTTTTTATTTTCGCCGCCGGTGTAAGTTTTATCAGGGTAATTATCTGCCAGCGGATTGTGGCCATGAACGTTTTCATGAATCCATTCGCGTGATGTGTTCGACATGTCGCCGCCCCAAAACATGCCGCGATAGCCCGACTGCCATTTGTCTCCACCACGATCGAGTGCCAGAATGAGCCATAAATCCGGGAAATTATCTATAATCCACTGATTGGATGCATCTTGTTTCCCAATAAAATAAACTCGCAGTTTTTTAACGAACCTTTCCACTTCTTCCTGATTACGGGTGTTTTTAACCTTCCAGAGTGCCTGTGCCAAATCACATGCACCTCCCCAAACAGCAATACAAACCTTTTGCGTGTTGGGTTCATCAACTACTTTCAGGATATGTTCGGAACCTTCCGTATCAAAACCTTCGCCAATGAAATCCTGCAAAGGAACATCCGTGCCTCCTTTGCTGTTCCCTTTCTTTACGGTTTGATGTAAAACTTCTGCTTCAGGAAAGCCTTTGGAATGGTTTCGGAAGTTTGGAAGGCATTTCTGATAATCATCGATTAATTTATGAATAATTTCGTCCTTTATAACAGGATCTTCGTTTTTAGAATTGTTGTCAGCTGTGGCAATTAATCCTTCAATTTCAAAATCGTTGGCATAATGCAGCAATCGCACCATCGACTGCTGATCATCCGGATCCTGACCAATATCGGTCAGAACAATCAGCCGCGGTTTTTGTGCCCGGACGATAAAAAAAGCAGTTAATAGCAGTAACAAAAATATAAACTTCATATGTGATGTCTTTTGTACAATTTCAGCAATTAATATAACGAATTAGTTGATTTAATTCAGAATATTCTTTTGTACAGATTATAAATAACATATTTATTATTGTATTTAAGACAATGAACTTCAGTTTAATATAACCATAATATACAATTTGGAATCAGTTTAAAATACTTTGGGATATAAGTTGAACGTATCTAACTATAGGAATATGATTATTTTTAGCGTCTGCTAAATCATTCAATAACAAAGTAAATGAACAGGTTAGAGCATAATATCTATATTTTTACCCTTTCTGCAATAACCATAATTGTCTTTTTATTACTTGGGATTTATGGAGCCGGATATTATGCAACCGGCATCACAGATCGCCATTTTCATCAGCATTACGATTTACTGAAACCAACGGGCACAATTGGCCACGGAATTGGAATTGCAGGCTCAATATTTTTGCTGATAGGCGTGTTCGGATACATGGCCCGCAAACGGTTTCGCCGTTTTTCACAGATTGGTAAATTAAAATACTGGCTCGAATTTCACATTTTTCTATGCACACTTGGTCCCGTTCTGGTTTTGTATCATACCACTTTCAAGTTCGGAGGAATTGTCGCCATCAGCTTCTGGAGTATGGTAGCAGTAGTTCTCAGCGGAGTAATCGGCAGGTTTATTTATCTGCAAATTCCCCGCACAATTCAGGGTCGGGAATTGAGTATGAGTGATTTAAGCAGTATTGAAACCGATCTCTATTCCGAATTAAAAAATAAATACAATATGGACTATGAAATTATTTCGGCGCTGAATGACAAGCTAAACGAAAGAACGCCAAATGAAGGCGCCACTTTTTTGGTACGCATTGTAAAAAGGTTTCAGTTTGAAGGACAGTTGATGAAGGAAATTAAACTGGAACTGAAAACGAAGCAACTGACTGGGAAAAATTACCACCAAGTTTTGAAATTGTTCAAATCAAAAATAAAGCTAAACCGCCGGATTAACTGGCTTTCGTCGATGCAAAATTATTTGAGGTACTGGCACGTCGCACACCTTCCATTTGCGCTTATTATGCTGGTAATTATGTTGATTCATATAACTGTGGCAATGGTTTTTGGATACACCTGGATTTTTTAAAAAGATGGAATTACTGCTCGAAAAAATAGTTATTTACGGAATTGTAGGGATTTTCCTGCTTGGCGTTCTGCTTATTTACATCAGGAAATTGCGTCGCGAATCGCGGATAGTGGAAGAGAAAATAAAGATGGCCAAAGAAGATGGTGTGCACGAACCGGTTTCGCTGCATCCGGTTGTCGATGTTAACTCCTGCATCCAGAGCGGAGCCTGTATTCGTGCATGTCCGGAGAAAGACATTCTTGGAATAAGAAACGGAAAAGCCACAGTTATTAATGCCAGTCACTGCGTTGGGCATGGAGCCTGTTTTCATGCCTGCCCAACACAGGCAATCACCCTTTGTATCGGAACAGAAAAACGGGGTGTGGATTTGCCACATGTGAACCAGTATTTCGAATCGAATGTCAGGGGAATTTTTATCGCGGGAGAAATGGGCGGAATGGGATTGATAAAAAATGCAGTGGAACAGGGAAAACAGGCAGTGGAAAATATCGTCCGATCGATAAATCGTAAAGGAAATGAAGATTACGATTTAATTATTATCGGCGCAGGACCGGCAGGAATTTCAGCCACCCTTACGGCTAAAAAACACCAACTGAAAACATTGACCCTGGAACAGGATTCACTTGGAGGAACGGTTTTTACTTTCCCGCGGGCGAAAATTGTGATGACATCGCCTATGGATTTGCCGCTGCATGGTAAAGTGAAATTATTTGAAACCGATAAAATTGAACTGCTGAATCTTTGGACAACGGTGCTTGGAAAAAATGAAATTACAATAGAAGAGAATACAAAGGTGGAAAAAATAGTTCCTGAAAATGGAGGTTTCCGGATTTTAACAAAACAAGGCGAATCCTATTCCACCAAAAAAGTTTTGCTGGCAATCGGTCGTCGCGGTTCACCGCGAAAACTGAACATTCCAGGTGAAGAATCTGCCAAAGTTGCCTACCGGTTGCTGGAGCCGGAACTCATTTCAGAAAAAAAAGCAGTTGTAGTCGGAGGCGGCGATTCGGCTATAGAATCTGCATTGCTTTTGGCCGAACACAACCAGGTGACACTTTCATACCGGAAAGATGCCTTTTCGAGATTGAAACCTAAAAACAAAAAAAGACTGGATGAAGCAGTTGCTGCCGGAAAATTTGAGGTGCTGCTGAATTCCAATGTAATAGCGATTGAAAACAAAGTGGTAACCATTGAAGTTGCCGGGCAGGAAGCACCGCTGCAACTGGAAAATGATTTGGTATACATTTTTGCAGGGGGAGAACTGCCAACACAGTTTCTGAAAAATGCAGGAATTGAAATCACCCGGAAATACGGTGAAGCAATTTTAAAACACGAAAAAAACTAGTTGGATTAAGTCTTTTTAATGAGCCAAACTTTAAAATACGGTTTTCTTTATATCCTTTTGATGACAGTTTTTAGCGAGGGTTTTGCGCAACTTTCACCGGGTGAATTGTCAAGGGCCCATGCGCATCTCGAAGGTTTAACCAATTGTACAAAGTGCCATATATTAGGCGAAAAGGAAACCACACCAAAATGTTTGGAATGCCATAAGGAAATCAAAAATTTAATCGATCTGAAAAAAGGATTTCATGCAGTCGCAGATAGTAGCGGAAAAGATTGTCACGATTGTCATGGTGAACATTTTGGCCGCGAATTTCAGATTGTACGTTTCGAAAAAGATACGTTTACCCACCGGCTTGCAGGATATGAACTGGAAGGGAAACATGCAGAAATTAAATGTGCTGACTGCCATAAACCGGAACTTATTCAAAATAATATTTCTCAAAAAAAAGGTCATACCTGGCTCGGGCTCGGCTACCCAATGTCTGGATTGCCACGTCGATTTTCATCAAAATACCCTTTCACAAAATTGCCTTTCCTGCCACAATCAGAAAACATTCCGTCCTGCGCCTGGATTTAATCATTCAAAAACCAAATTTCCACTCATCGGGAAACATAAGGAGGTGGATTGCGCAAAATGCCACAAAACCGAACAGCGAAAAGGGCAGGAGTTTCAACAGTTTGCCGGCGTTGAATTTGCAAAATGTAGCGATTGCCATAAAGATGTTCATCAAAATAAATTTGGAAACGATTGCACGAAATGCCACAACGAGTTTTCTTTTCATGAAGTGAAACAACTCAATACATTTAATCACGAACAAACCGATTTCCCGTTGAAGGGAAAACATAGAACGGTGGAATGCAAAAAATGCCACACAAGCGGCAGTTACACCAGAAATTTAAAATTCCAGCGTTGCACCGATTGCCACAAAGATTACCACGAAGGGCAGTTCAGTAAAAACGGAATAGTTTCAGATTGCGGAGAATGCCACTCAGTGGATGGATTCTCACCGTCTTCCTACGGAATTGAAAAACATAACCAGACAGATTTCCGGCTGGAAGGTGCTCACCTTGCCACACCATGTTTTACCTGCCACAAAAAAACAGAGAAATGGAATTTTTCAAATATGGGCACCCGTTGCACAGATTGCCACGAAAATATTCACAAGTTGTATTTCGATGAGAAATACCTGGCCGGGGCCGGTTGCAAAAATTGCCATTCAGCGTCGGTTTGGAACCAAATAAATTTTGATCACAATAAAACCGATTTTAAACTTCAGGGAAAACACGCCATGCTAAGCTGCAGAGTATGTCATTTTGCTGATAGCGATAAAGAAGAACCAAAACAACAGTTTAACTGGAAAAATCAGTCGTGCACCAACTGTCATAAAGATGTTCATTCCGGCCAGTTTGCCAAAAATGGCCAAACCGATTGTGAACATTGTCACATCTTTGGCAACTGGAAACCCGAAAAATTTGACCATAACAATGCCCGGTTTAAACTGGACGGAAAACATGCGGGTTTGGCCTGTGCTAAATGCCACAAGCCGAATGACGAATTAACGAAGGAGTATATTGTTTACCAATTTGATGACATTTCATGCAAAAGCTGCCATTGATATTTGTAATGATTTTGCTGTCCGGCTTAGCCGGGGCGCAGCAGAACCCGCACGGCGAATCCTTATCGTTTAGCTGTACCGATTGCCATACCACGGAAGGATGGATATTTTCTGCAGAAAAAGCCGGTTTCAGCCACGATTCCACTGACTTTCAACTCGAGGGACAGCATGTTTATGCTGATTGCAAAGCTTGTCATGAAACCCTTGTGTTTTCGGAGGCAAAAACAAATTGTATGGATTGTCATACCGACATGCACAACAATACCGTGGGCTTGACTTGCGCACAATGTCATACGCCTGAATCATGGATTGTAACCAATATTACTGAAATTCACCAGCAGGTGGGATTTCCTTTATTGGGTGCGCACAATACTACCGATTGTGCATCCTGTCATACCTCCGTTTCACAGCTTGAATTTCCCCCTCTTGGTATAGAATGTATCGACTGTCACCGGCAGGACTATGAGGCAACCACCAACCCGAATCATGTGGAGGCCGGTTTATCGGACAATTGTATTGAATGCCATAAAATGGAAGCGCAGGAATGGACTTCATCAGGTTTCAACCACGACTTCTTCCCGTTATCCAAAGGCCACGAAATAAACGATTGTGCCACTTGTCACACTTCGGGAGTTTTTGAGCCAATTTCCAATGAATGTGTGAGTTGCCATCAACAGGACTACAATTCCGCTTCGAATCCATCGCACCGGGGATCCGGCTTTTCATCCAATTGCATGGAATGTCACACTACTGATCCCGGATGGAGCCCTGCAGATTTTAAAACCCATGATGCGGTTTATTTTCCTGTCTACTCCGGATCGCACAATGGTGAATGGGACAGATGTACGGATTGTCATACGCAGCCTGAAACATTTACATTATTTAGTTGTATTGACTGTCACGAACATAACCGCTCGTCTGCCGACAGGGAGCACCGCGAAGTAAATGGTTATTCCTATAACAGTATTGCTTGTTTTTCCTGTCATCCAACCGGACGTGAAGAAGGATCATTCAATCACAGTGCCACTGGTTTCCCACTGAAAGGAGCACACATTCAAACGGATTGTCTTGATTGTCACTCCGAAGGTTTTGCCGGAACTTCAACTGCTTGCGGCAGTTGTCACACCAACGATTACAACCAGGCCGTCAATCCTAACCATATCAATGCCGGTATTTCAGTGGAGTGCGAAATCTGCCACACAGAAGATGGCTGGAGCCCATCGCAGTTTAACCACGCTGAAACCAGTAGCTTCGAATTAACCGGCGGCCATTCGGGAAAACAATGTTCCGAATGCCACCAGGGAACCACGGAAAATGCCAGCCCGGAATGCATCAGCTGCCACCAGGCCAATTACAATTCCGCGGAAAATCATGTGGCACCAAACTATCCCACCGAATGTCTGCAGTGCCATACCACCAACAGTTGGGAAGGTGCCGATTTTGACCACAATGCCACCAACTTCCCGCTGACCGGTGCACATGTTGCCACTGAATGTTCGGCCTGTCATACCAATGGATATGCAGGAACATCCACCCTGTGCAATACCTGTCACACGGATAATTACAATCAGGCGCAGAATCCAAATCATTCCACGGCAGGAATTTCCACGGAATGTGAAACCTGCCACACCAGCACAGCATGGATACCATCACAGTTCGACCATGTTTCAACTACCGGATTTGCATTAACCGGCGGCCATTCGGGAAAACAATGCTCCGAATGCCACCAGGGAACCACAACAATGCCAGCCCGGAATGCATCAGTTGCCATCAGGCGAACTATAACAGCGCTGAAAATCATGTGGCTTCCAACTATCCCACCGAATGTCTGCAGTG
>CAVYUC010000015.1:0-145709 GCA_963771595.1 uncultured Prolixibacteraceae bacterium | reverse complement strand
ACAACTGGTTGATTTAGTATATGATCTTTTGATAAAGGTTGATGCCTTAACAGCACAGGTTAAGATGCTTCAGACTGAAGTTAACTGGCTTAAGACACGTAAAACCAGTGGTAACAGTTCGCTTCCTCCATCTCAAGACATATTCCGACAAAAGAATCAAAGCCTTCGTGAAAAGAGCAATAAGAAACCAGGTGGGCAACCAGGACATAAAGGAGATACACTACTGATGTCACCCAATCCTGACAATGTAATAGAACACAAACCAAATGAGACCTGCTTGAGATGTGGTAAGATTCACTCTGAAGAAGCATATCAAATGATCGGCAAAAGACAAGTAATAGACATACCAATAATTAAAGCCCGTATTATTGAACACCAGATTTTTCAATTAACCTGCAGTTGTGGGTGCGTTACTGAAGGATATTATCCTGCCGGTATAACAGCTCCTGTGCAATATGGGAATAATTTGATTTCCCTGACAGCTTATCTAAGTTCCCGGCAGTATGTACCCTATAATCGCTTATCAGAACTTATAAAAAGCATAACAAATATTTCCATAAGCGAGGGCACCATATATAACATGCTAAACAAAGCTGCCAATATGGTACTTCCAATATATGAAGGTATAAAACAGGAGATTTCAAAAGCCATCACAATCGGTGGAGATGAAACCGGCGTTAAAGTGAATAAAGACAAATCCTGGGCGTGGACCTGGCAGAGCTTACTTGCAACATATATCACTATTTCCCCAAGCAGGGGGTTTGCAACAATCATGGGAACCTTTCCTGATGGATTTCCCCAGGCGACACTGGTAAGCGACTCATGGGCGGCACAGTTAAAAACTCCGGCCAAAAGACACCAGTTGTGCCTGGCACATCTACTACGGGAACTAAACTTTCTCCATGAATTGTACAAAATCAAATGGATAACTGAGATGAAAGAAGTATTGTCAAGTGCAATTAAACTGAAGAAAAGAATGACTCCCGAATGGTATGATTTGCCATTTAAAGAAAGGAGTGATTTGCTTAGAAAATTTGATGAGTTGATAAATCAGGAACTGCCAGATAAGTATTCCAAAATATTAACTTTTAAAAAGAGACTAAAGAAACGAAAGAACCAGGTATTCAACTTTCTGTTTTATCCGGATGTGCCATTTGATAACAATGCTTCAGAACGTGCAATCCGCAATCTGAAAGTAAAACAAAAAGTTTCCGGGGGCTTTCGTTCTGAAAGAGGAGCAGAAATATTTGCAATACTACGATCTGTTGTTGATACAATAATCAAGAAAGGTGGTAATCCATCTGAATCAATCCGGTTTGCCATTAATGTTGCTTCCTGTAAAAATGAATTTTCATTCAAGAACAGGTATTAATTATCAATCCGACCTGAGTAGTTACTAATTATTTTATGATTATCATTTTATTATCAAATATTTTTTCTCCTTTAAGTTCAATGATATATATACCGGCTTTTAACCTACCTCTTTTTAGTTCAATTTTATCTGAAGTGATGTTATTCATTTCAATTACTTTATTTCCGGTAGTTCCATAAACAGATAATGTATATTTATTATGCTCATTATTGCTGAATTCCACTGTTGTTTTATCAGTAAACGGATTGGGATAAACCTTCAAAACGGATATTTTAAACTCATAGATTTTTGTTGCAATTTCCAATATTACCGTCCATTCCTGGGTTGTGATTTCGTCTTCAGCAATAACTGTATATACAACAGGATTTGAGAAATCGGTAATGGTGTTTCCGCTAATTTGTGAAATGTTGTTCACTTTTGCATTTGCACCAGTCGATAGCTCAAATGTGGGAACCAAACTTGTAAGATCTGTCCCCTCTTTTACTACAATATTTATCGTATGTAAAACCGGATCGATTGATGTTGTATCGATTTGTGAAGGGCTATCAAAAAAGAAGGCTAAGATTTTTGCTTCATCATTCAAAACCACTTCTTCAGTTACAGTAACTACCCAAGCCTGCGTTGTAGTCTCGTCTTCGGCAGTAAGGGTGAAAGTCACCGGACTGCTAAAATCGTTTGCGGTTGTTCCGCTGGTTTGATCCACACCGCCCACTTTTGCTGTCGCGCCATCCGAAAGTGTAAACGTAGCTATTAAATTGGATAGGTCTGTTCCGGATTCCACTTCGATGTCAATGGTACCCAGACCTGAATTGATGTCGGCATTTCCGGTTTGCGGCGGTATTCCGAAACTGTAAGTGAGGATATCGGTTTCGTTGTTTAAAACCATTTCTTCTGTGACTGTAACAGCCCAATTCCGGATTGTGCTTCCATCTTCGGCAGTTACGGAGTAAGTAACCGGGCTGGCAAAATTATTTGCAGTAGTTCCGCTTTGCTGGGTAACTCCACCGACTTTTACCGAAGCACCGTCAGAAAGTGTAAACGTGGATACCAGATTGGTAGGTCTGTTCCGGATTCCACTTCGATATCAATGGTCCCCAGACTTGAATTGATGTCAGCACTTCCGGTTTGCGGCGGTATTCCGAAACTGTAAGTGAGGATATCGGTTTCGTTGTTTAAAACCATTTCTTCTGTGACTGTAACTACCCAATTCCGGATTGTGCTTCCATCTTCGGCAGTTACGGAATAAGTAACCGGGCTGGTAAAATTATTTGCAGTAGTTCCGCTTTGCTGGGTAACTCCACCGACTTTTACCGAAGCACCGTCAGAAAGTGTAAACGTGGATACCAGATTGGTCAGGTCTGTTCCGGATTCCACTTCGATATCAATGGTTCCCAGGCCTGAATTGATGTCAGCATTTCCGGTTTGCGGCGGTATTCCGAAACTGTAAGTGAGGATATCGGTTTCGTTGTTTAAAACCATTTCTTCTGTGACTGTAACTACCCAATTCCGGATTGTGCTTCCATCTTCGGCAGTTACGGAGTAAGTAACCGGGCTGGTAAAATTATTTGCAGTAGTTCCGCTTTGCTGGGTAACTCCACCGACTTTTACCGAAGCACCGTCAGAAAGTGTAAACGTGGATACCAGATTGGTCAGGTCTGTTCCGGATTCCACTTCGATATCAATGGTTCCCAGGCCTGAATTGATGTCAGCACTTCCGGTTTGCGGCGGTATTCCGAAACTGTAAGTGAGGATATCGGTTTCGTTGTTTAAAACCATTTCTTCTGTGACTGTAACTACCCAATTCCGGTTTGTGCTTCCATCTTCGGCAGTTACGGAGTAGGTAACCGGGCTGGCAAAATTATTTGCAGTAGTTCCGCTTTGCTGGGTAACTCCACCGACTTTTACCGAGGCACCGTCAGAAAGTGTAAACGTGGATACGAGATTAGTCAGGTCTGTTCCGGATTCCACTTCGATGTCAATGGTACCCAGACTTGAATTGATGTCAGCATTTCCGGTTTGCGGCGGTATTCCGAAACTGTAAGTGAGGATATCGGTTTCGTTGTTTAAAACCATTTCTTCTGTGACTGTAACTACCCAATTCCGGATTGTGCTTCCATCTTCTGCAGTTACGGAGTAGGTAACCGGATTGGTAAAATCATTTGCAGTAGTTCCGCTTTGCTGGGTAACTCCACCGACTTTTACCGAGGCACCGTCAGAAAGTGTAAACGTAGATACCAGATTGGTCAGGTCTGTTCCGGATTCCACTTCAATGTCAATGGTCCCCAGACTTGAATTGATGTCAGCATTTCCGGTTTGCGGCGGTATTCCGAAACTGTAAGTGAGGATTTCCGTTTCATCATTTAAAACCACGGCTTGGGTAACCGTTACTACCCAATCCTGGGTTGTAGCTCCGTCTTCAGCAGTAAGGGTATAGGTCACCGGATTGCTAAAATCGTTTGAAGTTGTCCCGCTGGTTTGTTCCACTCCGTCCAGTTCGGCGGTTGCCCCGTCGGAAAGTGTGAAGGTTGCAACTAAATTGGTTACATTAGTGCCCGCTTCCACTTCGATATCAATGGTGTGGAGCGATGAATTAATGGCGGCATCATCGGTTTGCGGCGGCATTCCAAAACTATAAGTGAGAATATCGGCTTCATCGTTTAAAATCACGGCTTTGGTTACCGTAATCAACCAATCCTGTGTTGTCGTTCCGTCTTCGGCAGTAATGGTATAGGTCACCGGATTGCTAAAATCGTTTGAAGTTGTCCCGCTGGTTTGTTCCACTCCGCCAACTTCGGCGTTTGCCCCATCGGAAAGTGTGAACGTAGCAACCAAACCGGTTACGTCAGTGCCCGATTCAACTTCAATGTCAACCGTGTTGTTGACTTCGTCGATTGACGCTGCACCGGTTTGCGGGGGGATGCCAAAACTGTATGTGAGGATATCGGTTTCATCTGAGGCCATATCACTGTCAAGAGTGATATCATCAATATACCAACCAGTACTTTCATCTCCACCGTAACCAGCATCCTGAGCATGGAACAGGAATGCAATTTGTATTGATTGTTCTGAATAATTTGATAAATCAATATATGTATATGTCCAAACAGAACTGCCTGTATTAATATATTGATTTGGAATATCCACCCAATCTGAGCTTCCTTCTGTTTTGATTTGCACCTTCCCGTAATCTGCCCCTGAAATGCTGTACCACTGCCAGAATCTCAGACGGGGATGTTGTTCTGCTGAAGCAATTGTAACCGGTGGACTAATCAACCTGGAGTCTACATTTAAAGCATAATTTCCGTCTAATACGGTTGCAGCGCAATTTTCTCCATTATGAGCTTCATTCGGGCCAGAGGTAGGTGTTCCTACCTGCCAGGCACCTTTTTCAGCATACCAGTCACCAATTCCGTTTTCCCATGTTTCAGGATTATTGTAGACCATTGTACCTGTAACCAATGAAATATCATCGATGTACCAGCCAGTACTTTCGTCTCCGCCATAACCAGCATCCTGAGCGTGGAACAGGAATGCAATTTGGACGGACTGTCCGGCATAATCAGACAGGTCAATCGAAGTATATGTCCACACATTACTTCCTGTATGAATAAAATTTTCCGAGACATCCACCCAATCTGAACTTCCTTCTCTTTTTATTTGCACCTTCCCGTAATCTGCCCCTGAAATGCTGTACCACTGCCAGAATCTCAGACGGGGATGTTGTTCTGCTGAAGCAATTGTAACCGGTGGACTAATCAACCTGGAGTCTACATTTAAAGCATAATTTCCGTCTAATACGGTTGCAGCGCAATTTTCTCCATTATAAGCTTCATTCGGGCCAGAGGTAGGTGTTCCTACCTGCCAGGCACCTTTTTCAGCATACCAGTCACCAATTCCGTTTTCCCATGTTTCAGGATTATTGTAGACCATTGTACCTGTAACCAATGAAATATCATCGATGTACCAGCCAGTACTTTCGTCTCCGCCATAACCAGCATCCTGAGCGTGGAACAGGAATGCAATTTGGACGGACTGTCCGGCATAATCAGATAGGTCAATCGAAATATATGTCCACACATTACTTCCTGTATGAATAAAATTTTCCGAGACATCCACCCAATCTGAACTTCCTTCTGTTTTTATTTGCACCTTCCCGTAATCTGCCCCTGAAATGCTGTACCACTGCCAGAATCTCAGACGGGGATGTTGTTCTGCTGAAGCAATTGTAACCGGTGGACTAATCAACCTGGAGTCTACATTTAAAGCATAATTTCCGTCTAATACGGTTGCAGCGCAATTTTCTCCATTATAAGCTTCATTCGGGCCAGAGGTAGGTGTTCCTACCTGCCAGGCACCTTTTTCAGCATACCAGTCACCAATTCCGTTTTCCCATGTTTCAGGATTATTGTAGACCATTGTACCTGTAACCAATGAAATATCATCGATGTACCAGCCAGTACTTTCGTCTCCGCCATAACCAGCATCCTGAGCGTGGAACAGGAATGCAATTTGGACGGACTGTCCGGCATAATCAGATAGGTCAATCGAAATATATGTCCACACATTACTTCCTGTATGAATAAAATTTTCCGAGACATCCACCCAATCTGAACTTCCTTCTGTTTTTATTTGCACCTTCCCGTAATCTGCCCCTGAAATGCTGTACCACTGCCAGAATCTCAGACGGGGATGTTGTTCTGCTGAAGCAATTGTAACCGGTGGACTAATCAACCTGGAGTCTACATTTAAAGCATAATTTCCGTCTAATACGGTTGCAGCGCAATTTTCTCCATTATAAGCTTCATTCGGGCCAGAGGTAGGTGTTCCTACCTGCCAGGCACCTTTTTCAGCATACCAGTCACCAATTCCGTTTTCCCATGTTTCAGGATTATTGTAGACCATTGTACCTGTAACCAATGAAATATCATCGATGTACCAGCCAGTACTTTCGTCTCCGCCATAACCAGCATCCTGAGCGTGGAACAGGAATGCAATTTGGACGGACTGTCCGGCATAATCAGACAGGTCAATCGAAGTATATGTCCACACATTACTTCCTGTATGAATAAAATTTTCCGAGACATCCACCCAATCTGAACTTCCTTCTGTTTTTATTTGCACCTTCCCGTAATCTGCCCCTGAAATGCTGTACCACTGCCAGAATCTCAGACGGGGATGTTGTTCTGCTGAAGGGACTGAGAACGATGAGATTTTTATAAATCTCGTATCTACAGTTACAGCATAATTTCCACCCAGCACAGTAGCCGCACATTTGTCACCATTATATGCTGCATTAGGACCACTCGTTGGTGTACCCACTTCCCAGGTACCATTTTCCACATACCAGTTGGCGGTCCAGTCACCTTCAAAATTTTCAGACCAAAGTGTAGTCTGGGCATTAGCATGCACAAATACCACTGTTAAAAGTAGAAATGCAAATGTTAAGGTAAAATTTCTTTTCATGATGGTTAGTTTTAAAAGGTTATTACTTTTTGTTTTTTTAAAAATTACAACTTGCCCATTTGCAGTGTGTGCCTTGTTAACTTTTTTCAATAGCATTTGGATTAAAGTGTTCTTTACAAACTTTAAAACAATACTGTAAGCTATTGTAAATATCTGGTAGAATGAAGTTTCAGAGGTTATAAAAAAGTTAGATTTCTCCCTATCAGGTTAATTACTTCCACTCTGTTGTTTGTACCTAATTTTTTGTAAATGTTGTTCAGGTGGCATTTGACGGTGCCTTCGGTAATAAATAAACTATCTGCAATTTCTCTGTTTGAATTACCAACCAATAACAATTTGCAAATCTCCCTTTCCCTTACAGAGAGCAAATTCATTTTTTTATCTATAATTTCTTTTAATTCAAAATCGGCAGATCGGTATTGTTCGATTAGATCTTCCACATTCAATCTTACCTTGTTTTCTTTTTTATATAGTTTCTTTACATTCACCACAACGAAAGCAACAATTGTAATTCCCGAAAAGTAACTCAGACAGATATCGATGTATTTTTGCTCAATGCTTGAATAGGAAGTAATTAAATCGGGCCGGTAATATTCCACGACAAACAACATAGAAATGCTCAATGTCCATACAATCAAAAGTACAATTCGCCGGTTTCCGCTCATAATAAACAACATGAGTACAAGTATAGAAGTGTAGATTGGCGCGATACCTCCGGTAACGCCGCCATTTAATGCTCCAATAAATAACAGGCTGAATAAAATAATTAAAAAGTATAAAACAGAAGTCAATATAAATTTCATTTTAACACGGGAATAATAGTAAAGGATGGTGCTTGTAAAAACGACAGAGAGTTTTATTAATGTTAGGGTAAAATCAATTTCGAAAATTGTATTGATGATTATGAAGAAAGAAAACCCTCCCATAGTAAACAGGCAGGTAAGGTTAAAAAACTGATGTTCGGCTTTAAAATTTTTGTCGCTTCCAGCCAACAAATGATAAATGGAATTTGCTGATCTCTCCCGGGAGAAATAGGAAATAGAATCATATAACCAGGATGTAAGAATTTTTTCCATGATTGTGATTTTAAGGTGCTTTTACAAGTTACAACATTTCAGTCTTTTAGTTTTTTTGTTTGTTGAAAGAATGATTCTAAATACTTAATATCCAATAAATCGTATGCCGGATGTATTAATTTTAAGATTGGTTTAAAGTGTCTATCCCACTTTTCATTATCCGATTATTTGTCTTATTTTCGCTGAACTGAATCATTTGAATGATATGTGGGTTAAGGTTTCAAGGATTATCCTGAGAAATAAAATACTTTTACTTTCTGTACTACTGGGTATTACAATTTTTTTAGGATTCTATGCACGCAAGGTGGAAATGTCATATGAATATGCTTCGTTACTTCCAAAAAAAGACCAGGCATATAAAGATTACCGCAAATTTGTTGAAATTTTTGGCGAAGAAGGAAACCTTATCATAATAGGTATTCAGGATTCGAATTTCTTTAAAGTAGATCACTTCAGGCAGTGGAAAGAATTGAATGACGAACTTTCGAAAGTTGAAGGTATTGAAGATCTTTTGTCGGTTTCAAATTCATATAACCTGATTAAAAACACAGAAAAAAAGCAGTTTGAAATTCGGCCAATTTTTCCCGACACCATTCAATCGCAACATCAACTTGATAGCTTAGCTGAGCAATTCAGGAGCCTTCCTTTTTACCGGAATGTTATTTACAACAAAAGCGAAAACACTTATTTGCTGGCATTGACAGTAAACAAGGAGAAAATGCATACCCAGGCCAGGGAAAAAATGGTGCGGGCAATTCAAAAAATAGGGCGGCAGTTTGAAAAGGAGGAGAATGTAAAACTTCATTATTCCGGTTTGCCGTACATCAGGGTGGTAAATTCAATAAAAATTAAAAATGAACTTTATTTTTTCAGCGCCCTCGCTCTGGCCATCTGTATCATTGTACTTTTCATTTTTTTCAGATCGTTTAAAGCTGTAATTTTTCCGGTTATTATTGTTTTAATCGGGGTTGTCTGGGCATTGGGAATGCTGTCGCTGTTTGGCTATAAAATCACCATTTTATCGGGAATGATTCCGCCGCTGCTGATTGTAATCGGTATTCCAAACAGCATTTATATGCTGAACAAATTTCACCACGAATATGTGCGCCACGGAAATAAAATAAAAGCGCTGCAGCGTGTAATCATTAAAATTGGCAATGCTACATTTCTTACCAACCTGACAACAGCTTCGGGTTTTGCCACTTTTATCATCGTTAAAAGCGAAATTCTTCGGCAGTTTGGAATTGTGGCTTCACTGAATATCATGGGGTTGTTTGTACTTTCGTTGCTGCTGATACCCATAATTTACAGTTACATTAAACCGCCCTCTTCGAAACATGTCAGTCATCTGGACAGCCGGTTTATTGCAGGCATTATCAGCCGTTTGATAAAAATTACCGAATACCGCAGAAAACAGGTGTACATATCAACACTGGTAATAATTGGAGTCGGAATTTTTGGTATCACGCTGATTAAAAGCTCGGGATACATGGTTGACGATATACCGAAAAATGATCCGGTGTACAAGGATTTAAAATTTTTCGAATCGAATTTTGACGGCCTGATGCCACTCGAAATTATGGTGGATACCAGAAAACCCGGCGGAGTAATGCAACTGACCAACTTCAATAAAATTGATCAGCTGGAAACCCGGCTTTCGGAATATCCCGAACTTTCGCCACCCCTTTCGCTGCTTAACCTGTTGAAATTTTCGAAACAGGCTTTTTACAACGGGTCAGAGAAATATTACAGCTTACCCAACAACCGCGAAAAGAATTTCATTCTGCAATATGCATCCACCGGCGAGGAAAATGCAAATCTGCTGCACGCTTTTATGGACAGTTCGCGGCAGATTACCCGAATCAGCATCCGGATGAAAGATGTGGGAACAAAGCGCATGGAGGAACTTTACACGGATTTTCAGAATGATATTGATTCTGTTTTTACCGCCGACAAATATGATGTCACTGTTACCGGCTCGAGCGTTACATTTTTTAAAGGGACTCAATATCTGCTTAAAAATTTATTTACAAGTCTGGCGCTGGCAATATTTCTCATATCCACATTTATGGCAATTATGTTTTCATCGTGGCGCATGGTAATTATGTCGCTGACTCCCAATGTGGTGCCACTGATTTTCACAGCAGCAATAATGGGTTTTGCCGATATTCCGATAAAAGCATCAACAATTTTGGTTTTCAGTATTGCGTTTGGTATTTCAGTAGACAATACCATTCATTTTCTTGCAAAATACAGGCAGGAGCTTAAAGCAACGAATTGGGACATTCATAAATCGGTAATTCTTGCCTTGAGGGAAACGGGAGTTAGTATGTTGTACACATCGGTTGTATTGTTTTTTGGATTCGGAATTTTTGCCCTTTCCAGCTTTGGCGGAACAGTGGCAATGGGTATTTTGGTTTCCCTTACGCTGCTGGTTGCGGTAACTTCAAATTTAATTTTGCTGCCGTCGCTGTTGTTGAGCCTCGAAAGGCTGACCACAACAAAGGCTTTTGAAGAACCGCTGCTGCACATTTACGATGAGGAAGAAGATATTGAACTCGAAGATCTTGAAATAACTCATGAAACGAATATCACGCCAGGGCAAGACAAACAAGAATGAATCAGAACTGAAAATGATAAAAAATAACTCCAATGTTTACGGTTGAAGAATTGCAGGAAAAAATAAATGCGGAAATCCGGTTGCGTTCAGAAAAATTAATACAGAGAAAACCGCCGGAACTTTATTCTCCGGTTGCATATTCACTTGAAATGGGTGGCAAACGGCTCCGGCCGGTGTTGTTGCTTCTTGGTTACAATTTGTTTTCCGAAGATATATCGAATGCTTTGCCGGCCGCACTTGGCATTGAGGTTTTCCATAATTTCACACTTCTGCACGACGACATTATGGACAAGGCACACATGCGCAGAAACAGGGAAACCGTGCACAAAAAGTTCAGCGAAAACAATGCTATACTTTCCGGCGACGCCATGGCGTTTTTAAGTTATCAGTATTTAATGGAATGCAAATCGGAGCGGCTGTTTGAAGTGGCGGCATTGTTTACGCAAACGGCCATTGAAGTGTGCGAAGGGCAGCAGTACGATATGGATTTTGAAAACCGGCAGGAAGTTTCAGCGACTGAATACCTGGAGATGATACGTCTGAAAACAGCTGTTTTGCTGGCCTGCAGTTTAAAAGCCGGCGCCCTGCTGGCAAAGGCAACTGATGAGCAGGCCGATCAATTGTACCGGTTTGGAATTAATCTGGGAATGGCTTTTCAGCTTCAGGATGATTTATTGGATACCTTTGGAAATCAGGACACTTTCGGCAAAAAAATTGGGGGCGACATATTGGCCAATAAAAAGACATTCTTGCTGATAAAAGCCCTCGAAATGGCCCCGGAAAAGAAAGTCTCGGAATTAAAAGAGTGGTTCAGCAAAACTGATTTTAATGCGGATGAAAAAATTCAGGCCGTAACTTCTATATTTAATCAGTTGGAAATTAAAAAGCTGACAAAAGCAAAAATTGACAGCTATTTTGAAAAATCGGCTGAATTGCTCATAAATCTTCCGGTTGATGAATCGCGGAAAACACAACTGAAAATGTTGAGCAGTAAAATGCTGAAACGCGATTATTAAGAAATTTAAAATTCCCCCAAAATTCGAGGTTTTTAATTGCAGAAAAGCAAAACAATACTAAATTTGTTGACCGTTAAAAAATTTCAGAATTTTTAAAACCGTCTTAAAAAAATCAAATCATAAATGGCTCAAAGTACAGGCAAAATCATTCAGGTAATCGGACCTGCTCTCGACGTTAGCTTTGATAAAGAAGGCAGCGAACTTCCCTCAATTTACGATGCCCTTGAAATAAAAAGAGAAGGTAAAGATAGTTTAATCGTTGAATGCCAGCAGCACATTGGTGAAAACGCCATTCGCTGCATTGCAATGGATTCAACCGATGGTTTAAAACGTGGCATGGAAGTGATTCCTTTGGGAAGCCCGATTATTATGCCCAACGGTCAGGCAGCACTTGGCCGGCTGCTTAATGTGGTTGGCGATTCGATTGATGGAATGGAACAACTTCCAAAAGATGGATTAAACATACACAACGAGCCGCCAAAATACGAGGATTTGACCACTGAATCTGAAGTTTTGTACACTGGAATAAAGGTAATCGACCTGATAGAACCATATGCCAAAGGAGGTAAAATTGGTTTATTTGGTGGTGCCGGAGTGGGTAAAACTGTACTTATCCAGGAATTAATTAACAACATTGCATTGGCACACAGTGGATTATCAGTGTTTGCAGGAGTTGGTGAACGGACACGCGAAGGAAATGATTTGCTTCGTGAAATGATTGAAGCTGACATTGTGGATTATGGCGAAGATTTTAAAAAATCGATGGAAGAAGGCAACTGGGATCTCTCTAAAGTGGACAGCGAGAAACTGAAACATTCCAAGTTGGCCATGGTTTTTGGGCAGATGAACGAACCACCCGGAGCACGTGCAAGGGTTGCCTTGTCAGGGTTAACCATTGCCGAAAGTTTGCGCGATGGTGATGGAAGCAAAGGCGCCGGTCGCGATATACTGTTCTTTGTTGACAATGTGTTCCGTTTTACACAAGCCGGTTCCGAAGTGTCTGCACTTTTAGGCAGGATGCCATCGGCAGTGGGTTACCAGCCCACGCTGGCCACCGAAATGGGTGTTATGCAGGAGCGGATTACTTCCACTAAAAATGGCTCAATTACTTCTGTACAGGCGGTATATGTGCCGGCAGATGACTTGACTGACCCTGCACCGGCTACAACTTTTGCTCACCTTGATGCAACAACGGTTTTGAACCGTAAAATTTCTGAGCTGGGTATTTATCCGGCAGTGGATCCGCTGGATTCAACATCCCGGATTTTAACAAAAGAGGTGGTTGGCGAAGAACATTACAATTGTGCTCAGAATGTAATTATGCTTTTGCAGCGCTACAAGGAATTGCAGGATATTATTGCCATTCTCGGTATGGACGAACTTTCAGAAGAAGATAAACTTGTTGTTCACCGGGCTCGCCGGGTTCAGCGCTTCCTGTCGCAGCCGTTTTTTGTTGCTTCCAATTTTACCGGGTTGGAAGGAAAACTTGTATCGATTGAAGATACAATCAAAGGGTTTAACATGATTATGAACGGCGAAGTGGACAAGTATCCGGAAGCGGCATTTAACCTGGTGGGAACCATTGAAGAAGCCATTGAAAAAGGTGAAAAACTGCTGTCTGATAAATAATACTGAAAAATCTATCCATGTTTCTTGAAATTATTACACCCGATAAAAAGGTTTTCGAAGGAGAGGCAAAACTGGTTCAGCTTCCCGGCAGTAAAGGAACTTTTGAAATACTGAAAGGTCATGCTCCAATTATTTCAACCCTCGAAAAAGGAACCATAAAAGTGGTTGAAGAAAATGGGAATGAAAAGTTTTTTGAAGTGGATGGCGGCGTGATAGAGAATCAGGCAAATAAAATTATAGTGCTGGTTGAATCGGCTTAAAACGATATAAAAATTTGTATATTACCCCGGAGATTTTGATTTTTCTCCGGGGTTTTTTATTAAAAATCTGATGGTAAAATCAACTAAAGAATGTAGTAAGTGAAAATCAAGTACCTGATTATACGGTTAAGTTCAATCGGCGATATAGTTCTGACATCGCCAGTTGTGCGGTGCCTTAAAAAGCAGGTGGAAAACAGCGAAATTCACTTCGTAACAAAGCAAAAGCATGCGTTAATTGTAAGGTCAAATCCGTACATCGATAAAGTGCATGTTCTTAACGACAACATTTCGGAGCTTATTTCGGAACTGAAAAATGAACAGTTTGATTATGTAATTGATTTACATCAGAATTTCAGGAGTAACCGTATAAAAAGCGGATTAAATGTAACATCATTCACCTTTGAAAAACTGAATATTCAAAAATTTTTGCTGGTAAATTTTAAACTAAACCGTTTACCTGCAGGGCATATTGTGGATCGTTACATGAAAACCATTTCTGTTTTTGATGTTGAAAATGATGGCGAAGGCCTGGATTTTTTCATTCCAAAAAATGAAAACTACGACAGAAATTTGTTGCCTGAAAATTTTAAGCGGGGATTTATTGCTTTTGTAATTGGCGGAACATATTTCACCAAAAAACTGCCTGTTGAAAAAATAAAGGAAATTTGCAAAAGGTTGAATACTCCGGTTATTTTACTGGGTGGGAAAAACGAACTGCAAGTGGGAGAGGAAATTGTCAAAAGTTCAGGGGGAACTATTTTAAATATGGCAGGAAAAATAAACCTGAACGAATCGGCTTCCCTGATTCGTGATGCAGCTGCAGTTTTAACCAACGACACCGGTTTGATGCACATTGCGGCTGCCTTTAAAAAGAAAATACTTTCATTCTGGGGAAATACAGTCCCCGAATTCGGGATGGTCCCGTATCAGGCTGATTCGGCTTCAAAAATTATGGAAGTGAAAAACCTGAAATGCAGGCCGTGCTCCAAACTGGGTTATTCAAAATGCCCGAAGAAACATTTCAAATGCATGCGCGATATTAATGTTGATGAAGTGGTTGAATGGGTGAATCAGAACTTTAATAATTAAACAAAGCTGCAGGTTAAATCCTCACGAAATTTGTTGTTATCTGAAAATAATTCAGAACTCAATCTTGTAATTTAAACAGTATAAAATTCAATTATAATTTCGGTATATTTGGAATAATGGAACGACAGCTAATATATTTTAATGATTATCATTTACATAAAGATGCCAAACTGAGAAAATCGCTTTTGTGGGAGTATGATACAGAAAAAATCGATTGGCGCAAAATTCGTAATACGATTGTGCATCGGGTTATTGAACGTGGACGGCCTGATGATTTTTATGCAATATTAAACAAATACGGCCTTAAAGAAGTAAAGCAGGCAATACGGCAAATACCTCAACTCAATAAAAAAGATTTAGCGTTTGTTTGCACCATCTTCGGAATGAATAAAAGTGAACTTAAATGCTGCACTACGAAACACCAATAAATGTTAATTTGTTTTGAGGTTACTGAACTGCTTACAACTTTTCAAAAGCACCTTTCAGCCGTTCAAGCCCTTCCTGCAATACACTTTCCGGGCAACCAATATTTAAGCGCAGCCAGCCGTCGCCGCCGGTTCCAAAACGTCCGCCATTGTTTAAACCCACTTTTGCCTCTTCTATGGTAAATTTCATTAGTTCGTCATCGTTCATTCCATATTCCCTGAAATCGAGCCAGATTAAATAAGTGGCCTCCGGTTTCATCACTTTTACTTTTGGCAGGTTTTCACTGAAAAATGTTTCCAGAAGCCGATAGTTGTTCCATAAATAGGTGAGCATTTGATCCAGCCACTCATCGCCGTGCGCGTATGCAGCTTCCAACGCTACTGTTCCAAAAATATTACCTCCGCCCATATGGCCAACATTCAATGTTCGTTCGTAACGCGCAAATTTGGTTTTATTCGGAATAATTACAACAGACGATGCCAGTCCTGCAACATTGAACGTTTTGCTGGGAGCCATGCAAATTACACAATTGTTTGCAGCTTCTTCCGAAAGGGTGGCAAAAGGAATGTGTTGATTTCCGGGGAAAATTAAATCGGAATGAATTTCATCGGAAATAACAAGGATATCATTTTCGAGGCAAATTGCTGAAAGTTGTTCCAGTTCGTCGCGCGTCCACACCATACCACCTGGATTTTGGGGATTGCACAGCAACAGCAGTTTGGTGTTTTCATCAATTTTAGATTTCAAATCATCAAAATCAAAAGTGTAGCGGCCGTTTTCAATTTTCAGTGGATTTTCAATCATTCTGCGTTTGGTGCCTTTTACACTGTCGAAAAAGGGAAAATAAACCGGCGGCTGCACGATCACACCGTCGCCGGGTTTCGAGAAAGTTTTAATGGCAAAAGTTAATCCCGCAACTACTCCCGGACTGAATGAAATCCATTCTTTTTGTATATCCCAGTTGTGGCGGCGTTTCATCCAGTTTATAACCGACTGATAATAGGATTCGGGTTTGAAGGTGTATCCGTAAATTTCATGTTCTGCCCGTTTTTTAATAGCATCAGCAACAAAATCGGGCGTTTTAAAATCCATGTCGGCCACCCAGAGCGGCAAAACATCATTTGTTTTGAAAATCCAGTCGCGGGCGTCGTATTTTATGCAGTTGGTTCCTTCGCGGGGAACGATTTCATCAAAATTGTAATACTTCATTTTAAATGTTAATTTTTTGGAGGTAATTCATTTCTCCGTTTTTTTCCACCTTCAAAACAAAATCGAAACGGTTTAAGTTGAGGCAAAGATCAAAATCGGTTTGCGGTGCCCATTCCTGTTTTTGGGGATCGAAAAAGCGATTGCCCGAACCTTTGCGCATTATTTTCACCATTTTTTCAAAATCGTTTGGTGCTCCTTCCAGCTCATTTTTAATGTATTCGGCGCAGAGAGTATCTTCATCGGTAGAAAATTCGCAGGCATAACCCATGCAAACCAGCGAAACCATTTCCGGGTTTTGTTTTTGAATATACCGCACAATGGCGCCTGCATTTACAAAACTTCCGGTTATTATCTGGTCGGCGCCCTTTGCATTTACAATTCCCTGTGTTCCCGAACTTGTGGTGTGAACCAGTGTTTTATCTTTTAAGTCAACCGATGATAATTGTGCGGGTGAGTTTCCCAGGTCGAAACCGGCGGGTTTTCTTTCGTGCCGTTCGCCTGCCAGCACCATTTCCGGATTTTGTTTTTTTAACAGGTATGCTGTTTCAATGTTCCCAACAGGAATGATTTTTTTCACTCCCAAATCAAATGCATAACATGCTGTTGAAAATGCCCTGAAAACATCGATGATTATTGTTAATCCGGTAGCTTCTTCTGCTCCTTCCAGCAGTTGAAGGATTTGTATCTCCATTTTTAAAAAATTTGTCGAAAGTATATAAAATTACAGAACTGATCAAGTTTTATCAGCAGCCGTAAATGGGAAAACAATTATTTAATATTGATTAATACATTCATAATTAGAATATTAATCTGAAAGTGACACCCTTTATGTATATTTTACAATTAGTTATTGAAATCTTAATATATGTTTAACAGCATAACGGCGAAATAGGAATATGTTTGCAGCAACAATTTTACAAAAATGAACAATTATGAAAACAATTAAATTAGTACTTACATTAACAGCAGCCGCCATCATTGGGGTTGCCGCAGCTGTTGAAAAGCCAAAAATGAATGTTGTTCCACTTACTGCTGAACGCGCAGTTGTTTCGGTTTCCGCCGGAGATGCTGCAAATTTTGAATTAAGCATAAAAACAGCATCCGGAGATGTGGTTTACTACAAACAATCGGAAAAACCTTTGACCGATTATCGTAAAGTTTTTGATTTTGAAAATATTCAAAACGGAAATTATGTACTTAGCGTTAAAGTAAATGGTACAACTTTATCGCGCGACATTGAAGTGGATAATTCGGGAATAACTGTTGGTACGTCCAAAACAAGCTTCGATCCTTATTTTGGTTACAAGGACAATGTTCTTAAGTTTTCCTACTTAAATTTTGATGAGGAAAATATGAAGCTTAGGATTTACGACAGCAATTACAACCTTATTTACACTTCGAACATCGGTAATGATTTTGCGATTACAACCGGTTACGATTTAAAAAATCTGCAAAAAGGCAATTATACTGTTGAAATTGCTTCACCGAAAAATCAGTTTAAATACGAATTGGTGAAATAATCTGGAAAATGGTTTTGATTTAAGAGCCCGGTTTATCCGGGTTTTTTTATGTCTGAATTTTCAGTTTAACAAATTGATACGAAGGATTTTGTTATGTTGTTTGTCGTCATTTTTCCTACGTTTCACGTCCGTTTTTCATTGTTCATCGATATAAACCAAACCATGTGTAACCTATTTTAATTTTCGGAGTCTATATAAATGACAATGAAATAAAACAGAAAACATTAAAAAGGAAAGTCATGAAAACAAAAATTTTTATTTTAACAGGATTGGCAGTGTTGATAGCAACTGCAGGTTTTGCAACAAAATTCCCGACGATGAATGTAATTTCGGTTGATGCAAAAAAAGCTATCGTAACTTTTGAACCGGGTGCTGCAAAAAGTTTTGAATTAACAATTACCGATCAGCAGGGACAGGTTTTGTATTACAAAAAATCGGAAAGTACTTCAACAGATTACAAAAAAGTGTTTGATTTTTCAGAACTGAAAAACGGAAATTTCAATTTGAGTATTAATTATGACAATTGCACTATTTCGCGGGATTTGGTAAAAGAAAACAACGAACTTACCGTTGGCGACGAACTTAGATTGTATGAACCCTGGTTTAGTGTTGATGGTGACAATCTTTTTGTAACGGTATTAAATCCTTCATTAAAAAATGTTTACATAAATGTTTATGAAAACGGACAGTATGTTACCCGGAAAAAACTGGGAAAAGAAATGGCCATTCACAAATGTTTCGACATTTCCAAATTACAAGACGGAGAATACGAATTTGTAATTAGCGATTGGTATGGTGAATATCCGCTGATGGTTATGAAATAGGGTTATTCCGCAAAGGGATTAAAAAAAGCTTCGGTAAACGAAGCTTTTTTTATGATTTTGCAGAAAAAGTTCTGCTTTTTCTTTTCGTTGAATTTCCCCGAATCAATTTCGGGGCAGGCTATCTAAGTCGGGATTAACCTGAACTTTATTCATATTTTTGAAAATTTATGAATAGTTCAGGTTAGGAATAATTTAATTAACCTTTAAACTATTGTAACAGGCGAAAGTCCAAACTCAGTGTTTAACCAATTAGAGAAAATAAAAGGTGCATATAAAAATTGAAAATCTGAACAAAATCTATAAGGGAGGTAATTACGCCATAAAAAACCTAAACCTTGAAATTCCCAATGGAATGTTCGGATTGCTGGGGCCAAACGGAGCCGGAAAATCAACATTAATGAGGATTTTGGTGACTTTGATGAAACCTACAAATGGCAAAGTTTTGGTAAATGATTTGGACCTTGCAAAAAACAGGAGAGAAATCCGGGCAATGCTTGGCTATCTTCCACAGGATTTTAGTTTTTTTTCGAAACTTAAAACCTATGAATTTCTTGATTATGCAGCAAGACTATCGGGCATGAAAAACGCAGCAGCACGTCGCACTGCCGTTGAACAAATGCTTGAAGAAGTTGGATTGTTTGAAGCCCGCGACAGGAATGCAAATAAACTGTCGGGAGGTATGAAACGCAGGTTGGGTATTGCACAGGCCTTAATTAATGATCCAAAAATTATTATTGTTGATGAGCCCACCACCGGTTTAGATCCCGAAGAACGAATCCGGTTCAGGAATCTGCTTTCAACTATCAGCACGCGCGATGTAATTATTATTCTTTCTACCCATATTGTCGGCGATATTTCAAGCACCTGCAACAATATGGCGCTTTTAAACCAGGGGAAACTTGCATTTGCAGGATCGCCCGAAGATTTGGTTAAAGAAGCACAGGGAAATGTCTGGCT
The DNA here is from genome assembly GCA_963771595.1 of uncultured Prolixibacteraceae bacterium. GTDB lineage: Bacteria > Bacteroidota > Bacteroidia > Bacteroidales > Prolixibacteraceae > CAVYUC01. Next base: position 126,248 of record CAVYUC010000015.1, on the reverse strand, counting down.
GATAAAAGCAACCGAAGCAGAATACCTTGAAATCAATGAAAAATTCCCGGTAATTTCCACTATTCCTTCCGAAGGAGGTTGGGAAGTGCAGGTTGTTGCACCCGATATTAACGGCTACCTTGGGAAACAGATTGAACCTAACCTGGAACATGCTTATGTTCATTTTATGGAAAACAGGTTGAACCAGTGGATTAATACTTAACAGTTAATACTATATACAATGATTTCATTGCACAATATATTTTCAATTGCCAAATACGAGCGTAAAACCTTGTTGCGGAGCTGGTTTTTCCGGATATTCAGTATTCTTTCGCTTTTGGTGCTTTTTGGAATGAATTTCGGGTTTATAATTGAAGGAGGCGGTGAAGAAGGCTGGGCGCTGCGCAGTATTCCAAGTGCAATACCTTATTTTAACCTTTTAATTCTGAATGTTGCACAGGCTGTTATTGCTGTTTTTCTTGCATCCGATTTTCTGAAACGCGATAAAAAACTCGATACTACCGAAGTAATTTATATGCGCTCAATGACAAACGGCGAATATGTTATTGGCAAAACATGGGGGAACCTCCAGGTTTTTCTGGTGCTGAATGTTGCGGTTGTAATTATGGCGTTGATTTTCAATCTCCTTTCCGACGGAACTACTGTCAGCTGGGCATCATACGGAATTTATCTGCTGCTTATCAGTATCCCTACTTTAATATTTATTATGGGGCTTTCGTTTATGCTCATGAGCGTTATTCGTAATCAGGCCATCACTTTTGTGTTGATTTTGGGATACATTGGAATAACGCTATTCCTGTTGCAGGCGAAGTTTTATTATATTTTCGATTACATGGCATTTAACATTCCCATGTTAAGTTCCGATATTGTTGGATTTGCAGATTTCGAAACAATTCTTATTCACCGGGGCATTTATCTTTCGCTGGGGATTGGATTTATTTTTCTTACCATTTACCTGTTGAAGCGGTTGCCTCAATCCGGCGCGATGACAATATTTTCACTCATCTTCAGCATTTTGTTTATGACTGGAGGCGGTTATCTGGCTTATGATCATATCCATCAGTTTAAATCAACAGAGCGGCTGAGAAATGAAATTGTTGAGCTGAATAATAAATATGTCAAAGAAAAATTTCCTTCAACATTAAAACAGGATATTTCGCTTGAACACAATGAGAATTCAATTCAGGCGGTTTCGACACAAACAATAAGAAATGAAACTGCAGGTACGCTGAATAAGTTTATTTTCAGCCTGAACGACGGATTAAAAATTACAGGTTTAAAAGTTGCCGGGAAAGAAACACCATTTAAACGCGAACATCATTTAATTATTGTAAGCCAGGATGTTAATCTTGCGCCGGAGGAAGAAACAACGGTGGAAATGACCTATGCCGGAAAAATCAATGAAGCGCTGAGTTATTTGGATATTGACGAAAAAGAAAGGCTTGAAAAATATGGTAAATTTGTGCTGAACGTTCAAAAAAAGTATGCCTTTTTAACACCGGATTATGTTTTATTAACCCGCGAAGCCAACTGGTATCCCAAAAGCGGCGTTACTTACAGTTCGGATGATGTTAGCTGGTACCAGCCCCAGTTTATAAATTTCAGTCTGAAAGTGAAAACCAAACCCGGATTGCAGGCGGTTTCGCAGGGAAAAATTACCGAGGTTGCCGATGGAGAATTTACTTTCAAAAGTGAATATCCATTGACACAAATTTCATTGTCAATTGGCAATTATAAAGAAAAAAGTTTTGAACGCGACAGTGTTACCTATGGGATATGGTATTTTGAAGGGCACGATTTTTTTTCCGATGCATTTCCTGAAACAAAAGATACCATTCCGGAATTAATTAATGAAAGATTGAATGATCTGGAACGGACCTACAACCTGAATTATCCTTTTAACCGGCTTTATCTGGTGGAAGTTCCTGCTCAGTTTAAAACCTTTCCGAGAATCTGGACTTCAAGCCAGGAGTTGGTTCAACCCGAAGAAATTTACATACCCGAAAAAGGATACCTGATGCGTGCTGCCGATTTTGAAGGAATGAAGAAAAGAATGGAACGCTGGGGGCGCGGTAATAATAACATGACTCCAAAAGATAAGGAGATAAGGGTATTGGGAGAATTTATGCAGGGTTTTACTGAAGAAATACAGGTTGACCGGCGTGGAGGTCCGGGAGGCGGAACTGTTGTTGAAAAAGCAAATCCATCTTTTATATTTCCAATGCTTTACAGTTTTCAAAACAATATCCAGTCGGACAGGTGGCCGATTACCAACCGCATTTTTGAAGCTTATCTTAAAAGTCAGGTTACTGACATGCGGTCGCTCTGGATGAGAAATATGTCTGGAGTGAGTGAAGATGAACTGGCAAATATTGCATTGCAGGACAGCACTTTTCAGGAAATACTTGCCGACCCAAAACAGAAATTGATTATCGACAATGTAATTAAACTGAAGGGCGATGTCTTATTTTCTATGGTGGAATGGAAAGCCGGACAAAAAGAATTTGGAGAATTTTTGCGGAAACTGCTGGATGAGTATCAGTTTAAAAATATTTCGTTTGAAGATTTTGACCAGCGGATAAAAGAAAATTTTGGTGTGGAATTAACGCCTTTGATGGATACCTGGTTTAAAGCGAAAGAATTACCTGGTTATTTATTTTCGGCGGTTAATGCGGTAAAAGTAAAATCGGGCGACATGATGCGAACGAAAGTGAACATGAAAGTCACCAACTTTTCGGATACCGAAGGACTTGTGAAAATTTCGTTCAGGTTGGGCGGCGGCGGACGTCGTGGTGGTTTTGGCGGCGGCGATGAGGATATGATTAACAAACTTGTTTATCTCGAAGCACATCAAACCAAAGAATTGAATTACCTGCTGGATTCCGATCCAAGAATGGTAATTATAAATACCATGACATCGCAAAATATCCCGCAAATGATTATGGACGGTTTCCGGAATATCGAGGAAGATCCGAAAGCTGTTGCGGTGGAAGGTGAAAAAGTTGCAGATGTTGCTGTGCAGAGCGAGCTGGCCAACGAAATAATTGTGGATAATGAAGATCCCGAATTTGAAGTTACCAAAACCGACAAAACAAGTTTACTCGAAAAGTGGCTTTTAAAAGAAGACCAGGGAAACAAAAAATATTCGGGATTGAATTACTGGCGCCCGCCAACCAACTGGACTGCCATCACCAATTCCGATTTTTACGGTGAATATGTCCGGTCCGGTTATTACATCAAATCGGGCGACGGTTCACTGAAAGCAAAATGGCACGTTCCGATAAAAACCCCTGGTTATTACGACCTGTACTATTATTTGTATAAGTCGAGAAGATTTGGCCGGGGCGGCGACGATGAGGATAAAGGAGATTATCATTTTATTATTCACAGCGATGATGGCGCAGAAGAACAAACCCTTGGCATTCAAAATGCCGACGAAGGCTGGAATCTTTTAGGTTCCTACTATTTCTCGTCCGACACGGCTTTAGTCGAACTAACCAATAAATCAGATGTCAGGCTGGTTTTTGCCGATGCTGTTAAACTGGTGGAACTGTAAATGAAATAATTAATTTTTCAATCAATATGAACCGACTAAAAAAGAAAAAAATGCAACATTTATTGTATTTCGGGCTGATTCTAATCTTTTCTGTATCAGGTGTAAAAGCCCAGGAAATACTAACGCTCGGCAGATCACTTCAACTGGCAGAAACAGGAAGCCCTGATTTGCAGCAATCTTTATTAAATCTCGAACGTTACCAGCAAACGCTCGAAGCACAAAGAGCCGCACTGAAATCGCGTTTTTCGCTCGATGTAACGCCAATTAATTACAGCCGTAACAGGCGGTTCGATACAAGGGTTTCCGAATGGTACACCAACGACAACCTCCAAACCAGTGCGCTTTTCAGGGTGGTACAGCCAATTTTACCTACCGACGGAACAATTTCTTTAACTAATGAATTCGGGTGGCAAAAAAGTATTTCCGATTTTAATGATTCCGAAAGCAAGGTTTTTTACAATAACCTTTACCTGAACCTTAATCAGCCGCTTTTTACATACAACCGCCTGAAACTAGACCTGAAAGAACTGGAGCTGAATTACGAAAATGCAAACATTGGTTACGCACTTCAGCGACTCAACCTCGAACGGAATGTTACCCAGTTTTTTTATAATGTGTACATGTCTCAGATGAACCTTTCCATAGCCCGCGACGAGCTTGAAAATACACAAAAGAGTTACGATATTATTCTGAATAAAGTGGAGGCAGGTTTGGCTGCAAAAGAAGAACAATATCAGGCTGAATTAAATCTGGCTACTTCAAAATCTACAGTGCAGGACCGGATTGTGGCTTTCGAAAATGCAAAGGATCAGCTAAAACTATACCTCGGCATGGATCTTTTTGAAGATTTTACAGTGATGGCAGATCCGACGGCAAACCGGGTAAATATTGATTTGCAGCAGGCAATTGATAACGGGCTGAGTTCGCGGATGGAATTGCGCCAGCGCGAAATTGATGTTGAATCGAGCCAGTTTGAAATGATCCGGACTCGGGCACAAAACGAATTCCGTGGCGATGTGAATCTCCGCCTGGGAATTACCGGTGATGATCCGAACCTCGACCAGATTTTTAAGGCGCCAACCAGCAGCCCATCCGTTGGCGTAACCTTTAATATTCCGCTTTTCGACTGGGGCGAAAAAAAGGCGCGGATAGCAGCTCAGGAAGCGGCAATACAGTCGCAGCAGTTAAATCTTTCGGAAGAGAAAAAGCAGATAATTATCGATATCAGACAAACTTACCGGAACCTGCAAAACCAGTTAAACCAGATTGAAATTGCAAAACAAAACGAAACAAACGCACAACTTACTTATGAAATCAATTTGGAGCGTTACGAAAACGGCGATCTTACCGGTATGGATTTAAACCTCTACCAGACACAGCTTTCCGAAAAAAAAATCGCCTATGCACAGGCGCTCATCAACTATAAAATTGAATTACTTAACCTGAAAATTCAAAGTTTGTACGATTTTGAAGCCGGCAAAGCAGTGCTTCCATCCGAACTTTACCTCAACAATAAAAACTAAAATCCTGAAAATATAATTAAAATGAAGCTTATAAAATTTTTACCTTTAATAGCGATGGTTGCAGCATTTGCAGCATGTAATAACCAGGGACAAACCGGCGACACCGAGCTTGCAGTTCCGGTTTCAATTGAAAATGTGACATTGCAGAGCATTCAGCAATATGTAAATACAACAGGAACGGCCAAAGCAGTATCCGAGGCGACAATAAATTCTGAAATGACCGGCCGTTATCACCTGTTAAAAAACCCGGCTACCGGAAGAGAATTTAAGCTTGGCGACCGGGTTCAGAAAAACCAGGTAATTATTCGGCTCGAAGATGAAGAATATGAAAACAACATAGCCATTGATGCCGTTAAACTCAACCTTGAAATTTCGGAACAGGAGTATGAAAAGCAGAAATCGCTTTACGAAAAAGGCGGAGTAACGCTGCGCGAACTGCGGAATTCTGAAGTTTCAAAAACAAATGCACAGTACGATTACCAAAGTGCGCAGATTGCACTGGCAAAAATGAATGTTGCTGTGCCTTTCAGCGGTGTCATCGTTGAACTTCCCTACTATACCGAAGGTACGCGGGTTGCATCTGGTTCGCCGATGGTAAGTTTAATGAGTTATGATAATATGTATGTGGACATCAACCTTCCTGAAAAAAATATTTCGGAAGTGGAAGTGGGCCAGGATGTAATTGTTACAAGCTACACCATCTCCGAAGACACGTTGAGCGGAAAGGTTACCGAACTTTCGCCGGCCATCAGCAACGAAACCCGCACTTTTAAAGGAAAAATCCTGATTCAGAATTCTGACCGGAATCTGCGGCCCGGAATGTTTGTAAAAGCAGATATCATAACGGCTAAAAAAGACAGCGTTGTGGTTATTCCGAAAGACATTATTTTAACCGGAAACCGCGGGAAGTATGTTTTTGTGGTTGAACGCAACAATGCTGCCGATGATCGCCAGATTAAAACCGGCCTCGAAAATCAGAACTACGTGGAAATTACTGAAGGACTTCAAAAAAACGACCGCTTGATTGTAAAAGGGTTCGAAACATTACGCGATAATTCGAAAGTGAAAGTAATCCGTTAGGATTTTTCCGGAAACTCATTTGAAAATTTTTAAAATGAAGAAATTAACACAGTTTTCTGTCAATTATCCGGTTTCAATCCTGATGGTGGTCCTTGGCGTAATACTTCTGGGATACATCTCATACGACAAACTGGGTGTTGATTTATTTCCCGATCTGAATTCGCCGCGAATATTTGTGGAAATCAAATCCGGCGAACGTCCGCCCGAAGAGATGGAGAAACAGTTTGTGGAAAACATTGAAGCGCTGGCCATTCGTCAATCCGATGTTATTCAGGTTACGTCCATTTCAAAAGTCGGATCGGCACAAATAACCGTTGAATATGCCTGGAACAAAGATATGGACGAGGCTTTTCTCGATTTGCAAAAAGCATTGAATACACTGACCCAGAATTCGGAAATCGATGAGTTGAAAATAACGCAGCACGATCCAAATACTTCGCCGGTAATGATTATCGGGTTGAAGCACAACGAAATTACGAATATGAACGAACTCCGTAAAATTGGGGAGAATTATATCCGGAATGAGCTGGTACGGCTTGAAGGTGTTGCCGAAGTGGAATTGTCGGGGCAGGAAGAAAGCGAAGTAGTGATAACCACCGATGCTTACCGGCTGGAGTCGCAGGGGCTGACGCTGGACCAGGTGAGTTCCCGCATTCAGAATTTTAACCGCAATGTTTCGGGGGGGCAAATCAGTGAAATGGGCCTTCAGTATATAGTTAAAGGGGTAAGTTTATTAAAAAATACGCAGGATTTCGAAAATCTGATTGTGGGGTACAAAGCTGTGCGTGCAGAAACCGAAGGCCAGACAAACGTACAAATGGCACCGGTTTTCCTGAAAGATGTGGCAACCGTTTCGTTCGGAAACAAGGAACCAGTGAATATTGTACACATTAACGGCGAGCGTTGCATTGGACTTTCCATTTACAAGGAAACTAAATACAACACGGTGAAGGCCGTGGAACAGATTAACGAAGCGCTGGTGGATATTGAAAAAGCGCTGCCTGGATACGAGTTAATCCAGGTTTCGAACCAGGGAACTTTTATCAGCAAAGCAATCAACGAAGTGGAAGAAACTGCGCTGCTTGGAATTTTATTGGCTATTTTTGTTCTGTTTCTTTTCCTGCGCCGCTTTGGAACAACACTCATTGTAAGTATTGCAATCCCTATTTCAATAATTGCCACCTTCAACCTGATGTATTTTAACCACCTTACAATTAATATAATGACGTTGGGTGGTTTGGCTTTGGGAGCCGGAATGCTGGTGGATAATGCAATTGTGGTTATGGAAAATATTTTCAGGAACCACGAAAACGGAATGAGCGTGAAAGATTCTGCAATAATTGGAACTGCAGAAGTTGGCGGGGCAATTACAGCTTCCACGTTAACAACAATTATTGTTTTTTTGCCTATTGTTTACCTGCATGGTGCGTCGGGCGAGCTGTTTAAAGATCAGGCATGGACGGTGGCATTTTCGCTGCTTTCGTCGCTGTTTGTTGCCATTTTTTTGATTCCCATGTTATATCACCGGTTTTACAGGAATAAAAAACGGCCCGTAAAACACAAGTCTGTAAAAATGGGCGGTTACGGCCGTTTTCTCGAAAAAACCCTAAAACTGAAATGGCTGGTGGTGATTCTGACCATTGTGCTGGTGGCGGGTTCATTTCTGCTTGTTCCTTTTATTGGCACCGAATTTATGCCGAAAACCGAAACCAATGAGTTCAATATTGAATTGAAATTACAGGAAGGTACCGAACTGGAACGCACTGAAATGACGGTTCGGAATATCGAATCCATTCTTACGGATTATCTGGGTGAAAATCTCGATAAAATATATTCACATGCCGGACCTTCAACAGGAATTGAAGGCGATGCAACATCCGTTTTTCAGGGTGAGAATACTGCAGAAATAAAAGTTGTATTAAGTCCGGTTTCAACAATTTCTTCTGAAACTGTTATTGAAGCAATGGATAATTTAATGTCCAATATTCCGGGACTTGAAGTAAATTTCAGGCAGGAACAAAGTGCTTTAAAATCAATACTTGGAACCGATGAAGCGCCTGTTGTTGTTGAAGTTAGGGGTGAAGAACTGGACGAAATTGAGGCGATTGTCAACCAGGTGAAAGAAAGAATGGCGGACATTGATGGTTTATTCAATGTGCAAACTTCGATTGAAGACGGCGCTCCCGAGGTGGAAATTGAGGTGGACCGGATGCGCGCAGGAATGTATAACATCGATATAAACACGGTGATAACACAACTTCAGGATCAGCTGGAAGGTAAAAATGCAGGCCAGCTTGAGCGCGGAGGCGAAATGAGCGACATTACAATTAAGGTTCCCGAAAAAGGATTAAACGATATAAATGATCTTACTGTTACTTCGGGCGACCAGGTTTTCCGGCTGAGCGAAATTGCCAATATTAAGTATGGCGTGGCACCGAAAGAAATTTTCAGGAGAAACCAGAACCGCATTGGAAAAGTAACTGCACAACTGGAAGAAAAAATTCCGCTCGATAAGGTTTCAAATAATATTCGTCAGCAACTGGCGCCCATTGAATTGCCCCAGGATTACCGGATTATGGTAACCGGCGAAGAAGAAAAACGGCAGGAATCGATGAGCAGCCTCGGTTTTGCACTGCTGCTTTCCATCGTACTGGTTTATATGGTGCTGGCGTCGCAGTTTGAGTCGCTGATTCATCCGTTTTCAATATTACTTACTGTTCCGCTGGCAGTTGTTGGAAGTATTCTCATCTTTTTTATCCTGGGAAAACCTTTCAATATTATGGCTGTAATTGGAGTAATTATGCTGGCCGGTATCGCGGTTAACGATTCAATTATTCTGGTGGACAGGATTAATCAGCTCATCCGCGAGGGAATGGACCGCACAACCGCCATTTTGCAGGCCGGACAGCAACGAATCCGACCGATTATTATGACCAGTTTAACCACAATTCTGGCGCTGGTGCCGCTAACCATCGGTTTTGGTGAAAGCGCCTCGTTGCGCTCACCCATGGCGCTGGCCGTAATTGGAGGTTTGGTAACATCCACTTTGCTGACACTGGTGGTTATTCCCTGCGTTTACGATATTCTGGACCGTTTTAAAGGTCTGTTTACAAGAAATAAAAATACTGTTATTCAGGAAAACCAATAAAGAATTCCACACGGATGAAATTCATCATACAAAGAAAAGTTTTCATTAGCATGTTGTTTATCGGATTGACCCTGCTGGGCTATATTTCGTATAAACGGCTGCCGGTGGAATTGATGCCAAATGCCGAACTTCCCATGCTTTTTGTGCAGGTTAATTCACGAATTGAAGTTGATCCGAATTACATGGAAAACCAGGCAGTAATTCCAATCGAAGGCGCAATAAGCACCATGGAAGGAATTGAAAGCATGGAATCGTTTCTGAACAACCGATCGGCTTCCATCCAGGTTAATTTTAAACAAAACGTCAATTTTAAATACACTTTCCTGAAACTGCAGGAAAGAATTGATCAGGTGACCGAAAATCTGGATGACAATTTTTTTGTTACGGTCAATAAAGTAGATATCGGCCAGCTGACCAACCAGTTTATGGAACTGCAAATAAGGGGCAGTGGCGGCACCGATCGGATTCGTAATATAGTGGACCAGGAGATAACCGAGGCGTTTGAAAATATTGACGGTGTTGCTTCGGTATCGGTTTTTGGCGGAAAGGAACGATCAATAGAAGTTACATACGATGCCGGGGCACTTGAAGCCTACGATATTACGCCTTCGCAAATACAAAGTGCCATTGCACAAAACTCCGGCAACCGCACTTTTGTAGGTTACCTTCACGATGCGCAAAAACAGTATTTTGTGAATGTAACGGCCGAATACAACAATGTAAATGATATTGAAAATATAATTGTTGCAGAGGGCCCCATCTATTTAAAAGATGTTGCCGATGTTTATTTTGGAGTAAAGGAAGAAGAAAGTATCAGCCGTATAAATGGCCTCGATGCAGTTTCGATGACACTGGTGAGCGACTCGCAGGCCAACATGATTAAATTGTCGCACATGGTGGACCAAAAAATTGCCGAACTAAACGAAAAACTGGCGGCAAAAGATGTGCAGATTGTGGTGCAGACCAATATGGCCGAGACCATGGAAAAAAACATCGACCAGATAATTGATTTGGCCCTGGTGGGAGGACTGCTGGCCATTTTCGTGTTATGGATGTTCCTGAAAAACATGAAAATTGTTTCCATTATTGCACTGGCCATTCCTGTTTCGGTTTTCACTGCTTTCAACCTGTTTTATGCCTTTAACATTTCCATTAACAGTTTAACACTTGTTGGGCTGGTGCTGGCCATTGGTATGCTGCTCGACAACAGCGTGGTGGTGCTTGAAAATGTGTACCGGCTTTCCGGCAAACGTTTTGATGCCGACACAGCGGTTACACAGGGTACCCAGGAAGTGTGGCGCTCCATTGTTGCGGCAACATTAACAACGGTAACTGTTTTCCTTCCCTTCATATTTTCTACCGATTACATGGTGAAATTGCTGGGAAAACACATTGGAGTTTCCATTATTTCCACTTTAATGGTTTCGCTTTTTGCCGCGCTTTTGCTTATACCAATGGCTGCTCACTTTTTATTGCAAAGAAAATCGTCGCACAATATTTTTTACGAAAAGGTGACAACCAACAGCCGCATCATTCAAATTTATGTGTTGCTGCTGAAATCGAGTATGCGCGGGCCGGCGAAAACTGTAATCGGTGCAATTGTTCTGTTTTTTGTGGCCGTCTTTGCGGTGCTGGCAGTCAGTGTTAGTAATCTGGAGGAGGTGGAAGAAACGCAGTTTTCGGTATATGTAACCATGCCAACTGGTTCAACACTCGAAGCCACAGATTTAGTTGTGGCGGAAGTGGAAAGCCGTTTCAGCGATATCAAAGAAATTAAAGATGTAATATCCAGAATTGAGGCAGAAGATGCAATTTTAACCATTATTCTTAAAGATGATTATAAGGACCTTGATGACCGGAATATTGCTGAAATAAAATCACAGGTCGAAAGCCTTGTGAATAATATTTCGCAGGCCGAAATCAGTTTAACAGCGCCAGCTTCCAGCTCACGGTTCCGAGGAGGTGGCGGAGGCGGAAGATCGGGGACTGAAAGTTTTGGCCGGTTTATGGGAATCGGCACAAACCAGGAACGGATTATAATTAAAGGCGAAAATTTTGAGGCCATGAAAGGCGTGGCCGAAGATTTGGAATATTATATCGAAGACCTGGAATCTATCCGGAATGCCGGAATCAGTGTTGCCGGCGACCGCCCCGAATTGCATATATTTTTCAACCAGTTGCTGCTTACCGAATATGGACTGAACCTGAACAACATTGCTTCGGAACTGGGTGCATTTTCACGTGAATTTACTTCGGGTGTGAATTTCAAACAGGGAAATGAAGAGTACGAAATCATTATCAAGGAAAAACTGGATGAGGGGGAAGAAGAAGATACTGAAAAAGGAATTGATGATTTACGGCGTCTGAAAGTTAGCAATGCGCAGGGTGCAACTTACGATTTACAGGATATTTCGGATTTAGTGTTTGATGAAGGAATGTCGAGCATTACCCGGGTGAACCAGGAAAAACAGATCGAAGTAACCTATCGTTTTGTTGATGAAGCAGAGCAGTCAAAAGATCTGCTTGAAGCTTACCGTCTCGAGATTGACGATGTTGTGAGCAATTATAAAGTACCTCCGGGAGTGGCCATCGAAGTTATTCATGAAGAAGACCAATACACCGAGTTTTATTTTCTGATTGCCGCGGCATTTATTCTTATTTTCATGATTCTGGCCTCGGTCTTCGAATCTGTTTCCACGCCGTTCGTTTTAATGTTTTCCATTCCGCTGGCTGCCATTGGTTCATTTCTGGCGCTTATTTTTACCGGAAACAGCCTCTTCAATGCCAATACACTCATGGGTTTTCTCATATTAATTGGTGTAGTTGTAAACAACGGAATCATATTAATCGACTTTACAAACATACTCCGAAAGCGGGGGTACCGAAAGTCGCGTGCCTTAATAACGGCAGGCCTTTCGCGGGTGCGCCCCATTTTAATTACTGCCATAACAACCATTGTGGCGTTATTCCCGCTGGCCATGGGACAAGCCGAATATGTTGGCGCAATCGGCGCTCCGTTTGCAATTACAGTAATTGGCGGTTTGGCATTAAGTACCTTGCTGACACTGATCTTCATTCCAACTTTATATTTTGGCCTCGAAAATGCCATCAACTGGATGAAAACATTGCATTGGGCAATTAAAACCGTTCAGTTGGTCATTTTTGTGGCAGGTGCAATTTTTATTTATTTCGAAGTGGATGCGTTTATTTGGCAACTGCTTGATTTTATGTTGCTCATAATTTTGGTTCCGGGTATAACGGCCTTTATTTTAACCAGTTTACGGCAGGCAAGTGAAGGTGTTGTAAACGAAAAAGAATCAATAAAAATAGTAGTACGCAAACTGGTAAAAGTTTACGACCGCGACAGCCGGTTTATGCGCGAATGGAAATCAGGATTGAAAATACGGGAACGTGCCGGTTTGTCGCGCGACTACAAAAAACTGCGCGATTTTTATGATCTGGTGTGGGAAATTCCGCTTTTTATTTTCCTGGTGTACTTTACTTTTTTTTATGTTGAAAGTAATTTCTGGATGTGGATTTTTTCGCACGTTATCTATTTTTTCCTGTTTCTTTTGTTTGTTCCGCTAAACCAGGTTCTGGTCAATAAACATGAATCCACTTCAAAAAGAATATATTTAAAAATAGCAAACATCATCAGGAATATTATTTACTGGGGTATTCCGCTGGTTTTTCTTGTTGTTTTCTATTTCGATTGGAAAAACCTGGGAATGGTGATTTTTATCGGAATTATATGGTACCTGCTGCTGGCGTTCTATTATTCGGGCGAATACATTCACCGGAAAAATCTGAATGTGGCCCGAATTCAGGGAAGGTTGAGCGGTTTGCGACGCGGTTATTTTACAATGGTCAGGCAAATTCCGGTTATCGGCAAACGCAAAACTCCATTCCGCGCATTAAATGGTGTTTCGCTTGAAATTAAAACCGGAATGTTTGGTTTACTTGGTCCAAACGGTGCCGGAAAATCAACAATGATGCGGATTATTTGCGGTATTCTTGAACAGAGCTACGGCAAAATCTGGATTAATGGTCTCGATACGCAAAAGCACCGCGAAGAGTTGCAGGGATTAATTGGTTATCTGCCGCAGGCTTTCGGTACATACGAAAACATGTCGGCATGGGAATTTCTGGATTACCAGGCAATTTTGAAGGGGATAAAAGATACCAAAACCAGGAACGAGCGAATGGAATACGTACTGAAAAATGTACATATGTATGAGCGCAGAAATGATAAAATCGGATCATTTTCCGGAGGTATGAAACAACGAATCGGGATTGCGCAAATTCTGCTGAACCTGCCTCGGATTTTGGTAGTAGATGAACCTACAGCCGGGCTTGATCCTCGCGAAAGAATCCGTTTCCGGAACCTTTTGGTGGAACTGAGTCGCGAACGGATTGTTATTTTTTCAACACATATTATTGAAGATATTTCCAGCTCCTGTAACCAGGTGGCCGTTATCAACCGCGGAAACCTTAAATATTTTGGAACACCGAATGAGATGGTTAAAATAGGCGACGGATTTGTCTGGCACCTTACGATACCGGCAAAAGATTTTGATGAATTTGCCAAAAAACAGTTGATTGTTCATCATATGCGCGATGGAGATAATATTAAAGCACGTTGCCTGTCGCAAACCAAACCAACTGAAGATGCAGTGAATGTTTCGCCTCACCTCGAGGATTCATATCTATGTTTATTAAGGGATTATGTTTAAAAATTAATATGGCATACACATTCAACATAAAAAACAATCTGGCGATTTCAGTGAAAATGATTCGCTACAACCTGAAAATTATTTTTGCAAACCGGTTTATCTGGTTTTTGATTGCAGCATTTGCATTTTTTCTATTTTTTGCCATTCAATCGGTTATCAATCAGCAAAATATTGGCGAAGGGACTATTTATGATTTACTGATTTTTCCCGGAATTCTGCTGATTTTTTATCCATCGGTTTTTGGAATTCAAAACGACGATGATTCGCGGATGCTCGAAATACTTTTCGGGATTCCCAACTACAGGTACAAAGTCTGGCTGGTGCGGCTTCTCATGATTTATGCTTTGATATTCATCATCATTGTTGCATTTGCCGCGGCTGCTTCTGTCCTTCTGTATAAAATCGATGTTCTGGAAATGGCCTACCAGCTGATGTACCCGATTGTTTTTCTGGGGTCGCTTTCTTTTATGTTTTCAACCGTAATTAAAAATGGTAACGGAACTGCTGTAACCATGGTTCTAATTGGCGTGGCACTGATAATTCTGCAGGATGCAATTCAGCGGACACAATGGAATGTTTTTCTTAATCCGTTTCAAATACCCAATAACCTGAACGATGTTATCTGGCAGGGTTTAATTTCAAAGAACCGGATTTTCCTCGGGATTGGAATTGTCGTCTTTATTCTTTACGGATTGTTTAATCTGCAAAAAAGGGAGAAGTTTGTGTAGTGTGTTTTATTAAGCAGGTGAGGGAAGTTGTTAGTTTACCTTTTTTATATTTAGCAGGTGACCTGGAATCACCAGCTCAACGCTGCGATGAACGGCAGCTTAGCATCGGAACCTTCCTGCTGAATCCGGGTCACCAGCTGTCTCAAAGTGAGCTGGCGAATAAGCATTAATTCCCTAAAATTTTAAATGGCGCCAAAAGATGCTTAATTACTTTTTCAGGGGATAACATAATCCTGAGAGGCGTGTTCATTTTAAGCAAATCTTAAGAATTGCCTAATGGTATTTAAATCATTCTGAACTTAGATTTGTAGAAAAAATAAATACAATGATTTCAGCAACACATTTTCACGCTATGGTTATCCATTTCCCGATTGCCTTGTTAATGGCAGGATTTTTATCTGAAATCCTGGGATTGGTGACAAAAAAGGAGTTTTTTAAAGATGCAGCGGTTTTCCTTTTGTTAACCGGAGCGCTTGGTGTAATAGCCGCATATATTAGCGGAAATCTGGCCGGCGACGGAATTGAAGAAGGGCCCTTGAAAAATCCGCTCGAACTGCACGAACTGGCTGCAAATATTACTTTGTGGCTGGCAGTTATAACCGGATTACTGCGGGCGGTTATATTCTTTTTTAAATATGATCGCCGGTGGATAAGGTGGTCTTTTATACTGTTATTTACTGCACTGGCAGGTTCGGTGGCTGCAACAGGTTATTACGGCGGACAACTTGTATTTAAACATGCCGCAGGTGTGGAACTGGCGCTTCCTGATTTTGGGAACATTTCCAATGAAGATTGACTTTCACTACCTTTGAGAACAGTTTTCCGAAAATTAAACTATGCGAATACTTATTGTTGAAGACGAACCATCGATTGCCAATTTCGTTCGTGATGGGCTGGAAGAGGAAGGTTATGCCGTTGATATGGCTGATAACGGTAAACATGGTCTGCAGCTGGCGCTTGAGTATATTGAGGAGTATGATGTTATTTTACTCGACTGGATGTTGCCCGGCCTCAGTGGTATTGAAATTTGCCGCAATATCAGAAACGTAAACCATACAGTTCCGGTTATTTTTTTAACCGCAAAAGATACAGTTGACGATGTGGTTTTTGGTCTGGAAACCGGTGCTGATGATTACATTCGTAAACCTTTTTCGTTTGAAGAACTGCTGGCACGAATTCGTGTACATATGCGAAAAGGCGAAACCCAACCTGTTGTATTTTCGGCAGCCGGAATTGAAATGAACATCGAAAAACATACAGTATTGAAAAATGGTCATCCCATTGACCTCACGCAAAAAGAATTTTCGTTGCTCGAGTATTTTCTTCGTAACAAAGGCAAAGTATGCCGTCGCACCGGGATAATTGAAAAAGTATGGGACATTCATTTTGATTATGATACATCGGTTATTGATGTATATATTAATGCCTTGCGGAAAAAACTTGACATTCACGGAGAACCTTCTTTAATTACCACAGTTCGTGGGGTGGGGTATAAAATTGAGGCAGAAGAATGACGCTTAAATTTAAAAACCGGATTGCCCTGTTTAATACTCTTGCGGTGGCTTTTACTACTGCTCTGGTATTCCTTGTTATCAGTTTTGTTGTTTACGATACCGCTTATTCTCACCTCGACGAAGATATTCAGGTTGAAAAAGATGAAGTTATCAGTAACCTGTTCTGGCTTCAGGACTCGATTATTGTTAACAGAATGCCGGAGTGGGAAGAGGCGGAACATAGTCAGGTGGAAGTTAACCCTACTTTTTTACAGTTGAAAGACATTCGGGGAAACATCATTTTTCGTTCAAATAACCTGCCTGGCCACCAGGAACTGGAAGACGCAGCAAACGGTAAAACTTTTTATAACGGCGAAATAAGTAACCAGAGAATCCGGTTGGGTCAGTTCCCTGTAAAAAATGAAAGCGGAAAAGTAATCGGGCAACTTACCATTGCCGTTTCGCGGCAGGAATCTCACAATGTACTGTACAACCTGATCTGGGTACTCGTTATATCTTTTCCGATGGTACTTCTGGTACAGTATTTTTCATCTTCGGTAGCCGCTTCACGTGCCATTAAACCTGTTCATCAGCTTATTAATTCTGCTTCGCAAATTGACCATTTAAATATCGAGACCCGGTTAAATTTACCTGCCAGAAAAGACGAGTTGTACGATCTTACGAAAACGATAAATGAGTTGCTTGCACGAATTGAAAAAAGCATGTTGCAGCAAAAACAGTTTACAAGCGATGCTTCTCATGAAATTCGTACACCGCTTTCGGCAATTCGCGGAACTCTGGAAGTTCTTATCCGCAGAAAACGCAATACGGAAATTTACGAAGAGAAAATATCGGGTATTATTCAAATGGTTGACCGCCTCGATGCGTTGCTGGAGCAACTGTTACACCTGGCACGGATTGATTCAGGTAAAATTGTTGCCCGTAAAGAGCCGGTTTATCTATTCCCGGTTGTGTCTGCCACCCGGCAGAAATGGATAGCAAAAGCTTCTGGCAAAAATATAATTATTCAAAACCAGCTTTCGGAAGAAACAGCAGTAAAAGGCGATAAATTTTTTCTCGAATTAATGCTGGATAATCTTGTAAACAATGCCATAAAATACGGCAAGAAAAACGGCCGGATTATAATACGCTGGAATGAAAGCCCCGGCACTCTTCTGGTTGAAGATGATGGAATTGGTATTCCAGAAAAAGATATACCGTATATTTTTAACCGGTTTTTTCGCGCCGACGAATCGCGCAGTTCGGTAGTGGAGGGCAGCGGACTTGGACTTTCCATTGTACAAAAACTGGCCGAACTTCAAAATATTAAATTGCATGTTGTGAGCCACGAGAATGAAGGAACTGTCTTTTCGCTTCAATTTCCGATTTAGTTTTTAAGGAGATTTTAAGAATTGCTTAAGGAAGTTTAAAACGGACCTGCTACATCTTTGTATCATAAAATAAATTTTTAAAACAATACAAAATGAAAAAAACAACTTTTATTACAATTTTGGCAGCCGTTGCTGCTGTAATCATGCTGCCGTCGTTTACTGCAAATCCAACTGCAAAAGAAAGTGGTGAAACGGAAACAGGTTTAAATGTATCGGTAAATGCCAATACACTGAATTACGAAAACATGCAGGCAGCTTTTAAAGGCGAAACAACAGCCAGCGCAAAGTATGCTGCTTACAGCAAAAAGGCGGAAGAAGAGGGATATCACGAAATTGCATTGTTGTTTAAAGCTGCTTCCATGTCCGAAAAAATTCATGCCGGCAACCACCAGGCTGTTTTGCGCGAAGGGAGTCAAAATGTACCTGCAATAACTCCCGAGTTTACGGTAAAATCAACAAGGGAAAACCTGAAAGACGCCATTGATGGTGAAACCTACGAAGTGACAACAATGTATCCGGAATTTATTACAAATGCGAGTGATGCCGGCAACCAGTTTTCATTAATGAGTTTGAATTATGCCTACAAAACAGAGCAAAAGCACAAAATAATGTATGAAAAAGCACTGGCAGCACTTGAAAGTAATAATGTGAAATCGTTGCCATCAGTATTTTATGTTTGCCCCACTTGCGGAAATACTTACGATACCAAAGCTCCCGGCCGTTGTGGAATATCAATGACGAGTTCAGAAAAATTTTTAAAAATAGATTCGCTTAATTCGTAATTACAGCGAATTGGAGGGTTAAGATTGAAATCCCGGAGCAATCCGGGATTTTTTATTTTTTAGAGGTACACTTTCTGAAAATGATCATACAAAATGAAAGTGAACCGAATTTCGGACATTAATATCAGGAAATATCTAAATTTGTCCCCCGAAACTGAAAAAGAATGAAACGAACAGGTTCGGTTGAATACAAAAGTGTAATGAATTCGTCCATAGGTATTGAACCGCAGAACATTTTTCAGAGAAATAATATTTGAATTACAGTTTATTAACCGGGATATATTGTGAATGAAAAGAAAAGAGATTGAAATAATGGCGCCGGTAGGTTCTTACGAATCGCTGATGGCAGCCATTCAGGGAGGGGCAGGTTCGGTATACTTTGGTGTAGAACACCTGAATATGCGTTCGCGCTCCTCCAATAATTTTACGATTGACGACCTGAAAAAGATTGCTCAGATTGCAGCCGGTAATCGTGTAAAAACATACCTTACGTTGAATGTTGAAATTTTTGACGGTGAAATTGCGCAAATGCATGAAGTGTTGGAAGCTGCTAAAAATGCAGGGGTTTCAGCAGTTATTGCAGCCGATATCTCGGTGATTCAGTATGCCCGTTCCATTGACTTTGAAGTACATATTTCGACCCAGGTAAATATTACCAATATTGAAGCTGTGAAGTTTTACGCCAATTTTGCCGATGTGGTGGTACTGGCGCGGGAAATGAACCTTGGCCGTGTTTATGAAATAACAAACCAGATAAATGAGCAGCAGATAAAAGGACCTTCCGGAAATCTGGTGCGGCTCGAAATGTTTGCCCATGGTGCACTTTGTATGGCCATCAGCGGTAAATGTTATCTTAGTCTTCATGAAATGAATTCGTCGGCCAACCGGGGTTCCTGCCTGCAAACCTGCCGACGTGCCTATACTGTTACCGACCGGGAAACAGGCGCCGAACTGGATATTGAAAATGAATACATCATGTCTCCCAAAGATTTAAAGACAATTCATTTTCTGAATAAAGTG
The DNA here is from genome assembly GCA_963771595.1 of uncultured Prolixibacteraceae bacterium. Lineage (GTDB taxonomy): Bacteria > Bacteroidota > Bacteroidia > Bacteroidales > Prolixibacteraceae > CAVYUC01. Next base: position 106,794 of record CAVYUC010000015.1, on the reverse strand, counting down.
CTGGATGCCGGAATATCGGTATTAAAAATTGAAGGCAGGGCACGCTCCCCCGAATATGTGAAAACCACCGTGGAATGCTACCGTGAAGCTGTGGAATCCTGGCAGAATGATGAATTTACCGAAGAAAAAATTAACGATTGGAATGAACGGCTGGCAATGGTTTTTAACCGGGGTTTCTGGGATGGATATTACCTCGGACAACGATTAGGTGAATGGAGCGCCAATTACGGTTCGCAGGCTACAAAACGGAAAATTTATGTTGGAAAATGCACCAACTATTTCACCAAAATTGAAGTTGCCGAATTTAAACTGGAAACCAAAAACCTGAAAGTTGGCGACGAAATTATAATTACCGGACCAACAACTGGTGTTATTCAAACAACTGTAAAAGAAGTGCGTGTTGATTTACAGCAGGTTGATGAAGGACTGAAAGGACAACGGATTTCAGTGCCTGTTGAATATAAATTAAGACGATCGGACAAGCTGTATAAACTGGTGGATGCAAAAGAAGTGAAACCCAGGCGCTAAAGAAAGCTGGATATTTTTTTGTTTTTGCGAAAAAGTAGTTAATTTTCCGTTCTACGAAAAAACCTGCTAATTATGGGCCAAAAACAAATCCTTACTGTTTTATTCCTGCTGTTGGTTGCCGGTGCATCAGGACAGATTTTAAAGTACCGGGTAAGCGCCAGTTCCGGTTTTTTTCTCAGCGAAACCGGACCAGACGAAGTTCCGCATCCGCAGGCGTCAAACCTTGAATATCCTTCTGCAACTGATTTTTCGCCAATGTTGAAACTGGGGGCCGACCTGGAAGTTATGGCGCCCTTAACCTCACAACTTGAAGTAGGAGTTGAATTTGAATATGGTAATCTGGCTGGCCGGACCGAAACATCGCCATTGTACAACTTCTATTTCTTCGATTGGGTAAATCCGTTGCCCAACGATCATTTTTATCCTGCCGAACCTGTAAAATATGAAACCAAACAACTGAATATTCTTGGAACCACAAGGTTTTATTTTTTGCCCCCGCAGGAAAAGCTGAACATTTTTGCCAAAGTTTTTGGGGGAATCTCATTTATCGGAACCGATTTTAAATTCGCAAATGAGGTGGATAATGTAAGTTACAATGTTGGTGTGCTGTATACGCAGGGAACCCAAAGCAATCCGTCACCCAAAGATAAGGCGTTGAAGGTGGGAGCCGGTTTTGGCAGTATTTACAAGTTATCCGAATTTATAGCACTTCATCTCGAATTTTCAGGTTCATTTGTAAATTCCGATATAATTAACGGAGTTCCGAATTTTGATTATCTTCCCAATGCCGGAAAACAATTTAAACTGGCGGAAGGAGTGGGTTCTTTAACCGGACAAATAAGTGTTGGACTTGTTTATTCTGCCGTTGGCGACAGCCGGTTAAACCGTGGCAACTACACAAAAAGTAAAAGAATTACAAAGAAAAAAACATGGATGCGCAAAAAAAGCAATCCGTTTAAAAAACGCAAAAAACGGCGAAGATAAATGTGCGGATGAATAAAAAAGCGATGAAAAAATCCACCGCTTCTTCCTGAAAAAACTACAACTTACTTTTTAAAACTTTGTACTTCGCTATTACAATCAATAATATAAGTCCACTTTAAAACAGTATACAAAGCTGTTTTTTGGTACGGATGTATAATCCTTTTGTTTCAGAAAAATCAAAAGTTTAATTTAAATCATCTTTTTGGGAATAAAATTTTGGCGGGAATAAACAAGCCACTGAGAATTCAGTGGCTTGTTTATATCATCTTAAATGGAATTTTTTACGATAATTCCTGAAAGGTCTTTTCAAGTAATTTTTTGGTTGCAATTATTCCATCAATTTCCGAAAGTCCGCTACCTTCATACTCCACATCAACATAACCTCTGTAACCTGAATCTTTCACAATTTTCATGAGCCGGTAGAAATCCATTGTTGTTTCATTCCCTTCATCATCAAAAGCATACGATTTTCCGCTGACACCTTTTGCATAAGGCATTAATAATTCAACACCTTTGTACCGGTTGTAGGTTTCGCCGGTTTCGCGGTTGATGGTAAAATTACCGAAATCGGGCAGCGTTCCCACACGTTTGTGATCGACCATTTTCATTACTCCAACCAGCCATTCTGCATTACTGGAAAGGCCTCCGTGATTTTCCACAAGAACATTTATTTTTTGTTTGTCGCCATATTCGCAGAGCATGCGTAATCCATCGGCGGCATATTTTTGCTGTTCTTCGTAGCTTCCTTCGCTGGCAGCATTTACACGTATTGAATGGCATCCGAGATAACGTGCGGCATCGATCCATCTTTTGTGATTTTCCACAGTTTTCAAACGGGCAGCTTTATCTGGTGCGCCAACCATTCCTTCGCCGTCGCACATGATTAAAACGTTGTCAACATCTTCGTTTTTGCAGATTTTGGCCAGTTCCGAAAGGTATTTTTCGTCCTTCGCCTTATCTTTAAAAAACTGGTTTACATATTCAACTGCCCTGATTCCAAGTTTTCGTGCCTGAACCGGGAATTCAAGATTTGTCATTTCGTTGGCAAACAATGCTTTGTGCAGTGACCATTCCGCAAGTGAAACATCAAAATTCTGTTTTTTTGCTGTAAATCCGGCAAGTGCCGGCGAGGCAATCATTGCTCCTGCTGTGGCCGCAGCAGTTGTTTTAAGAAAATTCCTTCGATTTGTATTTTTCATTTTTTAGAAAATTTAATTTTTAGTGAATTTACACAATTTCAAACTGAAAGAAAACAATTTGGCTGATTAACAGCAGCACCCGGAAAATTTTTAAATGTATTTAAACCGTTTGATGTTCTTTTTTGGTGTTTTCTCAAACTCATCTTTTACAATTTCAATTGTGCTGATTTGTTCGTATTTTGGTAATTCGGCATTTACTTTTTTGAGGTTTTCCTGCATTATTTCAGGCAATTGTGAATCGGAAATTTTATCGGCTTTCAATGCTTCATTATCAGGATAAACCAAAGCTACAAGTTTTCCATTTCGCTCTGTAACTACACATTCCGCCACATAAAGTTGATTGGTAATTCTTGCCTCCAGTTCTTCAGGATAAATATTTTGTCCGGATGGCCCAAGAATCATATTTTTTGAACGGCCTTTTATGTAAATGAAATTATTTTCATCGATTATTCCCAGGTCGCCGGTTTTCAGCCAGCCATCATCTGTAAATGCTTCTTTTGTGGCTTTTTCGTTTTTATAATAACCGAGCATTACATTTTCCCCCTTCACCTGAATTTCGCCAACTACTTTGAACGGATCTTCCGAATCGATGCGCACCTGCATTCTGTCAACCAGTTTGCCAGCCGATGAAGTCCTTGTTTTGTTCCAGGCCGCATAACTAATCAGCGGCCCACATTCGGTCATTCCGTATCCAATGGTAAATGGAAATTCGATTCGTTTAAAAAAATGTTCCACTTCAGCACTCAATGGAGCGCCGCCAATAACAATCTCGAAAAAGCGGCCGCCAAATGTATCAACAAGTTTTGCCTTGATTTTTTTCAGGATAACAGAAGAAATTCCCGGCAGTTTCAGCAAAATTTTAATTGAAGGTTTATCAATTGATGGAAGTATCCTTTTCTTGTATATTTTTTCGATAACCAGTGGTACCGAGAGAATCAGGTGTGGTTTAACTTCTCCAAAAACTTTAGTTATTACTGCCGGAGAGGGAATTTTGTTGAGAAACGTAATGTGGCATCCAAGTGTAACCGGAAACAGGAATTCGAAAAGCAGGCCATAAACATGCGCCATTGGGAGAAATGAAACTATTTTGTCACCCGAATTTAGCGGCATGTTTTCTCGGGCATAAATCAGGTTCGATAGCAAACTTCGCTCCGGGATTAAAACACCTTTTGTAAATCCTGAAGTTCCTGAAGTATATGAAATTATGCATGCTTCTTCCGACTTCCATTCTTCAAAACTAAAATTATTTTTAACCGGGGGATTTTTAATGTAAAACTGAAACGAATCGTCCAGTTTATAAGCAGTATTTTCGTCTTTTGCCATCAGTACCGACAAATTTTCGAGAGCAATTAATGCCTGAACTTCTGCAGCATTTTCGAAATCTATTTTGGCTGATAATGATTTGGCAACAAACACAAGTTTTGCTTCCGAATGATTGATGATATGATTTGTGTTGGGCTCGTTAAAATCTGGAAGGATTGGTACAATTACAATACCAGCTGAAATTGCTGAAAGAAATACTGCGCCCCAGGTGGCTGAATTTCTGCCTAAAACTGCTATTTTATCACCACTCCGGATACCCGAAATCTGGTAAAAAAGGTGCAGCGATTTTATGATTTTCGCTATATCGGAATAGGTATTATCCTTTCCTTCATAATCGGTAAATGCCAGGTTGTTCCAGTTATTCTGAAACGATTGGTTGTAGAGGCTGGCCAAAGAATTCTTTGTCATGGTTTTAGGTTTTTAAATTACAACCAAATTTATAAAAATAAGTTGATTTGGAACTTATGAATTTTTTTGGCCATTTCACAAAAAAGAAAAGTTCCGGAAATTTTCCGGAACTTTTATGTATCAGGCAAATTAAAAAATCAATTATAATGGGTAATACCGAATCAATCGAAACTTGCCTTCAACGCTTTATCCTGATATTCAAAAGCAATTTTTTATTTCATAAAAATCATCCGATTGAATGATTTATTCGAAAATTTTTTGTGTGCATCGGAAGATTTCAATTTCTACTAAATTTTGATATTCAGCTCCAGGTTATTTCCTCCCTCAACAGAAACAGCATTTAAATTGATACCGGAGCTATTACTTTCTGCCTCAACTTCGGATTGAAAATCATAGTCATTGTTATTTTTAACAAAAGAGGCTACATGCATTTCATATTCGCCCTCTTCGAGAAATGAAAGTTTATAACTTCCATCGGGCTTAATTACTGCACTGGTAACTGCATTTGCAAAAAGAATATTTCCGCTTCCCAAACCGTTTGTTTCTGTAACCGGATTGTATCCCCCTTTTGGATAAGCAAAAATGTACATTTTTGCGCCATCAGGGATTGTGCCGGAAACTTTTCCAAAAATATGTCCCGATTTTCCCTCTTCCACCAGGCGCACTGCATATTTCATATCTTCGATTGCCGCAAATTTATATTTGCTTATGTCGGTTGTATCAGTGTTTCTGATTATCGACTGCCGCAAATCAAAATCAATAACCATCGATTTTTTTTTGTTTATTTCAATCTCAAAATCTTTGCTGAATATTATTTCAGCCTGTTGTTGCGAAATATCAGCAAGATTGTGTTTAATGTTGTCATTTGTAAACACATAGCAGCCGGGTGAATTTCCGGCATCGTCTGTTTCATAATCGAGAACGAAAGAAAGTTTACTGTACGGACTTGCCATTACCCTGTTGCTCACAAGCAGCCGGGTATTTCCCTGTCGAAATGCAGATATTTCAATAGTTTGTTTTACAAAATCGCTTATTGGTAAATCGTTGATTTTCATATCCGAGATGGTAATAAAAGTGCCCAGAATATTGGCATCATCCGAAGGGGCATCTGTAATTTTCACTGAAATCTCACCTTTTTTAACATCACGAATCTCGCCGTTTTCGGTGCATTGTGTGAAAAGCACCGAAAACGACAAGATCGTAACTAAAAATAATAAACTTTTTTTCATGGTTTTTTTAGGTACTAAAACAGGTTTTGCGAGAGCGGAAGTTTTTATTTTACTTCCACAACCGCATATTTTGTTACCTTCCAAAATTCTTCCGGATTTTCAATTTTCAGGTACGCAATTTTATCATCTTCATATACATAGCTGTAAGAACTGTCCGGATGTTCGGAAATTATTTCAACTTTTTTACTAAATAACGGGAACATATCCGTTTTTCTTGTGTCGAGTTCAGTAAAATAATCCTGGTTAAAATTATCCTTCAGTTTTTCATTGCGGCCAAGAAAAAGAAATCCACCATCTTTCTGAAGTACGCCGTTATCTTTCAGCTCTTTAAAAGTTCCAGAGGCAAAATAGGCGGTATTCATTTTATTGTCTTTTTCGGTAATTATCTGTGCTTTCATTTTCAATGAATCTTCTTTCATTGAAATGTGATTTTCGAGCTGGTTCACTTTTTCATCCAGCTCAGCAATCTGATAATTACGCTCCTCCAATTCACTGGTTAACTGTTGCACATTTGTATTTTGTTCTTCCAAATCTTTTGATAATTGTGCGATTTTATTTTTGAACGAACTGATTTCAATTCCGGAAGATTTCAGCTTTTTACTCAGATCATCGATTTTTTTGCTGCTTTCATCCAGCATGTCGTTCATGAGCTTAATATCGGCAATAATTTGTTCTTTTTTGGAAGGGCCGCCTTCTTTTGAATCGATCATCAGCTGGCTTCTTTTGCTGTTGATAAAAGTGAGGTTGGCTTCAATTTCGTCAAAAGTGCTTGCCAAATCATTCACCAGCGAATCGCGTTCTTCGTACATCGCGTTCAGGTCAGAATACTGCTCATTTAATTTTGTCAGCTGTGCTTCCTTCAGTTTAATTTCAGATTGTTTGTTTACAATTAAAACTATACAGGCAATAATAGCAATGGCAAGTACTCCAAGTCCGATAGCTATATTTCTTGCCGTTAATTTCTTTTCAGTTTTCATGTTTATTTCATTTTAAGTTAAAATATTGGAAATGTAATTGGGACATAGTTCAATTCATATGCCACATAAAAAAATGCATGGCAAGGTTCTGTAAATAAGTATATTGAATGTGTTTGAACTGATTGTGAAGCTATCAATTTGATAGCTGTTTATCAAATTGAGAAGAGGCTGATTTAAAGGCTGAACAGGTTAATTTTCTTCTTTTAGCATGCGATAAATGGTTGCCACGCCAATGTCCAGTTTTTCGGCTACAAGTTTTGTGTTGTTGTTATGTTTGTTGAGGTAATTTTTAACAATGCGGATGTTGTATTCGCGCAGGCTCATTTCTGTTTCAATATTTTCAGGAAGAAGCATGTCGTTGCCGAGGATTATATTTTCGGCGCTGATTTCCTCAGTGTCGGAAATGGTGATTGCCAGTTCGATAACCGATTTTAATTCCCTGATATTTCCGGGAAAAGAATAGGACAGCAGTTTATCGACGGCTGATTTTAAAAGGGTTTTAACCGGAAAATTATTTTCGGCGCAAAAAACATTTATAAAGTGTTTCGACAGCAGGATAATATCGGTTCCGCGTTCCCGGAGCGGAGGCAATTCGATGGACAAACCAAAAAGACGGTAGTACAAATCCTGCCTGAAAATGCCTTTCAAAACCACATCCTGAAGGTTTTTGTTGGTAGCCACAATTATGCGGCAATCGGTTTTTACAGGTTTGTTGCTGCCAACCCGCACAATTTCTTTTTCCTGCAGCGCCCGTAAAAGTTTTGCCTGCAGCGAAATGTCCATTTCAGCAATTTCATCCAGGAAGAGTGTTCCGCCGTTGGCTTCTTCAAATTTCCCGATCCGCCTGAAATTGGCCCCGGTAAACGATCCTTTTTCGTGGCCAAAAAGTTCGCTTTCTGTTAAATCTTTCGGAATTGCAGCCATATTTACCGCCACAAATTGTTTCGTAGCACGTTTCGAATTGTAATGAATAGCTTTGGCTACCAGCTCTTTACCGGTGCCAGTTTCTCCTGTTATGGTTACCGAAATGTTGGTCCGGGTAGCTTTTTCAATTTGGCTGTAAATATTTTTAATTGCTGTACTGTTGCCGATAATGGTATTTTGATAACTGTATTTTTTCTTCACTTCGTTGCGCAGTGAAACCAGTTCGCGCTTTAATTTTTCGCCTTTACGAATATTTTGTACCGTATTTAAAAGCCGCTCGCGAATATCATCCGACTTTACAATATAATCGTAGGCGCCGTATTTCAGTAAATCCACCACTACCTCAATTTCATCCTGTTCAGAAATCAGTATCACCTGAATTTCCTCATTTTCAGCTTTTATCCGCTTCAGCAGTTCCAGCCCGCGGGTGTCGGGCAGCCGGTAATCCAGGGTAATTAAATCGGGCGCTTTATGCAGATTGTTGATGCAATCTTTGCCTGTTGTAAAAGATTCTATTTCATAATCGGGATTTAGCGAAAGGTTGTGCACGAGCAGTTTATTGTACCACTCATTATCTTCAACTACAAATATTTTAAATGGTTTATCGTCCATATTTGATCAAAAGCTTTTTTTAATTTATTGTAAAGGTAGTTAGTTTTTAAGTTGTGGGGGAAATGTAATTCCTTTAATTTGCTGCGATTCATCAAGATAATTTCTTAAATACAAATTAATTTCTGCGACCTCTTTCTCCACCAAAATCACCAGGCTGATGATATTTTCAGGATTTACTGCTTTTTCCACACCGGCTGTTTTTTCCAAATCTTTTATATTCCTGTACAAATTTGCCGCCCGCAGGTGTTTGCATTGCGGGGCTATTTTATGCGCAATTTCCGACACGGTTTCCCAGTCTTTTTGGGCAACTGCGCTTTTTATTTTTTGCATTCCGCTTTCCACCGACTGAATAAAAAGAAGGATCATTTCTTTCATGAAAACCTTGTCGCCATTCATTAACTGTTCCAGTTCGGCAATATTAATTTGCGGCTGCGATGTTTTATTAATGGCTTGAGTTTTAAAATCAGCTACCGAATGAATGGCGTCAAAAAGGTTTTTTTCTGAAAATGGTTTCGGCAGAAAAACAGATATTCCGGCTTTTTTGCAGGCGTCTCTTTCGGCCGGATCGGTGGTTGCGGTTATGGCAATTACTTTTACCATTGGCTTAATTTTGAGGATTGATTTTGTGGCTTCAATTCCATTTTTCTTTGGCATCCGAACATCCATTAAAACAACATCAAAGTTTCCGCTGAGAGCGATATCCACCGCCTCAATTCCATTTGTTGCTTCACGGTATTGAACGCCCCATTTTTTAAATATTCCTTTAAATAAAAACCGGTTGAATTCTTCATCGTCAGCCACCAGAATGTTCAAATTTTTAAATGATTCGGGAACTTCAGGCGAATCAAATTTTTTCTCTTCTATTTTATTGATATCTCCCAACCTGTAAGGTATGTTCAGCCGGATGTTTGTGCCGCTGCCGGGTTCGCTGTCAATTAATATTTCGCCGCCCTGCAGTTCTACCAGCTTTTTAACAATGGAAAGTCCAAGACCGGTGCCACTGTATTTTTTTCCATCCTGATCTTCGGCCTGAACAAACTCATCAAAAATGATTTTCAGGTTCTCTTTGGTAATTCCAATTCCGGTGTCGGAAACCTGAATTTGAAGTTCAATTTTGTCATTTTTAAGCGGAGTTGCATAAGCCATTATTTTCACTTCGCCTTCGTCGGTGAATTTTATAGCATTGCTAACCAGATTAATAAGAATTTGTTTCAGCCGCAATGGATCGCCAACAAGTGCTTCGGGAATGTTTGCCGAAAAATTTAATTTAAACGATATCCATTTTTTTGCTGCAGCATATTTTTCAAGGGCATGTATTTCGTCGAAAACTTTTTTTGGCGAAAAATGTACCGATTCAAACTTGAGTTTATTAGCCTGAATTTTTGAAAAATCGAGTGTGTCGTTTATTATGCTGTTTAAATGGGTTGCCGATTGGGCCAGTATGGAAATTTGTTCGTCCAAATCATCATTGTTTTCGCGGTGGAGCAACTGCTCTGCCAGCCCGTAAATTGCATTTACCGGCGTGCGCATTTCGTGGCTTACGTTCGCCGCAAATTGTTCTTTCGCACGAGCGAGTTTTTCAGCTTCTTCGCTGGCTCTTTTCAATACACGCTGGTACGCCCGCGTTTTTTTCAGGTAGTTGTACAGCAGGAAAAGTACCACCAGCAGCAGCACTACTGCGGTAATTGAAAACGCCAGCAACCGCTGGTAAGTTAGTCCGGCCAATCGGTCGGCTTCCTGTGTTTTGGCCAGTAAATTGTCAGATTCAGCCTTTTCGGCTTTTGCAATGAGCTGGTTAATTTTTTCTGTGATAACAATATTCCGAGCAATCAAATGCGATTCAATTTCATTCGATTTTTGACCTTTTTCAATTATTTCTGATTCAATGTTTTGAATTTTGTTTTTTATTTCATCCGTTTCCAGTTGTCGTTCAACTATGGCAGTATCAATAATTGTTTTTTTACCGCCAAAAATTTTCCGCAACAATCCGCTTTTTTCAGTTTCAATCTGAATTGTGTCGTATTTTGGCTCTTCCAGTTTCGAATACACTTCGGTAAATTCAGGTTTTGTTTTTTCAGCTTTTTTATGAAGTTGCAAAACATCCTGCCACAACGCAATTTTCTCGAGCGTTAATACATTGAACGAATCCACAAGCATCCGTTGTTCTCCGGCCGGAGCGGTTATTTTATCAAGCATTTGCAAATTGGAGGTAATTTTCGACTGCAGTGTGTCGTATGTTTTCAGGTTTTTTCTGTTATTGGTTAGAACATACAGGCGCACATTGTTTTCAACCACAAGCAGATCGGAAGAAATATCTTTTATTAGAAAAAGTTTATTGTCGGGACGTGCTTCGCGGTGAACTGAATCCACAATCTCCGATAAACTTTTATATGCAAAATACCCCGACGTAATTACGGCGGCGGCAATAATTACTGCCAGCAGTGTGATTTGTGTTTCTATCCTGAATTTCGCCATTCCGGAATTTATAATTTGTTTTTATTTAACACGTTAAACAACGGTTTGTTTTGAATATTTAGTATTAAAAGCTGAACCTGTAATACACCTGCAAAACAGCATTCGAACTCTCAAAAATCATTAAGCAAAAAAATACGTTCGCATCAACTGTCAATCTCCGCTGGTTTGAGAGCATTTTAGCATTTTTTATGCTGATAAAACCGAAAAAGTTAAAAAACTTAAAATTAATAAATACGATCTTCGTTGGCAGCTCTGGATAATTTATGAATTAGGATGAACCGCAACCGCAATTTTAGAATCGGCGGTTCCGTAATACAGAAACCATTTGTCCTGAAAAAATACCAATCCTTCCACAAAACATACATTATTTACTTCACCTGTCTTTTCATAATCTTTATCGGGATGAATAAAATAGCTTTCAGTGCGGGCAATCATTTTCCAGGGTGCGTTTTTATCAAAGAGTGCTTGTCCGGCGGCATAGGTGAATTTTGGCAAATCCGGATCATTGAAACTTGCAGCATTGCTTCCGTTATAAATCAGCAAAATGCCGTTATCCCTGATCAATGCGAATGGTCCGGGTTCTACCAGCCGGCTGTCAAAATAACCCGGGCGCGGGTGCAATACCTGAATCATTTCTCCGGTTTCGGCATTTTCTGCTACTTCCCAATGAATCAAATCGTCTGAGCTGGCCATGAAAAGACTGGTGTCGCCAAAATACATCCGGTACTTTCCGTTAATTTTTACAGCTATCATTTTATTTCCTTTTTGTTTTACCACGATAGCGCCCGATTTCGACCAGGTATCTTTATATTTTTCGGTATTTAAAACCAAACCTTTCTTGGTCCAATTGTTTAAATCGTCAGAGGTGGCCAGGCATAAACGAGCTGTTTTTCCATCGTAAGCAGTGTATGTCATGATATATTTACCGTCATCTGTCTCAACAATCCGTGGATCTTCAGTACCGTCAAAATATTCAGAACCCTGAACTTCAGAATAGCTGTATGTGGAATCTTTACGGTAGTTCCATTCATATTCTTTCATGCGGTCGTTATCCGGAAATAAAACCGGCTGCGGATATTTTTCAAAATGCAGACCATCGGAACTCACTGCAAGTCCAATACGGGAAGTTCCGCCGGCATCCTGTGCCCTGTAAAAAAGGTATACTTTATCATCTTTTACCACTGCTGCCGGATTCAGTACATTTCGTTCTTCCCAGTTAATCGACTGGTTGTTAATTGGGCAAACGAATTTTAAATCAGGAGATGGATGCAGAATCGGGTTGAGACTGTCCACTTTTACAAAAGGTGTAAGTGCTCCTTTTTCAAATTTCTCTTTTTGGTTGCCTGGTGAATTACAACTAACGAAAAAATAAGTTAGCAGCAGAATGGAAAGTAGTTTCATCGTTTAAAGTTTATCTGTAAAGTTAGGAATAAACATGCTGGTAATTTGCCACTCTTTTTTTAATCGTCCAGCTGACATAATAATCCCTGCATGGTAAATAATACTGAATTGCCGATAATAATTGCACAGGCACATAATTACGCAGTATGCAGGCTTTAGCTGAAATTCTAATAATTTACATCTCCCGGCGTTAATAATCATTAATAGTTTTTAGCATTTTTTACACCAACCTTATTCATTTTCAATTGTCTAAACAAGTAGTTGAACAGTTAAAGGTAACCTTAAAATATATAAGTCATGAAAAGTTTAAAAATTAGTCTGATGTTGTTTTTAGTAATTCTGGCATCGGGCAGCACAATGGCAATGGGAGCGTTAAAAGTGGAAATGGTTCCCGGAAGTGATGAAAAAGCAATGGTAAATGTTTTACTGGCACCTGACCAACAGTTTGAAGTAACATTGGCCGATAGTAACGGTAAAACTGTTTTTGAGACAAATGATGAAACTCAATCGTTTGATTGCAGACGGATTTATGATTTTTCGAGTCTTGAAAATGGTAAATATACATTTGAGGTGAAAATGGGCGATGAGACAGCAATCAACAAATTGGTTGTGAAAGATGGTGAAGTACAGATTTCAGAGCAGGAAGAAGAAGTTTCGCCTTATTTTAAGTTAAACGGAAAGTTTCTTCATTTTACTTTTCCGAATACAACAGAATCGGAAGCAAGATTATTGCTGTACAACAAAAATTCTGACTCCTGGATCTTTCAGGAAAGATTAAGGCCGGAATATGATATTTCACAGGAACTTAATCTGGCTGCATTAAAATCAGGAAGCTATAAAGCAGTATTAATCAGCGGGAAGGATTCCTATGATTACAGTTTCCATCTCAACTGACATTTTAAAGATTTTTATTGAAAGTTATAACATGTTTACAAAGCCGGTTTTTTACAGAACCGGCTTTGTGTTTGGACATAACCTCCCCAACATATTGAGTTGTAATCGTTGAAATGTGCGTGGTTGAAATTTGAATTCTCTTCACATTAATGTTTATGCAGCATTATATAATCGAACCCGTACCGGGTTCATGTTCTATTTAGGATGTTAATTGCTACTATAATCGAATCCGTACCGCATTCTGTTTCAACGCAGTATGCGTTGGATTTTAGTAGAAAAAAATAACGTTGTTGTTATATATTCAATCCGGTATGGTTGTATAAAAAAGCCGGCTCCTCCCGGAACCGGCTTCATATCTTTTGGATTCTCTCTTCTCTTTCTCCCTCTCTTTCGGAGAGGGCCGGGGAGAGGCTTTTATTTATACGCCTCAATCAAAATGCTCAAAATCTTTTTACCGGCGGCAGCTACGCTGGTTCCCGGACCAAATATGGCAACCGTTCCGGCATCGTAAAGGTATTTGTAATCCTGCGCCGGAATAACTCCGCCACAGATAACCATTATGTCGTCACGGCCCAGTTTTTTAAGCTCTTCGATAACGGCTGGCACCAGTGTTTTGTGCCCCGCTGCCAGTGAGGAAACGCCCAATACATGCACATCATTCTCAACGGCCTGCTTGGCTGCTTCTTCCGGTGTTTGGAACAGCGGGCCCACATCCACATCGAACCCGAGGTCGGCATAACCGGTGGCCACTACTTTGGCTCCACGGTCGTGACCATCCTGGCCCATTTTGGCAATCATAATACGTGGCTGGCGGCCTTCCATTTCCGCAAACTGTCTGGCCAGCTCCTGTGCCTCTTTAAATTCGTCTTTTCCTTGTGCTTCTGATTTATACACGCCTTCAATTGTTCTGATTACTGCTTTGTATCTGCCCGCCACTTTTTCGCAGGCATCTGAAATTTCACCCAAAGATGCACGTTTTTTTGCTGCATCGATTGCCAGTTCCAGTAAATTTCCTTTCCCGGTTTCTGCTGCTTTGGTAATAGCTGCCAGTGATGCCTGTACTTCCTCTTCATTCCGTTCTGCGCGCAGCTTTTTCAACCGTTCAATCTGCGACAAGCGTACCGCTGTATTGTCAATGTCCAGGATATCGATGGGATCTTCTTTCTCCAGCCGGTATTTGTTAATGCCGACAATGGTTTGTGATCCGCTGTCGATTCTTCCCTGCGCACGTGCCGCTGCTTCTTCAATACGCATTTTTGGAACACCGGTTTCAATGGCTTTGGCCATGCCACCCAGTCTTTCCACTTCTTCAATCAGCGCCCAGCCTTTGTGCGCCAGCTCGTTTGTTAGCGATTCCACGTAATACGAACCTGCCCACGGGTCGAGCGAGCGGCTAATTTCAGTTTCCTGCTGCAGATACAACTGGGTGTTTCGTGCAATTCGGGCAGAGAAATCGGTGGGCAATGCAATGGCTTCATCGAGGGCGTTGGTGTGCAGACTCTGGGTGTGCCCCAGTGCCGCAGCCATGGCTTCAATTGCTGTACGTCCCACATTGTTAAACGGGTCCTGCTCCGTCAGCGACCAGCCTGAGGTTTGCGAGTGTGTGCGCAATGCCATTGATTTTGGATTTTTGGGATGGAACTGTTTCACTATTTTTGCCCATAACATACGAGCCGCACGCATTTTGGCAATTTCCATAAAATGGTTCATTCCAATGGCCCAGAAGAAGGATAAACGCGGTGCAAACGAATCAATATCCATTCCGGCGTTTATTCCGGCGCGAAGATATTCCAGCCCGTCGGCCAGTGTATAAGCCATTTCAATGTCTGCGGTGGCACCGGCTTCCTGCATGTGGTAACCCGATATGGAAATGGAGTTGAACTTCGGCATGTGTTTCGAAGTGAATTCAAAAATATCGGCAATAATTTTCATGGAGAAATCCGGTGGGTAGATGTACGTATTCCGCACCATGAATTCTTTCAGAATATCGTTTTGAATGGTTCCGGAAAGCTGCTCCAGTGTGGCACCCTGTTCCAGCCCGGTTACAATGTAAAAGGCCATTACCGGAAGTACAGCACCGTTCATGGTCATCGACACCGACATTTTATCCAGCGGAATTTCATCGAAAAGGATTTTCATGTCGAGAATTGAATCGATGGCCACACCTGCTTTCCCAACATCCCCCACCACACGCGGATGGTCGGAGTCGTAGCCGCGATGTGTTGCCAGGTCGAAAGCAACGGATAACCCTTTTTGTCCGGCAGCGAGGTTGCGACGGTAAAACGCATTTGATTCTTCGGCTGTCGAAAAACCGGCATACTGACGAATCGTCCACGGACGCATGGCATACATGGCCGAATAGGGTCCGCGAAGGAAAGGGGGCAAACCTGCTGCATAGTTCAGGTGCTCCATGCCTTCCAAATCTTCTTTGTTGTATACCGGTTTTACCGGAATCTGCTCCGGCGTAAGCCAGTCTTTTGCAAAGTCAGTTTGGTTTCCGGATGCTTGTTTTGCTCCGGTGTTTTTTATATTGATATTTTTAAAATCAGGTTTCATATCTGTTGTTTTTCCAAAAACTTAAATTTCATTTTTTCTGTCATTTCGAATCTGCCGGTTGGCGGGTGAGAAATCTGTAACTTAGAGATTTCTCCTCGCACACTCGTCGAAATGACAGCTTCAGTCTGCATTTCAGCGTTAATTAATTCCTAACTTTTCTTGATACTCCCTCAACTCTTCCAGAATGTTACTCTTTATATGAATAAAGTTGCTAATGCCTTTTTCTTCCAGTTCCGGTTTACAGGCCGGATTTCCGGCAACTACCATTATTTCATTATTCAGCAGCTCAGCCACTTTCGGTGCAACTTCTGCATATTCTTCATCCGAACTGCATACCACAACGATATCGGCATCTTTTGCCCTGGCTGCAGCAACACCTTCTTCCACAGTTTTAAAACCATTGTTATCGATGACTTCGAAACCGGCAACGGCAAAAAAGTTGCAGCTAAACTGTGCACGTGCCTTGCGGAAGGCCAGGTTCCCGATGGTCAGCATAAAAGCTACCGGACGTTTATTGTTTTTGGCATACATGTCGGTTTTGTAACGCAGTGCTTCAAATGCCTGTGCGCTACGGTAAGGTTTCAGTGTTTCAACTTCTGCATCTTCTGCTGTAAAATCTGTAGATTGGAAGATGGAAACCTCCATCTCTTTTGTTACTTTTTCTGTGAAGTTGGGAAATTGATTGGTCCCCATAATATTGTCACGACGCTGTGCAATGTTTGCATTGCGTTTGGCCGCCATTGCCTTAATTTCATTTTGAATAAAACCTTCGCGGAAAGCGGCTACAAAACCACCTTTCTCCTGCACTTCCAGGAAGAGTTTCCAGGCTTGCTCTGCCAGCGAATTGGTTAATGTTTCGATGTAGTACGAACCGGCTGCCGGATCAGCAATTTTGTCGAGGTGCGACTCCTCTTTCAGTAAAATTTGCTGATTGCGGGCAATGCGTTCCGAAAATTCGGTGGTGTCTTCAAACACGGCGTTAAACGGTAACACGGAAATCGAATCGGCTCCGCCCAATGCGGCCGACATGGTCTCAGTTTGGGTACGCAGCATATTTACATAAGGGTCGTAAACCGTTTTGTTGAATGTATTGTTTTCACTATGTGCCATCATTTTGGCAGAATCTTCATTTTCCGGATTATATGCCTTTACAATTTGTGCCCACAGCAGACGGGCCGCGCGGAACTTGGCAATTTCCATGAAATAGTTGTTGCCAATGCCAAAATGGAACTTAATGTTTTGAGCTACCCCGTCAACGCCTAACCCCAGTTCGGTTAGCTGTGTTAAATATTCAGCGCCCTGTGCCAGCGAAAATGCCAGTTCCTGTACTATGGAAGAGCCGCTGTTGGCGAAGAATTTGCCATGAATACCAATGACCCTGAAATTTTTCAGCTCCGCTGTCTTTTCAATTATTGTTTTCAGTTCCGTAAATGCCTGCTCCCCAAGCTTTCCTTTTAAAACAAAAGAACCAATGGGATCGATTGCTGAGGAACCAATAAGTTCATCCTTTTTAAAGTTACCTGCGGGAATGAATTCAGCAAACGGGACAGCGCAGTTGCAGTTTTCGCAACCACAAACAAAATTGGTTTCGATAGCTTCGAGGCAAATGTCTTTCAATAGTAAATCCAGGTCAGCTTTGGTTATTTTAGTTCTGCAGTCGAAATAAAATCCCAGCGAATCAGCGCCACGTCCCAACACGTTTAACGCTTTTTTGTTGGCCTCTTCCAGGTCTTTTACATAAATATCCTGACGGATGAACCAGTTATTGCCCGATTTTTTATTTCCGCGGACATATGGGAATTCCCCGGGCAATGTATCAATAAAATTCAGGTCTTTAATGTTTTCTTCGCGATAATAGGGGCGGACATTAAAACCTTCCCAGGTTCGCCAAACCAGCGCCCGCTCATAATCGAGGCCTTTTAAATCGGCGTGTATTTTTGCTTCCCACTCTTCAGTTGAAAGGGGGGCGAAACCGGTAAAAAGCTTTTGCTCTTTTTCTGACATATTGAAAATTGTTTTTATCCGAATTATACCATCAATATACTATTAGTTTCCTGTAACGATTAAGTTTCACATTCATTTTTGTTACCAAAAAGTGAGTTCAACTAAATCGGGATTAACCCGCAAAAACAACTAAATCTTTCGATAAGGATGAATCATGCGGGTTGAAAATCGAGTGGCAAAATTAGTTGAAATAAAAGATGGAGCGTGAGAATCCTTGTCCATTTTGCCGAATCTTAACAAAAATCATGATTTGGAAGGTTACTTCTTTAGATTGAGTTAATATATCCTCTTGCTGAACAAACAACATTTAAATGTAAAAGGCGGGCATTATCCAATACTAATATATATTTAACATTTATTAACAAATTCAATGTAGCTCTTTAAATATAGAGTGTTCAATGATAAATAATGTAATAATGTTTAAATATAAAAACTAAATACTAAACAAAAAGACGTTTAATGTTTTTATATATTCGTGAAACAAAATTTAGAAAACAATTAAAGGGTTAAATGAAAACAATTTAAAAATGAAAGTTATGAAAACAAAATTAGCAATGATTACGATGATGTTCCTGGTAACCGGATTAATTTTTACGGCTTGTAACGATGATGAAGACCCGGCTCCTGAAATGGAATCGAAAAACATTGTGGAAGTGGCACAGGATGCCGGCCAGTTTGACAGTTTGATTGAGGCCGCACAAAAAGCAGGACTGGCTGATTTTTTAAGTACAGAAAACAATCTGACGGTTTTTGCACCTACAGATGCGGCATTTGCTTCACTGCTGCAGGATTTGGGATTAACATCACTGGATGATGTTCCGGCGGCTCTTCTGGCGCAGATATTATCGTACCATGTGATAGGAAGCAAAGCAATGGCGGCCGATCTCAGCCAGGGTTATTATCCCACGCTGGCGAAATTTGATGACAACAACATTTCAATGTACATCAAAACCGGTAATGGGGTGTCGATTAATGAAAATACAAAAGTAACGGCTGCCGATGTGGAGGCAAGCAACGGAATCATACATGTGGTAGATAAAGTGATACTCCCGCCAACCGTTGTGAATATTGCACTGGCCAATGAAAATTTCACCACCCTGGTGCAGGCGGTTGTAAAAGCAGGATTGGTGGATGCACTGAGTGGTGATGGGCCATTTACAGTATTTGCACCTACTAATGATGCGTTTGCTGCTTTATTTACACAACTGGGGATTTCGGGAATTGATGATTTAACCGCCGAACAGTTGACGCCTATCTTAACCTACCATGTGGTTCCGGGAAATGTATTATCAACGGAACTGGCAAACGGCGAAGTAGGAACACTAAACGAGGGCAGTAAACTCACCATCAACCTTTCTTCCGGAGTAAAAATCAACGAAAGCGAAGTGGTAGCTGCGGATATTCAGGGCGCCAACGGAGTGGTACATGTGATTGATAAAGTTTTATTACCGTAATATTTTTTAAAAACAAATTCAAATAGTACAAACAATTAAAAATGAAAACAATGAAAACAAAAATGAGAAACATCGCAATGGCACTGCTGTTTATTACTTCGGTAACTGCAGTTGGTGCAACTGAATTAAAGAATTCAGAGTTTATGAAAGTGAATGAAGAGCGTGTTATGGAACTTGAATCGTGGATGCTGAACCCGGCAACTTTTGGTTTGGATGATTCAAAAACCGGTAACAGTACAGTAGTTGAAATTGCAGTAGCCAATCCCGATTTCTCGATTTTGGTGGATGCAGTTAAAAAAGCCGGTCTGGTGGATGCATTGAGTGCCGAAGGTCCGTTCACCGTTTTTGCACCTACCAATGAAGCTTTTAAAAGCCTTTTTGGCAAGCTTGGTGTTGATGGTGTGGAAGACTTAACAGCCGAACAACTGACACCGATTCTTACTTATCACGTTGTTCCCGGGAAAGTAATGTCAACCGATTTATCGAATAGTTCGGTAACTACTTTAAACGGTAAGAAAATTAAAGTTGACCTTTCCGGCGGGGTAATGATTAACGAAAGCAAAGTGGTTGCCGCTGATATTGAAGGAAAAAATGGAGTGGTTCACGTAATCGACAAAGTGTTGATTCCATAAAGCCCCTCCTGACCTCCCCGAAGGGGAGGAAAAAGAAAAGAAATGCGCCATGGAAATGCCGGCCTGAAAGGAGCCGGCATTCTCATGACGTTAATATTTCTAAAAGCTAATCATCACTTCTAAAAATTATATATTTCTGTCGTTATTTTAATTTAAATGTTACAGAAACAGACGGAATAAACGGAAATACAGAGACAGATTTTAGTGCTTGTCTCACTTTTATTTCTGGTTGATCATTTTCTTTGATTTCGTAATATGGTACGTTATCAACATAATAATAAAAGGGATTCTTGCGATTATAAAGATTATAAACGCTTAGTTCGAAGTTTCCTGTAAAATTTTTAGTTTCAAATTTTCTTTGAATTGCAACATTTAACCGGTGAAATGGCATCATTCTATACTTATTCCTTTCACTTTGAGCATATAAGCTCAAATGAGATTTGTTATGGAAATTAACCGTCCCATTTGAAAAATGAAAACTCCCCGGGAAATAAATATAGAGAGGCAAAGTTACAGGATGCCCCGAACCGTATACCCAACTAAAAGTAAAATCATGTCTGGGGTTTATTCTGTAATTGCCAACGATTGAAAGATTGTGACGATGATCGTAATTGGATGGGAATGGTTTTCCGTTATTTAGTTCTTTAAATTCGTGTATTACTGAGGCAAGTGAATAGCTAATCCAGCCCGAAAAATCTCCTGAATATTTTTCTATCATCAATTCCAAACCTTTGGAAGAACCTGTTCCCTGTATAATTGCTGATTGCCAATTGAGATTATTTTTGAAAAAATAAGGAGTTGTAAAATTGTGGGAACTAAAACCATCCCGATATGAAACTATATTTTTTAATTTTTTATAATAAACTTCAGTATTCAGTGCTAACTTATGATTTCCTAAATCAAAGTTTTGGGCGTATCCCAGGCTAATTTGATTAGAGATTTCCGGCCTAACATTTTCATCGGAACTCATCCATAAATCAACTGGCAACCCTAACCCCGGGTTTGTTAGCAGATGCAAAAATTGTGTCATTCTGCTGTAAGAAATTTTTAATGAAGTTTGTTCTGTTGTTTTATATTTCAGCAGTATCCTTGGCTCAACAGAAGAGTAAATTTTATTGTCTGTTTTATAATTTGTATTTCGGAATCCAATTCTTCCTGTTAAATTATCAGTAATATCCTGCATGAGCTCTCCAAATATTGAAAATTCGAAAGTATTTTTTTCAGGAAGATTGTTATTGTACAATTTGAAATCATACGATTTGTTATTTACTAGTGCAGGGGTGAATTGATGCAAGGTTAAACTACCTCCAAAGTTAAAATCCCATTTTGAGGATGAAAATGAAGTGTAATTGTTTATTGTAAAATCTTTAATTGAAGTCTTAAACTGGTTGTTATAGTTTCTGATGCTATCGGGGCTTTCATATAAGCTGTTTAATCTCATATCATATCCTGAATAGCCAATAAAGAAATTGGCAGTTCCATTATTCTTGAGTGTTGCTTTGTAATTTGCACTCAGAAACCGGTTACTCCAAATTTGCTCGTCGCGGGAATAGATATCTTTCTGTTTTCCTGTTTTATTAAAAATGTAATAGTTGTCTCTGTCATAAAAACCATTTATTGTCAGAAGGTTATTGTCTTTTATTTTAGTGCTCCATTTTATCTGGGTATCGTAGAAATTATACGATTCATAATCTTCAGTATCAACAAAGAGTTTGGCAATTTTATCGAGATACGTAGTTCTTACAGCTATCATTAAAGAAGATTTTTCTTTGACTACTGGAATCTCGCTTAGCAGTTTTGCAGATATTATTCCAATTTCTCCTTCGAGTGAGAAATCTTTGAAATTTGGCGCTCTCGTTTTCACATCTACTACCGAAGATAAGCGACCCCCGTATTTCGAAGGAAATCCACCTTTATAGAATTCTATTTCTTCTGCTGATAAAGCCTGAAAAGAGGATAACATTCCGAGCAAATGAGATGACTTGTACAAAATATTATTATCGAGCAAATAAAGATTTTGATCAGATGAACCTCCCCTGACAATCATTTCGGTTGTTCCTTCGGTTCCGCTTTGAATACCCGGGAAGTACGTAAATGCTTTTAAAACATCTTTTTCACCTCCCAGGGCCGGCAGTTTTTTCAATGCTCCTGCCGGAAGTTTCTCCAATCCGGTTTGTAATTCTTCCACTTTATCAAACCGGTCCGCTGTTTTTTCAATTTCTCCAATTAAAACAGAACGCAACAGTGGTTTTATTTGAAAGGTTATACTTGTATCACTTTTTAAATTTAACACAGCCAGCTTCATTTCATAATCCGGATGATTTATAATGATCGATACATTTTCTCCGGCAGGAGCTGCCATTCGGAAAATTCCGTTGCTGCCTGCTGTAATTTCCTTATCCACAGATGGGATTCGTACCTGTGCGTCATTTACAAAAAGGCCTGTTTCTGAATTAACTATATTCCCTTCGAGGATGTAAAATCTGTTCTGACCTGAAACTTTAATAATCGAAGTTAGAATAATGATTACCAATATATATCTTCCGGTTCTCATAAAAATTATTTTTCCAGCCGGATATAAATATCCCCGATATTTTCTGCCCGAATGCAAATAATTCCGAATCGAACATCTCCGGGCAAAATCCTTTTATTTAGAAGGCTCAATTTGTTTAAATCATATTGAAGTTGCTTGTTGGTTTTTATTGCTGAAGCAACTGAAAAAGGTGAAAGTGCGGCAACGATTAAAAGCGGATTCCTGTAATTGAAAAAAGTACCAAAACTCCCAAAACTAATTGAGCCAACAATTGAAGCCAATCCGATTGCAGTTCTTCCCGGAATGCTGTACCGAACCTTCTTGTAAAATCGGTCTGTGGTTACAACTTCTGCCTCAACATACGAATTGAAAACTGTAATCCTGTCTTTAGTGATTAATTGAGAGTTTTCGCTGTTATTAATTGCTTTAACCGGGATTAACCACAACCCGTGTTTTAGTTGTTTTTTTAAGAACTTTTTGTTTTCAATTGAAACGGTATCTGCAGAAGGTATTAGGTAGAATTCGGTATTTTCCGATTCGACCTGCGGATATTCGTGATTTTCGATTGTCAAATTTTGATAAGAAGAAACGCAACTTCCCAGGGAAAAAGTACAACCTATTAAACCTATTATGAATTTAAATTTCATGTTTGAGTGATCATAATTGAATAACAGTATCCGTCTTCAAATATCCACCAAAAAAACCGTAACCTCCTTCAAAATTGGTGTATTCAGGAATAATGCCCCGATATAATTCCCAAAAAAGGCCCATGTCCAAATTGTCACTTATTTTTTGCAATTGATTTTCATATTGTTGCAATTGGTCAAACTCCGAAGTAACTTTTATCAAACTTACTGTTGCCTTTTTCGTTGAACTAAAATTGCTGTAAGAATCCAGATAATATGCTGACATAATTGTACCGTTTAAATTATCATTCGGGAATACAAAATTATTCCCCCGTGTTCTTCCGCTTCGAATAATGTCATTTGAATAAACTAAATAGTTACAATTTTCTTCTGTATCGTTTTTCCAATAAAAATTAAATTCAATAAGTCTGGTTGGATCCGGATTATCAGGGTTTCTTACTAAAAGATTGTAATTAATGTCAACCCATTGTGGAGGCTCCTTAGGAACAATTGCAGATGCAAATGATTCTGTGCCATTGGAAAGTGCTACTCGTAAATTGTATGTATTTCCATTTTTTACCGGGAACTTTTCGTGCGAGCTAGTATAAAAGCCTCTTTGAGGATTAAAATCCAAAATGATTGTTGAGTCGTTTCCTGTAAATTCAACAATTGCATTGCCAACAATTTCGATACTATCGGCCGGCGATCCAAAAGGCAATGTTTTAGAAACTAATACATTAATATTTTCTCCCGGACTAATGATACAGTAAACTACCGGTTTTTCAATATAATAATCATTTAAATCAATTTCAGTTTCTCTTACACAGGAAACTAATAATGCGAGAAGAATAAGTATTTTCTTTTTTGAATAAGAAAAAGTAAGCAGGTATGAAACACACCTGCTTAGAAAATTTAATCCCATACTTCAAACCAGTGTTCGTTATAGCAAATCCCATCATCAGAATAATAGTAATCTGCCTCAATTTTTTCGCAGTATATAGAAGTACCTACCTGATAAAGTAATGTTTTGTCAACATTATATTCATCATCATTAAGGCTTGAACCGCAATAAGTTCCTAAGAATTCTGGAGGGAAATTGCCTGGTCGAGCCCAAGCGCAACCATCAACTTCCGCGAGCCACATTCTATCATTTCTAAAATCAGAACAATTGGGAACATCATTTGCTTTTCTCCCTGATATTCGAATGCCTACAGACGAATATGCTACGTAATTAACGCACCAGCATTTTACATGAGCGCTTAGATGACAATATCCACAAGGATCACTTTTTTCGCGTGTATTCCACCAAGTTACACTTTTTGTTAACGGATCAGTTTTTCCCCGTGTTATATCAAACTTCACGATTTCTTCATCGACTATGGCACCTTTTAAACCATTGTTGCTATTTAATTCTTTTAACTTCCTAAAATTATAATTTGGAATAATATATTCCGTTTTAAATGTGATTTTATGTATGCTATCTGCAATAACAAATAATCCATCTTGATTTACTACAGTTGCAAAAAATGGATCTTGAATTATAGCGTCGTTAGGATACGGCTCATTAATTGTATCATTATCATTCAACTTTCTTAATGAGTAATCGAAGCAGACCTTTGACTCCCAGTCTTTTAACGTATTGCGTCCATTGCTGTGCAATTCGTCGATCGTTCTTTTGAATGCTTCTCTATTCTTAAAATGAACGATATCATTTATCACTACAACATCGTTGTCACTGTAAATATCTACTATTTGTTCATCTTTAAACGGTTCCTCTTTAGAGCAACTACTCCAAATAAAAATGGCAAAAAATAAATATGATAATCGGATTAGTATTCTTTTCATAATTTAAATTCTTAATAATTCTTAATTACCCTCACTTTTAAAGATTCATTCTTGTAAAAATGGTTCCCGTATGGTAGTTTTGCGCGGGTAGTTGCAAAACTACCTGCCTCCCCGGAAGGGAACAAAGTAACGCTTGGATCAACCCCCGGGGAGGCTTATCCAATGAATTTGTTTTTGCAGTTAAGAATATTTTTCATGATTTTTTAGTGTAAGGGCTTGGCCCGTGCGTCTATTATTAAATTCTATTTATGGAGAAAAAGTAACCCCGAAATTTTAATAAAATTTATGGGGGGGGTAATTTGAATTAGGTCTAATATAAAAAACACTCTCATTGTCAGTTATAGCCTTTCTTAAAGTGATGCTATGACTGTCTTTCAATAAAATAAATACGCCATGAAAATGCCGGTTCGAAAAAGCCGGCATTCTTTTATTCAAACCGGAATCCGATTCCAATATTTATTAATCCGCCGAATTCCCAGTCAGCGCTCTTTTTTAACAGTGTTTCATCTTCACCAAAAATGAGCATTCCGCCCCCGCCAATTTTTTGGGTAATAAAGAAGCTGTTGGGCAAATCAACCTTAAAACCTATCCCAATGTATTGCTCTAACCATGTAAAAGGGCCGTAGCGGGTAATTTCCTGCTGGCCAAAATACCTGTTCCGCGTAGTTGAAAACGTTCCCTGCAGATCGAAAAATAGAAATGGTTTAAGGTGCTCCCAGTTTTTCAGAATGTGATAATTGTAAAACGTTTGCAAACCAAAATGCTGTCCAAAGGTTGAAGGATACAATCGCTTGTAATACAAATTTTCCTGGTCGTCGGGCATGGCAAGCATTCCGATGTTGTACTTTAGTCCGCCGCCAAATTCATGATTGTTTTTTGGTTTGGAAATAAGTATGGATACATTTCTTCCCGAGGCTGTTGAGTTGAATGCTGAAACTAATTCAGTTTGAGCAAAGCTAGAAAAGCTTAATAGAATAATTAATAAAATGAATATTATACGCATAATAAAAGAGTATTATTAAATGGATTGGTTGATTTGTGTTTTAAATCTGCATCTTTTATTACCGATATAAGATTAACATACTTTTCATTCGCGGATTTTAATGAATTTACTGAAGCTAACTCGTTTAAGTTAAAGCATTTGTTTGAACTTAAATTTGCCCGACCCATTATAAATTCATTTTGTGAATTGTCTTTAAAATATTCACATGCTGCAACCGCAATATCTAATAGTTGTTTGTTTATGTTCTCATCATCAGCATCAAAAGCATTGTAAGTATATTCTTTAATACTTACTGGATTATATACACTGTCAATATTGTCAAGGACTTTTGCATTTGTAATTTTGGGAATAATAATTTCAGTCTCCTCAAAATTATCTTTCTGACAAGAATAAATAAGACCGGCTATTAAAGCTAGTAATAGAAATGGTCGCACTAAATTTTTCATTTTATTTATTGATTTGATATTGTAGCAAATATTAACTTTCGCAACTGCTAACTTGCAAAAGCCGCCCCCGGTTAGTAGTTTTGTACGGGTAGTTATCAAAACTGCCTGCCCTTGTGAAATATTTTAAATTTCACGGGGCCTGCCTCACCGGGCCGGGAACAAAGTAAGACGTGGATCTGCTCCCGGGAAGGCTTACCCAATGAATTTATTGTTTCCTGTTCTAAGATTTAACATATTGATTAAGAATTTTTGGGGCAAAAGATGCCTGGTTTTTGTTTAAAAATGTAAGGCTAATTTATTAATTAATATTCGGAAATGCCGGCCCCGAAAGGAGCCGGCATTTCTTGGGTTGTTTTTCTTTTAATTAAACTTAACTCCAAATTGCAATCCAGCAAGTAATTCAGCCTCGCCTGAATACCCGATTATTCCACCGGTTATTCCTAAAAACAGGTTTTCTGCAAAAAGGTAATTGTAACACAGTTTGAAATAGTATGGTTCAACCTTTCTGTTGCTTTGTAAAGATAACCTGTTGAGTTCGTATAGATTTCCGGTTTTCTGAAAAGCTTCCTTTATAATTATGTAGCTGTTATGAGAAATTCCTGTGCCAAAAATCAGTTCATGCTGTTTTAGTTTATCGGTTCGAATTAACTCGAAAGGTTTAAACAATAAGAGTAAACTTAAAGAACTTAAACTTTCTATTGATTCATGTTCATTTCCATAACCTTCTATTGGAACAGGTTTGGGTGTTAACCCATCAGTAATGTTCCAATCGCGATATATAGACTGTTTTGGCAGCATGGAAGCATTACTAAAAGTTGGCGATAATTCAATCGCTTTGAACAGTGGGATACCAAAATTAAAAGAAAAGTAGTATCCATCAACAGCTTCTGTTCCGCTTGCTATACCAGCATTAGAACTTAAACTCCATTTTTGTTGGGCATTTAATGATATGCAAATAAAAAATGCAATAATTGTAACAGAAATAAATTTCATGGTGCTAAAATTTAGATTATTAATAAACAAACTGCCATTCAAAACCTGTTAAATTGTATATTAAAGATTTATTATGCCACCATAAAACTAAAGTATTTCCAACTTTAGCATCTCCTTTCTGATTAGTGTATGTAACAGTACCACCATATTTAATTGTGCCGCTGTCTTGTTTATCTTCATAGCTACCAGTAATGCTAAAACTAACATCATCTTCCCAATCCTCTTCTCTCCATTCAAAATTTAAAACAGTTCCGTGAACATTTGTATACCAATTAAATAGAAGAATTTCATGATTCCACCATACATCTTTAATGTCATCTCTTTTGTTTGGTTCGATAATTCCAGAAGTATAAACTTCCGAAGCTCCTGTTGAAGATCCTTTTATAACGCGTAACCTTAATTCAGGTGCTCCTGACATCCAATGCTCAACTGCATTTAATGCGGCGCTTGAAAATTTCATTCTTTTTATCTTTATGGTTTCTCCATCATTTCTCGCAGATACAAAAGTTGTCATTATTGGTGACCAGGAAGAATATCCATCGCTATTCACAGCACGTACTTTATAAGAGACTTTTGCTCCTTCTTGAATCCAATTATTAATGAAATTATTATGATTTTGTGCAGTTGATGCAAAATGCCAAAACTGAGTTTCAGGAGGTTTGTGCATTCTCCATATTTCGTATGAATCTTCATTCATAACATCAGTCTATTCTAATATAACTGAATTTGCATACCCGTGAGTAAGTTTAAGACTTGTGGGTCCAGTTGGTGCACTTTTTAGAATTGCATCAGTTTTATCATAATTAATAGATATTAGTTTTGGTTCTACTTTCCGTATTTCTCCATTTTCATCTAATCGTTCCGAGCGACTGATTACAACTACAGGATTTTCAGGTTCAATATCAACATTTAAATAATATATATTTCCATCCGAATCAAAAGCTTTAACTTCTTTAACTGTATTTTCATCATAATTAAAGGGCAAATAAGTTACCAAAGGAATATAATTGTTTACATCCCAACCCTCACAATGAATTGGGACAGCTATTTGGAGTGCTTTGTTAGTTTCGCTAAAACGAACTAAATCTTCAATTAAATAAGTTTCTGAATTATTTTGATCAACATTATCCAGGAGTAAGTCCAACATTTCCATTTGTCCTTTATCAGTATTTATTGAATTGCCTTTAAAATTTTTCCAAACAATGTCATAATCGCCATCAACCTTTAACATAGCTTCCTCCTTTATTGTCTTTCGGAGATTTTTGTCTTTTAATGATTTTGCTAAAGCAATGGCCATTTTTTCAATATTACGGTCAAACACCAATTCTTGATTTTCACTCCCAATGAAACTTTTTAATTCACTTAGTTGGCTAATATTTTCATCTTCAATCAATACTTCTTTCTGAATTATTACCTAACATACATACGAGTGATAAAATTATAAAAACAATATTTTTCATAGTAATAGTTTTAATAAGTTAATGTTTGACTACAACTAACTTTTACAGCAGCCACCTTGTAAAAGTCGTTCCCGGATAGTAGTTTTGTACGGGTGATTATCAAAACTGCCTGCCTCCCCGGGCCGGGAACAAAATAAGACGTGGATTTGTCCCCGGGGAGGCTTATCCAATAAATTTGTTCTTAATAAGAAAGATGATGTGTTTCATATTATATTGTGAAAATAATTTCAAGTTCGTGAATCTTAAAGTTAGTGAAAATAAATATAGAACTTCTATATATCAAATCCCCCTCCTCCCCCCCCTGTTTTTATTTGTTCCAAATAAAAACAGGGATTGTAAATATTTTAATACCATTGGGTTATTGAATTTTGTTAGTGCAAATGTTTTATAACATAGAAAATGCAGGGTTACCTTTTCATTGATAATGGAATCTCGCTCAATAACTAATTTCGTTAAAGATTCTAAAATCGAACAATTCAATGGATTGCTTCAATCATCTTTCAGGAATAAATCTTTAAATTGCATCTCTCGTAATGAAAAAGAAATGATGGAAAAGCTGCAGTGGACAAAAGCAATTTTTGGGTCGAAGCTGGAGATAAAACGAAACAAAGAGTTGATCGGGAAAATTGAGTGGGAGAACATGTTAAGTTCCACCGCTCAAGCCATGATTTACGGCCGGCTGTTTTCCATGAACCGTGGATTCTTCCTGTCGAAACTGGAGATATATGATGCCAACGACCAGAGCCTGCTTGGCATGGTAATGATTAACCTTTTTAACCCCCGCAGCGATGTGGTGATTAACGGCAAACGTTTCGAGCTGGAAATTAACAACTTCTGGCAGTCGCGCTGGTCGTGGAAATATAACGGAGAAGAAATCATCGTTTACACCTCGAATGAATTCATCACAAAGGACAAAGGCGAAATTGAGCTTTTTACCACCCTCGGCGATGAAGTGGAAATCCTTATCCTGCTCGGGTTATTTGTCCGTAACCAGTTTATCCTTTTTATGCTGTTTGTTTTACTGATTGCGCTGCTGTTAATCGTTTAAATCAGTTTCCGGTATTGGTGAGCAATTCGAAAATCACACCAATTTCCGGCATTTCCACATACGAATAGCTGCCACCTGTGAAATCTCCTTTTTGTACCTGCCTGCCGCCTTTGTTTTCAAGATAGTTTACACTCTTTTCCATACCGTCCACATTAAATGCAATATGGTGGATGCCTTCGCCATGTTTCTTCAGGTACTCGTACCAGGTACTTTTTTTGCCCACCGGTTCAATCAGTTCAATGGTCAGGTTTTCGAGCCGGAAGAATGCCAGTTTGGCCTGCGCTTCAGTTGGAGCGCCTTCGAACTGTGTATGGGCCTTGTCGTATTCGTCGGTAATTATAGGTTCCGGAACTTCACTGAATCCTAAAATGGCCGCCCATTTTTCCGATGCTTTTTCAATGTCGTTCACCACCAGGCCAATTTGGGTGACCTGTCCTTTTCCAAATTTTTCCTGTGCCCCTGCAGTTGCCACTATCAGGGTAAAAACTGCGATAAAAATAAGATGTAGCTTTTTCATGATGCTGTTATTTAAGTTTTGTTTTCTTTATACAGAGTTTATTCTTACCCGGAGGGAAGCCGGAATGGCCTCACTGTCTAAACCAAACTTCCATTTCGCCCTGGCCGCGGTGGCTCCAGGCGTAATAGGGTACCAACTCCAGTCCGTTTGAACCTTCAAGTTTTACAACCCCCTGCAATAAATTGGTTTCAAATTTAGCCGCAAACTCCGTTTCATCCGGAATGGTTTTCTGCAACACACCTTCCGGATTATCCACCTGTTCGGCACAGTATACAATCGGGCCGCGCTCTATGGCCACTTTACCTTTAATTTCCTTTATATTTTCATTGGGAACAACTTTGCGAACTTCCATCGGGAGCACCAGTTCCACCACATCGCCGTCTTTCCATTTCTGATTCAGTGTAATGTAACCCTTTTCAGTTTTCACTGACCCCGGTTCATTGTTTACAAAAAGGCGGATTTCCTTTTCCTGCTTATTTTCATAATGGTACAAGTCGCCGGGTACCGGATGGTTTTGTGTCCATCCCGGGACACGAATTTTCAAAGTAAAATCCTGCGGTTTATCTGTCCGAATTTTAAACCGGATATTTCCTTCCCACGGATATTTTGTTTCCTGCTGAATTTCAAATTCATTGTTTTTCAGGTTGAATTGGGTGGTGCTGGCGGCAAAAAGGTTGGCATAAACTTCATCCCCCTTTTGCGCATACAGGTAACCGGGAACGGCCGGAATAAACCGCGAGAGGTTCGACGGACAGCACGAACAGTCGAACCAGGGTTTGCGTCCGGTTGCCCCCTGGTTAAATGGTTCTTTGCCGTCGAATTCGAGTACATTCGGATAGAAAAACGTATTTCCTTCGAATGAAATTCCGGGCAATACCGCATTGTATAGAGTCCGTTCCAGCACGTCGATATATTTGCTGTCGCCGTTCATCAGAAACATGCGGTGGTTCCAGAACACATTTGCAATGGCTGCGCAGGTTTCGTTGTAGGCATGATTGGGCAACTGGTAATTTTCACCAAACGCTTCGCCTTCATACATGGCTCCAATTCCGCCGGTGATGTAATATTTCTGTTCAACCACATTTTCCCAAATCGTGTTGATGGCATCAACGAATTGCTGATTACCGGTGAGCGCTGCCACATCGGCCATTCCCGAATACATGTAGGTTGCACGCACTGCATGACCAACAGCCTCTGTTTGTTCAACCACCGGTTTGTGGTCCTGCCAGTAGGCGCCGTTTTCCCACTGGCTGTTACTTTCCGGATTGCGGATGCCGGATTTCCCGCGTTCGTTTAAAAAAAATTGCGCAAGGTCGAGATATTTTTTATCGCCGGTGGTGCGGTAAAGTTTCACCAGCCCGATTTCAATTTCCTGGTGGCCCGGCGCGTCATGGCGTTTATCGGGGCCGTATACCGATGCAATCAAATCTGCATTTTTAAGGGCAACATTCAGAAAGCTGGTTTTGCCGGTAGCATTGTAATGTGCCACTGCCGCTTCGTACATGTGTCCCATGTTGTACAGTTCGTGGCTGTGGTTCCGCACCTGCGACCAGCGCTCCTTGCCTTCGCGCTCTGTCATTGCGGAGTCGCCTTTTATGGTGCGGATGGTGTACAAATAACCATCCGCTTCCTGCGCTACAGCAATCTGTGCAATTAAATCATCGAGGTATTTATCCAGTTCCGGATCGTATTTTTGCTGAAGGGAATACGCCGCACCTTCCATAATTTTAAACACATCGGAATCGTTGTAACGGATACCCTCAAAGGTTCCGTCCATCAATCCGCCGGCAATGGCAAAATTGGCAATGCGGTGTGTTTCTTCACATTTTTCGAAACAATAGGGAATTGTTACCTCGCGATTGGTTGCAATGCGTTTCGACCAGAAATTGTCGGTCAGTTTTACATTTTGTGACGATACTGGCTGAATGGGATAATCTTTTTTCAATGTGTTTTCTTTTTGCGAACAAGCTGCAAGAACAAGAAGCAGGGTGAAAAGGTAAACGAAACTTTTCATAGTCGGTAGAATTGGTTATACTGGTTCTTTCAAAGATATGGATTTAATCAGGGAATTGACAATCACAATTTAAAAATGTAATTCAAACATCCTTCGAAAATTTTTATCCGGCCATGCATTAAAATGAACAACAAAACGTTTTAACCAAAAAACGAATGGCTAAACAGTTTTTCATCATCATTTCATCCCTCTTTTTTATCGTGTGCATTTTTTCCTGTAATGAAGAGGAAATCAATCCGGATAGCAACAACATTCAGCTTACATTTTCATCGGATACAGTAACTTTCGATACTGTTTTTACACGCATTGGGTCCACTACCAAATTGTTTCGGGTAATAAATCCGGGTTCGGGCGCATATAAAAATCTCAAGGATTTATCTGGCAGAGGGCGATAATTCAGTTTTTCGTTTAAACATTAATGGCGATAATTCGAATTCGGTAAACGATGTGGCAATTCGTGCCGGCGACAGTCTTTATATTTTTGTGGAAGTGACCATCGATCCAACCGGACAAAATAATCCAATGATCATGCACGATTCCATTGTTTTCGATGTGAACGGAAACAGACAGGATGTGGATTTAATTGCATTTGGACAGGATTTTCATTTGTTCGATGGCGAAGTGATTAAATCGCAGCACTGGCAAAATGATAAGCCCTATCTGGTTTACAATTCTGTTTTGGTCGATTCGCTGGAAACGCTCACCATTGATCCCGGGTGCCGGATTCACTTTCACAAGGGATCCGGAATGTTTGTAAAGGGAACACTCCGGGTTAACGGGACCTTTGAAGAACCGGTAAAATTTCTTGGCGACAGGCTGGAAAAGGATTATCAGGATGTTCCCGGACAGTGGGGGGCCGATTTGGTATTCGATGATGGAAGCGTGTATATATACGGCGGAATTCATTTTCTTTTGGGAAGTGTGGACAATAATATTGATTATGCAATAATTAAAAATGCAGGGAAAGGTATTCAGGTGGATAGTCTTGGGCCTTCGGCAAACCCGGTTTTAACCCTTAAAAATACCCGCATTGAAAACATGACCCTCAACTGCCTCGACGCCCGCACCACAACAGTCAAAGCTTCCAACTGCATTTTTGCCAACAGCGGTTCCTGGACGGTTGCACTGCGCTATGGCGGTGACTATGAATTTTATCACTGCACAATAGCCAATTATTATGCGGGAAAGCGAAAGGAATCTGCACTGTTGCTCAATAATTATTTTATCCACAATAAAAAAACATACAGTTTCGATTTTAATGCCCGTTTTGGAAACTGCATCATTTACGGAAACAAAACCGATGAAATTTATTTTGACAGCAAGGGTGAAGGCCGGTTCGAATTCAGCTATGTAAACTCTCTACTGAAAACCAGTGAAAATTCCGCACCATCGGGTTCTTTTGTTCAGTCTGTTTTTAATGAAGAACCAAAATTTACCGGAATTTCAGCATCTGTCTATAAGGTCGATTCATTATCGCCTGCAAGAAATGTGGGCAATGTGGAAATTGCAACTCTTTTCCCCCTGGATTTGGACAATAATTCCCGACTGGAAGATGAAGGCCCCGATTTAGGCGCACTGGAATGGGTACCAGCCGAAGAAGATTAAATCGTCATTTTGATTTCACAACGAATCGATAATGCAGTTCGATGTTATTTCTATTTTATTTGTCATTTGTAAATTATATTTTACATTTGTCATGTTATTATAACTTTTAACCGATGAAACTACTACTACTACCTCACATTTTTAAAAAGATTGGTCTTATCATTTTTTTATCTGGATTTATTTTGAGTGCAATTGACGATGGCAGGCAAGGTTTTATGGATGGATATAATGAAAATCAGTCTGACCCTGTAAAAGTTGAATTTAAAAGAGTACTCCCTGAAAAAGTTTCACAAATTGCAGACTATGTTTTGCTTTGTGGTTTGCTGATCTATATTTTGTCGAAAAACAAAAGAGACGACGAATTTACCCAGCGACTGAGGTATGAATCGGCTTATATCATTCTTGTGGTGACCATTGTGTTTATTTTCGTTTTGTACATGGTTAACCGAGAGATTAGGATCGAGCCGTCGACATTTATCGGCACCCAGTTGGTGCTGTATTTAATTGTGCGGTATTTTAGAAAAATATCTATTCTCGAGTGGTAACCTATGAAAAACAATGTAAAACTGCACCGTGTTATACACGATAAAACCCAGGAAGAACTGGCCGTGGCTATTGGAGTTTCGCGCCAAACCATTCATGCCATCGAGCGGAATAAATTTGTTCCGTCCGTTCAAACCGCATTAAAACTTGCAGCATATTTCAAGTTACGGGTAGAAGAGTTGTTCCGGTTGGAAGAAAAAACTGATTAGTGTGGCTAATTCTAACCTGTACATTTTTATGCCATCATCCCTGAAAATTGTTGAATATAAGAAAAATGCCGGTGTTCAACTGGATTATCTGATTTGTGTTATTCGATAAATAGTGCAAATAAAAACCGCCCTTGCGTACAAAAGCGGTTGTTATATATAGTGCAGTTTGCCGATCCGTTCCGAAGTTTCGGAACAGTACTGCAAACTGCGGAAAGAAGCCCCCTTGTTTCCCCAAAGGGGGATAAAATTCCTCTCCGCCTTTCGGCGGAAGGTATAAGGGGCTTTTATTTTATTTCCGATCCATTTTTCACTTTCCGGTCAGGTTCCACAATCGACAGTTTTCCATCGGCATCTTCGGCGCATAAAATCATCCCCTGTGATTCGATGCCACGCAGCTTTTTTGGTTCCAGGTTCACCAGGATGGAAACCTGCCTGCCGATTAAATCTTCGGGCTGGTAATATTCCGCAATGCCCGAAACCACAGTGCGTTTATCGATTCCTGTGTCGATTTTCAGTTTGAGCAGTTTTTTTGTTTTGGCCACTTTTTCGGCTTCCAGAACTGTTCCTGTGCGGATGTCCATTTTCGCGAAATCATCGAACTCCACACTCTCTTTTGCCGGTTTTGCTTTTGCTGCCGCCGCCTCATTTGCTTTGCGCGCATCGAGCAGCTTTTGCAACTGTGCTTCAATAACCTCATCTTCTATTTTTTCGAACAGCAGTTCGGGGGAATTGATTTTATGTCCGGCCGGTAAGCAGACTTGTATTTCCCAGTTTGTCCCAGTCCTGTTTATCGAAGTTGAGGAACCCGCGCAGTTTTTCCATGCTGAATGGTAAAAACGGCTCCAGGCAAATGGTGAGGTTGGCCGTAATTTGCAGGCTTACATTTAAAATTGTTTTTACCCGTTCCGGATCGGTCTTGAATTTCTTCCACGGTTCTTCGTCAGCCAGGTATTTGTTACCAAGCCGCGCCAGGTCCATTGCATTTTTCAATGCTTCGCGGATACGGAAACTGTCGAGGCTTTTTTCCACTTCGGCTTTGATTGTGGCAATCGAATAAAGCGTTTCCTTGTCGAAATCGGTATATGCACCGGCTTCGGGCACTTCACCATCGAAATATTTCTGGGTGAGCACCAGCGCGCGGTTCACAAAATTGCCGAGCACAGCCACCAGTTCGTTATTATTTCGGTTCTGGAAATCCTTCCATGTAAAATCGTTGTCCTTGGTTTCCGGGGCATTGGCCGTGAGTACATATTTCAACACATCTTCCTTCCCCGGAAAATCTTCGAGATATTCATGCAGCCATACTGCCCAGTTTCGTGAAGTGGAAATCTTGTCGTTTTCGAGGTTCAGGAATTCGTTGGCCGGCACATTTTCCGGCAGGTTAAATGTACCTTCAGCTTTTAACATGGCCGGGAAAATAATGCAATGGAAAACGATATTGTCTTTCCCGATGAAATGCAACAAGCGGGTTTCCGGGTCTTTCCAGTATTTTTCCCATTCGGGTGTCAGCTCTTTTGTAGCTGAAATATAACCGATGGGCGCATCAAACCATACGTACAGTACTTTTCCTTCGGCGCCTTCCACCGGAACCGGCACGCCCCATTGCAGATCGCGGGTAACGGCGCGCGGCTGCAGTCCGCTGTCGATCCAAGATTTGCACTGCCCGTAAACATTAGGTTTCCATTCTTTGTGGCCTTCCAGTATCCATTCTTTCAGCCACGGTTCGTACTCATTGAGCGGAAGATACCAGTGTTTGGTTTCCTTCAGCACCGGCTGATTTCCGCTAATCATCGAGGTGGGATTAATGAGTTCGGTTGGACTAAGCGAAGTTCCGCAGCTTTCGCACTGGTCGCCGTATGCTTTTTCGAAGCCGCATTTCGGACAGGTGCCAATGATGTAGCGGTCGGCAAGGAACTGTTTGTTTTCTTCATCGTAATATTGCTCCGATGTTTTTTCGATAAACTTGCCCTCATCGTACAGTTTTTTGAAAAAACCGGAAGCTGTTTCATGATGCACTTCGGCGCTTGTACGGGAATATACATCGAATGAAATTCCGAATTTCTGAAACGACTCTTTTATAATTTTATGGAATTTATCCACCACATCCTGCGGCGTAACTCCTTCGTTTTTGGCTTTTAAGGTAATGGGCACTCCGTGCTCGTCGGAACCGCCAATGAGCAATACATCCTCGTTTTTCAGGCGGAGGTAGCGGGCATAAATATCGGCAGGGACGTATACCCCGGCCAGGTGCCCGATGTGGATGGGCCCGTTGGCATATGGAAGTGCAGTGGTTATGAGAGTACGTTTAAAATCTGTCATTGCAAAAGAATTTGATTAACCGTGTTTTTTTTAAGGCCACAAAGATAGTGGAAATTTTTGGGAGGGTGGATTCCGGGTTTTGATGTTTCTTATTTCTTATTCCTTATTTATTATTTGATATTTCCCGCAGATTTCGCAGATAAACGCAGATTTATGATTTCTGCGAAAATCAGCGTATTCCGCGGGAGAGTAAAAAGAAATAAGAAATACTCCAACTCCCGGAGGATTTAAAATCGGCTCAGGTTGAATTGTAAAAGGAAAATGAATGAAAACAAAAAGAATATTACAGTTTCTGTTTATCCTGATGTAAATGTACATCCATTTGCGGGAACGGGATGTTCAGGCCTTCTTTGCTGAATGAGTTGTACACATTTTCGTTCATATCAAAATAAATGTTCCAGTAATCCTTTGATTCGGCCCACACCCGAACAACCAAATTAACAGAACTGTCGCCTAATTCAGTCACTGCAATAAATGGTGCCGGATCTTTTAAAATTCTTGAGTCTTTATCGATTAAACCAGTCAGTAATTTCCTGGCTTTGGCTACATCATCGCCGTAACCTATTCCAAATACAAAATCTACCCGTCTTCTTGGTTCGGTGGAATAATTTATCATTGATCCTGTTGATAACCCGCCATTAGGAATTATTATGGTTTTATTATCCGGAGTTTTTAAAATTGTATTGAAAATCTGGATTTCATTCACTGATCCGGAATGGCCTTGCGCCTCAATATAATCACCTGCTTTAAAAGGTTTAAAAAGCAAAATCATTACTCCACCTGCAAAATTTTGTAAAGTTCCGGATAAGGCCAGGCCAACGGCCAGACCCACGGCGCCCAGAACCGCAATAAATGAGGTCATTTCCACCCCCAGCATTCCCACAACGCTTATTATCAGCATGGTTTTCAAAGCAATTCCGATTAAGCTGTTTAAAAACCCACGCAGGGATGGTTCCATTTTCCGTTTTTCGAAACTTTTTCTTAATGATTTCTGAATAACTGTGATGAGCCACCAACCAACAATCAGGGTGATGATTACACCGACTATACGCAATCCATAGAGAATTATCGCATCATAAATGTTTTGTAAAATGACACTAACTGAATCCATAGGTTTAATTTTTAATCTTTAATAAAAAACAAAGTTATGTTTTTTTTAGATATTCTTATATTTAATACAGGACTAATTTGCGTATGTATTTCCCGCAGATATCCGCTGATTGTATGATTTGTGCGAAAATCAGCACAATCAGCTGGAGATCAAGAAGAAATAAGAAATATCGAATAACCCCGTCTGGCTGGACGGACAGGGAATAACAGAATCAGGAAGTAAAAATCCTGAAAGGATTAAATTTGAATAGCCCCGCATGGAAATGCGGGGTTAAGGCGAAGTACAACCCGGAACCCGGAAAGGGTTCAACATATTTCATTATTTACAAATAACAGAAGATTTTGTGCAGATAAATTTGTTTCTAATCGATATGCAAGTTAAGAATTTTGAATGTCGAATGTCGATTGCAGAATTTTGATTTTGAAAGTACATGCAGATTTTATAATTTCTGCGCAAATCAGCACAATCCGCGGGAGACTCTTTTGCTGATACAAGCAGCACGTAAAAACAATCCGGCATGTAATGATTTTTTCAATGGATTGATGTAAATTCGTACGCTATAAAAATTAACAAACATGCCTGACTTTACCCATATCATTTTCGACCTTGACGGAACGCTGACTGATAATACCAGCGGAATTCGTAATTCGCTGCTGTATGCGCTGGAACACATGCAGATTCATGGTTACACGGAAGAAATTCTTGATCATTTCATCGGACCGCCGCTGCAGTGGGGGTTCAGTAATTTATTTGGGCTGAACGAACGCAATACCAAGCTGGCGGTGGAGTATTTCCGCGATTACTACAGCGAAAACGGCTGGCACGAAAATGAACCTTACCCTGGAATATACCAGATGCTGGAAGAACTGCATTTTGCCGGAGTGAAAATGTTTATTGCCACATCGAAACTCGAAATTTATGCCCAGCGGATTATCGAACATTTTGAATTCGATAAATACATTATTCAGCTAAAAGGCGCCGATTACGGTGGAAACAAAGCCACCAAAGCGGGCATTATTTTCGATATACTCCGCAGCAACCGCCTGAAACCTTCAAAACAAATTGCCATGGTTGGCGACACGGTTTTTGATATGGAAGGCGGCAAGGAAAATGAACTGGCAACAGTTGCTGTGACCTATGGTTTTGGAAAAACGGAAGATTTACAAAAGGTGGAACCTGATTTTTTGGCCGATGATGTGGAGGAGTTATATGCAATTTTGAATAGCTGATTTGTGCAAAATAAGGTTGCATTTTGTAACTTTCCCTTTTATATTTTTCACTCATGAAACAACCACCTTTTTTAAAACCGGGAGATAAAATCCACATTGTATCGCCTGCCGGAAAAATTGAGGAAAATGAAGTGCTTCCGGCTGTGAAATGGCTGACTGAACAAGGGTTTGAAGTGGAGCTGGGGAAGCATGTTTTTGCCCGTCATTTTCAGTATGCCGGAACCGACAGGGAGCGGCTTGAAGATGTGCAGACTGCCCTTGATGATCCGGATGCCAGTTCCATTATTTGTTCGCGCGGTGGTTACGGGACAGTGCGGATAATCGATAAGCTTAATTTCTCGGGATTCCTGCAAAAACCAAAGTGGTTGGTTGGTTTCAGCGATATTACTGTACTGCATTCATGCCTGCAGCACCTCGGAATTGCAACAATTCACGGAGCAATGCCCCGCTATTTTTTCGATGAAAAAGAGCAGGTGAGTGAAAGTCTCGAATCGATGATGAACCTGCTGACAGGAAAAGAAGTGGAATACACTGTGCCTTCCAACGTGAGCAACCGGCCCGGCATAGCTACGGGTGAAATTACCGGCGGCAACTTTTCAATTGTTTCAAGTTTGCTGGGAACCAAATATGAAATGGATACCAGGGGAAAGATTCTTTTTCTTGAAGACCTTGATGAATATCTGTACCACACCGACCGAATGACAAATCAGTTAAAACTTGCCGGTAAACTGAATAACCTGGCGGCTCTCATTATTGGCGATTTTACAGATATGAAAGACAATGAATCGCCATTCGGAAAAACAGTGCACGAAATAATCCTTGAAGCTGTGGAAGAATTTGATTATCCGGTTTGCTTCGGATTTCCGGCCGGGCACAACAAAAAGAACCTGGCACTTTCCTTCGGTCAAAAATGGCAATTGAAAGTAAACGGACAACATTCCACACTAAAGCTACTTTAATCCGGATTATTCATAAATAATCCCTGTCTCCGACAGCGACTAAGATTACGTAAAAACTTTAAAAAAAAAGATTTACTTCATCTAAGTCGGGATTAACCTGAACTTTATTCATATTTTTGAAAATTTATGAATAGTTCAGGTTAAACTTTAAACCCGGAACTTTAAACTATCCTATGGTCACTCAACGCGAAATCGGCGAAATAGCAGAAGGGCTTGCACAGCAGCATTTACTGAAACTGGGTTACCAAATACTGCATACCAACTGGTATTTCGGTCACTTTGAAATCGATATCATTGCCCGCGACGGGGACGAATTGGTGATTGTGGAAGTAAAATCACGCAATGGAATCCGGTATGAACATCCATCGGAAGCGGTTACAAATGGAAAAATCAAGCGCCTGGTGGAAGCCGCCGATGCTTATATTCAGGAATTTGACTGGGAACTTGAAACACGTTTCGATGTAATTACAATTATCTTTTTTGGTCAGAAATTCGAACTTGAACATTTTAAAGACGCTTTTTACCCGACGATGTAATTTTTGGTTTTAAATCCCCCAAAAGAAAGTTTAAATTCTTCTGTTTTTTTATTTCGAAAGGAATGTTTTTTAAATGATTCCATTATTTTTATCGTTTTCAGAAAAATTAATTGTTTCTCCCAAACGGGAGGTTAGGAGGTTTTATGAATATCGAGGAATTAAGAGAATATTGCCTGTCGTTGAAGGGAGTAACCGAAAGTTTTCCGTTCGACCAAAACACACTGGTTTTTAAAGTTGCTGATAAAATATTCTGCATAACTGATTTGGTCGATGATTTGGCTGTGGCGTTAAAGAATGATCCGTTAAAAAACATCGAACTACGTGAAGAATATACGGCAGTAAAACCGGGCTACCACCTGAACAAACAACACTGGAATACCGTTCAGATTGATGGTTCGTTGCCGGACAATTTGATAAAAAACCTTATCGACGAATCGTATGATTTGGTGGTAATGGGCTTAACCCGGAAAAAACAACTGGAAATAAAAAAACTATAATTATAAAAGAATGAAATTTTTCTCCTTATTAGTTGTGCTGAATATTTTTGCATTGCTTTCAGTTTCGGCACAAAATGATAATAACTGCACCGTTGAAATCGAATTAAAACATACGCCGGTTATCAGTCAGGGAAGCACCGGAA
Source organism: uncultured Prolixibacteraceae bacterium (assembly GCA_963771595.1). Classification (GTDB taxonomy): domain Bacteria; phylum Bacteroidota; class Bacteroidia; order Bacteroidales; family Prolixibacteraceae; genus CAVYUC01. The sequence goes on along the minus strand of CAVYUC010000015.1, from coordinate 65,558 downwards.
CCTGCTGGAGCTTTGCAACTACAAGTTTCCTGGAATCAGAAATTATGCGGAAAGGTTACCCGGAAGTTGACCTCTCGGAAATGTTTTTTGTGTATTATGCTTACCAGGATAAGGCAGAAGAATATTTGTTTTACCACGGAAACAATAACTTCAGTCAGGGTGGCCAGGCACACGATGTATTAAATGTGTTACAGGAAAAAGGTCTTGCTACAGATGAAGCATTCCCGGGTAAAAAAGAGAATGGCAGGTTTAATCACCGCGAATTGCAAAATGAACTGAATAAAGAAATTACCACCCTGAATAAAAAAGAAAAGAGCTTTGACAGTTCAGCTTCAAAGTCTTTTAATTCAGCTTTAAATGAATATATTGGTAAGATACCGCGCAAAATAGAAGTTGACGGAAAAAAACTTACGCCTGTGGAGTTACTTGCCAAATTTGAAATCGATCCGGATGATTATGTGGAGATTACTTCCTATTCCCACCACGCGTTTTACCAGCCTTTTGTTCTCGAAATACCGGATAACTGGGCACACGGTTTATATTATAACCTTCCAATCGATGAATTAATGCAGGTGATTCCTTTTGCTCTGGAAAATGGCTACACTGTTTGCTGGGACGGAGACACAAGTGAAAAAGGCTTTAATAACCGGAAAGGAATAGCAGATCTTCCGGATAAACTAAAGGGAAAAGTGGATCAGGAAATGCGCCAGGAAACTTTTCTCGACCGCTCAACAACCGATGATCATTTAATGCACATTGTGGGTCTTTCAAAAAGTGACGATGGTAAAACCTGTTTTTACACTAAAAATTCATGGGGCGCCGACAGCAATAACTTAGGCGGTTATTTAAACATGACTGAAGATTATATGCGGTTGAAAACCATTGCAATTCTCGTTCATAAAGATGCAATTCCGGCTGGTATTAAAGAAAAGCTTCATTTGTAATGGATACGTTTAATCTGAAATCGGAATATATCGAACTGATAAAATTGCTAAAGCTGAAAGGAATTGCTGAAACCGGTGGACATGCCAAACTGCTGGTTGACGAAGGAAACGTTTTCCTGAACGGGCAGCAGGAGTTCCGAAAACGCGCGAAATTACGTTCGGGCGATGTGATTTTGGTATTGGGAAATGAAATCAAAATAATATGATGGATTTGAATCGCGGAAGCGCTTAAAAATAATATGCTGTAAAATTTAAAAAGCCGGTGGGAAACCGGCTTTTTTTAAAGTGCGAACGGAGCAAAAAGATTTAGAACGGTGTTAAAAAAAGAGGTTGCTTTAATTCTTTTTAAGCATTTCAAATTTAAATTTTAAACCTGTTACATGCTAAAAATTTTAGGCTGAATTCTTCGAATTTGGTTTAAAATTGACTGTAATGCAACCTTTCGCGGGGTAAAAGGGGCAAAATTGCAAACGAAGTGATTTGAAGTATAATGTTGGGGTTGACTAAAAAAAAGGGAGCCAAATTACTGACTCCCAAAAAATTGCTTATTAACCTTAAAACTGTTATGCTACATGTTTTAAATAAAGTAATGTATCGTTTACACTTCCAAAACGTGAAAATTCTTCATCCCGAATCGAAATGTTGAACATTCCTTCCAGGTAAAACATGAAGATTTTCCAATCGATGGTGTCAAAATTAAGATCTTCGCTGTACGATGCTTCAATTTGAATATCTTGTTTCTGAACTCCTGTTTTTCGAAGCACACGGTACAAATTCCTTCTGATAGTTTTTTCCTTCATCGTTTTCATTTGTATTCTGTTGCTGGCTTAAATAAGTTTGTTAAAAATCGAACAAACGAATTTATGGGTCAAATATATTAAATAAATATGAAAATACATGGATGTTTAATGAATTTTATTCTTTATTGATTATGAGTGATTTAGAACGGAAAATAACAGTTTTCACCTGCCCTGCCACTCCTTTTTAAGCAGGCTGTAAACTTCAAGATCGAAGTAATCGGTATGATGAAGCTCTCCCTGCCGTTCAATTCCTTCAGTATAAAAACCAAGACGTTTCGGAATGGCGGCGCTTTTTTCATTTCCAACAGCTACTTTTATTTGTACCCTGTTTAATTTTAGCTTCACAAATGAATATTTTAACAATGCCTGAACGCTTGAAGTTACAATTCCTTTGCCCTGCATTTTTTCCGAAATCCAGTAACCCAGTTCGGTTTTCCCGTTTACCCAGTCGGTATCTTTAAAACCAATTAATCCGGCAAATTCTTCTTTGTACCAGATGCTGAATATTTCATCTTTTTTAAAGGAAATGTTTCGTAACGCACCTTTAATAAAGCTTTCGGTATCATCGGGATGTGTGGTGAAATCGACAAATGGTAGCCATTTTCGCAGAAATTTCCGGTTGGTATCAATGGTTTCAAAAATTACAGGTGCCATCGAAAGTTTTACTGATTCGAGGCGTATAGAATTTGTAACTTGTAATTGTTCCATCTTATTTTATGGTTTTTAAATCGATGTAAAAAACCTGCTGGTCAAAATGTTTAGTGTTTTCGCAGGAGATTAAAACAGTATCATTCCCCAGGAAACAAATGCCTTCTGTTTGAGCGCCGTTTATTGTGTCCATGTCCATAAACAATGATTTTCCGGAAAAAAAATTACCTGCTTCCATATCCCAAAATAGTCGCAGCACCGGTTTGTAATCGTGGTAACCCAAAATGGCAAGTTTGGTTTTGTCGGGGCTGATATCGGCACCGGTTACAAGGCATTTCATATTGAGCGAGTCAATTGCCGGAACCTCGTAATTACCCTCAATTTCGGGTATTGCATAAACAGTTGTGGTTTCGTTTATCCAGTTTTTTGTAAAAACATAAAGTTGATTTTTCACTTCTACCAGCGCTTCACAATCAAAAGCTGTTTTATGTGGCCAAAAATTAAAATTTTCCTGGTCAGAGTAAGAAAATTTAATTTCAGCAGCATGCACAGTTTGTTCCTTTTTGCGTGTAATCTCCTTTTTATTGATCCTGTAAATTACAAGATTTTTACGGTTGCCGTTGTTGTTGCCGAAATCGCCAATGTAAATGAAGTTTTCATCCTGGGCTATATCTTCCCAATCATCATTACTAGCATTTTTAATTTTTATTTCCCGTTCAATTTTTCCATCCCGGTTAAATCCGTAAATCCGGCTCTTCCCGCCGCTGTCGTTGAAAGTCCAAACCAGGTCGTCAAAATATATTAAACCGGAAGTTTCGGATAAACTCCGCGGCAGTTCGGGAATATAAGCCCGGGGCTGAACCTCTAAAACCGACGCTTTTTTTATCTCAACGGCAACGTGATTTTTATTTTTTTTTCGAAAATTACAGGAATTTAACACGAGGAAAACAGATATTAATAGCACTATTTTTTGCATCTTTTTATCTTTACCGGAAATTTAATCCGGATTATTCACAAATAATCCCTGTCTCCGACAGCGACTAAGATTACGTAAAAACTTTTAAAAAAAAGTTTAACTTCATCTAAGTCGGGATTAACCTGAACTTTATTCATATTTTTGAAAATTTATGAATAGTTCAGGTCAAATAAGAACAGGTTAATTTAAATAAATTTTCAGAGGAATGAGAAAATTGATATTTTTTGTTGCCGTAGCTTTATTATCTGCGGGTATCTCGTGCGGTAATGCAGAGAATGAAGAAAAAGATACCCTTGTTTTAGTTAAAACGGAATATGGTGATATTAAAATTAAACTCTACAATAAAACTGTTGAGCACAAAAGCAATTTTATTAAGCTTGCCAACGAAGGATTCTACAACGGATTGCTTTTTCACCGCGTTATTCCCAATTTTATGATTCAGGGCGGTGATCCGGATTCCAGGAATGCGTCACCCGATCAAAAATTAGGCGCTGGTGCTTTGGATTATTCATTGCCAGCCGAATTTGTTCCCGAATATTATCATAAAAGAGGGGCAGTTGCAGCAGCCCGCAGAGGCGATGTTGCCAATCCGAAAAAAAGTTCCAGTTCATCGCAGTTTTACATTATTCAGGGCGAAAAATATACCGACGGGCAGCTGGATACGTTGCTGATGGTGAAAAATGAAAGTTTGAAAAGACGGATTTTTAATCAGGAGGTACAAAAGTCTTACAAGGAGCTGAATGAGTTTAAGAAAAATGAAGATGTGGAAAGTTTTAACAACAAAATCGTTGAAATCCGCCTGAAATCCGACAGTTTATACGAAGCCGCAAATAAATACGAATATACTGATGAACAGCGGGAAACCTATAAAACCATTGGCGGATATCCTTCACTCGACGGCGATTATACCGTGTTTGGCGAAGTAATTGAAGGAATGGATGTTGTGGATAAAATTGCTGCTGTTGAAACAGGTTCGGCAGATCGGCCGGTAAAAGATATAAAAATGGAAGTGGAGGTAATTGATAAATGATGTTTCGCGTATTTGCAGTTTTTGCCGGTATTCTTTTTTCGCTGTGCGGAATGGGGCAGTCAACAATTGTGGAGATTTCAACAAACATGGGCGACATGAAATTCCGCTTGTACGATGACACGCCAAAACACCGCGATGCTTTCATTGATTTGGCCGAAGAAGGGTATTATGATGGAACTCTTTTCTACCGGGTCATTCAGAATTTTCTTATCCAGGGTGGCTCCAAAAGTTCAAAGGATGCCCCTCCGGGAAAAAGAATTGGTTACGGCGATCCTGATAAAACCGTTGATGACGAAATCCGGCCTAACCATTTTCATAAAAAAGGAGCTTTGTGCGCACCCCGGCAGCCCGATGAAGTGAATCCTTTTCAGCAATCGGATATTTCGCAGTTTTACATTGTGAAAGGAAGAGAATTTACAACGGGCGAGCTTGATACAATGGAAATGGCGGTTAACCGGCCAATACGGAGCAAAATTGTTCAAAAATACCTGACACCTGAAGTACGAAACGAACTTCAAATGCTGAAAGAAGAAAAGATGGTGGATGAATTTCGCGAAATAGCAGAAAGAGTAAAATCAGAAATTGAATCGGAATACAGTTTACAAACCGATGTTCTTGAATTTACTGACGAAGAACGTGAAGCCTATACAACAATTGGCGGCTATCCCGAACTGGATGGAGAATATACAGTATTTGGCGAATGCATTTCGGGTTTCGATGTAATTAATAAAATTGCCGCACTTGATACCGATAAAAACAACCGACCGTTCACTGATGTTGTTATTCACGTAAATGTCTTGGAAAAGAATTAAATGAAGTTTTATCTTCTGATAGGGGTGCTTGCATTACTTGGTTTTTCATCTTGTGGAACAAAAGAAAAGAAGCAGGAAGAAAAGCCGGTGCAGGAGGAAAATGCAAAACCTGAAAATACAAATTCCGGCTGGGACGAAGTATTATCTTCAGTGGTTAAAATTGACTCGTACGACGGCGAAAGGATTCTTGAATCGGGGCAGGGGTTTTTTGTAGACGAAGATTTAATCGTTACCAAATACTCGCTGGTAAATCGTGCGGATAATGTACAGATTTCGCCTTTCGGTACCGATGAAAAATTTAAATCCAACACATACGTAGCTTTCGATCGAATAAATGATTTGATTGTATTGAAAGTGGACAATATCAAAACGAAAGCCGGTTGAATTGTTTTCCGGAACGGTGCCCAATTCAGCAAAGGCGATCTACATTTCACCCACACCTTCCAAAACCATTCAGCTTTTTACCGGAAAGGTTTTAAATCTGGCAACTGTGCAGGGAACCAAATTGTACCGCATAACCAACAAAATCAGAAAATCGTCGTTTGGCGCTCCGGTTTTTGTATCCGATAAAAGTGCTGTTGGTGTAGCCTTTTCTGATGTTGTGCGTTATGAAGAACAAAGTTTTGTAATTCCTTCATTTTATATTTCCGATTTACTTTCAACCCAAAAGAAAGAGCCGCAAACGCTTGAATCCCTTCGGACGGTATCGAGTGAAGAAGTAGCGGAAGAAAATCGGAAAATAAAAGGGCTGGTTTTGGAAACCGATAGGGGAAACATTACCATCCGGTTGTTCAACGAAACGCCTGAATACCGGGATAATTTTATAAAACTGGTAAAAGAAAATTATTACGACAGCCTGCTGATTCACCGCGTCATTCCTGATTTTGGGATACAAACCGGAGCTGCCGATACCCGTTACGCTGAAAAGGGAGATATTATCGGCTGGAAAGGTCCGGGCTATACCATTCCGGCACATATAGTTCCTGGATTATTTCATAAACGCGGAATGATTGGCTCGCCGCGTAAACCCGATACTAAGAACCAGCGCCGCCGTTCCGATGGTTCGCAGTTTTACATTGTCTCGGGCCGCAAATATTTCGACAAGGAACTGGATGAAATTGAAGAACAAAACGATTACAAATTCAGCGCTGCCCAGCGACAGGCTTATAAAACTGTTGGCGGTGCGCCTCATCTTGACGGTACCTATACAGTTTTTGGCGAAGTTACTTCGGGAATGGATGTGGTGGATAAAATTGTGAAAGTGGAAACCGATCGCGAATGGCGGCCATTGGAAGATATCCGGCTAAAAAATATCAGGATTTTGAAATAGCTTCTGCATTAAACACATCCGTTAATTCAGTTCCGTTTTTCAGCCAGTAAGTTTTTAAACCGGCCTTTTGCGCCCCTGATATATTTTTCTCCAAATCATCAACAAATAAGGTTTCTTCAGGATTTATTCCAGCCAGTTGAATTACTTTTTGGTACGATTCCAAATCGGGTTTCCGGGCATTTATTTCGTGGGAATAGTAATCTTTTACAAACAACGCCGGAAATTCAATGCCATGCTGTTCAAGAAATGCTTTATGAAGTCGTGAAATGTGAATATTATTTGTATTACTAAACAGGTAAATGTTGAAATTTTTACCAAGCTCCTGCAACAGTTTTACACGATGTGCCGGTATATCGAGAATCATTGCATACCAGGCATCATCTATCTGCTGGTCGGTTGCCTCCGGATTATTTAAAACTTTGCGTACTCTTTTTCTGAACTCTTCAGGTGGAATATTCCCGACTTCCAAATCGTAGAAAACAGGATCGGAATAAGCCTGCTGATTGTCCAGCACTTTTTTATCCAGTCCCAATTCGTGAAAAGCCTTTATCGATGCATCAAAATCCAGGTTCAATAGTACATTTCCCAAATCGAAAATAATATTCTTTATATTTTTAAGGTCAGGTGCCATTCAAATAATTTTTAAGTTTGCGAAGATAAACATTTAATAAAGGTTCCGTGAAAATTCAAGGTAAACCATATCATACTATCTGGTTAAAAGAAAATAACCCTCACATTGTTCAGGTAATCGATCAGCGGAAGCTGCCGTTTCAGTTTGAAATAATGGATTTAAAAACTACAGAAGATGCATTTTTTGCCATCCGTGAAATGGTCGTTCGTGGCGCACCGCTTATTGGTGTTACTGCTGCTTACGGAATGTACCTTGCACTTTTGGAATTTAAAAATGATGAATTTGAACAATACATCAGCGAAAAGGCAGCATATTTAAAATCGGCAAGACCTACCGCAGTTAACCTTGCATTTGCGGTGGATGAAATGGTTCGTTTTATGTTGAAGGAGGGAAAAGGTTCAGGTTTAACTGAAAAGGTCCGGTTAAAAGCGGATTCCTTAAAACAGCAGGAAATTATTTACAGCAGTAAAATTGGTGAAATTGGCTGCGAAATCATTGCAGAAATTTACAGTAAAAAGAAGCAAACTGTAAATGTTCTTACGCATTGCAATGCCGGTTGGCTGGCCTGTATCGACTGGGGAACTGCAACTGCTCCAATCTATAAAGCACATTTAAGAGGGATTCCTGTTCATGTTTGGGTGGATGAAACCCGGCCCAGAAACCAGGGAGCACGGCTGACAGCTTACGAACTGGGTGAAATGGGAGTTCCGCACACATGTAATTCCGGATAACACCGGAGGGCATTTAATGCAGCACGGAATAGTGGATATGGTGATTGTTGGCAGCGATCGGACAACAGCATCCGGCGATGTGGCAAATAAAATAGGCACTTACCTGAAAGCGCTGGCAGCTAAAGATAACAACATTCCTTTCTATGCAGCATTGCCTTCTTCTACAATTGATTGGGAATTAAACGATGGTGTGACCGAAATTCCTATCGAAGAGCGAAACGGCAGGGAAGTATCGGAAATTGAAGGCTGGGGCGGCAATGAAATTGTGTCCGTCCGACTGATTCCTGCAACAAGTAATGTAATTAATTATGGATTCGATGTTACCCCGGGCCGGCTTGTAACCGGAATTATTACCGAACGTGGAATTTGTAAGGCTTCAAAAAAAGATATTCTTAAACTGTATCCCGAAAAATCTGTAGAATGACCAAAATAGCAATCATCGGTGGCTCCGGCCTTGAAAATCCGGATATACTAAAAGATCCTGAAACCGTAAAAATAGATACTCCATTTGGAAAGCCCTCTTCTGATTTTCGAACTGGCCGGATTAGCGGTACAGAAGTGGCAATTTTATCACGTCACGGCCTGGACCATTCCCTGCCGCCCTCGCAGGTGAACAACAGAGCCAATATTTGGGCAATACAGAAATTAGGTTGCACTCATATTCTGGCAACAACCGCCTGCGGCAGTTTACGGGAAGAAATCAAGCGGGGCGATTTGGTTATACCTGACCAGTTTATTGATTTCACCCGCCATCGCGAAACAACTTTCTTTAATTCATTCGAAAATGGAAATCTTAGGCACACGCCAATGGCCGATCCTTTTAATGAAGAATTACGGGGCAAATTAATTCGAACTGCAGAAAATTTAAGTTTAAATTATCATCGGTTCGGTACAGTAGTGACAATTGAAGGACCGCGTTTTTCCACCCGGGCCGAATCAAACATGTTTCGTTTATGGGGCGCCGATATTATAAATATGTCGGTGGCACCGGAATGTATACTTGCCAATGAACTTGCAATTCCTTATGCCGCAGTGGCTTTAAGTACCGACTACGACTGCTGGAAAACAGATGAAGATCCGGTGACCTGGGAAGAAGTGCTGAAAGTTTTTAATCAGAATGTTGAAAATGTAATCCGGCTTTTAAAAGAGACAATATCTGTTTTTTAAATGACTAAAACTATTCGTGTCCGGGAAAAAGCTTCAATTATGGGCTAAAGCCCGCTTCATCTCTGGCCATTCACTAACTCCGGGATTAATCCCGGGGTTAGTCATCGCACAAGAGCTTCCGGGCTTTAGCCCATTGCTCCATGTTGAATATCAACTATTCTATTTTCATTCATTTCTGGTAAAACTGTTAAACAATATTAAATTCAAAGATTGAAATTCATTTCTGGCATAGCATTTGTTTTTGGGATACTACTGTTTCAAAGCCAGAAAAATAAGTTGAGACGTTCAGTTAGTTCTACATAAATCAGCCATCTTCTTTATGGCTATATTTTCCCGGCGGCATCTTGAAAAAGGTGCCGCTTTTCATTACAACAATGTTGAATTAAGTTCAACTTTCAATTTCTTTTTCCGCTTTTCAAAAACCGGGTATGTTTTTTCAATTTGTAGTTTTGGCCCATGTCCGGGGTAGATTTCCTGAACACCCAGATTATATAATTTTTGCCAGGTTTGAAGCAGTAATTTTGGGTCTTCTGCAAAATGAGGGAAAATAACACCATACTTTAGGTTTAAAAATGCATCGCCCGAAATAAGTTTATCACCCATTAAAACTGATTGTGAGCCTGATGAATGCCCCGGTGTAGATATAACTTTCGCCTGTAATCCAAAATCTGACAAATCATATTCATCATCGTTTATCAGATCTGCTTTAAATGGTTTTGGTGAAGCAAATTTTGGAAGCAGCTTTTTTCCAAGTGTTGTAATAAAATGAGTATAAATTCCCTGCCCCGTTGGAATATGGATGAACCCGTTTTTTAACTTTTCATATTCGTTTCTGTGGACCAGCACTTTTGCGCCGGTTAACTTCACCAAATCATGCAAATTACCTGCATGATCGTAATGAATATGAGTTAAAATGATTAGTTTAATATCATCCGGTTTTAAATTGTACCGGCGAAAAAGTTTTTCAAACTGATGAATGTGCCCGCTTACACCCGTATCTACAAGAATTGAATTCGTACCGTGTAAAATTAAACTTGAATTGGAATAGCCAATGCGTTTTGGAATAATTTTAGGTGCATTCATTATTTACTTTTTAGAAATCAAAGATAAAGAATATGCAGATTGTTTTTGGAATAATGTGTTGAAAATTAAGTACAAATATTGCAGTAAAGTTGACGGGAAAATGTTGTTTTAACTGAAATGGTTCTGTACTTTTAGATAAAAATAAACTTAAGTAAATTCAGATGAAGAAGCTTTTAAAAGTGCTGGTAACAGTTATAATTGCTGTTGTTTCATTAATGGTTATCTATTTGGCAGTAATAATAATTTGGGGGACAGTAACCAATTATCAGCCCGATGAAGTTACTGAGCTGGAAGTACATAATCCTAAAAGCCGGCATGATTTGCAGGATTCAATATTTACATTTTTGTCGTGGAATGTCGGATATTTTGGTCTGGGGGCCGAAATGGACTTTTTTTATGACGGAGGACAAATGGTTCGTCCAACATCGGAGCAGGTTGATAAATTTACTGCCGGCGCTTTAAAATATTTGAAATCAGCCGACAGTGTCGATTTTATTTTTTTGCAGGAAACCGACCGAAATTCAGCAAGAACCGGTTTTCAGGATGAAACAACTATGATTCAGCAGGCCATGCCGGAATATACATCGGCATTTGCTGTAAACTACAATGTCCGGTTTGTGCCGCTGCCTTTTATCAACCCAATGGGGAAAGTGGAAATGGGGCAGATGACTCTTTCCAATAATCAACCGGTTTCATCCCGGCGCTATTCCTATTTTTCATCCTATGCATGGCCTAAAAACCTGTTTATGCTCGATCGCTGTTTTTTGGTTTCACGATTTCAGCTTGAAAACGGAAAAGAACTGGTTTTATTAAATACACATAATTCGGCTTATGATGCAGGCGGTAAAATGCGGGATGAAGAAATGCCGGTGATCCGTGACCTCATGCTGAAGGAATTTGAAAAGGGAAATTATGTGGTGGCCGGTGGCGACTGGAATCAGAACCCGCCGATGTATGATATTTCAAATGTAAACGCAGGTAATCCGGCTGTTTATCGCGAAAAACTGGATGATGCTGTTTTCCCGCCGGAGTGGCAAATTGTTTTCGATCCGCAAAATCCTACCAACCGCGATGTGGATATTCCAATGTCTAGGGAAACCGGTGTGACTATTATCGATTTTTTTGTTCTTTCTCCCAATGTTGCAGTCCGGCAAATTAAAACGCTTTCGCAACATTTTCAGTTTTCTGATCATGAACCGGTTTTCTTAAAGATAAGCCTGAAAAATTAGCGCATGATAGAAGTTGAAAATCTGGTTTATAGCTATCCCAAAAACCAGATTGTAACGGTTGCTTTACCGGCACTATAAGAACCTTGTCTTTTAATTTTCAGGTGGAAGGTGACTTTCGGAAACAGAATGAAAGTGCATTTTATTTCTGAATGATTATCTTTGCAGCGATTCAACTTATATTTCAGGATTCAGATGTTAGAAAAAATAAAGGCTTTACAACAGGAATTGGAAAATGCAACGGCCTCAACTCCCGAAGAAGTGGAAGAGCTGAGGATAAAATATATTAGTAAAAAGGGAAGTGTCAACCAGCTTTTTGCCGATTTTAAAAATGTTCCTGCCGATCAGAAAAAGGATGTTGGAAAGGCCATAAACGATGTAAAGGTTTTTGCGCTGGAAAAAATAAATGCATTACGCGATTCATTTCAACAGACAGGTTCCAAAGATTCCGGAATGGATTTAACCTTGCCCGGCGAACCCATGAAACTGGGAACCCGACATCCGCTTTCACTGGTCAAAAATGAAATTGTAAATATTTTTGGCCGGCTGGGGTTTACCGTTGCCGAAGGTCCTGAAATTGAAGATGACTGGCACGTGTTTTCAGCACTGAATTTCCCTCCCGAACATCCTGCCCGCGATATGCAGGATACATTTTTTATTGAAAAAGATCCGGATGTTTTATTGCGAACCCATACATCAAGTGTACAAATCAGGGTGATGGAAAGAACTCAGCCACCCATCCGTATGATTTTTCCCGGTCGTGTATTTCGCAATGAAGCTATTTCGGCACGTTCACATTGTATTTTTCACCAGGTAGAAGGATTGTATGTGGATGAAAATGTTTCGTTTGCCGACCTGAAACAAACCTTGTTGTACTTTGCAAAAGAACTTTTTGGTGAAGATACAAAAATCAGGTTGCGGCCATCTTATTTCCCGTTTACTGAACCCAGCGCCGAAATGGATGTAAGCTGCTCGATTTGCGGCGGAAAAGGTTGTAATGTGTGCAAATATTCAGGCTGGCTCGAAATTTTAGGCTGCGGAATGGTCGATCCAAATGTGTTGGAATTGTGCCGTATCGACAGCCGGAAATATACAGGTTTCGCCTTTGGAATGGGCATCGAAAGAATTGCCATGCTTCTTTACGGAATTAAAGATATCCGCCATTTCTTCGAAAATGATATCCGTTTTTTAAATCAATTTGATTCGGCTCTTTAGTAAGAATCATTCTAAATTTATTTACGAAATACCTCTGTTCAAAAGACTTTGAAAAAGATTTTATGAGTTGTTAAATGCGCTCCGTAAAACATTTTCCATTGGTGAAGCGTTTTTTCAATTTAACGGTAATGTAACATTAAAAGATAGAATTGTCTTTTTTGATATAAAACCCGTACTTTTGTAAAACACATTTTAATCTTTTAATAATTAAAATGAAGACTATGGAAACAAAAACAAATCAGAACCGGATTGTAATAAAGACAATTCCGAAAAATGAAAAACAAAAATTTCCTGTTAATTTACTATTTTCACTTGCAGCAGGAGCAGTATCCGGAGTAGCTTTTATTTTTGCTGTTTTTTGGGGTGCTGAGAAATTGTTAGGTCTTTAAAGTGAAAGTGAAATATTTGAAAATGATAAAAAGAGAAAGCCTGCAAAATGCAGGCTTTCTCTTTTACTTAATAGTTTCTTTTATTTCCCGCAATTCTTCATCCGAAAAATCAAGTTTATTTAATGTTTCAACATTATTTACTACCTGTTTAACTGAACTTGCTCCAATGAGAACCGAAGTTATGCGTTTGTCTTTTAAAATCCATGCAAGCGCCATTTGTGCCAGTGACTGACCTCTTTCCTGTGCAAGATCATTGAGTTTTACTATTTTTTCGTGAGCAGCATCCACATCTTCTTTTTTCAGAAAAACACTGCGGGCAGCTCTTGAATCATCCGGAATTCCATCCAGATATTTATCGGTAAGTAATCCTTGTGCCAGCGGTGAAAACGGGATGCAGCCAATTCCTTCTTCTTCCAGAACATCAAGCAATTCGTCTTCCACCCAGCGCTCAAACATCGAATAGCGGGGTTGATGAATCAGACAGGGCGTACCCAGTTCCTTCAAAATTTTGGATGCTTCTTTTGTCATATCTGCCGGGTAATTGGAAATTCCAACATACAGTGCTTTTCCGGAACGAACTGCCCTGTCCAGTGCCATCATTGTTTCTTCCAGCGGAGTATCCGGATCAGGGCGGTGAGAATAGAAGATATCTACATATTCCAGTCCCATTCGTTTCAGGCTTTGGTCGAGACTTGCAAGCACATACTTGCGGCTTCCCCATTCTCCGTAAGGTCCGGGCCACATCAGGTAGCCGGCTTTCGACGAAATGATTAATTCATCACGGTATGCAGCAAAATCCTGACGCAAAATCCGGCCAAAATTTTCTTCTGCTGAACCGGGAGGCGGTCCGTAATTATTGGCCAAATCGAAATGGGTAATTCCCAAATCAAAAGCGCGGTGCAACATGTTGCGGCCGTTTTCCAGGGTGTCAATTCCCCCGAAATTATGCCACAAACCCAGTGAAACAGCAGGAAGTTTTAAACCCCACTTTCCGCAGCGGTTGTACTTCATTAAATCGTAACGGTTTTCTTGTGGTACGTATGTCATAATTTTTTAAAATTTTGGTTATTTATCGTAATGCTTAAAATTACGGTATTTTTTTCAGTGGTGGAAGTTTTTTCGGGAGAAGACTTTTAAATCAGGTTAAAATATTAATTCTGATAAATAAAAAGTTTATGGGTTTTGATTATTTCTTTTGTTCGTTATATTTGAAACCATCAACTAAAATCAACTTTCATGAAAATCAAATTAACCGGTATTTTTTTGTTATTATCCTTGCTATCTTTTGCCCAAAATAACAAGGAACTTTCCATTGGTGTTGGGCCATCATTTTTTGGATGGGGCGATGTTCGGGCAGTCGCATTAACTGCAACTTACTTTATTCCGGTGAATCAGCATTTCGGTTTTGAGCCGCGATTGATAAGCAGTTCCGGCTGGCGCCAGGAGAATATTTCCTTTAACAGCGGAGCTGAATATACTTATGGTTATAATTATGATCTGACAGGATATTTTGCATTTGCCGGTTCGCTTGTCTATACACCTTTTAACGGAAGCGGAGAATTTTTTAAATTGAAGAGCGGATTTCTTTTTGGCAAAATGGCCCATTCTTATGGTGGAATACGTCACGGCGGTTATCCTTATACAAATGCATCGTTCGGCAAGGAATTCAATAAAGGATTAATTCATACGATTCATTTCAGGCTGCTGAACAGGGAGAAATTATTTTTAGGAACTGAACTCTCCATGTTGACAAGTTTCTGGCACGGTTCGTACAATTGCGATGGTTTTGTATGGAATTTTATGGCGGGAATTAAATTCTGAAAAAAAGCAGGCCTTTAAAAACCTGCTTTTGAATTCATTTTAATATCTTTTAAACATTTGGCAATTTCCAGGGTGCCCGGTAAGTAGGCGTCAGGTATGAATTTGCTTCATCATCGCCAATGAATTTACTTGCTGCAGTATCCCAGTACAACCGTTTTCCGGTGCGGTGTGCAATGTTTCCAAGATGAGCAACGCGTGCAGTATTTGCGGCTACCGTAATATTTGCATTTAAATCCTGATTTCGTGTTTTTACTCCATCAATAAAATTCTCCATATGTAAATCCAGCCCTTTTCCGGTACCTTTTATTAAATCAACGCGTTCGATTAAATCCTTGTTTTTCTTTTTCTCTGGAATTACTTCCCAGCCGCCGCGATCGACAACCAATGTGCCGTTGTTTCCTACAAAACCAACACCATGGTTGCGTCCAAAATGGCCACCATCGATTCCGGTTCCGTGATCCCACAACATGGTATGTCCGTCAAATTCATACAGCGCCTGCAAAGTATCAGGAGTTTCAGAAGCATCATCTTCGTAGGCAAATTTACCACCCATTGCCATTATCGATTTTGGGGAAGGATCGCCCATTCCAAATAAACCATAATCGATAATGTGAACGCCCCAGTCGGTCATTAAACCGCCGGCATAATCATAAAACCACCTGAAATTAAAATGAAACCGATTTGGATTAAATGGCCTTTTGCGGGCTGGCCCCAGCCAGAAATCATAGTCTACACCGGCCGGAGCTTCACCATCCGGTTTAACCGGCACCGGCTCCATCCAACCCTGGTATGCCCAGGTTCGTACGGTTCGTATTTTGCCTAATTTACCTGACTTTACATATTCCACTGCATCCCGCCAGTGCGGATCACTGCGCTGCCACATTCCAACCTGAACAACTGTGTTGTATCTTTTTGCAGCACGCTCCATAATGTTGATTTCTTCAATGGAATTACCGAGTGGCTTTTCACAGTACACATCTTTACCCAGCTGGCTGGCCTCTACCATTGGCAGACAATGCCAGTGGTCGGGTGTTCCAATGATAATTACATCGATACCCGGCTCTTCCAAAAGCTTACGGTAATCCTTAAATCCTTTTGGTCTTGTACCCTGAATTTTTTCTGTATCTGCCAGTCTGCGGTTCAGTACATTTTCATCCACATCGGCAATTGCGGCACATTCGGTATTCGGCTGGCGGAGAAAAGCCTGCAAATCGGCAAATCCCATACCATTCGACCCGATTAAGCCGCATACTAATTTTTCGTTGGCACCCACGCAGGCAGCCATTGGCATTGTTGCAGCCAGTCCTACACCGGCAGCAGCCAGTGTTGAATTTCTAATAAAAGTTCTTCTGTTTGTCATTATTTTGAATTATTACGCCGGAATTCTGATAGGAATGTGCTCTGCCATCCGGCATCTTTACAATTATTTTTCTTTTTGCATTGCGTCGTCAAAAGCTACATCCGATGGCGCAAAATCAACTTTTTTTACAAACTGACAAGCTTCGGTGGCACCGGCTTCGCGGTTCATACCGCTATCTTCCCATTCTACCGAAAGCGGGCCATTATAACCGATATCATTTAAAGCACGGATAATGTTTTCAAAGTACACTTTCCCGTGTCCAAGGCTGCGGAAATTCCAGTAACGGCGGTTATCGCCAAACTCCATATGACCGCCAAAAACACCCACACTTTCCGGAACATCGCTCCAGTAAGCATCTTTCATATGAACATGAAAAATACGATCCGCAAATTCATAGATGAAACGAACATAATCCACATGTTGGTATCCCAAATGACTTGGATCGAAATTAAAACCAAATGCCGGATGATTATTCAGCGCCTGCAAAGTTAAATGTGCCGAATGAATATCGAAGGCAATTTCAGTAGGATGTGCTTCCAACGCAAATTTTACCCCAAGCTTTTGGTATTCATCCAATATTGGAATCCAGCGTTTTGCAAAATCCTCATATCCTTTTTCAATTCTTCCTTCGGGAATTGGCGGAAAGGAATACAACATATGCCAGACGGGGCTGCCGGTGAAACCAACGACTGTATCGAGGCCAAGCATGTTTGCCACTTCAGCAGTTTTAATCATCTCTTTGGCAGCTCGCTGGCGCACACCTTCCGGATCACCATCGCCCCAGATATAATCCGGGAGAATTCCTTTATGGCGTTCGTCAATAATTGCATCACTTACGCATTGTCCAACCAGATGATTGGAAATGGCAAATAATTTCAAATCATATTTAGCGAGAAGTGCTTTTCGGTCGTTACAATATTGCTGATCGGCTTTATCGATTTCCATGTGATCGCCCCAGCAGCATAATTCCAGTCCGTCGTAACCGAAATCTTTTGCTTTCTGGCAGATGGTTTCAATGGGAAGATCGGCCCATTGTCCTGTAAAAAGTGTTACTGGTCGTGCCATATTTAAAAGTTTAAAGAGCCTCACCCCCGGCCCCTCTCCCAAAGAGAAGGGAGTAAGAAAGGTCTGTTATTTTTTGTACTACTTATTTTCACTTTATATTCTCATTCCCCAAATTTCACCCATTTTGTGGTTATCGTCGTATCCTGCTTTTACAACTGCATCAATGAACTGCATTCCGCGGATTCCATCTTCCACACCCGGAAAATCGAGCATTTCGGGAGTGGGTTCCTCGTCGTTCATTTTAGCACGAACTGTTAACGAAAAATTGCGGTAAATATTGGCAAATGCTTCCAGATATCCTTCCGGATGTCCTCCCGGAGTGCGTGTATTGTGCGCAGCAATTTTACTGTCCAGGCTGGTGCCCACGCGGAAAATCTGAGTTGGCTGCCCGTGCCATTTTGCGGTTAAAGTATTGGGCTCCATTTGTTCCCAGTCCAAACCTCCCTTATCTCCATAAACCCGAATCCGAATGGCATTTTCTTCGCCTGCTTCCACCCAGCGCTCAAACATCGAATAGCGGGGTTGATGAATCAGACAGGGCGTACCCAGTTCCTTCAAAATTTTGGATGCTTCTTTTGTCATATCTGCCGGGTAATTGGAAATTCCAACATACAGTGCTTTTCCGGAACCAACTGCCCTGTCCAGTGCCATCATTGTTTCTTCCAGCGGAGTATCCGGATCAGGGCGGTGAGAATAGAAGATATCTACATATTCCAGTCCCATTCGTTTCAGGCTTTGGTCGAGACTTGCAAGCACATACTTGCGGCTTCCCCATTCTCCGTAAGGTCCGGGCCACATCAGGTAGCCGGCTTTCGACGAAATGATTAATTCATCACGGTATGCAGCAAAATCCTGACGCAAAATCCGGCCAAAATTTTCTTCTGCTGAACCGGGAGGCGGTCCGTAATTATTGGCCAAATCGAAATGGGTAATTCCCAAATCAAAAGCGCGGTGCAACATGTTGCGGCCGTTTTCCAGGGTGTCAATTCCCCCGAAATTATGCCACAAACCCAGTGAAACAGCAGGAAGTTTTAAACCCCACTTTCCGCAGCGGTTGTACTTCATTAAATCGTAACGGTTTTCTTGTGGTACGTATGTCATAATTTTTTAAAATTTTGGTTATTTATCGTAATGCTTAAAATTACGGTATTTTTTTCAGTGGTGGAAGTTTTTTCGGGAGAAGACTTTTAAATCAGGTTAAAATATTAATTCTGATAAATAAAAAGTTTATGGGTTTTGATTATTTCTTTTGTTCGTTATATTTGAAACCATCAACTAAAATCAACTTTCATGAAAATCAAATTAACCGGTATTTTTTTGTTATTATCCTTGCTATCTTTTGCCCAAAATAACAAGGAACTTTCCATTGGTGTTGGGCCATCATTTTTTGGATGGGGCGATGTTCGGGCAGTCGCATTAACTGCAACTTACTTTATTCCGGTGAATCAGCATTTCGGTTTTGAGCCGCGATTGATAAGCAGTTCCGGCTGGCGCCAGGAGAATATTTCCTTTAACAGCGGAGCTGAATATACTTATGGTTATAATTATGATCTGACAGGATATTTTGCATTTGCCGGTTCGCTTGTCTATACACCTTTTAACGGAAGCGGAGAATTTTTTAAATTGAAGAGCGGATTTCTTTTTGGCAAAATGGCCCATTCTTATGGTGGAATACGTCACGGCGGTTATCCTTATACAAATGCATCGTTCGGCAAGGAATTCAATAAAGGATTAATTCATACGATTCATTTCAGGCTGCTGAACAGGGAGAAATTATTTTTAGGAACTGAACTCTCCATGTTGACAAGTTTCTGGCACGGTTCGTACAATTGCGATGGTTTTGTATGGAATTTTATGGCGGGAATTAAATTTTGAAAAAAAGCAGGCCTTTAAAAACCTGCTTTTGAATTCATTTTAATATCTTTTAAACATTTGGCAATTTCCAGGGTGCCCGGTAAGTAGGCGTCAGGTATGAATTTGCTTCATCATCGCCAATGAATTTACTTGCTGCAGTATCCCAGTACAACCGTTTTCCGGTGCGGTGTGCAATGTTTCCAAGATGAGCAACGCGTGCAGTATTTGCGGCTACCGTAATATTTGCATTTAAATCCTGATTTCGTGTTTTTACTCCATCAATAAAATTCTCCATATGTAAATCCAGCCCTTTTCCGGTACCTTTTATTAAATCAACGCGTTCGATTAAATCCTTGTTTTTCTTTTTCTCTGGAATTACTTCCCAGCCGCCGCGATCGACAACCAATGTGCCGTTGTTTCCTACAAAACCAACACCATGGTTGCGTCCAAAATGGCCACCATCGATTCCGGTTCCGTGATCCCACAACATGGTGTGTCCGTCAAATTCATACAGCGCCTGCAAAGTATCAGGAGTTTCCGAAGCATCATCCTCGTAGGCAAATTTACCACCCATTGCCATTATCGATTTTGGGGAAGGATCGCCCATTCCAAATAAACCATAATCGATAATGTGAACGCCCCAGTCGGTCATTAAACCGCCGGCATAATCATAAAACCACCTGAAATTAAAATGAAACCGATTTGGATTAAATGGTCTTTTGCGGGCTGGCCCCAGCCAGAAATCATAATCAACACCTGCCGGAGCTTCACCATCCGGTTTAACCGGTACCGGCTCCATCCAACCCTGGTAAGCCCAGGTTCGTACGGTTCGTATTTTGCCTAATTTACCTGACTTTACATATTCCACTGCATCCCGCCAGTGCGGATCACTGCGCTGCCACATTCCAACCTGAACAACTGTGTTGTATCTTTTTGCAGCACGCTCCATAATGTTGATTTCTTCAATGGAATTACCGAGTGGCTTTTCACAATACACATCTTTTCCCAGCTGGCTGGCCTCCACCATTGGCAGGCAATGCCAGTGGTCGGGTGTTCCAATTATAATTACATCGATACCCGGTTCTTCCAAAAGCTTACGGTAATCCTTAAATCCTTTTGGTCTTGTACCCTGAATTTTTTCTGTATCTGCCAGTCTGCGGTTCAGTACATTTTCATCCACATCGGCAATTGCGGCACATTCGGTATTCGGCTGGCGGAGAAAAGCCTGCAAATCGGCAAATCCCATACCATTCGACCCGATTAAGCCGCATACTAATTTTTCGTTGGCACCCACGCAGGCAGCCATTGGCATTGTTGCAGCCAGTCCTACACCGGCAGCAGCCAGTGTTGAATTTCTAATAAAAGTTCTTCTGTTTGTCATTATTTTGAATTATTACGCCGGAATTCTGATAGGAATGTGCTCTGCCATCCGGCATCTTTACAATTATTTTTCTTTTTGCATTGCGTCGTCAAAAGCTACATCCGATGGCGCAAAATCAACTTTTTTTACAAACTGACAAGCTTCGGTGGCACCGGCTTCGCGGTTCATACCGCTATCTTCCCATTCTACCGAAAGCGGGCCATTATAACCGATATCATTTAAAGCACGGATAATGTTTTCAAAGTACACTTTCCCGTGTCCAAGGCTGCGGAAATTCCAGTAACGGCGGTTATCGCCAAACTCCATATGACCGCCAAAAACACCCACACTTTCCGGAACATCGCTCCAGTAAGCATCTTTCATATGAACATGAAAAATACGATCCGCAAATTCATAGATGAAACGAACATAATCCACATGTTGGTATCCCAAATGACTTGGATCGAAATTAAAACCAAATGCCGGATGATTATTCAGCGCCTGCAAAGTTAAATGTGCCGAATGAATATCGAAGGCAATTTCAGTAGGATGTGCTTCCAACGCAAATTTTACCCCAAGCTTTTGGTATTCATCCAATATTGGAATCCAGCGTTTTGCAAAATCCTCATATCCTTTTTCAATTCTTCCTTCGGGAATTGGCGGAAAGGAATACAACATATGCCAGACGGGGCTGCCGGTGAAACCAACGACTGTATCGAGGCCAAGCATGTTTGCCACTTCAGCAGTTTTAATCATCTCTTTGGCAGCTCGCTGGCGCACACCTTCCG
Organism: uncultured Prolixibacteraceae bacterium; assembly: GCA_963771595.1. GTDB lineage: Bacteria > Bacteroidota > Bacteroidia > Bacteroidales > Prolixibacteraceae > CAVYUC01. The sequence goes on along the minus strand of CAVYUC010000015.1, from coordinate 44,328 downwards.
GATCACCATCGCCCCAGATATAATCCGGGAGAATTCCTTTATGGCGTTCGTCAATAATTGCATCACTTACGCATTGTCCAACCAGATGATTGGAAATGGCAAATAATTTCAAATCATATTTAGCGAGAAGTGCTTTTCGGTCGTTACAATATTGCTGATCGGCTTTATTGATTTCCATGTGATCGCCCCAGCAGCATAATTCCAGTCCGTCGTAACCGAAATCTTTTGCTTTCTGGCAGATGGTTTCAATGGGAAGATCGGCCCATTGTCCTGTAAAAAGTGTTACTGGTCGTGCCATATTTAAAAGTTTAAAGAGCCTCACCCCCGGCCCCTCTCCAAAAGAGAAGGGAGTAAGAAAGGTCTGTTATTTTTTGTACTACTTATTTTCACTTTATTTTCTCATTCGCCAAATTTAACCCATTTGTGTGTTATCATCGTATCCTGCTTTTACAACTGTATCAATGAACTGCATTCCGCGGATTCCATCTTCCACACCCGGAAAATCGAGCATTTCGGGAGTGGGTTCCTCGTTGTTCATTTTAGCACGAACTGTTAACGAAAAATTGCGGTAAATATTGGCAAATGCTTCCAGGTATCCTTCCGGATGTCCTCCTGGAGTGCGGGTATTGTGCGCAGCAATTTTACTGTCAAGGCTGGTGCCCACGCGGAAAATCTGAGTTGGCTGCCCGTGCCATTTTGCGGTTAAAGTATTGGGCTCCATTTGTTCCCAGTCCAAACCTCCCTTATCTCCATAAACCCGAATCCGAATGGCATTTTCTTCGCCTGCGGCAACCTGCGTAGCCATTAATACTCCTTTGGCACCATTGTCGAAACGGAGTAATGCAGCGCCATCATCATCAAGTAGCCGGTTGGGTACAAACGTATTGAGTTCTGCACATAATTCGGTTACTTTTAATCCGGTCATGTATTCCGCCAAATGATGAACATGGGTTCCGATATCGCCCATACAACCTGCTTTCCCAGAACGTTTTGGATCGGTCCTCCATGAAGCCTGCTGGTTACCGGTGTCTTCCAGTTTCGAAGACAACCAGCCCTGCGGATATTCCACATAAATTTTGCGGATCGTACCAAGTTTACCATCGGCAATCATTTGTTTGGCATGTTTTACTGCCGGATAGCCTGAATAGGTGTGGGTGAGCGCAAAAGTTAATCCGGTTTCATTTATTTTTTCCTTCAGTTTTAATGCTTCCTCAAGTGTAAATGTTATTGGCTTGTCTAAAACCACATTAAATCCATTGTCGAGAGCCATCATTGCCGGAGCGAAATGCACAAAATTGGGTGTTACAATGGAAACAAAATCCATGCGATCGCCCTCAGGAAGCTGTGCTTCTTTTTCAAACATTTCCTGATAAGATTCATAAACCCGGTCATCAGGGAGGTAGTATAATTTTCCCGATGATTTCGAAATTTCCGGGTCGACACTGAAACAGCCGCAAACCAATTCAATCTGGTTGTCCATTAATGCTGCGAGGCGGTGAATTGCACCAATAAATGCGTCGGTTCCGCCACCGACCATTCCCATTCGTAGTTTTCTATTCATATTAAATACGTTTTAGTTGATTCAGAAATGAAATGTTAAAATTAACAACTCTTTTGTAACGAAGCAAAAAGGAAGTTGATGAATTGATTTTTATTTTGGAAAAAAAACGAATAATCATGAAAATATCAAACAGAATATAACGAAAGGTTGTTTAACAATCATGTATTTGGCTTCCGAAAATACAATCTTAAAATAGATAAATATGGCAGATTGGTTAAAAGCCGGGATATGGGGATTAATTTCAGGCGGAGCGTTGGTGTTTGGTTCTTTACTGGGATATTACTTAAAAATGTCGCAAAAGGTAATTGCAATAATTATGGCATTTGGTGCCGGAGTATTAATATCCGCTTTGGCTTTCGAACTGATGCACGAAGCGTATCGGCAGGGAGGAATGTTTTCTGCATCTGTTGGCTTTTTGTCAGGAGCCGCCATCTATTCGGTGGCCAATTACTTTCTGGAACATAAAGGGGCAAAACACCGCAAGCGCTCACAACAGCAACAACCTTCGGAAAAGGAACAGTCGGGCAGTGGAGTGGCAATTGCCCTGGGCTCTCTGCTTGACGGAATTCCCGAAACAATCGCCATTGGAATAAGCATGCTGGAGGGAGGGGCAGTGAGCGTCGCCACCGTGGTTGCGGTTTTTCTGTCCAATATTCCGGAAGGTTTATCCAGTACGTCAGGAATGAAAAATGCCGGCCGATCGAAACTGTTTATTTTTGGAATCTGGGGTGGGATTGCTGTTATTACAGGAATTTCATCGGTTTTGGGTTACAGTGTTTTTAGTCAGCTTTCGGAAAAAATAACAGGGGCGACACTTGCTGTTGCGGCAGGAGCTATTTTGAATATGCTTGCTGCGACCATGATTCCCGAAGCCTTTGAAAAAGGCCACAGCATTGTCGGAATAGTTACGGTGCTGGGGTTTCTTACTTCTTTTTTACTTTCTTTTTTGGCTTGAATGTAACTGGTTTATATATGAAACGTGAAAGATAAAATCCTTGAATGATTATATAAAAAACCAGTATTCGTATGGATACGAAGAAAAAGAGAAAAAAAACATTGAGCAGACCATATGAAGTCTCCTTTCAGCAGAGGTTGCCAAAACCCCTAAAAAGAGGAAGTTCTGAAGTGTTTTCTTCGCTGTTTCCGCATGGCCATATCCATACCAAAAATATACCAACGATATACCAACAATATTAATAATCGAATTTAATCTGTCCCGGGTATAGGGAAAGTATGGTGAAAACCGGTACAAAACTACTTTGGCAGAAAGAATAAATCCTGCTGTTAATACAACTACCTATGCCAGAGATATCACATGTAAACATAATGCTGATGAACTATATTCTTCGATTCCCTGCCTGCCGGACTGGCATGTTCTTTTTTGAAACAATTATTTTCTGTAAACATTTAAATCCTCCGGATTTTAAAATACCTGGACGACTTTTGGATTTTGATATCTCCTGCCCGTAAATTTACAAGCGAAATGAAATGCTGTAGTATATAACAACCGGTATATATTAAAAATCATCATATTTTCGTTATTTTAGCCATGCGATTATATTAATACTTAAACCAATAAATTCAATGAAACGTAGAAATTTTCTTAGAAATGCGGTAGCCGGCAGCGTTGCAATTACCGGATTAACCACTACATTGGGAGCTTCTGCCTCAGTAGTTTCAAATTCCGAAAAATTTAAGCTGAAATATGCGCCACATTTTGGCATGTTTAAAAACAGTGCCGGAGACGATTTGATTGATCAGTTAAAATTTGCAGCCGATCAGGGATTTACCGCTTTTGAAGACAACGGGATGATGGGACGCGATGTCGCCATGCAAAATAAAATAGGCGAAACAATGGCTAATCTTGGCCTGACGATGGGAGTTTTTGTGGTGGACAAAGGCGGAAACCTTGCAAATACACTGGCAGCCGGGAAGAAGGAAAATGTGGATATTTTTCTGGATGGCTGCCGCAGAGCCGTTGATGTGGCAAAACGTGTAAATGCCAAATGGATGACTGTTGTTCCTGGTAGTTTTGAACGAAAACTTCCGATTGGTGTGCAGGATGCAAATGTTATTGAAGCCCTGCGCCGGGGAGCTGAAATTCTTGAACCCCACGGGCTGGTTATGGTGCTGGAGCCCCTTTCCGATTCTCCAGATCTCTATTTGCAAACATCACAGCAAACCTACATGATTTGCAAAGCGGTGAACAGTCCTTCCTGCAAAATACTGTACGATATTTATCATATGCAGAAAATGGAAGGTAACCTGATTCCGAATATTGATCTTACCTGGGATGAAATTGCCTATATACAAATCGGTGATAATCCAGGAAGGAAGGAGCCAACCACAGGGGAAATAAATTACAAAAATGTGTTCAAACACATCTACGATAAAGGATATGATGGCATTCTGGGCATGGAACACGGCATTTCCGGTAAGGGAATTGAAGGCGAAAAAAGATTGATTGAAGCCTACCGGGAGGTGGATTCCTTTGAGGTGTAAAGTTATAAAGTTATAATAAAACGAAAGGATGGCGGTAAACCATCCTTTTTGTTTTATCGGATGCCGGGATTTTTTATTTCATTAATAAAGGGCAATCAAAAGCTTTGTTTATTTCTTAACAATTTTCCTGAAGAAGGGTTGAAATTTACTTTGTGCTTTTATAAGGTAGATGCCTTTTGATTCTTTTGATAAATCAATTTGTTGATTGGACGTGTAATGATTGTTGCTGTAAATGATCTGCCCATTCATGTTTATAATTTTTAAAGTACAGCCGGAAATTCCGGCAGGCAATTCTATATGAAAACAACTATTCACGGGGTTTGGATAAATCCTGAGGTTTCCGTTTTCAATGCTGTTTTCAGTGCCTGTTGCTGCATCGTATTTCATTACTGTGGTGCGTCTCATATTGTAATTGTCGCGGTAGGCAACATAAGGAATGCCTTTATCCGAAACGGCAATACTGATGTACGTCGCTTCACCCTGAGATGCATACTCTCCTAAGGAGCTCCAGTTATTTTCATCATATTTTACCACTTTTACTTTTTTGCTGTTTCCCCAGTCACTGAATGTAAGAAATAAAGTTCCGTTTTTGGAAAAAACAATACTTTGGGAAGAAACCTGATCATCAGAAACGTTTGGTGTTCCAAGAATTTTCCAGGCATTACTATCAAATTGATAAACACCTGCATTTGCATCTGCATTCCAGGAAGCCACGTACGGAGTTCCACCATAAACAGCCAGGCACTGGTATGCATCGTGCGTTCGTTCAGAAAAACCTTCCGTGCCCATCAACTCCCAGTTTGTTCCGTTAAATTTCATCACGCTGGCCTTATAATCTGCTCCATAATCACGATACGCGACATAAGGTGTGTTTCCTTCAACGGCCAGGGCAACAACATTGGTCATCCAGCCGGTTGAAAAACCAGTCTCACCAACTATCGACCAGCTTCCACCGTCCAGTTTCATCACGGTAACTTTGCTGTTGTTTCCATCTTCAAATGCTACATACGATGTTTCATTGCCAAACGCAAGGCATACAGCATCGGCAGTCGAGGGTGAAAAACCTGCAGCTCCGGCATAGGTCCATTCCGAACCATTGAATTTCATTACAGAGGCTTTATATCCATTGGTTTCGTCGCTGAAGGCAACGTAAGGAATCCCATTTTTTACAGCAAAACTGATTGATTCTGCTTTTCCAGAAGTAAAGCCTGCACTGCCAAGAGTTTCCCAGCTTGTACCATTGTATTTCATGACAGTAGCTTTATCACCATTGGCACGATCCATAAAGGCGACATAAGGTGTTTCTCCATCCAGAGCAATGACCTGATCAAATGCTTCACCTTCGGAAATGGTTGTTTTGCCCACAGGAATCCATGTTTGAGCACCAATTTCATTCAATAAAAAAAGAAAAACGATAAACCAAACTGCTTTCATGATTGTAAAGTTTATTTTTTGAAAAAAAGTCTTTGCCTGATTTCAATGTTAAAAGAATTTATCCATGAGTTATTTACATTTTCAAATCAGCCTGTTGCCAAAAGTATTTTTTTTAAATTGCAGTGGTTTATCATTTGGTAAATTGCATATCCAAATGGTAAAATTGGTTCCTTTACCGGTTTAATTCAGCTAAAAAAAGAGAGTATGTTGAAGGATTTGATTATTTACACCCCAATGTACATCACTTTTTTTTGGATTCTTGTGCTGGTATTGTCATCGGTAAACCAAAGCAACAGGGCCAAAAGTTTTCTCGGAATTTTTATGATTGCAGCTTTTTTAATCTATTTGTCTCATGCCGTCTTTTTTAAAAAGTTACTGCACATTTATCTTGTATTTGATCCTGTTTATACGGCAGCTTCTTTATCCGTATACCCGTTGTATTACTTGTACATCCGGTTATTAACCGTAGGGGATGCATTCCGGCGGAAAAATCTGAAGCTACTTTTCCCGGCCCTTTTAATGGGATTTTTATCTGCTTTATTTTACCTGATAATGACACCTGCAGAAAAAACAATGTATTTGAATAAATTTTTTCTGGGAGAGAATATCAATGAAACAGCGTCACTTGTAGTTCGATTGCAGCGGATGGTTTTTATTTTCAGCAGGGTTATTTTTGCAGTGCAGGTAGTGTATTTTCTGTTTAAAGGACGCAAGCTGGTTATAGTATATAATAACCGCATCGCCAATTTTTATTCTGATTTGGAAAGCAAAACTATTGATTGGGTTAATTTCCTGTTATACTCTTTTGTAGCTACTTCGCTGATGAGTATTGTTTTTAATATCATTGGACGGGAAGTTTTTTTGAATTCTGTCGTGCTGCTTTTTATTCCATCCCTAATATTTAGCATTCTGTTGTTTTTTATTGGTTTGCAGGGTTATATGCAGAATCATACCGTCGCCGATTTAATTAACGATGAAAAACAGCAACCGGAGAGAAACCTGAAGGAATTTAACCAGGCACAGCTAAAGGAGAAACTTTTGCTGATGTTTTCGGAAGATAAAATATACAACCAGTCCGATTTGAAGATTACTCATGTTTCTTCGCAGCTGCAAACCAACCGAACGTACATTTCCAACCTGATTAATCAGGAATTTTCCTGTTCATTCAGTGATTTTGTAAATAAATACCGGTTTCTGGAAGCCAGAAAACTGCTGCAGGATGAATCGTTTGATAACTATTCACTCCATTATATTTCGGAAGTTGCAGGTTTTGGTTCTTTGAATACTTTTATAAGAATATTTAAAGAACATGAAGGTACGACACCCGGTAAATTCAGGGAAAACTGCAGGATGCAGCCGGTGCTCCGTGACTTGAAAACCACCGGCATTCTTTAATTTGTTCTGAATTAATCAGTTGCTTGCATCGCTAAATATGCCAAGGGTTTTTTGGGAGCCATCTTGTTTAAAAATTGGTAAATTACTGATAAGAATGTTTTGCGGCTTAATTTTCTTTTGTATGAACAATAATCGTTAAATCCATTGGATATCGTCCCGAGTCTTTTCCGTAAACAGAAAGTCCGCCGCGTTCTATGGAATTTTCATCCACAAAAAGTTGAATTGTAACTTTACCTTTTTCCAGTGCATCTTTTTCTGCAATTTCATCCAAAGTGGCTTTTACCAGGTAACCATACGAACCCGCTTCATCCAGCAGCCAGGGTTTCTTTTCGTCACTGCCCCAGGCTTTGCCCGGTTCCTGGTTCATCCACGATAAAATTCCACGGTGATCGGCCGGGTCGTCGGGCAGTTCAATCTCCTGGATTATATGTCCATTCGCATTAAGGGTAACCAGCGAACCGTGCATTTTTTCATCGGTTTGCGGATAACTGTTTTTTCCATATCCGGGGTCAGTGCCTTTTTCCGAAACAATTGTCATCCCAATTCCCTCTGCTTCGCCCTCTTCAAGATATTTCGACTGCGGATAACGCGATGCAAGTTCTGCCCTGAATTCAATATTTTCCACATTTTCAGGATTTAAATCCTTTGGCAGTTCAAACTGGTATTCAAAGAATCCTGACCCCATTCCCCATACTTTTTTACCATCCTGGGTTTTTTTGAACTTTATGTTCCAGGAGGCATCTGTATATTTATCCGGAGCCTGTGTAATTACCAGGGATTCTGCAGGAACTTTCCCGTTTACCTTAAAGGGAACAAAATTACGCTGAATTACTTTATCATTTCCATCAACCAATTCGGTTGCAAAAATCATCACTGCTGTAGTTTCGGGCAATAAAATATCGACAGGCGAAAGTTCTGTATAGCTGAATGGTTTCGCATTGACGTTAATTGTTCCTTTTTGATGATCAAATTTTTCTCCCAGTGAATTCCAGCCATAAACCGAATAGTTTATTTTCAGATTATCGGGAATGGCATCTGTTACAGCATTTATTCCCACCGGTATTTCAGCTACACTGCCACCTTCATACTGGTTGTAAAAACTGTTGCCGGGAATCACATACAGATCTTTGTGAAAATCATTTATTTTCATTCCGGGCACCAGTTCATCCAGTCCAAATATTTTTTTCGAACGGTCGAAACGGTAGTAACCGTTCCATTCGTTTATTACATCATGAAATTCGGTAAACAGGAAACCTGCGATTTTAGGACGTTTACGAAATTCGTTCATCATAATATGATACTCCCAGGTGATGTCGATATCTCCGGTACTGCCGCTGTAGCCCCATACTGCGCCGCATTCGGAGTTGAGCATTGGCTCGTTGCCCTGTGTGTTACCGTCAATGTAATTGAACGAAGAGCCCGGATAGGTGTTTTTAACAATCATATCGAGGAATCCGGCCCAGTTACGTGCCGGAGTGTAACTGTGCCAGGTGTTTATATCTGTTACCACATGATCCCAGTTACATGGCGAATTGTCTTCAATCATTCGGGTGGAATCGTAGTTCTTTGCTTTTTTGTACATTTCACGCACCCATTCCTGGGTTTGCGGAGTATAGGAACGATGACCGGCAGAATCATTGCTGAACAGCCCCCATGTTTCATTAAACAGTACCCATGAAAAAATAGCCGGATGATTGTAATCCCGTTTCATTTCGTTTTCGGCAATATATTCCCAGTTACTTTTCGATACGGAATCAGGCTGCCCCCAATAGTTGGGCACATCTTCCATAATGAGCAATCCAACTTTATCGGCCCAATACAGTTTTCGTGGGATTTCGGCTTTTATATGAATGCGCAACCCGTTTAATCCCAAATCTTTTGCCCGCTGGATTTCCTCTTTCATAAACTGATCGGAAGGAAACGTATAGAATCCTTCGGGATGATAGCTTTGGTCGAGTGTAAGTTTCAGGTAGAGTGGCTTGTTGTTGAGTGCCACATATTTAAAATCTTTTCCTGAAATTTGCATTGCAGAAATTTTGCGCATTCCGAAGTAAGTGGAAACTTCATCTTCATGGTTTTCATCGGAAAGCGTTGCGGTGACTTCATACAAAAACGGATTTTCCAAATCCCATAATTTCATATTTTCAATGGGAATAACAAACTGCGAGGTTTGCTGGTTTGCAGGAATCGGTGCCGTAAAATCGATTCCGTTTTCTTTACCTGAAAGCGAGAATTCCAGCTGTTGTCCCGGGTTTTCGTTTAGATTGATTTCAACTTTAACTTCTTTATTGTCGATATCGGGTGTGAATTTTATGTTTTCAATGTAGATTTCCGGACGAGCCTCCAGATAAACCGTTTGCCAGATCCCTTTTGCGTTACCGTAGTATTGTTTTCCCGATGGACGGTTGTCCAGTTCGCGGTCTTCCACCCGGACCACCAGTTGGTTTTCTCCCTCCTGCAGGTTTTCGGAAATATTAAAATCGAATGGTGTGTAACCGCCTTTATGATTTCCGATTTCAGTACCGTTTAACCATACGGTGGTGTTGAAATCACTGGCGCCAAAAATAAGATAGGTTTGTTTGTCGTTCCATTTCTCCTGATTTTTTACTTTGAATGTGCGGTAATACCAGCCTACATCCACTTTCGGAAGTTCTACTTCACTTTTGGGACTGGCCCATGAAAACGGCACCAGGATTTTATGGTCAAAAAATTCTGCTTCATTCTGCCAGTTTTCTGCAATTCCCACATCTGTTGAATCGGCTTTGAATTGCCAGTAACCATTCAAATTCTGCCAGACCGGCCGCTCAAAATCGGGACGCGGGTGCTCAGCAAGTGGTATTTCAGTATTATTTTGTTTACACGAAACCAGGACAATGAGAAAAAGTAGTAAGGTCGTAATTTTGCTGTTCATTTGATTCGTAAGTTTTAACTGAAATTATTTTGTAAAAATAGGTACTTTTTGATATTGGTTACATAATATTCAACAAATTAACCTCAGATTTGAAGAAAAAGCAATATTAATTTTGATAAGACAGCAGAATCAGGAAAACAAAGCTTTAACAGAAATTTCATTGAAATTTGAAACCGTTTGGTGAGCATGTTTATGTTTTTCTGCCGGCACTGTGGTGGTTACGGCAACAACTTTTGTCCCTGCATCGAAGGCCGATTTTGTTCCTGAAAGGCTGTCTTCGAAAACAACACAGTTTTGCGGATCGGTTTTTAGCAGTTCAGCCGCCTTCAGGTAAATTTCGTGGTGCGGTTTTCCGTGAGTCACCATCGAATCGTTCACAATTATTTTATAAATCCTACGAATATCGAGGCCGTCCAGTACAATATCTACATTTTCTTTCGGCGCCGATGTGGCAACCCCTATCGGAATATTATTTTGTTGAAGCTCTTCCAAAAAATGAATTAATCCTTCAACAGGTTTTAGGTGAGGCTTGTATATTTCACGATAAATTTCTTCCTTTTCATTACCCAGCTTTTTCTATTTCCTGTTTCGATAAGTTGTGGTGGAACATATCGGTTAAAACCTGCTCGTTTGTTCGACCAAAGAATTCATTGAACCGTTCTTCCGAAAAAGAAACAAACGTTTTTCAGGTTTAGTGGTCATTCCAATATAAATCTTGTTATATTTTTCCGCATAAATTATATAAACAAAAAAACGCATAACTAAAAACTAGAAAAGGAGAGCTGAATTTTCAACTCTCCTTTTGCTTGTAGCGGGAGCAGCGCTACTTTTAATTAATTTCTTTTTATTTATTTTACCTTCTATGAAAAAACATGTAACTGATTAATAGTGATATATAAATTGTTTTTTTATCTTTGGAGAAAATAAAGACAAATAGGATTAAGACATTGTGTCCCATATGTGTCTCAAAATTTAAAAGTAAAATATGGCTAACATTAATTTTGTACTTCGGGAACCATTTAAGAAGGGCAGCTCAGAAAAAGTAAAGGGACTAAAGAAAAAAGGGGATCGTATTGACCGATATTTAAATCCTGATGATACGCCAGTACTGCTTCATTTTGGATATGACAGGAAACATCGGTTTAAATGTAAAACAGATTTAAAGGTTAGTGCCAGGGAGTGGGATTTCAAAAAACAGCGAAAAAAAACAAATCTTACCGGCAGCTATGAATTTAATGATCGGTTAGATTTACTGGGCAAAAATGCAACCGATTACTACAACAAATTAATCAGCCAAACTCCTGATATAACTTTTAATTCTATTAAAGAAAAGATAACCACTTTTGTTAAGTCAGATCAGAATCCGGACTTCGAAGAAGGCACTGGCATTTTTGATGTAATGGAAAAATACATTGAAGGAAATAAAACTAAGGTTTCTTCTCGCACAATTCAAAAATACAAAACATTAAAAAAATCCCTTGAGAAGTTCTCTAAGGCAAAAAAAAATTACCGAAATCTTACCTTTTCTCAGATCGATCTCAATTTTTATGATGCATACAAAAACTATCTATTGTTCGAAGTTAAGAATCCCAAAACAGGCAAAAAAGGATATTTAAATGACACAGTTTCAAAATACATTGAAAACCTAAAAAACTTTATGAAATGGTCTTTGGAAAGAGGCTTTCACAAAAACAGAGAATTTCAAAAAACCGATTTTTCTTCAAGCCGAAAACCAAAACAGGAAATTGTCACACTCGATTTTTCCGAATTGAAAAAATTCTATGAACATGACTTTTCCGACAACAAAAAACTTGATCAGGTACGCGATTTATTTTGTTTTGCTGCATTTACTGGTCAGCGATGGGGCGACATAGCGAATTTCAAAAAAGAAGATGTTATTGATGATTCCTGGATTTTTATTGCCGAAAAAACAGGGAAAAAAACAACTGTTCCTTTTCTCGGATATATTGCTCCGGCATTGGACATATTAAAAAAGTATAATTATAAACTTCCTGTAATAAGTAATCAAAAATTTAATGACTATATAAAAGATGCTGCCGAAGAAGCTAAACTGAATAGATTAGTATCTATTGAGAGAATGAAGGGAGTTGAAAAGATAATCACTGAACAACCTCTTCATCGGTTTATTACAATGCATACTGGAAGACGAACGTGTGTATCGCTGTTACTTAATGTTGCAAAAATGCCAATCCCTCAGGTAATGGACATTACTCAACATACCGATTTTAAAACATTACGTAAATATATTAATGAAGATCCGGATGCATTGCGAAAAAATTTAAAGGAAACCCGAAGTGTGGTTGATTTTGAAACTAAGCTCATTAAAAAGGCACAATAGTTTTCCCTATCAGTGTTAATTTTAAGAGGTGATTTTCATCATATTCAATTTCTGAAAAATCTTCAACATAAATGGAATCTGTTTTAATTTCAATTTCCATTTAATCGATTAATTAAAAATATCTTGAAGTTTTTCATCTGTTAATTCCGGTGGATTCTGCATAATTACCTTCATTAAATCATTCAGGTCAATAAATTGTTTTTTTGCACCAGCTACAATACGGGCTGTCTCTTCTACCATGTACTGAATTTCGGCGAATGTATAATTTTCGGTTTCTTCTCCAATATACAGCCACTTTGTAATGTTATGGGGTTTTTGTTTCAGATGGACTTTAAAAGCATCAATCCGCGCTTCCAAATCAGGAGGGCCAACAAAAACTTTCTTATCAAAGCGTCCGGGACGTTTTACAGCATCATCAATCATATTTAAGTGATTGGTTGCACCTACCACAAAAACACCTTTTTGGTGGGCGTTATTCAATTGCACCAACAATTCGTTTACTTCTGCCTTGTAATGATGACTTACGTCTGCACCTGAACGATTGGGCACAAATGCCTCGAGCTCATCAATGAAAAGTAATACTGGTTTGTTTTTTGCAGCCTCATCAAACATTTTTTTTACTTTCTCCTGTGTGCCGTGGACATAAGTGCTTGCAACTGAAGAAGGTGAAACTTCAAGATATTTGAATTGAAGTAGTCGTGCAATTTGTTTCACAATGAAAGTTTTACCGCAGCCGGGAGGTCCATATAGCAATAAACCATTAGGAATAGAAACATTGAAATTTCTATAAACTTCGCGTTCTTTTAGTGGTAAAAGTACATCTCGCTCAATTATTGCCTTCACCCTGCGCATTCCGGCAACATTGCCCCAGTTAAAAACAGGATTATTTAAAGTGTTCTGGACTGGAAATGTGATTCTCCACCTTTATAAAATGTAACTGTTTTTTTAATAGTTCTTTCATAGCCAGCGCATCAATATTAGTTGGATTCAAATCAGTTTCCAGACAGAGCCAGGCTAATGCTTCTGTATATCTTTTCCATTCGATTAACATATCAATCCGAAAAAGTAACGAAAGCTCCCTAAATTCTTGAGAATATGGATCATCCTTAAATAAACCGCCTTCATCTTGTATGAGTTGATCAAGTTTTTTAAGAATTGCGTGCTGACTATTATGGGTAGCAATATATTTCTGCAATGCGTAATATGAGTCGGATTTTTTTGCAATAGCCATATATCTGTTTTTTAGTATTTGTTTTGTTATATATTACTTTAACTGATTATTAAAGGAATTGACATGATGTTAAGTTACTCTTCCACCTCAAAATCTAATCCCAACTGGCTGGCGGATTCTTTGGTGATTTTGTATTGATTGCAATTCTCGGTTAATGGTGCTGCATTGGTATTTTTGCCCTTCACTGTAATGGTTACTTCCACATTGTTATTCATTAGTGGATTTATAAAACTTGTAAATACCTGGTGATAATTCGCAATGTCAACCTTTCCAGATATCGTAATTGATTTAAACTTTCTTTCCGATGGACCCGGTTCTCCTGGAATATCTGGTTTATCTCCACCAGGGCCAGGATAAGGTGTTGGTTCAGGAACAGGTGCTGGAGAATCAGGTTCTGGTGTTTTATACAACGATTTATCCACCAGCCAGAAATCGGGTGAAGTAACATCAAAACCAAAAGGTGTTTCTCCGAGGACTATTTTACCCCAGTTGCCAGGCTGACCTGTGGCAATGGCTACCTGGTTTCCGTTACACAAACGCAGAACACTGTTTTGCACAGCATTTACTCCGGATACCATTGGTTTGTCGTTATACCGAAGAAATGCTTCATAAAGGTCTTTTACCTTAATCGGATTGTCAACGGTTGGGATAAGTCCGTTTGATTGTAACAATCCAAAGCCCAACCCATCCAGCAACCATTCTTCGTCTTTCAATAATTGAAGGATATTGGCATTAAACTGAACATCGATGGTGTCACGGAATTGTTTAATATGGAGTTTTTCAATTTTGCCCATAGCTCCGGCTTTAACTACCAGACAGTATGCAATAGATATTGATTTATCCACCTTTTTATTCAGGTCGATAATTTTATCGCTGATGTCTTTCTTTTGTTCCTGGCTAAGTTGGCCTGTATAATCGGACCTGATTTTGTTGCAGGCCATTAATTCCCGCAAATCAATCTGCAACTGGTTCATTCCAATTTCAGTAGGGACAAGGAAAAGGATAGTGTTCCGGTAAATTCGCTCACTATTGCCTTTTTTATTGGCGATTTTTTCAATATATGGTTTTAGTTTGCCGTTTACCTCATCGGCATTTACGAGTAATGACGGATGTGCAATAACGAGTGTTAAACGGGTTTGTTCCGGTAAATCATCAGAAGGATTCACCAATGGTGTGAATAGATTAAATCCTTTTGTCCGGTTTGAAATCCGATTAATAATTTCCTGTTCCAATGTTGTTTTCTGAATATCTCCTTTTGCCTGATTAATCAGAATGTTTATGTTTGGTCTTAAATGAAACCAGAACCGACGAATATCGCCCACATCCGAATAGTGAAGGTAATGTGCTTCCGATTCCAATGCATCTATTGCTCCGTTAACGGAATTATGGTTGTATGTATCCGGCTTTAATGCCATCAGTTTTATTTCCTGAATGGCCAATCCTTTTTTAGCCACATCGCTGCCAAAAGTTCCCAACATTATTGTGGATGCAACGCCTTGTGTAATGGCAAACTGTCTATATTCCTGTTTGTTATTGTCAATTTTAAATGCGTTGGAATTTGTACCTGACACATCAGCAGAAATAACCGCATCATAACCGTTCCCCCATAGTTTTTTGATTTGTGAAGTAATTGCATCAACGTTTCCCAGATTAATATCCGATGTATGAATTAATCCCTGAGAACCTGCCAGGCTACTTTGCCGTTTCCATAAATCGGCAACTACCGAACCAAGCATTCTTAAAACTCCTCTTGTTCGTTGAAAATCGCTGTGGCTTGCCCATTTTTTCTCGAATACATCTATCAATTCAGGATGGAAAGGGTACGCTTTTCTGATTCTATCTTTGTAGGCTGAACGAGCTGCGTGTTGTGGTATTTCGTGATTAAATTCAAGGGTTTTGTAAAAATCGTAATAGTGATTTACTACTTTTTCAATTTCTGCCGGGTCGCCCAAATCTTCAAACAACCTGCGTCGGATAACTTCAAATATTTCATCGCCTTCTACTGGTTTGGTATCTTTTCCCACCCTTGATAAACGATTATTTAAACTCATTAATATTTTTGCACCATTCTCCGATGAGGCAACTTCCAACGGACTGGCAGGAAGCGTGACAACCGCAACACAATTATTGGCAGATGCCATGGCTTCTGACAATTCCTGTATAAACGAAATGGTTTGGTCTGAAAGAGTTAGTGAACCTACCTCTATACCGGATGCCGCAACACAATAATCAGCCAACTCATCAACCAGAACAAGGCTGGGTGCTGTTTTTTCAAGTACTTTTCGGAACAATCCTTTTGGGGCAGTTCGGCTTTCATCGTTTAAACGAATAATTTCATAGGCCTCTTTGCCACCCAATTGCCAGGCAAGTTCTCCCCAAATAGTTTTTATATGAACGCCATCAACTTTTCTTCCTTGTGTTGGGTCGTTGGTGGTATTGGTAAAAACAGCAACATTGGCATTATCAAAATTAGGTTTACCGATTTCGGCAATAACATCGGAAGTTAATTCCCAATCCACTACTTTTTTACCAGCTTTAACCAAATGGAATAACGAAATTAAACTGTGGGTTTTACCACCTCCAAAACCGGTTTGTAACGAAATTACCCTGTTTTCGGCTTCTTCGTTTCCGTTTAATCCTTTAATAACCTGCCTGGCTACATTCTTTAATCCTGCCGTGAAATAGGTTTTCTGAAAAAATTTCTCCGGGTCGAGATATACATCGCGGCCACGGTTAAGTGCAACATCTCCAAGATTGGCAGCAAAAACTGATTCATCCAGATTTCCGCGTTCAATATCTTCGTGTGGGCGAATATTCATAAACCACGGAAGTAACGGTCCCTTTGCCGCGACAATGGGTGAATCCATTTTTCGGGGTTGCGATGGCACCTCTTTTTCCACGATTTTGATTTTTTCAGGATAAAAATCGAGCCGGATAGTTTTCACCTTTTCAGCAATTTCATCCATTTGAATGGTTTGAAGAATACGAATAATATTCCCCAATGCACGCAAGGCATCGTCCAGCTCAATATCGTGTGAATGCGCCCAGGCGTTCCGTGTGTTCGCAATTTCTTCCATCCATGACGGAACAAGGTTGGTTTGTCGTTTAAATTCCTCTTTAAAATACTGCTTGTTATCGATTACAAATTGTTTTAAATGGCCAAAGTCGATGAGTTCCTTTGGTGATTTTCCATCCATTAATCCTTCATCCCAAAACTTTTTATGATAAGGACTCAGACTCTGAGCGAAAATTAAACTCCAATCCTGCGGGTAATTCACGCTCATTTTTTCGATGATATAAAGACGGATGGCTTCGAGAAAACTCTGTAATGCATCGCCCAGTTGTTTGGTTTGTGTTTTATTTATAGTCATGGTTATTTGATTTTATGTTGTTTTGTATCTCAGTTTGCCGCTGACTTAAGTCTTTAGTTGTTTTATTTTTTATTGCCGTTGGCTTTAGCCAACGGTTTGATAATGTTAATTTTAAATGGCTTTAGCCACATTTTTGTTTTATGGGGCTAAAGCCCGGTTTTCGTGTTGCATTAGCTGTCCGTTGGCTGAAGCCAACGGCAATATCAATAATTTCATATCTCTAATTTTCCTTGTTCGGGTTTTTCCTGTTTACGGCGCTGTGCTTCGCGGATGAGGCTTTCTTTATTGGCCAGCAATCCGGTTAACTGTTTATGGTCGTCGCAGCCGTTGGGAAGTACTTCTGCCAGGGCAGTACAAATGCGCCAGAAAGGAGCATCCATAGATGGGGCAACTGTAGCGAGAAACTCGGTTAATGCTGCACGATTACCACCCTGAAACAGCGACATTCCTCTGTGTACTTTATCGATGGCAAACGAGTTGGCCTGTGTTCCCAATTTTTGGTTTGTCTTGCATCGCTCCATATATCCTGAAAGGCACTCTTTATTGCCGGAAGTCTCAAAAATGTGATGTTGGTGCAATAATGATACTTCGATGGATAACCCCATCTGCGTGATACGCATTACATCGTCGTGTTCGGTTTGTGTGAATCCAAACAGGTTAAGCCAACCAATGTAAAACTTGGTTACCTCATCGGTATCAATATCGCTGATGATGGCATTAAATGCTGCATCACGTGCCAGTTCTAACAATTCAGCAACAGTTACATTTGTTCCATCGGCTTTTTCTACGGTTTGGTACTGGCCAAATTCACTAACAGCCTGGCCAAAACAAGCAGTTAATAAATCGGCTCCGCGGAAACCATATTCATACAGCAATTTAACTTCACTTGCTACTCTCTTTTCAATATTCTTCTTGACTTCTTTAAAACCAATATATCCTTCCTGTATATTTGGACGACAGGAAACCGTTACAGAAGATGCCAATGCCAGTTTATCCATTGCAATCATTCGATTTCCCATTTCT
Source organism: uncultured Prolixibacteraceae bacterium (assembly GCA_963771595.1). Taxonomy (GTDB): domain Bacteria; phylum Bacteroidota; class Bacteroidia; order Bacteroidales; family Prolixibacteraceae; genus CAVYUC01. Next base: position 26,541 of record CAVYUC010000015.1, on the reverse strand, counting down.
GAATCAAAAGGCCAGCTTCCATTTATATTCATATTTGCTCCAAGAATAGAATTAACTAAAGTTGTCCACGCTTCAGTACTTTGATGAGCAAACATGATACTTACTACACCAGAGGTTTGTTGTTCGATAGCAGAAAATATATGCTGCAATTTGCTTTCAAAGTGTTTTTTAGCTTCATCATCATTATTTTGATGATGGTGTTTTAAGGCAGTACACTCTTCGGTTTTTGGTGTTTGTGGTGTTGCAAAATTTAGAGGAAAAACATCTCCAAGGGTTCTTTTTAACCAAACATAAAAGAAATCCGATAAATCGGCATAAGCAATCGCATCATAATAAGGCGGGTCCGTAACCACTGAATTTAAATATTTCTTATTAAATTGATTTATCTCCCCACTTGCAGTATTGTTGCATGTGACATGAAATGTTGAATTTTCTTCATTAATATACCTTATTACCCAATCCAATTGATTTGATGCACTTCCCCCAGAATTGCAAAAAGGATTTGATTCAGGATAATCGAACATCATTGGAATTGCCTGACGAGCAAAAGGATGTTCCAATGTTTCTCTCTTATTATGGATCCTTCCAAAAGTTGTATTGATAACAGCAATTCTATCCAGCCAAATCCCTAAATAAGTTGTTAATGCCTTTTGGTAATCATCTAATTCCTTTTTTTCCGTATTCCATTGTCGTTTTAATATTGATAGTTGATTAATGAAGTTTTTCATGGCGAGTAACTGCCGGTCTGAGAACATTTGACCATAATCATCAACTCCCCAGCCAGGCGTATTGAAATTTCGGTTGTTTCCAACTTGCATTTTGTCTTTAGGTCTGAACATTTCAGTTTCCTCTGGTATTTTTATAGAAAATTCTTTTTCAACAGGACGTCTGTAATTTTTGTCTTTCTCACCATCTTCAATTACTGCAATCAATCTTTTTTTTGTAAGGCCCTTTTTAAATTGTTGTTTAAGTGTTTTTATATCTGTTGTATTTCCACAGCACGGACAGTTCATGTTTCCTCGTACCAGCCAACCATCTCTGTCTATTTCCCCAGTTTTTATTTCAAAATTAATTTCGGTTCCATTAATAATTGGGTTTAGGTGCACTTTTTTGCCGCGTTTGTTCACAAGGTAAAACTGTTTTAAAAGCGGTACTTCGGCCTTGCAACTTGGATTGGAGCAGGTTCCCACGTGCGCCCAACAGTAAGCTATCGGTTTTTTGCCATTAACTTCGGGGTAATATTGTCCTATTTCTTTTTCAGCTCCTGCCAGCATTTGCCGGGCATAATATTCTACATCAAACGCAAGTCGGTTTTTAATTTGTATAAACTCCCTGTTTTGTATCTCTGCTTTTTTGGAGAGGGCATCTTCGTAACCATCAATTTCAATGGTGTTTTGTAAGCTGTAATTGTAATTGGGTTCGGCAAGGGTATTTGTATCCTCTATTTCAGTAAAAATAGGATAATGTTTTAAAAACTCCTGCCTGGAGTACGTTATTGATTTGCCATATTTCTGCGGGAACTCAACACTACCACGTTGGATAATATGTGCCACGGGGTTAAGGTCGTTACCAAAAGTACGACAACCTAAGCGGGCCGCTTCCAATGGTATCGCACCACCACCGGCAAACGGGTCAAATACCCGAGGCATATGGTCAAGGTAGTTTTCAATGGCTTCGTGGAGAGCTTGTTCTTTAACCTGAATATCACTGGTTGCATTGTGCCGGTCGGGAGTGGAGTAGAGGTTGGTTTCGGCTGTGGTAATTGCAGTCCACAGGGTGTCGTATTGTTTTTCAAGTTCCGGCAAGGATGCGGCCAGACCCCTCCGGCCTGCGGCCACCTCCCCTAAATTAGCTACTCTTTATACACAAATCTAGATTTGCCTTTAATACTTTTAAACAATCTAATGTTTATATATATTAATATTAAACACATAATAATCATCATAATAAAGATGATTAAAATGTAAATTATGATTATCTTAACGCCATGATAATCAAAAATTTTAATGGCTTTTTTAATGGCCTTTTGCCCGACCGGCGCTCTGAAAAAAGAGCGGAGAAAGTTATGACCGATATGCTTACCTTTGGAAAAGTAGTTGTAAATAGATTTTGCTCAAGTCATACAGAAAAAATAGGTGCATACCGTATGTTTAGGAACAATAGTTTCAGTTATGAAGAATTGGCTCATGGCGTAATTTCTGCCTGTGCTAAAAATCAGGGCCCAAGGCATTTACTTTGCATTCAGGATACAACTGAATGTAATTTTACAAATCATTTTAATCGGATAACAACTTCTGATAAAGACGTAGGCCCCGTTACTAATGCCAAAAATGCCGGGATTTTTTGTCATCCTTCATTGGTGGTAAATGCCGAAGATAAAATACCTGTCGGGATTGCTGACATACGCATTTGGAATCGGAACTGGGATAGTCTCAATAAATTTGAAAGAGACTATAAAACACAGGATATAAGTAATAAAGAATCATATCGATGGATCAAAACTGCCATAAATACAAAATCTGTTCTCTCAAGAACTCCTGTGATAACAATTATTGGAGACAGAGAATCAGACATTTATGAAGAACTAGTTATTGTTCCCGATGACCAAACTCATCTACTTATCCGTTCCAGTATTAACAGGATTATTGAAGGAGAAAATACAAAGTTATTTGAAAAGTTAGAAGAGCAGGAAAGGAAAAGTTCATATGATCTTAAAGTAAAAGGAAATAAAAAAAGAAAAAACAGAACTGCACAAATTGCAATAAAATGGGTAAAGGTTAAAATTAAGAAGCCTCGTAAAGCAAATATGGGAAATTATCCCCCATCTGTTGAAATGTGGGCAATTGAGGCCAGGGAAGTACAAGAAACAGTTCCGAATGGTGAAGCTCCGATTCATTGGAGACTGTTAACAACTCATCAAATAATAACAGTAGAAGATGCCATAAAATGTGTGGAATGGTATAGCAACAGATGGCTAATAGAAGAACTTTTTAGGTTAATAAAAAGTAAAGGGTTTGAACTGGAGGCTGCACAACTTGAAACCGGAGCAGGTTTAAAAAAACTGCTTGTAATGACGCTACAGGTTGCTTTAACCGTAATGATGCTTAAACTTTCATTAAACAAAAAAGAAAATATCAAAGCTGAAGCAGTTTTTAATAAACATCAGGTTAAGTTTATTGAATTGCTTCTGAGTAAAGTAGATGGAAAAACTACAAAACAAAAGAACCCACATCCTTTTCAAACATTATCATGGGCTGCCTGGATAATAGCCAGATTAGGTGGATGGAGCGGTTATAAATCTCAGGGACCACCAGGTTATATATCTATAAAGAATGGATTGGATATCTTTTACAATAAATTTGAAGGATACAAGATCGCTCTTGAGATAATGAATAAAGATGTGTATAAAGAGTAGCCTAAATTAGGGGAGGAAATTCCTGCTCCTATTAGTGTTTCGTTTAAAGTGTTGTGGGCAATGAATATGAGTTTACGGGCGATGCCAATGATTTTGGGGTTGTTTTTATTTTCCCATTTAATAAGGGAGCCATCGGAGAGCTGTTTTTTTGAAGCCGTAGTTTTGCCTGCCTTTTCGTTGGCCACATATTCATCGGAGAATTTGCCAATAAACATCAGCAGCCGGTTACGCAAATTGTCTTCCATTGGGTCGATGGCGGCAGTGTGTGGTATATCGTCATAAGGTTTGTATTCTTTGCCGGCCAGAAATTTGGCCACGGCTTGTTTAAAGGGTGCAGGGCAGTTAGCGTCCAGCGGGTCGGGAACTAAACTGGCAAATACCACTGCACGGCAAACCGGCAATGGCCTGCGCGCCCACCATAAATGCAAGGTAGAAATATGCCCGTGACGTATCGATTTATCTCTCACACTTTCAGCCGATACCTCCTTAACGGGCATGGCCACTTCGATTAGTTTTTTTGGTTCGGTCATATTATTGTTGATTTATTCCTTTTATTAGCAGGTTAAAAATTCCTTTAATCGTTTCTATATCTTCAAAATAGGCTTTATTGTAATAATAACGGCTGATTTTTCCGGCTTCCTGATTTACTTCTTTATTCAAGATAGTCAGGATGTATTCTTTTAGTGACGCGTGTTTGTTCAAAACTAACCCAATATCGTAACCTGCCAGCCATGTACCGGCTTCCAGTTGGAAATGTGCTTCGCTAAACTCATCCATAATGTCAGGTAGAATTTCATAAAACCGGTCGCTGTTCAGTTCAAAATAATTGATTAGTACATCGTGTATATCGTCAAGGTCTTTGGTGCGTTCCGGTTTCTCATCAAACGAAATCAGCTTCAGTATAATTATTCCTTCCAGGGGAGTTACCTGCACAATGGTTTCGTAATCCAATTTTTTTAACGCTGGATTTTGTAGTACTTCTTTTAATCCAACCACCGAAATTTCAGTTTTTCGGTCGGTAAACGTTACTGTGCCTTTCTCTTCAATCTCGCCAAAGGGTAGCAGGTCAACTACTGTGTTTGTACTATCATGAATAATACGGTAAGGTTCTGTTACTTTCCGAAATCCTTTTTTAATAAGGGCATTCAACATTCTATCATATATGTCCATGTCGGGCAACATAATGGCAAAGTCGATGTCCATGGTTCCACGTCCGGGTTTTATGCCCTTTTCTGCCAGATGAAAATGCCGGGCCTGTGCGCCGATAAGATAGAGCGGAATGTCCATCTCTTTGCAGGTGACATCGATAAGGGTGAATACATCTTTAAACCAAGGGGTTATCTCTTTAAAACGCATTGGCAAGGTATTTATCCCAAATCATTTGGGCGGTTTCGTGACATCTGTTATTACCAGTATTCATTAAATCCACATAAACAAGCAGCGGATGCACTGTTTCCTGTTTTTGTTGTTCCGCAGTGTCCCAAAACGCCTGAAAAACTTTAACATCTCCATTTGGATCAGGTATTAGTTTGTATCGTTTCATTAACTCGGTTCGTGTATTATTGGTGTATAAGGTAAGTTCACCTGGCCGGAGGTAATCAGTTAATATATCGCCTGCCGGTTCGCCTCCCCACCACGTGTTTTCATCTAAGTTAATTTTTCGGTAATGAATAAAGTTTTTATCATCGGCAAACCTGAATAGCCCGATTTTCAGGGCAGGTTGTAATGTAGCAGCATAGGCTTTCATCCATGTGTCAAGTAACTCCTTGTTTGTTGTTGATTTGTTTTTGGTTGCGGTTTACTTTTATTAAAAATTTTTCCTTTTGCAGGCCATGATTCACATTGCTGATATTTCCGAGACCGATGTCTGTTTTTTTTGCAATTTTTCGTTGTGGTTCATTGAGCCATTTTCCCTCCGTCAGATAAAGATAAACCACTTTAAGTCCGGTTTTTGTAAATGCCCTGTTACCGGTTTCTTTTGCCAAATCAATGGGCTTATTGGCATCAATCAAAATAAACCAGTTTTTATAATTTATAAAGATGTCACCATTTTTTTCAAGGTAGGCAATGTTTCTTTTGCGTAATTCGGTTTTGATTTTTGGGCGCAGGTAATGAGCAACCAGAATGAAGGGTTGTTTTTTTTTGGCTGCTGCTTCCAGAATGGGCAATTGATGCTCCCGCAATTCTTTTTTTATTTCAGCATTGAAACCAATTTTTTGATTTTTAAAAGTCAGCCTAAGTTTTCCTTCCGGTTCAATCAACGCATTTTCATCCCATTTGATATTGAAGTCAATTTCATCTGGAATATTATCCAATGCTGTGTATAAAACTTCCTGTGCTTCCATGTTCATTAAATATTTATGTTCACGCCTGCATGAACAAACAAAAATAGTGAACAAATTCTATTTCACCCAAATTTTTTCCATTCTTTTTCAGACAAAAAATATTGCACTCCCTTTGATTTTTGTTCAAACTTCAGGTTTTTAGCCGGGTTATTTATCCTTTTGAGTTCAGGAGATGATTTGCAATTGTAAACAATGTACAACCAGGCAGAATCACCCAGTTGCCCCAGACGGAACATTTCGTTTTCGGATAACATTATGCCACCAATACCGGCTCTGCCTTTTACCTCAATGTAACGTTTCAGGAGTTCTTTGCTTGTGCTGCGAATGTCGTAACCCAGATTAAGCGATGAAACATCTTCCGGTGTCCAGCCATTGTCGAGTTCATAATCGGACGCAACATTCATTGCAATCTGTTCCACCTCATCGTCACGCTGCATCCCGTAATGATTTTTATATTCGACCTGATTTAAAGGAACGACAAAGGCACAACCTAATATTTCAGGAGTTTTGGGAGATAACTGCGTCATGGCCTCCAGCTTTGTATGACGCTCAATTTTTCTTGCTTGTAAATCCTGAATTTTGGTTTGTTTTTTTTGAATCTTTTCGTTTACCCGGTTATCACCCAGCAAAATTTTACGTTGCAACTCGTTTATTTCGTTGGTAACGTCAAAAATAATGTTGTTGAATGCTTCGTCCAGGTATTCCTTTCTTTGTTCTATGTCTTTTTCTACTCTATGTTGTGCCGATTCAAATTGAGGTAAAGTGATGTTCGAAAAACACCATTCATTGATCAATTCTTCATTCACTGGCTCAGGGGTATCAATAATTTTGGCGAAATCGGAAGGTGGTTTTAAGTCAATAAGTTTTGCTGGTGAAGTTGAAGTAAGTTTATCTTCCGACATATAACAAACCAGATGTATGGCTTCGTCCGCCACATTTTCCAACCCCTTGGATGGCCGATTATCGATTATTTGTGATTTTACAAGGAAGGCTAAAAATGCATCTTTGTCATCGGGAGAAACCAATACAGTTCCTTTCATCATCTCCTCCCGGAACTTATTACGCACCACTTTTAACAACGCATCAAAAATTGGATTCCCCGGATTCACATAAAACATTTTGCCACCCAGGTTACTAAACTGAAAATCGAGAAATACCTGCTTGTCAAAGCAGAGTTGATATTCTGTTAAATCTGCCAAAATATTATAGTCGCTCCTAAAAACCTGAAGAATTTGGTCGGGGATGGAAACAAACCGGTAAATGGAATGATTAATTCTTTCCAATTTCCCTCCCATAAAAGTGAAGGCATTCTCAAAGAAACGCTGAATATAAATGGGTTGTAATCTCCTTTCATCCGATTGTTCTTTCAATTCCCTGGCCCTTTTATAGTCAATTTCGCTATGGGCCATTTTTTCCTCTTGCTCTTTTATTTTTTTCTCAATATTTTCCTTGGTTAGCTTGGTATCAATTGTTTTGTCAAATTCAGTCTCCTTTTGATTGAAAGTGGTATTAATAATATCCTCCATTTCCACCTCTTCGAAAATATCGCTGATTACATCGTAAACTCTGTCGTTTCCTATTTGTTCCCTGATTAAATCCAATTTTTGCAGCAACCGCTGCAATACATTCCCTTCCCTTGTATTTTGTGCAACCATATTAAATACAACAACATCCTGTTTCTGTCCGTAGCGATGAATACGTCCCATTCGTTGTTCCAGCCTGTTTGGATTCCAGGGAATATCCCAGTTTATTAAAAGCCGGCAGAATTGGAGGTTAATCCCTTCTCCGGCAGCGTCGGTTCCAATCAATATTTGTGAATCTCTTGCAAATGCGGCTTGAGCTAATCTACGTTCATCAACCGATTTCCCTCCATGAATTGTCTCAACCTCGTAACCATTGTTTGATAAGCGGTCGTACAAATACAATAAAGTGTCTTTATGTTCGGTAAAAATGACCAGTTTTTCACTTTTGTTATCAAATACACCTTTTTCTTTCAGGAGTTTATTCAGCCGTTTTAACTTAGCTTCTTCCTGATTGCTATCGTATAGGTGTTGAGCAAAATCAAGCAATTCTTTTACCTGTTCTTTTTCTTCCCGAAGCTCGGACGGACTTTTGGCAGTTGTAAATAGCTTAAATTTTTTTGGGTCCGACATGATATTTTCGAGTCCATCCTTTTCATCATCGTCCAAATCTTCATAGTCCTCAATGGTGGAAACATCCATTTCAAATTTCTGCCGTTGTCTCCAAAGGTTTGGATTATCAGCTAATTCTTTTAGTAAACCATTGAGCGCTTCGTATCTGTTATTCAAGGTTTTTTTAATCGCAAAGATTGAACTGGTTAGCCTTCGTTGCATCACCATTAATGCCAAAGAAACATGGATGTTGGATTGCACCTGGGCTTCTTCCCTTCTTTTCATGAGGTAATTCGTAACCCTGTCATATAACCGTTTCTCTTCAGCAGTTAACTTATACATTATGGTATTCGTAGAACGTTCTTTGAAAAGTGGATTTCCTTCCCAATCCTTCATTTGTTCCTTTAACCTGCGAATGAAAAATTTATTTATTCCGGAATCGTTAATTTCATTAATCCGGGATGTTACTAAACTCTCACTGGCAAAAATATCTTCATCGAGGAGTTGCAACAGGTTTTTAAAAGTATCGGACCTGCCTCGATGAGGTGTTGCCGTTAGAAGCAGTAAATGTTCGCATTTTGACGATAATTTTTCAAGTGCCTGGTAGCGTTTGCTCCGGTAACGTTTTTGGCCATAGTCAAAGGCACTAAGTTTATGGGCTTCATCCACTACAATAATATCCCAACTAACTTCCCCCAATACATTTAATACGTCATCGGCACGAATAAAATCAATGGAAGTAACCAGTTTGTTATTCGATGTAAAGATATTTGGGTCGGCATTAAATGTAGCCCGATTAACTAATTTAAAGGGCAGATTGAATTTCAACCCCATTTCATCTTCCTGCCATTGTTTTGTTAATCCACCCGGAGTAATAATAAGAATACGTTCTACCAGGTCACGCATCAACAGTTCCTTAATTAACAAACCAGTCATAATAGTTTTGCCTGCCCCAGTATCATCGGCGAGCAGGAAACGGATATTTGGGAGTGGCAGAAGGTATTTATAAACAGCTTCAACCTGATGTGGCAGCGGGTCTATTACACTGCAATTAACAGCAAACAACGGGTCGAACTGATATGCTGAATTAATGCGTTCAGCTTCTGCGAATAATTTGAACTTTTCAGGGTTGCCAGAGAAATCGAATACTCCATCTTCCGAGATAATTTCGAGGCCTTCCAATTGCTCTTTTGTGAGCATCTTGTTATTGGAAACATTTGAATTAATTCCAGTAAAATGGACCGATGTCATGCTACCAAGAGGTGCAATCTTGTTTATTTGCACTGGCTCGTCCGGCAGAAGGTTCTTAATAATTTGTCCTGGGGTGAGGTTCATGGTCTTTAATTAATAATTTGTCCTGGTTGGTTATAAACACTTTGCTCATAAAGAATGATATAGGTTGATTACAAATTTCGAATTTACAAATATTTTATTTTAATTGGGGGTTTGAACAAAGTAGAATATGATTTATAATACATCGATTCCTTTTTAACTAAACAATATGGAGGTTTTTAGCGACTTAATAAGAAATGTTTTTGAAAGGAATGAAAAAATTAAATCAATTAACAGAAATAGTTTAATTGGTTTGAGATATGAATTTATTGAAAAATTTGATTTAACTTATGTTCTCAATTTTAAATATTCCAAAGTACCCCCAGGACATAAGAATTTTCTTTCGGTTCAATTACTTCAATACTCCTTCTTGTTTGATGATAACACTGATAAACTAGATTTTTGCCGGAAGTTCATTAGAAAACTTGAGATTGATTCTGAAGGTATATTTAAGGAATTTCCTGAAGACAAAGAAAATTTACTCACCCTATTTAAAATTGAGTGGGATTCTTTAAGAAAGGAGGAGAAACAATCCAATGAACTAACTGAAATTTTAAACCGAATCTCACGAATCGAAAATAACGTTGATTTAATTCCTGAATTGCAAAAGAATATCGCAATGCTTCTAAAAGTATTTGACAGCAATTCGCGGAAAAAAAGAAAGCCATCTCCCAAAATAGAATACTGCAATTTATTTCGTAATGAACAAGTGGGTGATGAACTTAAACTTATTTTTCGGAAATTCGGATATTTAAATAAAGATGGAAGCTGGTGTGGACAAACCGTTGCAAAGAATGAATTAGCTATTGCATATTATATATTGAAAGAACCAACATATGGATTCCAATTAATTAAACCAGATGATCAGAAACCTCAATTAATTGCATTTTATAAAGAATTTGGGCTACAGGTATCGGAAGAAAAGAAAGCTGATTCTTACACAACCTATCGCAACATCGCATCGGAACCTTCTCGTCGCGATATTCACGAAGAATTTGTTCAAATATTTCAGCCCCTCCTTAAGTACCAGGTTTAATTCGGTTTTACTTTTTTTAATTTCAATCTTTTTCATCGTTGAAATATTGAAAAACTAAAATTTACCTCTTTCTCTAAGTTTGAAACCGAAATCAAATTATAGAGAAATGAAAGGGATAATAATTCAAATTACAGAAGAAGAATTTCAGGCAAAGTTGACTGCTGCTATTAGTAAGGCTTTGGAGCAGTATACTCCACCTACTAATGATGTAGGAATATATCGGACTCGCAAAGAGGTTGCTGAAAAATTGCATATTTCTCTTCCGACTTTAAACGAATACACCAAGAGCGGTAAACTAAGAGCTTATAGGATTAATGGAAGGGTGCTGTACAGAGAACAAGATATTGAGGCAGCGTTAACCAGCATTGAACCACTAAAATACAAGCGGAAGTGATCGACGGCATCAAGGCCATAATAAAAGACAACCTTGAAGTAATCAGGGATTCACTTGATTTTAAGGAACAATTAGAGGTTGATATAAAAACCGGTGCGATTGATGATGTCCAAAGGAATCCAATCGCAAAATATAAATCTCTGATTTTTGAAGATAAAGGGAGCGTCATTGAGGTAAGAGGAAGTATTCACAAATTATATAATCAAGGCAGGCACAATTACAACAGATTCGGTTTGTCTGAAATACACTTAGCAGTTTACGAATTAGCAGATAAGTTAAAATTGTTAGTTAGCGATGTAAGGCTAACAAACATTGAATTTGGTGTCAACCTTATCATTGATTTCGAACCTCGTTTATTTCTGAACTCATTAATATACCATAAAGGCAAAAAATTCACATACCGCGAACGAGTAAATATGCAATACAGTGAATGCAGTCACGGACAATATTACATAAAAGTATACGATAAGGGATTACAGTTCGGTTTAAACAAACATGTGCTTAGGGTTGAACTGAAATTTATAAAAATGGAGAGGATAAATAATTTAGGGATTAAATATTTATCAGATTTACTTGACCCAAAAAAACTTGAAAGGCTGAGGGAAGAACTATTAAGGGTATACGATGAAATTCTTATTGCGGAACCTAATATCAAGCCAACGGGGCTACCCATTAAAGACGAAATGTTAATAGCACATGGGAAAAATGATAAGTACTGGGATAGTATATTGCCAATTTCAGCTCACTATCCCATGGGGAATGCTGATAAAGAATATAAAAGGGAAAAAAGGGACTTTCATCGTAAAATGAATCGGTTTAAGAATCTTTTAAGGAAAATTGGTGCCGATGACAAACAACTATTAGTAAGGAAATTAATTGAGGCGGAATCAGCAAAACTTATTGGGGAGGCGAATACCAGAAATCAAAAAGTATTTGAAAAATGTCACCAATTGACCGACCACGAGGGAAGAAGTTCAGATAGAAAATTGTCACCAATTGACCGGGAATACAAAAAAGAGAGGGCCAATACTAAAAAGGAGAATTTGTCACTAAATGACCGCTTGTTATATAGTGACAAAAAAGGACAGCATGTTGAACCACGAACACGTAAGTGCTTAGTAACCGGTCTTAACATTTCAATGCAAAAAGAGGACAGCAAATTTATCTGTACAACTGGTTTGGAATATTACAAAAAAAACAATCCTGAAGTCTGGCAAAAACTTTGGCAGCGTCTGACACCTCGTTGTCGCGATTTAGCCGAGGACAAACAAATTGAAGAAATACATCACTCCATCAGAAACGAATATTTTAACAAGATACATAGTACCAAACGCAGTATTGAAAAATTGCTAAAACAACCTGCCTTGTTCGATCAAATGCAATTCATCCGCAAGGATAAACTGAAAATGGCGGGGTTTTCGAACTTAAATAACAGAAAATGAATCAAAACTTCAAAATCTATTCTGTAAAACAGATTGCCATTCCTGAAAACAAAGTTCAGGAATTTTTGAATGATATTCCGGACGCAACAGAAGTCCGTTCATACACTGTTGGAAAGGATACACTTGATATTCCACTTCCAAAAGTTCAGGACTTTCTTAAAGATGCTCCACAGGCACAACCATTACACGCCTACCCGGAATTAAATGTACAAGCAACCGGATGCTTACACTTCTGCAACCAATCAGAACAGGGTACGGCAGCGAACAGGCAGACACCTTACAGGATAAGTTCAGGAAAAACCCACGTTCTGCAATGGGCATGAGCCTGGAAGATGCAAAACAGGTAGCTAATGAAGTGGCCGTTTCTCCAACGCAGGGAGAAGGATTTGAAGGTTTTTGGTCTGAACAGGGTAAACGTATGCAGCGTTCAGGATGGGAATTAAACAAGATGCTGGCCAATACTCCCGACTTTGTTAACCGCGTAGCAGTTGCAGCTTTTAACCGTTCCCCGGCAGGACAGGCCGCGAAATATGCAGGACAGATTGCAGAAAAGTTTGGACTGGCAGATACAGCCGACAAGTGGAAGATGGTTGCAAAAGACCTGCAACCGGAAAAGGTGAACGATTACATCGAGCAGCAAAAAGAAACCCTGACAAAACAAATCGCACAACTCAACCCTAAACACGAGTGGTGGTTACGAACATATCAGCAATTAAAAAAGATAACAAACTAAATAAAAGAAACATTATTAACGTTAAAATTTAAAATTATGAATCCGAAAAAATTTATTACAGAAATTAACAATCAACCATTAACCGTATATTCATACGAGAATGGAAGATGTGCCCCTTTGGCTAATGACGTTCTGAATATTGTAGGTCTTGAACCAATCTCATCCAGGACAGATGAATTTTTTGCTCTTCTGTTTGATTCAAATCCGGAAGATATGATGAATTGGGTGGCTCATCATGCCAAAATCAGTCACACTGAGGCTAAGCTAAAACTGCGAAGTTTTTTTCACTTGGATGCATGCGTAAGGATGCATTTTGCAAAAACCAAGCAGTTAGGCGTGGATGAAATCAGATATTTAAGAGGTGACATTTCGATGCTGGAAACGGGATATTCATTTTCATATAAAGAAATAATAAACATGCTTAAACATGAGGGATTTCAAACCAATAACATGAGCACGGATGAATTTATTTCAATATTGGAAAAAGAACATTATTACTCGACTAAGGAAATCGCTGAAGAATTCGTGGAGAAAAATGATTGATACCGAAATTATTAAAATTGATTTCAGGAAAGGGACTAAATTGTCCCTTTCCTGATTTATTGCACAGACTTTTGCTTTGATTGATGCCCTTCATTTACAATTGAAATTTGCTTGATCTCATTATACCATCCTGAATTAGTGAACGGTTTTCCGATTTTTGAGAAAACTATACCATGCCCTTTTTTCATTTCTGCGTAGTTTTACATCTATTGCAAACAACAATAAAAAACAATAAAATGCCATTCGAAAAAGGACAATCGGGGAATCCAAGTGGAAGGAAAAAAGGAACATTAAATAAAACTACAAAAGAATTAAGGGGTCTTTTACAGGAGGTTCTATTGGCTAATTTCAGTAGGGCAAAAATTGCAAAAGACTTGAAAGAGCTCTCGCCTAAACACAGGCTTGAGTTTTATTTTAAACTACTGGAATATATCTTATCAAAACCTACTCCAACGGAGATAAAAAATGAAGAGGACAAAAAATCGGATTTTTTCACCAATATTTTTAATCAGTTAAAAGAAAATAAACCAAATAACAATGATTCCCAACACTGAAATTTTTTAACTTTGTAAAAGTTCAATACTTCACAAAAGCAATTATTCAGTTGCCTATCGAACTACATACCAGGAACTCCTGGACATTTTCAATGATTTTTTAAGCAAACCTATTTAAGCGATGAACAAAAAGAACGAATCGAAGGAAAAGCCTACCTTCAAACCCTGGACGAAGGAGGAAAGGGAAGCCAACCGCAAACGTTGGGAAGAAGCGGCAAGGAAAGCCAGCGAAGCAATGAAGCGGGGGAACATCCGAGTTAACTAAAACTGGAAACAATGAAAGTGAGCAAACAACCGAAGGAGTTCATGCTGACAAGGTTAGTGTGGATGAAGGAGAATCTGCCACACCTGACACTGGAGAAATACCAGGACGGGACACTGAAACAGTCACTGATGCAGCAGATTCAGAACGCGGTGGAACTGGAACAGTATCTGGAGAAACAAAATCTGCCGGAACAGGAAATAGAGGAAATAATCCTGGACAGTCTGGCACCGAGCGAGGCAATGAGCGAGACACTGGACAAAAAACCGGTGATCAGCGAGAAGAAGTTCAACGAGATACTGACAGCGGTAACTTAATTGCTCGCCAACTATGCTCAATTTTAGAAGACAATTAGTTTTTCAATTGCCGGACTCTCAAATTGCCATAGTTAAAGATACGGAAGCACTTACAGGAAGATTTCTTCAGATGAATACACTTGGAATAGATTATAACGTCACCCATGACGAACTTCAAAAAGTCTATGAAAGTCACGAACAATTTAAAAAATTAAGCGATGAACAAAAAGAAAGAATCGAAGGAAAGGCCTACCTTCAAACCCTGGATGAAGGAAGAAAGGGAAGCCGAACCGCAAACTTTGGGACGAAGCGGCGAGGAAAGCCAGCGAGGACTTGAAGAACAACAACTTCGACTAAACAATAACAACGGCAGTAAAAGTAAACCACCAACATAAATGAAAGCATATGGATAAAAAGATTTTATACATTGATATGGATAATGTTCTGGTTGATTACCAATCAGGAATTAACCAGTTAAATTCGGAAACGCTCAAAAAATATCAGGATAGGCTGGATGAAGTTCCGGGCATCTTCAGATTAATGAAACCAATTGAAGGTGCAATTGAAGCATTTAAGCAACTCAGCAAACAATTTGACACGTATATTCTTTCTACTTCCCCATGGGAAAATCCAACAGCGGCTTCAGACAAATTTTACTGGGTAAAAACATATCTTGGAGATGCAGCCAGAAAAAGATTAATTTTAACTCATCATAAAAATCTTAACCGGGGGGACTTTTTAATTGACGACAGAACTAAAAATGGTGCAGGTGAATTTCAGGGAGAACTCATCCAGTTTGGAACAGAACAAATTTAAGGATTGGCAAAAAGTTCTGGACTATTTACAGAATTTAATATCCAATGACTAAACAAATGTAACATTGGCAATGGAATTGGTTTCAACTTCATTTTTAGTGAATTTAATGCATTACAAAGATACCTGTTCTTTTTATAAGTTGTTCGCGGAATGTGTTGATTATTATTACACCATCTTTCATTTTCGAATTTGAATTCTTATTAATTGTGCAGTATTAGCTGTGGCCTGACCGGTTCGACCAAAGCCAATAATCCCCATAGTTTTCCCTGCCAGTTCCATGAGAGGATAATTCCAAAAACAGAAATCGGCGCTTTTTGTCCAATTACCATTGAATACAGCTCTGCTGTATTCACCAATATGGTGACGTAACTCAAGTATAAGTGCTAACGTAAATTGTGCTACTGCTGCAGTTCCATAGGAAGGAACATTGGTAACAATTATACCCTTTTCTTTTGCCTCTGCTGTATCAACCACATTATCTCCTGTTGCCAATACGCCGATATATTTCACTGTAGACGTGTTGTTTAGAATACTTTTAGGTGGTCATGTTTTATTAGTGAAAATAATTTCTGCTTCCCCATTCTTTCAATCACTCTTTCATGTTAAAAATCGGTTCTATCGTGCACAACCAACTCCCCGAACTTTTCAAATACCTCCCCAACTTAAATCTCCCGGGTTTAAAGTATAACCATCTAAAACAACAATTTTCATTTATTCTTTTTTTAGTTTAAAAGAAGTATTAGGTTAGCTCACTTCCAGCTTCGCCCAAGCAAGGTTTAACACCCTTTTTGCATTGGCAATTATTATGTCGGAATCTTCATCAGCAACAGGTTTTATTTCGAAACTTAAAATCCTTCTGTTATTAGGATCCAAATAACCAATTTCCAGCAACACTTTTAAATATTCAACCAGTTCTTCCACATCATTTTCACTCCCTGGGTAGCCAAAACGAGGATGTGGATCACCATATGCCGGGTCATTTTTATCGCCCATAAAACAATTTCCCATGTGTGCATGAATGATATAGTCTTTTACGGGGATTATAGAATCACGGGGAGTTTCATAAAGAATCGGTAAATGGCTTAAATCGACCATCAGACCAAAATTGTCAAATACACCACATATTTCTTCAGCATATCTTTTTGCAAGGTGAACGGGGCCTATCAGCGAACATTTGTCAAAGTCGAAATCAAACACTTCGTGAGCAATCTTCATATCTCCTTTAGATTTTGCATAGCTACAAATTTCTTTAGTCGATTTAATCAATGATTGGTAGGCTTCTTCTTTTTTGTCTTCGTCACAAATGCCGCTTAAAAAACCAAAGCCGACAGCTCCCATTTCATATGCTTCATCAATTCCTTCTTTTAGATTTTCAACTGCAATTTGTCTTTTTGATTCGTCCAGGTCTGTATTTTGATTTGTAGTAAGTAACCTGGGCTGCCCACCATAAGCGACTGTTAAATGTGAAGAATCAAATATTTCTTTTACCTTTTTGCGTACCACCGGGTCTTTAATCCATGATATTTCAATTGCATCAAAATAGTCGTCTACTGCAATCTTCCGGATTGTTTCTTCAAACGGACCTTCTCCTCTAATTGTCGAAGGGTAAGCCATAAAGTGGATTAAGCCAATTTTTGCATAATTATGAATAGATTGTTTCATTTCTTTATTTTAATCATCTTTATATTTTTGGATTCACAGGTTTTTCACCTAAATCTAAGATATGTTGCGTACATGTAATTCTTATAATGTAATTTGATCTAATTTTTTTGAATAACTTTCGAAATAAAATCACATGCAGGTACACTGCTATCATAGATCATGACAATTTTGTTCGAATGTATTTGATATTCTTATGTATTAATAAACAATCTTTAATGCAATATAAGAATTTGCACCCAATGTTGCCTGAAAGGATGTTGTTAATTGATAAGTACTATCATTAAATCCATTACATTTGTTTGAGTCGGTCCTGTAATAACTAGTCCCCCTTCATGTTTAAAAAACCTGTAAGAATCGTAGTTATTAATATACTGTTCAACATCCAATTGAAGATTTGCTGCATTTTTCAATGTAGAGTAATCCACAACAGCTCCGGCAGCATCAGTGGGACCATCTGTGCCATCGGTTCCACCTGATAATAAAGTAACATTTGGAAGATCCTTTAAGAGACTTGCAACCAAAAGTGCTAAATGTTGATTTCTACCACCTAATCCCTTAGCCTTGACTTCAACTGTAGGTTCTCCACCAAGTAATAAACAAATCTTTTTGTTGAGTTTATAATCTCTATATTTTTTAGCCGTTTCAATAATATAGTGAGCCACATTATTAACATCTCCATGGAGCATGTTTGTAATTATCCAAGTTTCATATCCCAAGGATTCAGCCTTCTCCTTTGCAGTTTTCATGGCTAGTATATTTGTTCCAATTATCAAATTGTCCGTTCGAAGTAACATTTCATCAGATTCTTTAAGTGTTTCAAGTTGGTTATTTTTATTACCTTCATGAAGAATTCTTGCTATCTGTTTTGGTAATTCATTTTCAATTTGATATTTCTTTATAATTGAGATTGCATCTGCAAAAGTTGTTGAATCCGGAGCTGTAGGACCAGAAGCAATAACGTCAAGCCGATCACCAATTACATCAGAAAGGATTAAACTTACAACTCTGGTCGGATATGCTGCCTTAGACAAAAGCCCTCCTTTTACTTTGGATAAATGTTTACGGATGCAATTCATTTCAATAATATCTGCACCGGATTTCAACAATAAGTTATTCACAATTTTCACTTGTTCGAGAGTGCATCCTTTGGGAACATCTGCTAATAGTGCAGAACCTCCTCCTGAAATCAAACAAATCACCAGATCATCTTTTTCTGCTGCATTTACGATCGAAATAATATGAGCAGTTCCTTTAATACCATTTTCATCCGGTACGGGGTGCCCTGCTTCAGTTATCTCAATGAAATTTAGTGGTACGGAATGTTCATATTTAGTAATTATATGACCCGCCGTAATTCTGGATCCCAAAATAGATTCCAAAGCTTGTGCCATTGCGGCACTTGCTTTGCCAAACCCCACAACATAAATATTTTTTATACCAGAAAGATCAAATTTAATATCTTCAATTTGAAGGGTAGTTGAATTAACCGAGACAACACGTTTAATCAAATTGTTGGGTTTTACACTTTCAATTCCTGCTAAAAAAATCTCAATCGCTACATTTCTTTGATCCATCGGAATATTATCCATTGATATTTATTAAAATAATCCAGGCACTAAAACAAACGTGAGAATTAAGCCAATTGTTCCTACTATAATTGCTGCAAAAGTCATTGGAATTAGATTTCGTTTAATAAGCAATCCTTCAACACCAATTAATCCAACAGTTGCGCATGCGGCAATTACATTGTGAACACAAATCATATTTCCCAATGCACCACCCACATTTTGCAGACTAACTACAATAAGGTGGGATATCCCCAAATTATCAGCAATTGAATACTGAAAAAACGCAAAAAGCATGTTTGAAACAGTGTTTGATCCAGACATAAAGGAACCTAATGCACCGATAAAAGAATCAACCATTGGCCATGCGCTATGAAATATATCTACCATAGATTGTGCCATTGCAATAGGCATACTAAGATAATCGTTGGAATTGGTGCCTGATTGCATCATAATTCTAACTAAGGGAACGGCAAAAACTAAGGCAATAAATGGACCTTTAATCCTCATTATAGCCTCAGTCCATGCAATACTAACCTGTTTCCATCTCATACGATACAAAGGGATACAAACTAAAGCAATAAGCATAAATGGCATAATCCCGGGAATACCTAAGGGCGCAATATCGGTGCTAATTGTTGTTCCAAAAAGCTCAGGTGATTGATATTTAAAATTATTTATCCAGCCGTTTAACGGTAAAAAGCGTACTCTTGTAAGAGCTAAAAGTAATCCGATAAGAATGTAAGGAATCCATGCTTTAAATAAACTCATCGGTACGTTATCAATGTTTCCTTTTATTAAAATAAATCCAGCCCAATTTTTTTCCCATTTTGATTTATCAGGAAACTCCCAAGTCTCCTTTGGTACAAGGAATCCCGCTTTTGTGGAAGGAATTAAAATTGCAAGACCAATTAAACCACCAACGAGACTAGGAAATTCTGGCCCCAAGAAAATGGCAATTAACAAATAAGGGACAACAAGACATAGTCCTGCAAAGATAGCATAAGGCCATATAACAAGACCTTCTTTAATACTTTTTCTTTCGCCAAAAAAACGAGTGAGCATAATTACCATTATTAAAGGCATCAAAATTCCAGGGACAACGTGCAGAATTGCAGTCCATATACCCATTTGGTGCATAAAATCATTGTATGTCATTCCGTTATCTGCTAGAGTTGATAGAATTTCAGGAGTATTTAGAGATGTCCCAATACCTATTAGTGTTGGTGTTCCGACAGCACCAAAGGAAACAGGGGTACTGTTTGCTATAAGTGCAACCATCACAGATGCAAGAGCCGGAAATCCCAGCGAAAGTAATAATGGAGCCGCTAATGCTGCTGGTGTTCCAAAACCCGCAGAGCCTTCAATGAAAGCACCAAAAAGCCAAGCCACAATAATGGCTTGCACTCTTCTGTCAGGAGATATAGATACAAAACCCTTATTAATTGTGGCTAAAGCTCCACTTTCCCTTAAGGTAAATAATAATGTTAATGCTCCAAATACTATAAAAATGATTTTAAGTGCAATCACAACACCATTAAGACTAGATGCCAAAACCCAGTTCAAAGGTGTTCCCCATATAAAAAGAACAAGTAGCAAGGCTACAACAAAAGAAAGCGGCATTGCTTTGGTTGCAGGCCAGCGAAAAACAACCATCAAAATAAAAATTGTTGCAATTGGGATTACGGCAATAAGTGCAAGGATTCCTTCTGACATGATAATTAAATTATTAGGTTTGTTACTATAAGAATTACATTTGTTGTTATAAATTTGATCATACCAATATCTTGTTTTAAGGCAGAGAGCAACATATTGATATGATTGACGGTACAGCTTTCTCCCATTAAACCAATGCGCCATACTTTGCCTGCAAACTCTCCAAGTCCTGCACCTATTTCTATATTATATTCATAGAGTAGGCGAGTTCTAATTTTTACATCATCAAATCCATCTGGAATTATTACAGCATTAAGCATCGGCAATCGATACTCTGGATCAACCAAAAATTCAAATCCCATGTCCTCAAGTCCATCCCTTAATATCTCATGGTTTTTTGCATGTCTGGCAAATCTTGCTTCCAATCCTTCTTCAAGAACAATTCTGAGTGCTTCATGAATCGAATATACCATTGAAACAGGACCTGTATGGTGATAAGCCCTTTTTGCACCTGCCCAGTAGTTACGAATCATGGATAAATCGAGATACCAGCTTTGTACTTTAGATTTTCGGGAATTCATAGCTTCAACAGCCTTGGGGCTAAAGGATACAGGGGAAAGTCCCGGGGGTGCGGATAAACATTTTTGAGTGCCACTATAAATAGCATCAATTCCCCATTCATCCACTTTAACTTGCGTGCCGCCTAATGAAGTTACCGCATCAACAAGAAACAAAGCACCCGTATCATGAACCATTTTACTTATCTCTTCCAAAGGTTGCAAAACTCCAGTAGAAGTTTCAGCATGAACTATAGCAACTAATTTAGGACTGCAATTTTCAAGAGCTTCTTTTACCTGAGAAGGATCAACAGGAGCTCCCCACGGTGCATCTACTCTCACTAATTTTGCCCCGCAACGTTCTACTATATCACACATACGGTTTCCAAACACACCATTAACACAAACAATGGCAGTATCACCAGGTTCCAGAAGATTTACAAAGCACGTTTCCATTCCTGCGCTTCCGGTTGCTGAGATAACAGAAGTAAGCTGGTTTTTTGTTTGAAAAACTTCCCTTGTCATCTCCATTACTTCATCCATTATCTGGATAAACTGGGGATCAAGATGACCAATCATTGGGGTAGCCATTGCCCGCAAAACACGGGAATTCACATCACTTGGACCTGGCCCCATCAAAATCCTGGTGTTTGGTTTCAATTCTTTCATCATTTTCTTATATTCTATTATATGTTTCTTCAGTAAGACGTAAAACATCTACTATTCTTGGCAGACTACGCTATTCATCTGCGGTTACAAAATCCAGATTTTTTGTGATGCGTGTCCCATCTTTTTTAAAGGCATCAGTATATATTTTTATTCTCTTTTTTGCTTCTTCCAAATTAAAGTTATTTAGGTTTATATTAAGCAAATCAATGAACCAGGGCAGTTTTATATTGCTTAATACATAAGAAGCCACTATTTCCCTGGAAATGGGTAGAGTTGTTGCTTTAGAATGATCATAAACATCTTTATTATCGGCGTTCAGCAGCTTATCATACTCTTCCTGCAGCAGTTTGCCAAATAATTTCGGAGTGAAAATATCGCCTGATTTCATTCCTGTCTCCGGATCATCATCTGTAAGCATAGCCTTTTTATGAATCCATTCCCAAAGAATACTCATTCTTATTTCACCGGTGGCCATATCTTCCATTAAATACAAAATATCGTCGTTACCAAAAAAATCAGCGGGTTTAAGCGCTGCGGCCTGCAGCCCCTGACCAAAAGCATTGCCATATTGTAATGCAACACTGAGTAGATTACGGGCACCTCTAATTGTTCGTGGTGCTTTTTCAATCAGTAGCAACCCATCCGCATCCTGTTTTGTATAACTGAGCTTTGGGAATTCTCTCCCTAATTGATTCGCTTCTCCAATTTTTTCCCATACTGGTCTGATAATATTTACCATTTTCCAGTGAGCTACCCATTTACCACTGGCACCTTCTCGCTGTTCACGTTCTGCACCTGCCAGTGCTTTTTTCATGCTATTCGTAACACCTTCTTTAGAACCTACCGGGATATTGGCTTCCATACCTCCCTGCCAAAGCGCAAAATTACCATTTAAATCAGGCGTATTAACTGCTCTTCTAACCCGATCTTCGTAATTGCGCATATATCCATAGGTCATTGTAATTGCTTCAATGTTTGGATTGACAAAATTCGTATCCCAGGCCATCGCATCTGCCACACTATTTATATAATCCCAACGTCCTGTGTTATATCCCACAAAATGTTTTCCGAGAGCCGCCCGAATTTCCATTAACTGATAAGTTGCTTCCAATTGTTCAACCAGCACATAAACTTTAATAGTTCCCTCTTCCAACCCAATTTGATTCTCTAATGCACTAATCAAATCATTCCAAAGAGCAGCTTCTTCACAAGTTTGAATTTTGGGCAGATATAACACGATTGACGAATCGTTTTCTTGCAGTTCTTTATAGTTATTTACAACATAAAGAGTGATATCCACAATAGAAGCAGCAAGTGCAATCCCATTGGTGTCAAAAATGTGTCGATCATCGAGATGCAGACCTCTGGGACGAAATAATATAGTTGTAAAGTCTAATTGTTTTTTCCAGTCTTTAACAATGTGGCTTCCAAAGAATCCATCTGCCCAGGTATTCATTTCAGCAGCGACTTGTTCTGCCGCTTTTAAAAATACGGTGTCTCTGGCAATAGCCAATTTTAAATTTCGTTGGTTATCCAATGACATTGTGTTTATTTGACCTAATGCATCTTCACCATCGAACATCCAGCCATCGGCACCTGAAAGTAAAGCATAGGCTACATTGCGAATACTACTTTCAAGAGTTGCGTTAGGCTTTGCTGCGGGGCCTGTTCCCTGTATCCATTGACATTGCAAATCAGCAGGAATTTGGGAGCCTTCAAATTTGCCCTCACGGGCATCTTTAACCTTAATATTTGTTCGTGGAATATAACTTTCCTCATCAAGAAATGTGATCCTCTTTTTATTTTGCATACGTTCAGCTCTTCGCTTTATGCGGCTGGACATAACTTCCTTAATTTCCTTGTTAAAATGTGAAAGTGAAGAAAGTACTGAAAGTACCTCATTTGTATAAACATCATTGTAAACTTCTTTCAGTTTGTCCTTAATATTTACATTGTTATAAATCATAATATGTAATTAAATTTTTAAAAAAAGTTATTATATAAAAGTCTTCTAAATTAATGTGGAACTTAATTATCTATCAATAATATTAATTAAACCAATATGACAGTTTTATAGCAAGTCCCCTATTTTTATTTATAAAATCCTTTATGAATGAATTATTGGTATATATTATAAACAGGTCTGAAGCGGGAGCAAAGCGCCATTGAATACGTATATTCGTGTTCATATTTTCGATTTGGTTATTGTATTGAACATAGGTTGTCAGAAACAATTTATCAGTTAAAGTAATATCAAGCTTGGATCCGATTAAAATCAATTTAGCAGTATTATAAGGATCAGGTAAAGTTATATTGTTATAATTAGCCGTAATTTCAATGCTTCCATATGGTTGTACTCTATAATCAATCGAACCGCCGAGATTACAGATCTGCTTCCATTATAATAATTGCCATATACGCCAGTTAATGTAAAAAAAAACATTTTCCGAGCATCGGAAGAAAATGCCACATTTGCGGATCGCCAATTAAATTCGCTTCCTGAAGCAAGAATAAGTTCCGCCAGTATTTGTGGGATCGAATGAACTGCTGAGTTTCACGAATTCTTCACTCATATTAAAAGAAAGTATGCTCCTGCTCCTCCAGCTGATAGAATAACCAATCTGTGTTTGCCGGTCTGTCATTTTAAAATCAGGATCCAAAATAATATCGAAATCAATATTCGGACCATGGTATAATATTTCACCATTTGCCGGATAAAATGAATATTTTATTCCGGGTGATATTTGAAAATACCCCGTTCTTCTAACATACCCTGCTTCGGCAACATAATCTGATCCTATCCAGGACTGCTCAATTGCGGCCCTGAAGGATCGAGTCAAATAGAAAATGTTTCCTCCAAATGTTGCTGCATTTGAAGTTGCACCAGAATAAAATGACTGATGGTAGAATGCTTTGCCAGTCCACAAGTTATCTTGGCTTGCCAGATTATATTCCAGGCCTATCACCCTGTTATACCTATAACCTGAATACAATGTGTCATTATCATCATCAGTAACATGCTTGTTAATCAGGAAACCGACAAAACTTGATTTCCCAAAACCTCCCTCTTGTAAAACGACTGCCGCAAAATTACTTTTATGAGTATAATCCTTTGATCCCTGTTTTTCATATCCATCAATCCAATTCTCCAATCATCTCCTATCCTTCCACTCAATCTCGCTACCACCTATTACCAGGAGATGACAACCTATGAGTCCTCTTTGAAAAAGATAGTTCGGACGCTTCTGCCTGCCAAGATTTACCCAAACAAATCACTATTTTCTAGGAAAAATTGTCTTCTCTTCCGGGAGAGAAACTAAGAAAACAATCAAGATTAACCCCATGCTGTCTCTTTTTCAACTTGCCAGTCATGGGGATTTATCCATAAATCAAGGTTCATTGATGGATAGCACCATTTTGGCATCAGAACCTGCATTTCCAAGCCATTTATTAGTCTTCCCCAATCTGATTATCATTTGTTACTTTAGCAATAATATAAGGAATTAATGAAAAACCCAGTCCGGCTTTTTTCAAAGGCCTGTCCCAAATCAATGTTCCATGGTACGGTAGAGAGCTAGATTCATATTTACGTCGATAAAGGAGCCCAAACGGATTTTTCACCAGATAAAAATATAATAAACACATCACAAAATTTTATTCCCCACTCATTATCCTTCTCATCATAACGGATACTGCGGAAAGGAATGCTAAACTCGGCCACCCAGCAGTCGTCGTCATTTTAGACCGCCGATTTCCACTTGGCACTCCAGAATGTATGAAGTTCGTGTTGCCTCATATGACAATGAGTCAATTTGCGCACCAACAGGTGAGACTCCGAAAACGAATCCAGTTAGTTTGATTTGGATCCGTGTCAAGAAAACCATACAGTTATCGTTCCTGTTAAAAGTGAAATCTCTGCGCCAAAGATTGGACAATTCTCTTCCCTGGGGTAGGGTCATAACGTGTGAACACCAACATAACAATTTAATTGATCATGTCGTGACGCCCTGACGTATGTTTTGAACGCTGGCATAAGCTGAATAGACAGGCGACACGCGCATGAAGCGTGCAGCTGTATGTTTGCAGTCATCCATGGTTTTTGGTCAAAAGTGCGTCAATACTCATAGTTGTATATGTATTAGTAATATGTCTACGAACATTTTATCTCGGTTTACACCTTTTGTTTGTCCAAACAGCGTCAGGCTTCCAAACATAATAGAAGGAATAATAGGTTAAAAGTCTTTTGCTGTTCACGTATAGTATATATCAACTTAATAAGTAGCAAAAACTGATAATGAATAATGCTCACTAATTTAATGTCCATTGATTAAGTTAAAAACAATGGTTGTATTCAAAATAATCCCTATATATTTCCCAATTTTTGATATCAATTTTACTGAATATTCAAGCATTGTACCCGCCAATTTATAGGATACGCAACATAAATTTGCTTATTGGAAGATGATACTGCTATTTCATGAGCCATATCAAATTGTCCAGCACCTTTACCAGATTGCCCGTATGTAGCAATTTTTTTTCCATTTTGGTCAAGTATCGAGATTGAACCATTTTCCCCATCAGTCATATAAAATGTATTATTACTTATAACCAAACCGTATGGCTGCCCAATATTATTCCATTCACTTAAATAATCTCCATTTGTATTGAATAATTGAATTTAGTTTATTTTCTCGGTCAACAACATAAACTATATCTTTCGAATCCACAACTATATTGTGTACCAGATCAAATTCTCCTTTTCCAAACCTTTTCCTCCCCAAAATTTAAAAAATTGCCATTTTTATCAATTCACTACCCGGGAATTCCCGTACCCATCCGCAACGTAAATGTTTCCATCCGAATCGAAAGCAATATCAGCAGGACGAATGAAAAGTGGGATATTGTATGTTCCGTTCCATTCACCTGTAGTATTTACTTTCCCTAAAAGTAACGTAATTTTTCCCTTAGGATTAAACCTAATAACTATATTGTGTTCTAAATCCGTAACCCATATATTATTGTCCGAATCAATTCGCAAACCATGAGCTCTTTTATAAAACCATCTCCAATGGTACGGATAAATTTTAATGACTCATCAAATTCCATAGGTTGCCTGGCCCACGATAAAATAC
>CAVYUC010000014.1:0-237919 GCA_963771595.1 uncultured Prolixibacteraceae bacterium | reverse complement strand
AACCTGCCGGTTGTCGACAGTTGTTTTGTATTCAATTCTTACATTGGGATTTATATGCTGGTGAATTCCTTTTTCGAGTTCGCCCATAACCATTTTTGTGCTGGTTTTTATTTGCATGTTGATAATCCGCTCTGTATTTCTTTCATCGGTAAGAAATGAATGTTTTACACGAAGTTTATAATAGTAAAATTTTTCAGGCCAGTGGCATTCTTCGCAGTTTTCCCGCGCCGGTCGTAAATTGGCAATAGGAGTGGGAATGGGTTGCGGATATTTTTTTGCCAAAACAGAATATACCTGATACAAACCGGATAATTTACTTTTTACGTACCAGCTTGCCCCTGCTCCAACATGGCATTCCACGCAGGCAACACGTTCGTGCGGCGAACCGTGGTATGTAACATATTCCGGTTCCATAACCTGGTGGCACAATTTTCCGCAGAATTCCACCGATTCAGTATAATGAAAAGCTTCGTAACTGCCAACCGATGAAATAATAAGAAGTACAACGGTGCCTGCAATAAAAATCATTCCGGCATTGCGCGTGGCAATGTTGTTAAAATCAACAACCGGCCAGTTCAATCTTTTACCCTCTTTTTCAGCTTTAAGCGCCTTTTTGCGGTTTATCCGCATTCCAATAGGAATCAGAAGTAATCCGGCAACGAGAAAAATAGGCAGCACGATGTAAATAAACAAACCGATGTAGGAACCGCCAAATCCAAAAAATGTATTCAATACAAATAGTGAAAGAATTGACGCCAGATTAAAAACAGCCAGCACTGCTCCGGTAATTGAAATCCAGTTTCTAATGGATGATGGTAATTTCATGTTATTTTCTCTTTGTCATTTGCAGTTAGCAATAAACGTGCAAGTTTGTAAAAAATAGCTAATTATTCAATACAGTTTCTTAATTTATAAGATTTCTATATATGCCTGTTAATTATGAAATTATGTTTTAAAAAAGAAAGGCGGACCAACGAAGTTGCCGCCTTTAAATATATTATATTCTTCCAGTTCTTTAAACTAATGATTAAAACTTATCTGCTTTCATAAGCATTGTTTTGATATCTGTTTTCACTCATTATCAATGAAAAAACAATGAATAGACAATTAAAACAACCAGGATAATTCCCGTAAACAGTGCAACAAAGCCAAACAATTTTATCCTTCTCATTTTTTGTTTTGAGAAATTTTTAATCATGATTACATCTTCAAGTTTGCCTGACTTTTTAAGTTGTTCGTATTCATGCGGCCTGTCCTGTTTGTATTCATCGAGCGGAACATAACCTGTAAATATCACAGTATCCATCGGGAATGATTCCGGGCGCAGGTGCGTATTGAAAAAGTGGATAGTAAAAATAAATCCAACTGCCAGAAGCGCTTCATCACTGTGAATAATTTGAGCCACATTGATAAACCAACCCGGGAAAATTTGTGTGAAAAACTCCGGGAACCACAGCATCAGCCCGGTAGTGCCAATTACCAGAACACCCCAGAAAACAGCAAAATAATCGAATTTTTCCCAGTAAGTCCAACGACCGTATTCAGGGCGCGGGCCAATTCCAATGAACCATTTTATAGATGCCCAAAAATCTTTAATATCCTTACGGTTAAACATCAACGAATTGCTGCTGAAAATAAATTTGCTGACTTTAATTCCTTTCTTGAATTTTACTTTAAGCAGCGATACCACATGGAAAATGAAATACCCGAAAGTTGCAACAGCCGCAATCCGGTGAATTACACCTGCAACGCCGGCGCCTCCAACCAAATCGGACAGGAATTTTGCCCATGGCATGTAAGCGAACTTCAGAATCATTCCTGTTAATGCCAGTAAAATAAAGCTGACAATTACAAAAATATGGGTAATACGGTTTCTTTTCGAGAAACGCCGGATATACATCTGCTGACCTGTTCTTTTCGGATGTTTTTTCTTTTTAATCATTGCTCCAAGCGAGCGAGGTAACCACAGCAAAGTGTGAAGTCCGAAAAATGCAAATACACTTAACAAAAGTGCTGTCATTGCCCAGAATGTATAGTAAAGCCAGGGGAAATTGCTTTTGTCGTAATGTGTTGCATGCGTGAGGTAGCCTGTAAATTTCATGTTGGCATCGGTATGGCATTTTTTACAGGTTTCCACAATGTTACGCGGACTGATGGATGATTTCGGATTATCCATTTTGTAGATGCCGTGTGCACCATGGCAGTCAGAACACCTGGCCGCTTCCATATAACCAAGCTGATAAACTTTTCCATGATAGGTTTCAAGGTATGTTTCAGCAAGTTCGGTGTGGCATTTTCCGCACTGGGTAGTTATTTCCGACATGAATTTATCCTGGTGAACTTCGGAAATCAGGTGCGCCGTGTGACAGGTTTCGCAGGTTGGATATTCCATCTCTCCGGTACTTTGCCTGTATGCATGATCACTTTCCCGGTAATTGTCATAAATTCCTTTGTGACAGTTACCACAGGTTGCAGCCACATTTGCCGGATTTACAGACGAACGTGGATCCGATTCCTTTAAATTTAAATGTGCTGTATGACAGTCGGTACAAACAGCAGCAGAAAGCAGTCCTTTTTCCTCAAGGCTTCTGCCGTGCACACTTGTGGAGTAATCGAAATAAGCATCGATTTCTTTCAAATTTGTTCCCATTACTGCTTTGCCATTTGCGGTGTGGCATTCTCCACACAAAGCCGGAATTTTGGAACGGAAAACCGGCGAGTTTTCATCGGTTTTGGGTTTTACCATGTGCGTTCCGTGGCAATCAGTGCAATATGGTGCATTGGGTTGTTTGCTGAAATATGCCTGGCCATGTCCACTCTGAAAATAGATGTCAGCTTCTTCGGCATGGCAATTGGAGCAATCGACCTTATTTGCTGTTTCGCACGGACGGGCGCTGTTCACAGTAACGTCCGAATGGCATTTTACACACGTAATATTATTATGTGCAGAATTTGCCAGATGGGTTACATCAACATTTAATGAAACTACCCTGTCGCCAACCGTCATTACCTTATCCGTATTTTCGTGACAGGCCAAACAGGTTTTATCTGAAATGGTAGTCAGAATATTCTGCATTTCCACATTGTGCGGCGGATGGCAATCGGTACATGCCGGAATTGCTCCGGGTTTTTTCTCCCAAAGCTCCTGGTTTATAACTTTTACATGCACCGTTTCAATGCGTGCATGACATTTCATACAGGTGGATGCCACATTCTTGGGCGAAATGCTTGAATTAATGTTGGTGTGCGGCAAAATCAGGTGGTTTCCGTGACAATCATTACAAGTGGCTGTAACAATTAAACCGCTGCTGAATAATCCCTGTCCGTGAATACCCTGACTGTAATTTTCAAGAATATTGTGCTCTGTAATGTTGTAATCTCTTGCAACAGGCGCGCCTTCGCGATGGCACTTGCCACACAAAACCGGAATATTCATTTTGTAGGTACGCGAATCCGGATTTGAAGATTGTAAAATTTCATGCTTTCCATGGCATTCCGAGCAGGTGGGGGCATTTTTATCATTCCTTTTAAATGCAGTACCATGAACTCCGCCCATAAAATTTGACATTGCATCATCGTGACATTCGCCGCAATTTACCGGCGCAAGTGTATCAGGATGTGGAAATTCTTCCACATCAGCATCTGTGTGGCACGAAACACATTCAAGATAATTATGAACTGAATTTTCAAGAATGCCGGTAGGTATATACCTTGATACTTCTCTGCCTCCCCTCATCGTGGTAAGGGATGGGTCGTCGTGGCACATAAAACAATCTTCGTTGGATTGAGCTGCCAGCTGAAAGCTTACTGCAGTGAGCAGTAAAATAATAAGGTTGATTTTTAAATAATTTCCGGAATACAGATTCTTAATACTATTTTGAAACCGTTTTCCTGCGTTAAAACATACTCCTCTTGTCATAATATGCGTCCTTCTCTGTTTATGTTTTAAATAGCATTAAATGGTGATACTATTTGTTTTTGATATTGTTTAGATATGGTGCCAGCCGGTTAAAATACTTTTAAAGTTCTCCGTCGGCGACTTTCCTATTGAAGCTACATACAAGTGAATGATTAAAAATATGGAAATAAAAAAGCCAAACACTGAATGAGAAACGGCGGTAATTAAAATACCGCTGATACTGTATATTCTTTCAAAAATGATTTCGGGGAAAAGCAGTGCAAAACCAGTGAAAATTACAATTGGCACTGCAATGTACATTACAATAATGTAGAAATATTTTTGCAGCGGATTAAATTTTCTTTTTTCGGAAAGAGGGTAGGGAGCTTTCATGCCGTGAAACATACCCCAGGCATAATAATACGCCTGTTTCATAGGTCTTTTCAAAAATCCCTTAGGTTTTACAATGTAAAACTTGCTGTTTCCGGACATTGCGTTGCCAATAATAAACAGTAAGTAGTTGAGGGAAACCATAACCCCCGAAATATTATGGATATTTACTGCCAGGTTAAACTGAATGAATGAGGATTCAACTCCTGCATTCATTGAAAGTCCGGTAATGATGAGAAGAATTATTCCCAGGGCATTAATTCCGTGCCAGATGCGTAACCACAGCGGATAAAAATAGATTTTGTTGTTGGAATTCATTTTTTATTACTTTTTTAAATACCTGAAGAAAGAATGAATTATAATACCGGCCAGTGCGGCAAAAAGTATGATGTAGCTTAAAATTTTAAGTTCCGGAATCTGGTGTGTTCCTATAACATACGATTCGTTTGAAATAACAGCGCTTAACCTTCCGTTTTCGGAACGTTGCTGCAGATTTTGGTATTTGTACAACGAAGCTTTTAATCTTGAATTGGTTGTATGGCATTCCACACATTTTCTCACAGCTTTATCTTTTCCCTGAATATTGTGCGAAACCATTAATCCTTCAACAACTTCAGTGTGACATTCGATACATCTTACATGCTGGAAATGAAGTTCCTGGTTTGGCAGCCAGCTATGGATTTGGGTAATCTGCGGTCTTTCCCTCCCCGAAACCAGTTTATATTCTATCATTGAATTATGGCACGAAAGGCACATGTTGTTGCTGTATTCCACTATTTCAAGAACGTCGCTACTGGTGCGGGCTGTTGTTGCATAAGTATGCTGACTGTGGCATTTCGAGCAGGTGAAATTATCGCCATAAACCTGGTAATGCACACTTTTTTGAAATTCTTCCTGAATTTTTTCGAACTGATATGTTGCAAAAGATTCGTCGCCACCATGACAATCCAAACAAGTTGCCAGAGGTTCAAGTTTTAAATTGGCGGCATGCGGATAAGTACTGTATTCATACGAATGGCAATCGGTGCAGTCAAACTGATTGTGAACTCCGGTTCTCAATGCCACAGTATCAATTATATAAAATGGATTCATCAGTCTTTTTTCCTGTGTATCCATTAAATCATTATGGAAGGTGTAGGTTTGATTGGAATGACATTTTAAACATTGATGATGTTGTGCATCTTCGTACGACTGCGAATACAATTGCAACGAAGAGCAACAAATTAAAATAAGATTTAATAATAGTTTCAGGCGATTCATTTCTGCGAATTTTTAATAGATCATTTTCTTCTGAATGTCAGGATCTTTAAGTGGTTTTCGAACCTTTGTTTCTTTTCTTTAGTCCCTGAAAATCGAAAAAATGGTAACATCTGTAAACGATATTACCATTTTTTCATTAACATCTGCGAAAATTAATTTCTTGATTATTAGTACATCCAAAGTCTTGTAATGGTAAATCCAAGAGCAATTCCCTGTTTGTCAAATTTACTTTGATTATACATCATGATGTCCTGCGGAAGAATACCGTTTGCATTGCCGATATAAATCTGGAATGAATGTGTATAAGTTGAAATATCGACACCAAATGCCAGGTTTGGTTCGGCAAAATTATCCCAGTTGGTTTGTTCCGAGATATTTTTAATTTTCAACGGTAAATCATAGTTGAAAATAAAGGATGATTGCGGTGAAAATTTAATTCTTCCGTTAAAATGAGCGCCAACCACATCGTGGTCGTAATCCCAGCCAACCATATTGTAGTGGGTAAAACTTGCAGCTGCCTGCAAAGACAACCAATCAGTGAATTTACGGCCAATAATAAGTTGCGAAAAATAGGCTAATCTGTCGCCAAAAGCAACGTTAACCGGCATTGTTTCTCCCTTTGTATCAACAACTCTTGCAGTTCCAAAAGCGCTTTCATTTCTTCCGTCAACCGCTGCCGAACCAAATAATGTAACGGCTACCGGAATTGAGTTACTCTGGGTTTGCTCAAATACAGTCCATTTGGCATTTACATCGGTGTACATATTTTTCCGGGTCTGTCCAATTCCTATTTGCAGGTTTTTTACCGGAACATAGTTCAGTGCCAGCCGAACATTTGCGCTTGAATAAAGTCCCCATAAATCGGAATGTCCATTTTCGATTGAACCAAATTTATGCTGAATAATAAATTCAAGTGTTTTAACATCGGGTATAACCGATGTATGCTGGTTGATTAAAATACCGCTTTCGAATGGTAAATATACAGGTTCGTCAGTTGCTTCGGCATCCTGGGCAAAAGCAGTGCTAAAAGAAATTCCTAAAACAATTAGAAACAATATATATTTTTTCATAGTCTTCATTTTAAATATTATTAATTGTTTTTGGCTCCCTGGGTAATCCATTTAAGTATCAATCCTGCCTGTGCTTCAGTGTATTTCTTTTGCGTATGGCCACTTGTGGCTGGATTAGGTTTGGTATAAATCAAACTTTCTTCAGGTGTACCTTTATTAATGTACCGTGAGCTGTTAATTGACGAATAAGCATTGCCCGCTGTCAGGTCTGGCATTTGTCCGCCGGTTTTATGACATTGTGTACAATTATTATTATCGTTGAATATGGGAACAATGTCAGCAGCAAAAGAAACTACCACTGTTGTGTCATTTACATCCGGAACCTCTTCAGGAACAATAAAATCGTATTTGCAGCCGCTAAAAAGCGCTGCAACTACAGCAATTGTGAAAAAGAATCCTAATATTTTCATTCGTAAATATTTTAATTATTGTATGGTAAACTCATGAAACATGTTTCTGGTCATCGAACTCATTTCATTTTGCATAAAATTTAAAAAAAAGACTTCTGTTTTATAAGAAGTCTTTTTTTAGTTTGTCGCGTTTAAATTTTATTCGTTTAACGCTTCCAGCGTATTGGTCAAAATTGCATTAACATATTTTGGATTGTGAACACCCATACTGCGGTCTTCTTCAATACCAATCCAGTTGAAATAAGCCTGAGCCTGAACCATTGGATATTCTCCAACAACTGGTTCGTAAGCATCATCAGCTTCAATGTATTCAACAACGCCAAGTTCAACCAATTTGTCTCTCAGTTGCTCCAATTGGTTCTCAGTAGTGCTTTGAACACCGCCATAGTTGTAATCGTCCATTTCTGAATCGTGGCAGTCAATACAAGCCTGAAGACTTGGTATAAACGAGTGTCCGCCACCAACTCCAAATTCTCCCATATGACAACCTACACAAGAAGCACCTTCCTGATGGTGGAAAGAATTGCCAACTGCAGGATATGCAACAGAACCCGGAAGTTCAGCAAAACCCTGTCCCATTACTATGTTCGCCTGCGGTCCGTGGTGTGGTCCGTAGTGTGTGCTGCTGATTCTGAAAGTTTCTCCTGGAGAAGCTGTATTTGGTTCAGCAGTTCTTGACTGGTGGCAAGTAGCACAAAGATTGCTGTTGCCAATTAAATCCATGGTTACCGATTCGTTAAAATTAGCAACTACCGGATCAGTTAATCTTAATGAAGAGGTGTAACCTTCTTCAAAAGTATTGTGAATTCCGTGGCAAGTGCTGCATTCCCATGCAGATGGATTGGTGATATCACCAAGAACGCCGCCAAATTCAGCATACTGTACAAATCCTTCGTGTGAGTGACACTGGGCACAAGCTGCCCGTCCGCCTGCATAATCAACTGCAATAGCGCCTGCACTATGCACTGACATTGCAAACTGCGCCTGGACCGCTTCCATGCTGTTTCCTGAGTGACATGCCAAACAGGTAATTTGTCCGTCCTGTCCGTCTTGTCCGTCTACTCCGTCTACGCCATCTGCACCGGCAGGGCCCATAGGACCTTCTTTAACACATGATGATGCCATAACAGCAACAGCTAAACAAAGGAGAACAAGTTTAAAAAATGAATTGTATTTCATAACTAAAAAAATTGATTAGGTTTTATAATATAACTACTTACTTTCCTAAAAATGATGTTTTAAAAACTCATTGTTTTCGGCTATAAAAGTAGTCCAGAATACCATCTGAAAAACGCAAATATGGGTGATATATCAATCCGAATCGGTTGATATAAGATGAGTGGAAAGATGCGAAATGATTGCAATAAAGTTGATATATGTCAATTAACCATTGCGGCTAATGGAAAGCAGCGCTTGTTCGTCAAGTATTTCGAACTTATTACCGTGAGTTTTAATTAGTTCTGACGTTTTGAACTGTTGTAGAATACGTACAAGGCTCTCTTTTGTCATGTTTGACATATCGGCCATATCCTGGCGTGTTAAAGGAACAGTAAACGGATTGCTTTTGTAAATGTCGTTTTTTAGATATAATAATGTATCTGCTACACGACCGGGCATATATTTTTGCGTAAGATTTACAAGTTTATTAAGTAAAATGTTGTTTTGTTTTGTATGGTGCCGTAACAGTTCAACGGCAAATCGATTATTTTCGGAAAATAATTTTGTGAGTTTCGATGAATCAATCAGGCAGCAGGTAACCGGCGTCATGGCAGTGATAGTGAATTGCTGAATGTTGCCATTGAATAATCCACCGCCTGTAACAAAATCGAGGCGGCCAATTAATTTCACGACAAGGTTTTTCCCTTTTACTCCTTCAACATAAACTTTAGCAATTCCACTTTTCATACAAACCACATAGGTGGATGAAGTATTTTGTTTGATAATCGTCTCCCCAGGTTTGTATTTAATTTGTTGCTTGCCGTCAATTAAAAAATCGAGTTCTTTAATTGTAAGCGATTTTAAAACGTTTACATCTTCGTCCTGAAAACAATTTTTACAACAGCAGCTATTTTCCTCTACACAATCATCGGCCTGTTTGCTGCAGTCACTACATTCATATTTTAATTCCTCTGCCACAGAATTTTTCTTCAATAAAATTTAAATTACAGAATAACAAAAGTACTTTAATTTTTGCCGCTAACATAAAAAAAATATTTCATTCTTACTGAAAAAAATATCCTTTTGTATTTTAATATTGCACAAAGATCATGTATAGAACGAAGAAGTTTAGAAAGTCAAAAGAAAAGCAGTAGAGGATATTTAAAAAGTCTATAGAGATTTTAAAAGGTGAGTCAGAAAAATTGGATATCAGTTCCTAACAAGCAAGTCGTCCAAATTACTTGTACAGCCGATGTAATATGAATAGTCGGAACATTTTAAGATGTAAACGTACCACATAAGTTTTGGTTATTTGAAAAGTGATGAACGGCGTCCACCGAAACTCACCGAAGCTATAATACTACAAGGATTATAGCTTCGGAAGTTTATATAAAAAATGAGCGAAACTCACCTACGCTAAAGCTTCGGTGAGCGAAGGTGGAGCTGGCGGGAGTCGAACCCGCGTCCAAACGAGGAAGCAACAAGCTTTCTACATGCTTAGCCCCGATTTAATTTTCGTGTTCCGGCTGGCTCAGGGCCACCGACCGAAACCTTAGTCCCTTTAATTTCACCAGAACGTCAGGACTTCGTTCCGGCTATCTTCGATTTTAACTGCACCGCCTGATCGGATAGCCTCGAAGCGACGGCATCCGGGCGATGTCCTGTTCCGAAACCTTGTTTCGGAATTAAGCATTAACCTACTGTGATTCGGTTACGCAGCAAGAGCGTAATTATTTTCGCCAATTATGATTTTGATTATTATTTTTTTCGGGTCAACAACCAAAACCCGGCATGCTTACCTGCCTCTTCTACCCGCTGTCAAAACCAGTCAGCCCCGGTAGAGTTTTTTCAATGAACGGGCAACAAAGTTACAAAATTTATACCAACCTGTATCTGGTTAAAATTTTAATTCTGAAACTTTAAAACTACTACAAATCAGCAACAAATTCCTTTAACCATTTCCGCAGCGGTTCGCCAATTTCTTTGTGCATCAGTCCGTAAACTACATTTGTACGTATGAAATCCAGCTTGTTGCCAATATCATATCTTTTTCCTTTGAACTGTAAACCATACATAGCGTATTTT
This sequence comes from uncultured Prolixibacteraceae bacterium, assembly GCA_963771595.1. Taxonomy (GTDB): domain Bacteria; phylum Bacteroidota; class Bacteroidia; order Bacteroidales; family Prolixibacteraceae; genus CAVYUC01. The sequence goes on along the minus strand of CAVYUC010000014.1, from coordinate 227,648 downwards.
TTTACCATATCCCGCATGGCATCAGTAAGTTGAATTTCATTGTTTTTTCCTGCAATTGTTTTATCGAGGTAATCAAAAATTTCGTGGGTAAAAATATACCGGCTGGCAATGGCCAGGTTTGAAGGCGCTTCTTCCTGGGTTGGTTTTTCAATAAAATCTTCGGCAATCCAGACATTCTCCTCCAGTTTTTTCCCCTTTAATATTCCGTAACGGTGAACTTTTTCAATCGGAACCTCTTCCAGGGCAACAACTGAACTTTTATATCTTTCGTAAACATTCATCAGTTGTTTTGTAATGGGTTCCCCTTCGCCACTGATTAATGTATCGCCAAGTAAAACGGCAAAAGGTTCTTTTCCCACATGAAAACGGGCATACCGGATGGCATCGCCCAAACCATTCATTTCTTTTTGCCAGATAAAATGAATATTGGCAAGCTTCGAAATGTTCTTCACTTGTTCCAAAAGTTCAAATTGTTTCTTTTCAGCAAGTGATTCTTCAAGAATAGGGCTCCTGTCGAAATGTTCTTCAATGGTTCTTTTCCCTTTTCCAATAATCATTAATATGTCGGTAATCCCACATGCAACTGCTTCTTCTACAACATATTGAATTACAGGAGTGTCTACAATTGGAATCATTTCCTTCGGCTGCGATTTGGTAATGGGTAAAAATCGCGTTCCCCAACCTGCAGCCGGTATTACAGCTTTTTTTATCATGTACTATTTTACTATTGTTGGTTGTATAACTTCAATATTTATCTTTTCGAGTGTTGCTTTCAGCTTGTTAAACATTTCGTCATCCTCATAAGTTCCGATAATTGCACCGCCCGAACCTGTAAATTTTGCTGATGCACCTGCTGAGCGTGCAGCCTCCACCATTTCGATATTTCCTTTTGTTATGGGGACAAGGCTCCGGCGCAAATCAAAATTGGCGTTGATTAATTGATGGAGGGCTTTATAATCACCGGTTTGCATGGCTTCTTTAAATTGAACAGTATAACCTGCCCATTTATTCATGGCTTCCAGCACTTCTTTTTCGCCGATATTAAAACGGGCCCGAAGATTATTATGCAGCACTTCTGTGCCTTCTGAAAGATTTTTTCGGAAAGCAATATACATCTTCGGAAATTTTGATGCTTCCAATTCTTCGTAGTTCCCAAAACCTTGTTTGTCCATTATTTTTTTTTCGAAATCCATGAAAACCGGTTTTTCATAAGCTTGTGCCACCCGATCCTGCAATCCTGCAGCAATTCCAAGTTCTTTATTTTCGACGCTTAAAACCAGATTGGCCAAAATGGGTTTTGGAATCGCAATTCCGTAGAAGGAAATAAGTGCTTTCATACAGGCCGTAATAATTGCGCTCGAACCTGCCAGCCCCAGCCTTACCGGAATATCGCTGTGGTAACGGATGGTAAAGTTGCGTTTGTCGAGCTGAATGTTACATTCCTGGCAATAATCGTAAAACACTTTAACCGTTGCTTTTAACAAACGTATTCCGCCATAATATCCGGAGAGGTTTACATTTTCAACCAGTTCTTTAATGCTTCCAAACCGGGTAATATCAAGCCCCTGCGGAAGTATTTCCAATTCAGGAGTATGATAAAGCATTACTTTTGCCTTAAAATTCGAAAAAAGGAATGCGATGGTTTTACCAAAATAACCGTCAGAAGGGTTTCCAATAACAGCGGCACGGGGATAAGAGTAAGTTTCGATAATCATAATCCGGGTTTTAACTTATTTTTTATGAATTCCATCTTTTGATGGAAACAAGATTCATTTCGTTTTCAATATTTTTAGCCGGGGGAGTATATAAAAATTCAAGTTCCACATTAAAATATTCGCATATTTTACCACGAACCATTTTTAAAGTGGCGTTCAGCAAGCCATTTTCCTGGGTAAAAGCTTCGGGTAAAACAACAACTGCAGCCGGTAACCATCTTTCGGGGAATTCACCTTCATGTTTGCCCCCTTTTCTGAATTCATTAAGTTCGTTTTGCAGCATTTGAATTGACATTTTATTTCCTTCGTCGCTGCCCGGTTCAATTTCATTTTTTCTTAATTCCCGGTTAATTGCATCAATTTCCGGTACAAGCATTCCTGCAGTGTATGCATTCTGATTGTTGTATAACATGAGTTGTGCGATAAAATGCGAATGTTCAACAATTGCTTCTTCAATTCCTTCGGGGCTGTATTTTTCACCATCATTTCCAATAAGTAAACTTTTAAAGCGGCCCAAAACATACAAATAACCGTCTTTATCCATATATCCCATGTCGCCGGTATGCAACCAGCCATTTACAAGAGTTTCTGCCGTAGCCGCAGGATTGTTCCAGTAACCCAGCATTACATTGTCGCCTTTTACAACAATTTCGCCTTTTTCGCCTTGCGGAAGTTCATTTCCTTCTTCATCAAGAATTTTTAATTCGAGATATTTCACCAGTTTCCCGGAAGATCCGAATTTAATATCATGCGGAACATTCGACGAAATTACTGGGGCAGCTTCAGTGAGTCCATATCCCTGGCAAACCGGCATTCCCAAAGCATAGAAAAAACGTTGCAACTCAATGTCGAGTAGGGCGCCACCGCCAATGAAAAATTCAAGTTTTCCGCCAAATCCGTCTCTTATTTTTTTAAAAAGAACAGCATCGAACACGGAGTTTAGCGGTTTCAATAATCTGCGCAATCCTTTTCCTTTGTTATAACCCAATCCATTGTATTTATAAGCCACTTTCAAAGCAAACTTAAAAACGCTGTACAATGTATTTCCTTTCTTACGAATCTGTCCTTCAATATTTTTTCTGAAAGTTTTTGAATAAGCCGGAACACTCATCATTAAAGTGGGTTGTATTTCCTTAATATTTGCAGGAATATTTTTTAACGTATCCAACGGTGATTTACCAACTTCTACAGAAGCAATGCCGGCTCCTTTATACATAAAAACATATAAACAGGTAGTGTGTGCAAAGGCATGATCCCAGGGTAAAATTGCCAGTGTTTTCCAGTGGGTTTTTAAATCCATTAACGTGTTGGATTGAACAACATTGGCTGCATAATTCAGGTGCGAAAGCATAATTCCTTTCGGATCGGCAGTGGTTCCTGAAGTGTAGGAAATATTGGCCAGATCATTCGGTTCCGTTTCTTTCCAAATTGCTTCACATTCCCGGCGGTTTGTTTCCAGGTATTTTTCTCCCATTCTGATTAAATCCTGATAATCGATATTTTTTTCATCCGGATTTTTTATGCCATCAATATATATTACTTTTTTAAGTTTGGGGAGTTCATTGCGGATAGCTTCAATTTTTGGCTCCTGTAATTTTGAAACGAATACAAATTTGCTGCCGCTGTGGTTTAACCGGAAAGCCAGTTCATTGTTTTCGAGGCGAATGGAAAGCGGCACATTTATACCGCCGGCATATAAAATTCCAAGTTCGCTGATTATCCAATCGTTCCGGCCATCAGAAATCAGGGCGGCACGATCACCTTTTTTAAATCCGACAGAAATCAAACCAGCTGCAAGTTTCAAAACCTGTTCTCTTGTTTCGCGATAAGTGGTTCCACGATATTTACCATCTTGTTTTTCCCACAAGTAAACGTTTTCGGGATATTTTTCCACGGCGGTTTCAAAAAGTTCAACTATGGTTTTCATGATAAGCGATTTTGGTTAATATAGCTTGAAAATGAAATTGTTACACTGCTGCACCAATAACTTTTTGTTATTCAGTGTCGAATTTATATATCGTTTTCTGATAATATGTTTCACCGGGATGAAGTTCAGTGGAAGGAAAATTTTTATGATGAACTGAATCAGGATAATGCTGAGTTTCCAAAGCGACACCTGAATAACGTCCAAACTTTTTCGCGCCGTCAATTTCAAGTTCCGGTATCCAGTAGCCCGTGTATAACTGAATTCCCGGCTGGGTAGTATGAATTTCTACTTTTCGGCCACTATTTGCTTCTTTAAGTTCACCTGTTTTTTTCAACTCCCCCGAATTGTTATTCAAAACAAAATTATCGTCGTAACCTGTCGGAAGATTTTCCATATCGCGAACAAGTGTTTTTGAGGTTGTAAAATCAAATGGTGTTCCTTCAACCGGATTGATTATGCCGGTTGGAATTTGTTCAATCATTTCGGTCATCTCAGTTGCATTCAGCTGAAGCTCGTGATTCAAAATGTTTTCTTTACCGGCTGTAAGGTTAAAATAGGTGTGGTTGGTTAAATTTACGACAGTGGTTTTATCGGTTTCACCGAAGTATTCAATATTCAGTTCATTATCATTATTCAAAGTGTAAATACAGGTTACTTTCAGGTTGCCCGGATAATTTTCTTCCAAATCAGGGCTGAAATAAGAAAATTCTACACCAATGTAATTTTCTTTTTCAATAGTTTTTGCATTCCATATTTTTTTGTCGAAACCAACGAGGCCACCATGCAAATGATTCGGGCCATTATTAATTGCCAACTGGTATGTTTTTCCTTCAACTTCAAGTTCTCCATTTGCAATTCGGTTTCCAAACCTGCCGATTATCGCACCGAAATAGGGATAATTTTTCAAATATTCCTCGCTGAGGTAATCGTCGAGCTTATTGAAACCACACACAATATTTTCTTTTTTACCGTTTTTGTCGGGCATTTCAATACTTGTTATAATAGCCCCGTAATTGGTAATTTTAACTGTGAGATTATTATCATTTGTAAGAACGAAAATTTCTGCTGCTGTTCCGTCGGTTAGTTTTCCAAAAGTTGATTTTTGTATATGCATCTCGTTCAAAAATTAGTTTAGTAAATTTTGTTCTGTTCAATAATATACGGCAAAAGTATTTAAAAAAGATTAAATTTTCTTTGTAAAAACAATTCAATGTCCTTTTACAACAAACAGGAATTACAAAAATGTTTTCATTTTTTAGATTAAATGAAAAAAATACGAACTGGTAGGTACTGGTAGTATATAAAAAACATTACATTTGCTTAACCAATATCCTAACTTGTGAAGAAAGTCATTCAAATCAATTCAAAATCGTCGCGTCCAAAATACAGGCAAATTATTGAGTCGGTTTATAATGCACTCGAAAAAAAATCATTGTTGAAAGGCGATAAAATTCCGTCAATTAATCAAATTTGTACCGAATTCAAGTTAAGTCGCGATACAGTAATGGTCGCCTTTAATGAGCTGAAGGCCAAAGGGATAATACTGAGCCAGCCAGGAAAAGGCTACTATATTGCAACAACCGAAATTCACAGGTCAGAAAAAATATTTGTTTTATTCGACGAATTAAATGCTTTCAAGGAAGATTTGTATAATTCGTTAATTAATACATTGAAAGGAAAAGCAAATATTGAAATTTACTTTCATCATTTCAATTTTAAAGTTTTTAAGAACCTGATTCTTGATAGCGTCGGAAATTATACATCGTACATAATTATGCCGGCATCATTTGAAAATACCGGGCAATTGCTTTCGAAACTACCCAAGGATAAAATATATATTCTTGACAGGTTAAAACCTGATTTGAAAAATCTCCCACTTGTTTACCAGGATTTTGAACAGGATTTTTATGATGCGCTGACAGAAGGTTTGGCGCTGTTAAAAAAATACCGTAAGCTTGTTTTTGTAAATCCGGGTGGTAAGGAACCATTCGAAAGAGTGGCTGGTTTTGAGCGATTTTGCACAGAAAATAAGTTTGAATGCGTGGTGCTTAATTCGTTGGAAGGTGCGAAGCCCGGACTTTATGAAGCCTATTTCCTGATATCGGACCGCGATTTGGTTGAGCTGGTAAAAATTGCAAAAGGTTATAAATATAAACTGGGAAAAAAGTTTGGAATTGTTTCTTTTAACGATACAGTTTTGAAAGAAGTAGTTGCGGGTGGAATTACAACCATTTCGACCGATTTTGAGGAAATGGGAAAAATTCTTGGAAATATGGTTTTAACACGAAAACCCGCCCAGGTTAAAAATCCATCGAGATTAATTATCAGAAACAGTTTGTAATTTTAAATTTGTTCATTATAAAATGATTGAAAGATTCTAAAAAAGTGATAAAATAAATCAGTAAATAATCCAGAAAAAAGAAGTTATGACAAAAATTAAAAACTTAATCGAAAAAATAAACGGAGGGAATCACCCGCTGTTTCACGAATTGTATGGCACTGACACAGCAGTTTTAAAAGAACAGGCTGAACGATATGCAAACCTGATGAGTGAATTTGAAAAATCATTTGGTGCAGACGATGTGCAGCTTTTTAGTTCTCCCGGAAGGACAGAAATTGGTGGAAATCATACCGATCATAATTACGGGCGGGTTTTGGCCGGAGCCGTTAACCTTGATAATATTGCAGTTGCAGCTGCAAACGGAACCAGCAAAATTCGCATAAAATCGGCAGGATATCCTGAATTCCAGGTCGATCTTTCAGACCTCGAAATCGACCAGTCCAATTTTTATACTTCCTCTTCACTCGTAAAAGGTATTTGTGCACGGATGAAGGAAAAAGGGTATGAGATTGGTGGTTTTGATGCCTGTGTTGAAGGGCGCGTACCAAAAGGTTCAGGATTAAGTTCGTCAGCTTCTTTTGAAGTTTTAATCGGAACTGTAATTAATGCGCTTTTTAACAACGGTAAAATGTCGGCAGTTGAAAATGCAATCATTGGTCAATGGGCTGAAAACAATTACTTCGGTAAACCCTGCGGATTAATGGATCAAACGGCTTGTTCGGTAGGTGGATTAATTACTATTGATTTTAAAGATCCTGCAAATCCTGTTGTTAGGGAAGTTGATTTTGATTTTGTTGCCACAGGATTTTCGCTGGTAATTACCGATGTTGGCGGTGGGCATGATGATGCAGCTTCGCAGGCCGAATACGCTTCGTTACCTACCGAAATGAAATCAGTTGCAGCACAGCTGGGTGCAAATGTTTTACGGGAAGTTACACTGGAGCAGATTGTTGAAAAAATACCGGAAATACGCAAGAAAACCGGCGACAGGGCGATATTACGGGCCTACCATTTTCAGGGCGACAATCAACGTGTGGTTGACCAGGTTGCTGCACTGGAAAATAATGATTTTCAGGCTTTCCTAAAAATGGTTGTGGAGTCAGGATATAGTTCGTACATGTACAACCAGAATATTTTTGATGTGGTACATAAAGACGAACAGGTTGTTTCGCTTGCGCTGGCTCTTAGTGAAATGGTGTTGAAAGGCAGCGGCGCATGGCGTGTTCATGGCGGAGGTTTTGGCGGAACCATTCAGGCATTTGTTCCGCAGGAAAAACTGGATGAATATGTGGAAACACTCGAGCATGTTTATGGAAAAGGAGCCTGCCATAAATTGTTTATCCGCGCCAAAGGTTCATTTAAACTTGAATTGTAATCATTCTAAAACAATAATCTAAAATCTACAAAATGAGTAAGAACAAGTATTTATTCCCTTTGATAGTCATGGCCGCCCTGTTTTTCATGATTGGGTTCATGACTACCATGAATAATTCGATGATTGACTTCCTGAAAGAAGCTTTCAGGCTCGATTCCCTTCCAAATGGAAAAGTGTTGAAACAATTACCAAATTCATTTTTTTACGGTGCTTATGCATTTTCAATACCTGTTGGTTTTCTGATTCACCGCATTGGTTATAAAAGAGGTGTTGTAGTTGGAGTTGCTTTGCTTGCAGTGGGTGTTATACTCTGTATTCCGCTGGTGGCTGTTGGTTATATCCCGTTTTTGTTTGGAGTTGCCGTTTTTGCTTTTGGAATTGTTATTCTTCAGGTGGTTGCCAATCCGTATGTTAATGCATTGGGGCCAGTGAAAACTGCTGCCAGCAGGTTAACTTTGACAAACTTTTTAAATTCTGTTGCAACAGTAATTGCGCCTATTTTTGTTTCGATGTTGATTATTTCGGATAGTGGCGATACCGGTTCAATGGATCCTACACAGGTACAAAAACCTTTTATAATTTTGGCAGTTATTGCGGCTGTAATTTTTGTTATTCTGCTTTTTCTGAAATTGCCGGAAATCGAAGAAGAAGACAAAGAGCAGGCAGTTAAACCCAAAAAATACAAGGCGAGCGCTTTTCATTATCCGCATGTTTGGCTGGGATCGCTGGCCATTTTCTTTTATATGGGAATTGAAATTGGTATCCCCAGTTTCTTTGCCGATTATTCAAAAGAATTAAATCTCGATCTGTCTGCCATTCAACGGACCGATATGTTGAAATATTACTGGGGCGGATTAATGGTAGGCCGGCTTGCAGGTATTTTTATCCTTCGCAAATTTACAGCCCGGCAAATACTTACACTTTGTGCAGTTGGCGGCGCAGTTTTGGTTGCTGCATCTCTGGCAGCCGGTGCAAGTGCAAACACTGTAGCACTTTGGCTGTTCCTCGGCACAGGTTTGTTTCATTCTATTATGTGGCCAACAATTTATAGTCTTGCGCTCGAAGATTTGGGTCCATTGTCGAAAGTTGCATCCGGTGTGATTTCAACATCCGTAATCGGAGCAGCAGTGCTTATGCCAACAATGGGAGCAATTCAGGACAATATTGGTTTGATTGCTGCAATAAGTACCTTGTTTTTCTATTACCTGTATTTGATTTTCTTTGCCGTAAAAGGCTCGAAAATACGTTCATAAAAATCAATCAATTCTGAAATATTTTTAAGCCATTCGCATTATTGTGGATGGCTTTTTTTTTAATATTTAAAAGATAATAAATTACTGTTTCTAACTTTTTTATAAAAAATGAGCATTCATTTATAAAAAGTGAATAATACTTTTATAGTTTTATGCTTTTAAATTTTTAACTGATGGATTTTTACGAACAGCATCCAAAGTTTCATGTTTCTGTTGATTGCGTTGTATTGGGATATGAAGCCGGAGAACTGAAGCTTTTACTTTATCCGCGCGCTTTTGAACCGGTTAAAGGCTCCTGGTCATTAATGGGAGGTTTTGTGCGGGATGGTGAATCTGCCGAAGAAGCTGCAAACCGGGTGCTAAAACAAACTACCGGCCTCGATAATATTTTTCTGGAACAGGTAGCTGCATTTTCAAATCCATTGCGTGATTCTTTTGAGCGGGTGATAAGTATTACGTTCTTTGCATTAATCAGAATTGACAGGTATAATATAGCGAAAGCTGCAACACATGGTGCAAAGTGGTTGCCATTGAGCGATTTTCCGGAACTGATTTTTGATCATCGCGAAATGGTAGATCAGGCAATTAAAAAATTGCAACAAAAGGCAGGTTCGAGTTTAGTTGGAAGTGAACTGTTGCCACAGAAATTTACGTTGCTGCAATTGCGTAAACTCTATGAAGCCATTTATCAACGCGAATTTGACCCAGGAAATTTCAGGAAAAAAATGCTGTCGCTTAATGCTCTTGAAAAACTGGACCATAAAAACTCTACCGAATCAAAAAAAGGAGCTTATTATTATCGTGTTAAGGAATATAAAGTTGATGCCGAACTGGAACGAATTGTAAAACATTAAAAATATAAATTAAATTTATCGTGGAATTTGAACTTAAATTAAACCATAAAAAACTTAAAACATGAGTACACTCGACTGGATTGTTCTTGGTCTTTTTGTTCTGGGCCTTGTGGGAATAGTTGTTTGGGTAATCCGAAAAAAGGACAAAGATACTACCGATTATTTTTTAGCCGGACGCGATGCCACATGGATTGCAATCGGTGCTTCAATTTTTGCCTCTAATATTGGTTCCGAGCATTTGGTGGGACTTGCAGGCGCCGGTGCCGAGAGTGGAATGGCAATGGCCCACTGGGAAATGCACGGCTGGATGATATTAATGCTGGGCTGGTTGTTCGTGCCATTTTATTCGCGAAGCAAAGTTTTTACCATGCCCGAATTCCTCGAAAGAAGGTATAACCGGCAAGCGCGTTCTTTTCTTTCAATTATTTCGCTGGTCAGCTATATTTTAACAAAAGTGGCTGTAACAGTTTATGCCGGAGGTGTTGTTTTTAAAGATGTTTTTGATATTTCATACATTTCTTTCTGGGGATACAACATCGATTTCTTCTGGGTTAGTGCTGTGGGATTGGTTGTTCTTACCGGTCTTTATACCACATTTGGCGGTATGAAAGCGGTGCTCTATACTTCCGTTCTGCAAACTCCGATATTATTGATTGGTTCAATTGCTGTATTGGTTTTAGGTTTGATAAAAGTGGGCGGATGGCACGAAATGATGGAAATTTGCCGTGCCAATGTCAGCGTTCATGGCGATCCGATGACTAGTTTAATGCGCTCCCCAAAAGATCCTGATTTCCCCTGGACCGGAGTAATACTGGGATCTGCAATTATTGGCTTTTGGTACTGGTGTACCGACCAGTTTATTGTGCAGCGGGTTCTCTCCGGACGCGATATGAAACAGTCCAGACGCGGAACTATTTTTGGCGCTTACCTTAAATTAACACCGGTTTTCATATTTCTGATTCCCGGAATGATTGCCTACGCACTGAACCAAAAAGGAATTTTGATTCTTAAAAATAATGATGCAGCATTTTCAAGCCTGGTAACCGAATTATTGCCTATAGGATTTAAGGGAATTGTAATTGGCGGGATTTTGGCAGCATTGATGAGTTCGCTGGCTGCACTTTTTAATTCATCGGCGATGCTTTTTACCGTCGATTTTTATCAAAAATACAGGCCCAATGAAAGCGAAAAACACTACGTGATAATTGGCCGGTTGGCTACTGTAGCAATTGTACTGTTGGGAATTGCATGGATTCCTGTAATGAAAGGGCTTGGTAAAGTATTGTATGAATATTTACAGGATGTGCAGTCGTTGCTGGCTCCCGGAATAGCAGCCGTTTTCCTGCTCGGGGTAGTATCTAAAAGAACAACTCCGTCTGCCGGGATATGGGGACTTGTAATCGGGTTTACCCTGGGAATGATACGTTTGGGATTAAATGTTTTCTCCGATTCCATTTCAGAAGGTTCCATTCTTTACACTATTTTCCTGCAACATAACTGGCTGCATTACGAAATTTATCTTTTCGTTCTTGTAATCATCTCAATGATAATCATCAGTTACTTCACTCCTTCAAAGGATCCGAAAACGATTATCGGGTTAACCATGGGATCAGCATCACCGGAACAACGCGCTGAAACAAGAGCTTCTTACAACTATTGGGACATTATCAATTCGGCAATTATTATTACTATAATTCTGGTATTTTACGCTTATTTCTGGTAAAATAATTCGTAAAATAAATATGAAAATAGCTGTCAAAATTGGCAGCTATTTTTTATTTTAGTAAACAAAGAAATTTATATGTACGATATAATTGGTGATATTCATGGGTATGCAAATCTGCTGAAAAAACTTCTTCTGAATTTGGGATATACAAAAACACCCGATGGTTATTCGCATTCGGAAAGAAAAGCAGTGTTTGTTGGCGATTTTATAAACCGTGGCCCCGAAATCAGGAAAACCATGAAAATGGTCCGGAAAATGGTTGAAAATGGAAATGCACTGGCAATTCTTGGAAACCACGAACTGGCAACCTTAATTACTGATTTGAGGATCAAAAAAAATGCTCAGCCTTCAAAAATATCAAGGAAAAGCCTGATGCCGGCTTTTAAAACCTTGAATGAATTTTCGTCGAAAAATGAAGAGTGGGAGAGTTATATGAAATGGTTGAGAACCCTGCCCCTTTTTCTTGAATTGGAAAACATCAGAATAATTCATGCCTGTTGGTCGGATGAGGCAGTTGAATATCTGAAGAACGCTCTTCCACCTGAAAAAATTAAAAAGAAAGTTTTGCAGGAATTATATAAAAATCCTGAATCCACACTATCGCGAAATATTTGGCTGGTGTCAAAAGGGATTTATTTAAAAATGCCGGGCGACTTGAAAATTAAAAACAACAAAGGCGTTTCACCCAGAACATTTCGGACGCGCTGGTGGGATGATCCTTCAGGAAAAACATTTCAGGAACTTTCGTTTGAAGGAAAATATACACTCCCCGAATATACTGTTCCCGGGCAAATTTTACCCCCTTTTTTTGAATATCCTGAGGAAAATCCAATCGTTTTTTTTGGCCATTATTGCAGAGGAAACGGGCCATTTATTATTCGTCAGAATATTTGTTGTGTCGATTCATGTGTAACCGGAAACAAAACACTGACAGCATATCGGTGGGAAGGTGAAAAACAATTGCTGCAAGATCATTTGATACAGGTGAAACCTTAACGATTGTCAGTTTCAGAGGATAGGTTTTTGATTGATTTATAAGGAAATAAAATTTTTATTTTTATTGTTGCAGAAAAAAAAAGAAAGTATATATTTGCATCGCCTTTCAGAGATGGTAAAACAGGGAAGAGAGGAGAAATAAAAAAAGGTGGCGTAGTTCAGTTGGTTAGAATATCGGCCTGTCACGCCGAGGGTCGCGAGTTCGAGTCTCGTCGTCACCGCAAAAGTCAAAAGCAGCTCAAAAGGCTGCTTTTTTGTTTGATTAGTCAAGGAGCTAAATTAACGTGGTCGTGAGTTTCCCGGGCACTCTGGATCCGCAGAAGCAACTCACAAGGCTGCTTTTTTGTTATGTGGATAGAGATGCAAAAAATAAATAATGAGCTGCAAGTTTCCCGGACACTCGGAATCGTCATCACAAAAGTAAGGAGCAGCTCCAGAGTTATTGAAATAATATGGATTTAAAAGACATTCATAGACATATTGACCAGGCAATGAATGAGCAGAATAATCGGTCGATTTCTGAATTTGAGGGATACTCGCCGTTTGAGATGCACAAGATTTTGCATTTTACTTTCGCCATTGATAGTCCTTTAAAACTTCAAAAATTATCTGAATCTGAATATCAAAAGATTCCGATTCTTAATCAGGTTAATTATTTAGCAGAATTGATTAAAAAAAACGGAGAGATTAAGTTAACAAATAAAGGATTTTTACCGACAAAGATAGTCTCAGACCTATATAGTCAAGAATTCCTTAAAGATGAATATATTGAAAAAGGGATTTTAAAGTTATATAAGGAGACTGATTCAATGACAATTAATATCACCCGGATTTTGATTGAGCTTGCAGGATTGGCTAAAAAGAGAAATGGGAAATTAAGTTTGACAAAATTATCCCAAAAAATTCTTGGGGATAACGAGAAACTATTACGACAGATATTTTTGACTTTTACAAACAAGTTTAATTGGGCCTTTTATGATGGATATGGGGAGAACCAAATCGGGCAGCTTGGGTATGGATTTTCGTTGATTTTGCTATCAAAATATGGAGAGGAAAAACGATTGGATTCGTTTTATGCTGATAAATATTTCAAAGCGTATCCTCGATTATTGGATTCTGTTGAGCCAAATTATGGTACACTGGAGATATATTCAACTAATTGTTATTCAGTTCGGACTTTTGATAGATTTTTGGATTATTTTGGACTGGTAAATATAGACGAGCATGGTACAGGCCTTGATTCGATAAAATATATCACAAAAACAGATTTATACGATAGATTAATAACAGCTGCAAGCTGAAAGTTCCAAGCTTCAAGCCTCAAGCCACAAGCCACAAGCATTTTGCCTTTTGCATCTATCCAAACTTCGAATCGGAAGTACTCGGAACTTTGAACTCCGAACTCTGAACGGTCCTCCTTTAAACCTTAAACTTTAAGCATTGGCCCCGGAACTAGGAACTTTGAACCCGAAACTCTGAACTTTAGTGTTGGTTTTCTAAAAATTCTTGTTTACCTTTAACTACGTTAAACTAAAACAAAAATCAAACATAGCTGAAACCCATGCATCAGGTATTCCCGGCAATAAATTCAACAAAAATTTTCTTTTGGCAGGAAAGAATAAAAATACTTCCAGTTGGAAGAGCATTGTAATGTAAACCTGTTCTTTCCAGCCAAATAAGCATGGAAAAAATGCTTATTTGGAAGGTAAAGGAGAAAAAAACACAATGGAATAAAATAGTTAAGCAAAATTTAAAGCAACCATAGTAGTCAATCATACATCAATAAACAAACAATTAAATTCCTGTATTATGAAATACAAATCATTGACAATTCCTTTTTTAGCAATCATCATATTATTTGGCTGTTCCCAAAATGATGATGGTCTATACGTGGATATGGAATCATTGCCGGATTCATATGACGAAAAATACAAAAACTATGAAGAAAACCCTTTCGTAAAAGTAGCTGAGCAACCTGTATCTACATTTTCAGTAGATGCAGATGGTGGTTCATATGCTAATATGAGAAGATATTTATATTTAGGGCAAACACCACCAAAAGCTTCAGTGAGAATTGAGGAGTATATCAATTATTTTACTTTTGATTATCCGGAGCCTGTAAATGGAGAAAATGTTTCCTTAAATTCAGAATTGTCAAGCTGTCCCTGGAATACTGACCATTACCTTATGCGTATTGGCATGAAGGGAAAAACAATTCCTGATAATGAGCTACCAAATTCGAATTATGTCTTTTTAATTGATGTTTCGGGTTCAATGAATTCTCCGGATAAACTTGGTATTTTAAAAACTGGCTTCAAAACAATGGTGGACAATCTTAAAGACCAGGATAGAATAGCAATAGTAACTTATGCAGGTGAGGCAGGAGTCCTGCTTCCTTCAACAATGGGAGATGAAAAGGATAAAATTAAAGAAGCAATAGAAAAACTTGGCGCAGGTGGTTCAACAGCAGGTGCTGCAGGAATACAGACTGCATATGAAATCGCTTCTGACAATTTTATACAATCTGGAAACAATCGGGTTATATTAGGTTCAGATGGGGATTTCAATGTAGGTCCTTCATCTACTGAAGCCTTGATTGAATTAATTGAAGAAAAACGAGAATCAGGAATTTATTTAACAGTATTAGGAGTTGGAGAAGGAAATCTAAATGACCATATGATGGAACAAATTGCAAATAAAGGTAACGGTAATTACGAATACATTGATAATGCAAGGCAAGTCCAAAAGGTTTTCACAAATGAACTGGGAAAATTCTATACTATAGCGAAAGATTCTAAAATTCAAATTTCTTTTAATGAAAATATGATAGACTCTTACCGGTTAATTGGATATGAAAATCGACAACTAGATAATGAGGACTTTGAAAATGATTCAACAGATGCCGGTGAAATTGGCTCATCTCAAACGATTACAGCACTATATGAATTAGTTTTAACTGATGGTTTGAATAATGAGAAATATGCACAATTTGATTTCAGATATAAAAAACCTGATGAGAATCAAAGCAGGTTAATATCTCATGAGATTATTACTTCTCCAAAAAATATATCATCATCATCTGAAAATATGCAATTTTCAGTCGCAATAGTGGGCTTTGGACTTCTTATGAAACAATCTGAATATAAGGGGACAGCCTCAAAACAAATGGTTCTTGATTTATCAGAAAATTCTGTTTCATTTGACCCGTTTGGATATAGGAAGGAGTTTGTTGAATTGGTTACTAATTGGAGGAAATAACTTTCCACACATAATGTGTAAACACTTTTTTGGGAAGGAAAAGGAGAAAGAAACATAACGGAGTTTATAAATTAATTGGCAGCAAACAAAAAAACAAATGCATATGGATACAGACGACTTATCAAGAGAATCTTACGAAGGAATTCTGATAGAGGCGGAGAAACTAACACATGATTTGACTTTGCATTTTGGCGTTTTATCGGATGATTGTAAAAATGAGAGCGATTACCTTGATAAAGCAGAAAAATTGACCAGAGAAATTATGCAAGCGGAAGATTGGGAACTTGATGATTTATTTTGGGGTAGTCCGCCAGAAAAAGAGAAATTAGAATTTACATGCAAAAAAATATTAGAGAATATTGAGAAAGTAAAAACTATCCCGATTGAGAAACGTAAATTTGATTTTTAAACGACCTTTTCCTTACAAGCTTCAAGCCACAAGCCAAGAGCCACAAGCTACGAACATTTTGTCTTTTGCACCCATCCAAACTTTGAACCCGGAGTACTCTGAACTCAGTGATCAGTTGCAGCGGACAGTATCACTGAACAGTGACAACTGCAAGCTACAAGTCGCAAGCATTTTGCTTGTTGCACCCATTTAACTTCGAAGCTCGAATTCTCGGAACTTTGAACCCGGAACTCCGAACTTCCTCCCCAGAACTCCGAACTTTCCTCCTTTAAACCGTAAACTTAAAACTTTGGTCCCCGGAACCTGAAACCCGGAACCCCAGAATTCCGAACTTCTTCCTTTCCACCGACATCATCAAACTATCTATCCATCATTTTTTGCCACAACAAACTATCACTGTAATTTTTAATTTCAGCACTTTGTTTGTATTTTGCCTGAACGAAGGATAAAATACTATTACGTTGTGCTTCATTATAACTAACCAATAACCAATGATAAAACTCTTTAGAAATATCAGGTAAAACCCACTCCCTGTAATTGAAAATAATATGAGAATGAGAATAAGTATAATGTTTGTGTTTTTGGGATTACTAAGTATCAATGGATTTTCACAAACCGAAAAAGAAACAACTGTAAAAACTGATTACCTGACATTTCAAACAGGATTTATAGTCGATGGATATAATTCGCTTGGTGTTCGAACATTTTTCGAATATCAAAAAGACTTAAAGAAAAATTGGCAATATGGGATTTCTTATGAACACTCACGTCATTTTGGGTTTTTCATGACTGACCAGCTTTATGACCTTAATAGTAATTTGAGCCAGTTGAGTATAAATGGATATTATAAATTGAATTTAGTAAAAGACAAATTGTTTTGGACTGGTGGACTTGGGATTGGAGCATTGCATGTTAACTGGGATGATAATGATAGTTTTGGAGCGACTGTTAATGCAAGTTTGACATTAAACATAAGGATAACCAAAAGACTCTATATTGAATCCTCACCTTTAATTGTGTTAGTGCCATTTAATCGGATTTATTATTCACCGATGAATATCGACCATTTTGATAATTTTTATGCTTTTACATTTTTCCCATTTGGAATAAAGGTGAAATTATAACACAGCATCATTGAATAACGACAGCTGCAAACTGAAAGCACAAGCCGCAAGCCACGAGCTACAAGCCACAAGCCAAAAGCATTTTGCCTGTTGTACCCATTTAACTACGAAGCTCGAATTCTCGGAACTTTGAACCCGGAACTCCGAACTTCTTTCTTACCGGCGGAATCGTCCAACTATATTTCATCTATCATTTTTTTGTTAAAATAAACCTATATTCACTACAATTATTAATTTCAGCACGTTGATGTATTTTGCATGAACGATGGATAAAATACTATTACGTTATAGCCCGTTATAAATGAAGCAACTAACAACTATAATAATCCTGATTTTGACTGCGATTGGTGCACAAGCCCAAACGATTGACACATTTCTTTTGCAATATCCGATTTCAAAATATGATACGGTTGTTTACAAAAGAATAATTGAAAAATCAGATAAAAATAACTTGATTCATGTTCGTGATTTTTATGCAAACGGACAGATTCAGATGGATGCCACTTACTTAAATTTCAATAAAAAGGTAAAAGAAGAACTTCAATGTAATTACCGGACAAATACAAAACAAGGAAATTACAAAGAGTGGTCAAAAAATGGACTACTTATTTACGATGCCAAATATAAAAATGGACTAAGAGACGGATTAGCCGTTTCATGGTACAACACCGGGATAAAAGAATCTGAAAAAAACTGGAGTAGTGGGCAATTAAATGGTGTTTGTAAATACTGGAATGAGAAAGGCAATTTAGAGTATGAAATAACATTCAAAAATGGCATTAATCAATCCCCAAAATCAGTTTTTTACCAATACATTACTTATTTACCGGCCGATTATGCCAATGATTTATCTAAAGAATATCCTTTGTTAATTTTTCTTCATGGAGGTTCTGCTCGTGGAAAAGATACTCTTGATTTATATAGTTCCGGACCATTTGACCAAATTTACAGAGGACGCAATTTCCCTTTTATAGTTGTTGCCCCACAATGTCCAAAACATCTTCGCTGGTCGACTGAAAACTGGTTTGATAATTTCTATTCCGACTTGATAAAAAAATATAGGATTGATACAAACAGAGTTTATTTAACAGGAGCTAGTCTTGGCGGCTCAGGGACTTGGTATCTCGCTACAAAATATCCTGATAAATTTACTGCAATTGCGCCAATGTGTGGTTTTACCAGACACATGGATTATATTTCAGAAAACATTGAAAATTTAAAATACACACCAATTTGGGCTTTTCATGGAGAATCTGATAATGTTGTGCCAGTTGAAGAAACAGATTATTTGATAAACAAACTATCCGAAATAAATAGCCAAATCAAATATACAAGAGAAAGAGATGTTAGTCATTCGATTCATTGGTTAGTATATCCAGAAACTGAAATATATGATTGGTTTTTGAAACATCAAAAAAGAAATAAAAATAATGGGCTATAAATAGAACGCTGTGCGTCTGCAAGACCCGGCGGGAGTCGGTGGTTGAACTGCATCGGAAAGTGACATTGTATAAAATTTGCTTCTCAGGGAAAACAAAGCAAACATGAAAATAACAAAAACTAAAAAGAGGTGGGGCATCATTTTGTTGTTGCTTGCAATAATTATGGGCATAGCCTTATATCCATCAACGCTTCAGGATCCCATTAAATATTATGAAAGAGAAAGCGGGCAATTAAAAACCGAAAAGGTGGCCGGAGAAAAGTGGTTGGTATGGTTGTATTATAATCCGGTTGGAGAAGCAACCTTGTGGGCGTTGGCGAAAAGAAAGCTGGTTTCAACGGTCTATGGGAATATGATGGACCGCACTTCTTCAGCGCAAAAGATACATCCCTTTATTGAAGATTTTGATATTGATATGAGCGTTGCTCAAAAACAGGAGTTCAACAGTTTTAACGAATTTTTCACCCGGAAACTAAAGGATGATGCACGACCGGTTGATACCAGCTTTAATAGTGTTGTATCACCCGCCGATGGAAAAATTTTGGCTTATACCGATATTAGCAATTCCGATTTTATTATAAAAGGAAAGCGCTTTAATATATCTTCCTTTTTGGAGAATCCTGATCTTGCACAAAAATACAATAATGGCGCCCTGTATATCATCCGGTTAGCCCCGGTCGATTACCATCGTTTTCATTTTCCGGTCAGTGGAAATGTATCTCCAACCAAAAAGATTGAAGGTGACTATTATTCAGTCAACCCCTTTGCGTTGCGTAAAAAGGCTGAAATATTCTGGCTAAACAAACGGGAATATACCATTATTTCAAATCCTTTGTTTGGTGATGTTATTATGGCCGAAGTTGGGGCCACCATGGTAGGAAGCATCGTACAAACTTTTAAGGGAAGTTTTGCAATTAAAGGGGAAGAGAAAGGCTACTTTAAATTTGGAGGCTCAACTGTAGTGCTGCTGTTTGAAAAAGGCAAAATTCAAATTGATGAGGATTTATTGATCAATACAGCAAAGGGATATGAAACTACAGTTAAAATGGGAGAAAGAATTGGAACTGCACCAGTGCCGTAAGCTACAAGCTACAAGCCACAAGCATTTTGCCTGTTGCACCCATCCAAACTTCAAACCCGAAATCCTCGGAACCTTGAACTCCGAACTCCGAACTTCCTCCTTTAAACTTTCGTCCCCGGAACCTGAAACCTGAAACCCGGAACCCGAAACTTCTTCCTTTTTTTCTAATTTAGCGCAGCTGATTATGCCGGAGAAAAAGGAATTCTGAAAAATGTTATTGTTGTTAAGTAAAACTACGCGATGCAATCGCGCGTAAGCGTTGGATTATCCTTTGCCGTTGGTTTTAAACCAACGGTTAGCTGAGAACAGTAACAACAGGGGCTTTTAGCCCAAAATTGAAGGTTTTAACCAGACACTAATGAATTTGAATAACTAAAAATAAGGAATGATGAATAATAAAGTAATAAAGCTCTTTTTACGACTCGCAATATCATCCGGATTTCTATCAGCAGTAGCCGACAGATTTGGAATTTGGAGCAAAGAAGTTTCTGTTTGGGGAAATTGGGATAATTTTTTAAGCTATACACAACTAATAAATCCTTGGATTCCGGCCTCATTAATTCCAACAATCGGAATTTTAGCAACCGCGGCTGAAATTATTTTTGCAGTTTTCCTGATAATAGGACTTAAAACAGAATTGTTCGCAAAATTAAGCGGATTTCTGCTTTTAATATTTGCATTGTCTATGACTTTTTCAACCGGGATAAAAGGAGCGTTTGACTTTTCCGTTTTTAGCGCATCTGCAGGAGCTTTTGCTTTGAGTCTCATAAAAGACAAATTTTTGGAACTGGATAATTTCCTTTAAACCCTGAACTCAGCGATCAGTCGCAGCGGAGACAAGCCACAAGCTACAAGCCCCAAGCCTCAAGTCACGAGCAAGAAGCATACCTTTTGCACCCATCCAACTTCGAGCCGGAACTACCCGGAACTCCAAACTCCGAACTTTCTTAAACTTTAAATTTTAAACTTTCGTCCCCGGAACCTGCAACCCGAACCTGCAACCCGGAACCTGAAACCTGCAACCTCTCTCTTCTTTGAACTCCGAACTCCGAACTCGACCCCGCTACTTGTAAATATTCCTTTCATTCAGCGCTTCCCTGTATTTTGCTGCATTTCGGTTATGTTCTGCCAGGGTAGTGGAGAAATTGTGGTACCCCGAAAAATCTTCTTTTGCAGCCATATAAATAAAATTGTGCTTTTCGTAATTCAAAACTGCATTAATGGAAGAAGTTTCCGGGAAATTAATGGGACCGGGAGGCAATCCTGCGTATTTGTAGGTGTTGTATGGCGAATCAATTTCAAGGTGCACGTTTAAAATCCGTCGAAGCGAAAAATCACCGACAGCATATTTCACGGTAGGGTCGGCCTGTAGCAACTGTCCCCGCTTCAGCCGGTTAATGTACAAGCCTGCCACCCGTGGCATTTCGTCGGCTTTGGCAGTTTCGGCTTGAACAATGGATGCAAGCGTGGTTACTTCCGGAGGGGTCAGGTTAATGGCAGCGGCTTTTTCACGGCGTTCAGGAGTCCAGAACTTTTCGTACTCTTTTTTCATGCGGTCGGCAAATTCATCTGCCGATGTGGTCCAGTAAAATTCATAGGTATTCGGAATAAACATGGCGCGAAAGGTTTCCGGAGTAAAACCGTACGCCTTAATTTTTTCATCGTTGTAAAACAGGTTGAGGATGGAAATGGAATCGGCCTGAATGTATTTGCTGACTTTTCCGGCAAGTTCTTCCTTGAACTTCACGTTATTGAAAGTTACATCCACCGGTTCCTGCAAACCCGCGCGAAGAACGTTCAGAATCTGGTTTGAATTCATTCCTTTTTTAATGTGATAACGACCCGGTTTAACAGTTGCCGGATACTTTTTCTTTTTCGCAACCCAATTGAATGCTTTGTAATTCAGCAGCACATCGTTGTTCTTCAAACTGTCGACCACCTGCTGGTACGTTGCATTTTCAGGAATGATAAGTATATAATCGTTTTGTACATTTTCATTGAAGGTGAATGAATACAGCCGGTAACCCCAGATTCCCGCAATCAAAAGTGCCACGGCAAAAAATATGATGATAAATCTCCCGACTTTGGGGAATAACATTGCTCTGCTTTTTCTGTTGATAGACATATTTTTATAATCGTAATTGTTTTCAGAAATTCAAAAATAAAACATTTTACCCATAGGCGATGAGGTTTTAATTTGAATTTTTGATTTAGGCAGTTAATAAATACTTCTAACCTGTTGGCGGAATTATTTTTCAACTTTCTGGTAATCAGACTTCGACTTCGCTCAGCCTGACTGTCGCAGGAGCGCAGTGCAACTGCCTTTCAATAAATTAAGGATTAATTCCGCCAACGCGTTACTTCTAACATTCTGGTGCCTGGATTGAACAGAAAAACATGTTGTCTTATTATTTAAATGCCTAATTTAATTTGAATTTATTATTAACCGGTGTTTCATGTCGTTTTTTTGAACGGTGATTTTCTGACCATGTTACAATGAATTTCATTAAATTCGCACCCTTGAAAATCATTTTAAATCGTCATAATTATGCAACAGGTAAATCTTGCCGAAGACATTTATTTTTTAGGGTTTAACGATCGCAGAACAAATCTTTTTGAAAATATCTGGCCTATTCCACATGGAATTTCCTATAACTCTTATCTTATTGTTGATGAAAAAATTGCCTTAATCGATACGGTTGAGCGCTCGTTTATCGATGAATATCTCGATAATATTGAATCAATCATTGGCAATCGTCCGGTAGATTATCTTGTAATAAATCACATGGAACCTGATCATTCGGGAGCCTTAAAAGCCATCGTTCAAAAATATCCGGACATAACTCTTGTGGGAAATAAAAAAACTTTCGGGTTTGTTGAAAGCTTTTACATGCAACCCAAAAATGTACTTGAGGTTTACGATGATCATGTTTTGGAACTGGGAAAACACCGGTTGCAGTTTCAGGCAATTCCAATGGTGCACTGGCCCGAAACAATGGTAACTTATGAAGAAACAAATAAAATCCTGTTTTCGGGAGATGCATTTGGAAGTTACGGTACCCTGGACGGCGGCATTTTCGATGATGAAATTAATCTTGAGTTTTACGAAATTGAGGTGATGCGGTATTTCACAAATATTGTCGGAAAATATTGTCCGCATACACAACGCGCAATAAAAAAACTTGCACCGCTCGATATTCAAATGATTGCTGCCACACATGGTCCGGTTTGGCGCAGCAACCTCGACTGGGTACTTACCCGCTACAACAAATGGAGTTCGTATGATCTCGACCCGGGGGTGGTTATTGTTTACGGTTCGATGTATGGGAATACGCAGAAAATGGCAGAGGTGATTGCCCGTCAGTTATCCGTCAGGGGCATCAAAAATATTCGGGTTTACGATGCATCCAAAACACATTCCTCCTATATTATCAACGATATTTTCAAATATAAGGGGTTTATTGTTGGAAGTCCGGCCTATAATAATTCGCTCTTTCCGAATGTGCAGACTTTACTGACAACCATTGAGCATATGGCGCCGAAAAATCATTACCTCGGCATTTTCGGAAATTATTCCTGGAACGGGGGCGGGGTGAAGAACCTGAAACTTTTTGCTGAAAAAATAAAATGGGAGTTGGTTTATGATCCCATTGAAGAAAAAGGATCATTAAAACCAACCAGTCACGAAGAATTGTTAAAGCTGGCAGATGCCATGGCCGATAAACTGCTGGAGCAGGAGTAGATTTTGATAAATTTATTTTATTTTTAATCGCTGTTGTGTGGTGAAAAATAAAAAATTGGGTGAGGCAGCTAGGAATGACTAACCCCGGGATTAATCCCGGGGGTAATGAAAACCAGACATGACAGAGGGCTTCAGCCCGAAATTTTTAGGGCATAATGAGTAAATGACAATAAAGCGTTAATGATTTACAGTTCTTTGGTAAGATCGATCTCCCCTTGCAAGGGGAGAAACCAGCGGGAGAGGGGTAAATAAGATACTAAATGGAGTTGCTTTACCCTTTTGGCTAACGCCATTTTCCCTCACGTGTCCCGTGTTTCGGGAAGAAATCTGTTTCATCCGGGAGAGATTTCTCCTTATGCTTCGTCGAAATGGCAAACAACAACCAAGCTGTCATTGGCAGGAGGCACGACGGAGAAATCTATCACATTGAAATACTGACAATAAAAGGAGAAACATTGTTGATGCAGATTTCTCCTCCTGTGTCGTCAAAATGACAGGAAACAACAAAGCTGCGTACAACAGTAATTATTAATTTCAAAAATATAAACCAATGAACTTTTCCCGACGAAAATTTATTGCACATTCCGCTGCCGGTGCCGCGGCACTGGCCAGTATTCCTGCAATTGTTTCTTCCTGCATCTCACCCGAAAAAGACAAGAACCAGGTAAAATATCCCCTGTTTAATGAAGGAGATACTGTTTTGTTTCAGGGTGATTCTATAACTGATGCCGGCCGTGAGAAGGAAAAACAGGAGCCAAATAATTCCCGGTCGTTTGGCTCGGGTTATGCATTTTTAGCGGCCTCCACTTTGCTCAGCGATCTTCCGGAAAAACGACTGGTATTATACAATCGCGGCATCAGCGGCAATAAAGTCTATCAGCTGGCTGATCGCTGGGTAGAAGATTGCCTCGAATTAAATCCGGATGTGCTCAGCATTTTAATCGGGATTAACGATTACTGGCACATGCGAAACGGCAACTACAACGGTACCATCGAAATTTACGAAAACGATTACCGGGCGTTGCTGCAGCGGACAAAAGAAAAACTGCCGGAGGTAAAGCTGATTATTTGTCAGCCGTTTGCTGTTGTAGATACTGCGGCTGTAGATGAAAGCTGGGTTGCGCCGGTGAAGGAATACCAGGTTGTGGCTAAAAAAATGGCCGATGAATTTGATGCTCTTTGGGTACCCTTTCAGGAAGTATTTGATGAGGCGATAAAAAATGCACCTGCAACTTACTGGACACACGACGGTGTTCATCCTTCCATGGCGGGCGCCCAGTTAATGGCGGAGGCCTGGTTGCGCGTAGTGCAATAAAAAAAGGCGCTACATGTTGCAGCGCCTTCCTCTATATTCGTTTGCTTTTAAGCCAGCATTTGTTTTACCTGCGTATAAACATTGTCGCCGTTGAATCCAAGTTTTTCATCGAGGACGTTGTAAGGTGCGGAATAACCAAATGAATCCATTCCCCAGATTTTACCATCGTCACCAACCAGTTGCGCAAGTGTTACCGATAAACCGGCAGTCATTCCAAAACGTGGAATTCCGGCAGGTAATACTTCTTTTTGATATTCTTCAGGTTGATTTCTGAATAAGCCTTCGGAAGGTACAGATACCACCTGCACGTTTATTCCGTCATTTTCTTTAAGCAGTTTTGCTCCGGCAACCAAAGTTGCAACTTCGGAACCACTTGCCAGAAGCACAATATCGGGTTTTCCTTCGGGTTTCTGCACAATGTAAGCTCCCTTTTCTGTCTGCAGGGCTGATTCATACGCATCGCCGTTTACAGGCAAATCCGGGATATTTTGCCGCGAAAGTATTAAAGCCGTTGGAGTGGCAGTATTTTCAATGGCCATTTTCCAGGCAACCGTAGTTTCGTTTGCATCTCCCGGACGAAGTACCAGCATGCTGTTGTGGCCTTTGTGGTTTTTAAGTTTTTCGAGTAGCCTGATTTGCGCCTCCTGTTCCACCGGCTGGTGTGTCGGGCCATCTTCGCCAACGCGGAAAGCATCGTGTGTCCAAACATATTTTACCGGAAGTTCCATTAACGCTGCAAGCCGTACCGCAGGTTTCATATAATCAGAAAAAACAAAGAAAGTTCCGCATACCGGAATTACACCACCATGCAGCGCCATTCCGTTTGCAAGGCAGGCCATGGTAAGTTCGCTTACACCGATTTGCAAGAAGGAGCCGCTGAAATCACCTTTTGTAAATGCACTTGTTTTTTTAAGGAATCCATCGGTTTTATCGGAGTTGGAAAGATCTGCAGATGCCACAATCATATTCTCTATTTTTCCAGCCATTTCGGCTAAAACAGCGCTTGATGCAGCACGTGATGCAACATTTGCTTTTTGTTTAACAGAAGCAAAATCAAAATCAGGAGTTTCTTTTGAGAAGAATTTCTTCAGATTTTCTGCCAGCACCGGATTTGAAACTTCCCAGGCTGCCTGATCTGCTTTTTTTGCTGCAGCAAATTTTGTTAAATCCGATTTACGTTTGTCGTAATACTCTTTTACCTCCGGGAATATCATGAATGGATTTGCCGGATCGCCTCCCAGATTTTTAATTGTTTTTTCGAATGAAGCTCCTGCGTCTGAAAGTGGCATTCCGTGAGTGGAAACTTTTCCTTCAAATTTTTCATCCGAATCTGCAATTGCACCTTTCCCCATTACTGTTTTACCAATGATAAGGGTTGGTTTTTCAGTTTCGGCGACTGCATTTTTTAATGCACCCCTGATTTGATCGGGATCATTTCCATCAATAATTTTAACATTCCAGCCCCACGCTTCATATTTCTTCTGGGTATCTTCTGTGGTTACCTTATCAGTTTCGGTTGAGAGCTGAATATCGTTTGAATCGTAAAACATAATCAGGTTGCTCAATCCAAGGTGACCAGCAATTCGTCCGGCGCCCTGTGAAACTTCTTCCTGAATTCCACCATCGGAAATGTAGGTAAAGGTTTTGTGGGCCATCCATTCTCCAAAACGGTCAACAAGAAAACGTTCGGCAATTGCGGCGCCAACGGCCATAGAATGACCTTGTCCGAGAGGTCCCGACGTATTTTCCACACCCCGCGCAACATCCACTTCCGGATGTCCGGGAGTTACACTTTCCCACTGTCGGAAATTGGACAAATCATCCATGTTGTAAAATCCGGCAAGGGTAAGCACCGAATACAACATTGGCGACATGTGTCCGGGATCAAGGAAAAACCGGTCGCGGTTAATCCAATCCATTTCCGAGGGATCGTAATTTAAAAATTCGGAATAAAGTATGTTGATAAAGTCTGCACCTCCCATGGCGCCGCCGGGGTGGCCCGATTTTGCTTTTTCAACCATTGCAGCAGAAAGTATTCGAATGTTATCTGCAGCTTTTGTTTCAATTCTGGTACTCATATTTTTATTTGTTTTTCAGATTTTTACAGCCAACTGGTTCAAAAATAATGAAAAAAGAGGAAGCCGGCCGACTTCCTCTTTTTATTTAAAGATTTTTTATTACTGAATAGTACGCACCATAATAACTCCTTCAATGGCACGAAGCTTTGTTTTAATGGAATCATCCACTTTGGGTTGGGTAACGTCAATGATGTTGTAAGCAATTTCTTTGTGTTTTTTGTTCAGCATGTTATCTATATTCAGATGTTCTGAAGCAAGTACACTTGAAATCTGCCCTACCATATTTGGTATGTTTTTGTTGGCAATCAAAATGCGTGCACCTTCTGATCGGTCCATATATGCTTCCGGAAAGTTTACTGAATTTTTAATGTTTCCGTCTTCAAGAAAATCTTTTACCTGGTTTACTGCCATAATTGCACAGTTGGTTTCCGATTCGGAAGTGGATGCGCCCAGATGAGGAATTGCAATTACATTGTCCATTTTCAGCATATCCTCATTTGGGAAATCAGTAACATAACGGAACACTTTTCCTGAGCTGATGGCATCCCGAAGATCGTTGGTATCCACAAGTCCTCCGCGTGCAAAGTTCAGCAGGCGAACTCCGTCTTTCATCATTTTAAATTTTTCCTTGTTAATGTATCCTTTTGTTTCAGGAGTGAGCGGAATATTTATGGTGACATAATCAGCTTGTGCCAGCAGAGGCTGGATTCCTTCCACCCATTTTACCTCGTGGCTCAGTTTCAATGCCTGTTTCACCGACATGTAAGGGTCGTATCCAATCACATTCATTCCGAGTGATTGTGCAGCATTTGCCACTAAAACTCCAATGGCGCCCAGTCCGATAACTGCCAGAGTTTTACCCTGAATCTCCTGTCCTGCAAAATTCTTTTTGCCCTGTTCAATTAATGGCGCAACTTCATCGCCTTTGCCAATGAGTGTTTTAGCCCAAACTACTGAATCCACAATATTCCTCGAAGTAAGAAGCAGGCCAGCCAGCACAAGTTCCTTAACGCCGTTGGCATTTGCACCGGGTGTATTAAATACAACTATGCCTTTTTCAGTGCAATTATCAATAGGAATATTATTTACGCCCGCCCCTGCTCTTGCAATTGCCTTCAGTGATTTTGGCATTTCCATTTCGTGCATGCTGAAACTGCGCAGAACAATTGCATCAGGATTTGGAATTTCACTTGCTATTTCGTAATTGCTTAACGGGAGAAGTTTTAAACCTTCAGAATCAATCTTGTTTAATGTTTGAATTTTATACATATTGGATTTATTTTATGATGATAGCTGCACTGTAATAATGACAAATATCAGCAATTTATAAAAAACGGCTGAATGGTTTTGGAATAAGTTTTCAATATGAAATTAACATTAAGCAAAATAATTTAGCCTGTTGATTTCAATTGTGAAAAGTATTCTTTTGCCGCCCTTCTCACATGAGGCGAAAGTAGCAATGCAGATATTACGGTTGGGAAAGCCATCAAGGCAAAAGCAATGTCTATAAAGCCGATAATTACCCTGAGATTTGAAACTGCACCAATAATAATTGCTACAACAAAAACATAATTGTAATAATGCTGATGTTTCGCACCGGCAATAAAACCAAGGCATTTGGCTCCATAATAGGGGAACGCAAACATGGTGGAGAGGGCAAAAAAGGAAACAGAAACGATAAGAATGTATTTTCCGATAACAGGAATTGCAACATCAAAAGCATGAGCGGTTATTGTTATGCCGTCGGCGGAGCTTTCAATCCAGCTGTTTGTAATGATAATGGCAAGCGCAGTCATCGTACAGATAATTATTGTATCGATTATCGGTCCGAGCATGGCGACCAGGCCTTCGCGGATGGGTTCGCTGGTTTTGGCTGCACCGTGTGCCATTGGTGCAGTTCCCAGTCCGGCTTCATTTGAAAAAGCAGCCCTGCGCACTCCGGTAACAATTACAGCTCCTACTGCGCCACCAAGTACAGCATTCCCCGAAAAGGCATCGTTAATAATCATTTTAAATGCAGGAATAACCTGCCCGAAATTTGAAATAAGAATGTACAAAACAGTAATTACATAAACAGCAACCATAAAAGGTACAACACTTCCGGTGACATTTCCGATGCGTTTTATTCCGCCGATAACCACAATCCCGACTATTATTGCAATAATGATTCCCGTAATTAAATCACTCTGAAAAGTACCACCAATGTTATTCGGTACCAAAATTACATCTCTTATTACCTGAGTTAACTGGTTGGCCTGAAAAAGAGGAGTAACGCCAATCATAGCCACTACGGAGAAAAAGACAGCCAGTGGTTTCCAGTTTTTTCCAAGCCCTTCCGTGATAAAATACATGGGGCCACCCTGTAATTCTCCTGCTGAATCTTTTCCGCGAAACATTACTGCCAGTGTGCAGGTGAAAAACTTTGTACTTACTCCCAATAGCGCCGAAACCCACATCCAAAAAATTGCTCCCGGTCCGCCCATGGTAATTGCAACAGCTACACCGCTTACATTTCCCATTCCAACAGTTCCGGCAAGTGCAGTTGAAAGCGCCTGATAATGCCTCAGCTGGCCCGGTTCGTCAGGGTTGTCATATTTGCCCGTGAGAATGGCCAGGGCATGGCCGATATACCGCAGGGGTACCATCCGCGAATAAATAAGAAAGTATAAACCGCCGCCCAACAATAAAATCAAAATTGGAGCGCCCCAAACAAAATTGGCAGCTTGAATGATGAACTGGCCTGCTGTTTCTATCATTTCGCTAAGAAAAAGTAATTCATGTTAAAAAGCAAATCATTGTTGTCCGGTAAAAAAATAAAAAACCGGATGAGGCCAGCAAGGAATCAAAATAGATTAGTTGATGTACGATAAGATGGAGTTTCTTTGCCTGAACCAACAGGCGCTTATCCTTTGCCGTTGGTTTTAACCAACGATTAGCAGACAACAATGACAACAGGGGCTTTAGCCCCATATTTACCGGGCTAAAAGCCCCTTTGCCGGTGGTATCCATATATCCGTCCCTTGAAAGGGACGGCAAAGGATATGTTCCTGCTGAATTCCAAGGGGTCCCTGATTTAAAATGGAAATATTTTGCTGCTCTGCAGCTATTTTAAGCGGCAGCGCCGCATAATATTTGTAGCAAAAAGTTAAAAAAGGAGAAATCAAGCCCCATTCGGGGCGTAACATCCTGAACCTGTGCTAAAAATCCATTGCTTGTAATATCCATTTATCCGTCCCTTAAAAGGGACGGCAAAAGATATATTGCTGCAAAATTCCAGGGGCTCTGTATCCTTTGCCGTTGGTTTTAACCAACGGTTTAAGGAAAGCTATTTTAACTGAACCTGCACAAAGACAGGCAAATGATCTGAGGGAAACCGGTGGTTGCTGAAATTGCTTAACGCTGCATATTCAAGAACTTCAATTCCTCCATGAACAAAAACATAATCAATCCGGCGACTGCTTAAATCTGCACCAATGTCGAAACCGTTATATGTTCCCACCGGACCGAACGGTGGTTCTTCTGTCACCTCGCGACTGTCTGAAAGATATTGTTTTAGCATTTTTATGGGTTCCTCATCAGGAGTCAGGTTAAAATCGCCGGTTAATATGACAGGCAGGTTTTTACCTTCCGTCATTTCCTGAATTTTATTTTTAATGAGGGTAGCCGAATTTTTCCGGGCTTCAACCCCAACATGATCAAAATGCGTGTTGAATACCAGAAACTGTTTTCCTGTAACCTTTGACTGAAACATGCCCCAGGTAACTATCCTGTTTAATGCAGCGTCCCAGCCTTTACTCGGTTTATCGGGTGTTGGAGAAAGCCAGAATGTGTTGTGGTCCAACAATATAAATTTCGCTGGATTATAAAACAGGGGCGAAAATTCTCCGGCTTGTTTGCCATCATCCCGGCCAACTCCGAACCATTTATAATCAGGCAACTGATTTTGAACATCTTCAATCTGTCCGATGAGTGCCTCCTGCATACCAAAAATATCGGGGTCATAAAACCGGAGTAAGTTTCCAACCATTTCAATCCGGTTTGGCCAGGCATTTTCTCCGTCGCCCGGATTATTGTATCGGATATTGAAGGTGATAATGTTCATTTGTTGCGAATAACTTAAGGTAGAAAGCAACAGCATTCCTGCAAGAATCAGTTTTTTCATTTTTCACAAAAACTAAATTGTTCAAATCCTGTATGTTGTAATGTTCCATCAACAACTGTTTGACGGCTTTCTGCTGACTTGTTGATGACGAAATTATAGCAGAAATCAACAATTTCATCGAAATATTTTGTCATGGGAATGTAATTAATTTCGTGCCCGGCACCGCAGGTAGTGTGCAGCCAGTAAGGCACTTCGAGCTGTTCCAGCTTTTGTGCAATTGTATAGGAACCATGCAGCATCAGATATCCGGGATCTCCTTCTTTGCAGTAATGATGAGGGGCGGTTGCATACGGTACCAGTTCATCATCGGTGCCATGAAACAGCAGTGACGGAACGGCAGATTCGTCATATAATACAGTGGTGTCGGGAATTGCACCTGCCATACTAATTACACCGGCATAGGAAACCGGGCCTGAGTCGAGGCCGTAACAATAGGGTGGCTGGTACGCCGTGTTTAAAACGGTTTCTGCTCCGGCGCTGCTTCCTGCAAGTATAATTTTTTGTGGATCAATTCCCAGCATTTCCCGTCGTTCAATCAGAAAAAATGTAGCATCCTGTAAATCTTCCACAGCCGCATAAAATGTATTTAATTTATCGGTTACCGGACAATTGCAGCCGAAACCGGTTTCTGTGTCTTTCCGGGTTAACCGGTACGAAATGGAAGCTACAACATAACCATAGCCTGCCATTCTTGTGCAAAATTCCTGAATGTCTTCACTGTTTCGTTGTCCCATACTAAAACCGCCTCCGTGAACGTAAATCAAAGTTGGCCTCGTTGTTTCTGCATCATATTCAGGACGGTAAACATCCAAATCGAGATTTTCACCATCTTTTGAAACGTAGGTGTAGGTTTCCGTCAGAATTTCATCGGTAATCGGTTCAAGGTACCTTACCTGTGCAAATGTTTGAAAAGAAAGTGCTGCAAAAAGCAGAAAAATTCCTGAGAATCGTTTCATTTTAATTGTTTTTGATAATGGTTGTTACCCGGAAAAGCATTCACTACTGAAAAACATTCCATGGTGTAAAAGGTTTTGTTATTTCGAAATCAGGTTCTAATGACAAAACACAATTTTATGACGAAGATAGTAATTCTTATTTTTCTCAAAAAAGCAGAAAAAAAAAGGAACCTGAACAAATTCAGATTCCTTTTCGCAAACCCCTTAAAATCAAATAGTCAAACTTACGCTTTATAATTTCTTTTTATTATTTGTCTGTGTTTCATGATATTGCTTTTTACAAAGGGCAAGCCAAAACTGTAACCTTTTGTTTTTTAGATTATTGAGTATTGCGCAATTGAAATAAAAGATTCAATCTGGGACAAGGTTTATGAAATGGAAACTTTTAAAAAAGAAGGTGGCGTGAATCTGAATGTTTCAGTTCGTGCTTTAACAGCCAGCTTTTTCGCTCCAAACCGCCGGCATAACCTGTGAGTTTTCCGTTGGAACCTAAAACCCGGTGACAGGGAATTACAATGGCCACCGGATTATTTTTGTTTGCCAGACCCACCGCTCTTGCATATTTTGCTGAGCCAAGATTTTTGGCTATTTCATTGTACGAAACACTTTCACCAAAAGGAATAAAAGTTAACTGTTCCCAA
The DNA here is from genome assembly GCA_963771595.1 of uncultured Prolixibacteraceae bacterium. Lineage (GTDB taxonomy): Bacteria > Bacteroidota > Bacteroidia > Bacteroidales > Prolixibacteraceae > CAVYUC01. The sequence goes on along the minus strand of CAVYUC010000014.1, from coordinate 195,254 downwards.
ACTTTTTTCTGAAAGCCGGTTCCCTGAGGATTTAAGTTTACTGTGAATTCCTTTCTCGTTCCTTCAAAATATTCCTTCAACTGTTTTATTGTTTCCTGAAGAATTTGGGGTTGAAACTCTGATTTACCACAGGCTGCTTCAACAAAAGAAACCGATAACAGAAATTCCCTGTCTGTTTTTATATTGAGAAAACCGACAGGCGTTTTAATCGAGTTGCAGAAAAATTCTTCAGTCATACTTTTAAATGTTGGAGCTGGAAGTAAAAAATCCGGCATGCAAATATACCGGATTTTTAAATGTACTGGTTTAAATCAATAACGTTGACGTTTTGTATATTTTGTATGCAATAAATGGTGCGAAATTTCGCCCAGTGGTTCTTTCAGGAAGTCGCGGTACAATTTTAAAACTTCCGGGTTTTCGTGTGATTTTCGCAAAGGTAAGTCCGCGTCTTCGGCGTAAATAGCGTCAGCACGTTTTTGCCTGATTTCAGGATTGGTGGGAATGGGTTGTCCGCCGCCGCCAAGGCATCCGCCGGGACAAGCCATAAATTCAATAAAATGATACTGCGCCGTTCCTGATTTTACTGCTTCCATTACCTGTTTGGCGTTAACCAATCCGTGAGCAACGGCACATTTCAGTTCAACACCATCCAAAAAGGCCCATTCTGTTAACGGATTTTCAATTTTGATTGTGGTTTCCCTGACACCATCCATTCCGCGTACCGGAGTAATATTTAAATTTTCGAATGGCACTTCGCGGCCGGTTACCAATTCGTATGCGGTTCGCAGTGCAGCTTCCATTACTCCGCCGGTTGCACCGAAAATAACTGCCGCTCCAGTTGATTCACCCATCAACCGGTCAAATTTTACAGGATGCAGTTTGTTAAAATCCAAACCGGCCTGCTTGATTAATATGGCCAGTTCACGGGTGGTTAAAACGTAGTCCACATCACGAAAACCGCTGTCGTACATTTCGGGCCTGGTGGCCTCGAATTTTTTTGCAGTGCATGGCATTATTGAAACGGATACAATATTTTCAGGGTCGAGATTTCTGGCTTTTGCGTAGTAGGTTTTTACCAGCGCACCAAACATTTGTTGCGGCGATTTGCAGGTTGAAAGATGCTTCAGGTGATCCGGGTACATGTGCTCGATGTACTTTATCCAGCCCGGCGAGCAGGATGTTGCCATCGGGAGTTTTACCGTTTCGTCTTTGTCAACCAGTGCTTTTTTAAGCCGTGTCAGCAGTTCATGTCCTTCCTCAATTATTGTAAGGTCGGCGGTGAAATCGGTATCCAGCACCGAATCAAAACCCAGCCGCCGCAAGGCCGCCACCATTTTTCCCGTAACACTCGAACCTGGTTCAAGGCCCATTTCTTCTCCCAGACCAACACGCACCGCGGGAGCTGTTTGAACCACAACATGTTTTGTAGGATCGGCAATGGCGTCCCACACCTGTTCAATGTAATTTTTTTCGACCAAAGCGCCCGTGGGGCAGTGGTTTACACATTGTCCGCAGTTGGTGCAAACAATATCACGCATGGCTTTTTCGAAAAAAGTGGTGATTTTCATTTTGTCTCCCTTGTACGCAACAGTCAGGGCATTTACTCCTTGCAGTTCGGCACATGCACGTACACAGCGCTGGCAGCGGATGCACTTGCTGTCATCTTTCGAAATTGATGGAGAAAAAGTGTCAATAGAGTATTGTTTTAAAGGTGAAAGTTCAATAAAATCCTGTGTCATTATTTTGTATTCCGACGCCAGTTTTTGAAGTTCGCAATTGCCATTCCTGTAACACTTCGTGCATTCATCATTGTGTTCTGCCAATAGCAGTTCAATAATATGTTTTCGCGAATTTCGTACTTTCAAACTATTTGTAAGTATTTCCATTCCTTCGTCGCAGGGAGTGGCGCAGGCAGCCGAAAGCCTTTTTTGTCCCACTACTTCAACTACACAAACCCGGCAATTCCCAGCAACACATAAATCTTTATGATAGCACAATGTAGGTATCTTTATCCCCTGTTTTTCTGCTGCTTCAAGGATGGTTTGTCCCTGTTCAATATCTACAGGTAACCCATTAATTGATATTTTGATTTTTTTAGCCATTTTTTTAAGAATTTAGGTTTTTAATAAATCATCTCTTCGCGGAAATTTTCAACAATGGATGAAAAGGAATTGGCCACTGATTGACCCAAACCACATTTTGCGGTGAGTTGCATGGTTTCCGTCAGCTTCATTAGTTTGTCGAGGTACGAAGCCGGTTTTTCGGCGCGTTTAACAGCTTTAATTCCAAGCAAAAGCTGCTGGCATCCAACCCGGCACGGCGTACATTGTCCGCAGGATTCTTCCCTGAAAAATTCGAGATAATTGTCGAGCACATTGTACATGGAACGCGAGCTGTTAAAGAGCATCATCGATCCACCTGTTGGCAGCGAAATTCCCATCAGTTTTCCCTGGAAACCAATTGCAGTGTCTTTAAATTTTTTTCGGGGAACAAGAAATCCGGAAGCACCGCCAACCTGAACTGCTTTGGTATCGCCATCTCCAAATTCATATACAAAATCCTGCAGGCTCATTCCCAGTTCCAGTTCGTAAATTCCCGGTTTTGGTGTGTCGCCCGAAACAGAAAAAAGTTTTGTTCCGCGGGAATACTGAACGCCGAGATCATAGAATTTTTTTGCGCCATACTTGAAGATGGTAAAAGTATGGGCGAGCGTTTCCACATTGTTGATTACCGTAGGTTTTCCCATGTAACCCGAATCGGTGGGGAAAGGTGGTTTGTTGCGGGGTTCTCCGCGCAAACCTTCCATTGATTCCATCAGAGCAGTTTCTTCGCCGCAAATGTAGGCGCCGCTGCCCATAAAAATTTTTATTTTGAAATCGAGATTGGTTTCCTTGCAGTAATAATGAAATTCATCAATGACTTTGTTTAGCTCTTCTTCAAGGAATTTATATTCGCCGCGCAGATAAATAAATCCTTCTTTTGCGCCGGTAACATGACTGCAAACTGCCATTGATGTAAGAACTTTGTACGGCACTTTCGACAGGATTTCGCGGTCTTTAAAAGTTCCGGGTTCACCTTCGTCGGCATTGCAGATTACATATTTAACATCGTTTTTTGCCTCGGCAGCCAGTTTCCATTTTAACCCGGTTGGAAAGCCTGCGCCACCACGTCCTTTAAGTTCGCTGCTGATGAGTTCGTTTATAATATCTTTTGGATTTTTCTTCAGGGTTGCCGCCAGCACTTTTTCCCAATCATTTTCATTTCTGAAAATAAAATCCATTCGTTTTAACTGATATGAATAGGCCATGATTTCGGTTTTAATTATGATTGTTTTGTTTTATATAACCTGCAAGAATTTCCCGAACTTTTTCAGTAGTAAGGTCGGTGTAAACTTCATCGTTGATAAGCATGGCCGGAGCTTTGTGGCACCATCCCAGGCAGTTGGTTTCCAGCAGGGTGAATCGTTTATCGGGAGTGGTTTCGCCAATTTTAACCTTCAGCATTTCCTGAATGGTAAAAAGCACCTGGGTTTTTCCTTTCATTGCGCAGGTAATTGTTTTGCACACCCTGATGATGTATTTTCCGGCAGGTTTGGTTTCCAGGAAAGAATAGAAAGTTGCTGTTCCGAAAACTTCGGCTGCCGGTAAATCCATTTCGCGTGCAATTTCTATCATCGTAAACTCCGAAAGGTATTTTTCTTTTTGTACCACTCCCTGCATTACCGGCAGCAGGTTTTCGCGGCTTCGCCCGTGTTTGTCGGCCAAATCTTTAATTAATAATTGAATGGGATCCATAAGACTAATTTTAGTTACACTTTAATTTTTAGTTGTGTTGAATTCAATTCAAAAAAATTGTGCAAGGCAGAATTTTAAAGAATTATTTCATTTTGAATTTTGTTTTTCAGTGTATAAAAATAAACAGATGATTAATACAAAACGAGAAAGTTGTTGTGTAACATGTCTGTTGTTCAACATGTTTTTATAACAATATTTTGTTAATTACAACACCGGTATAGCACGATTTTTGCAGATTGGTGAACTTATGGTGCCCTCGTTTTATAAGATGACGAAACCTGTAAATTAAATTTAAAAAAACAAGCAACCTTTTAACCTGATTATTTGTCTCTGTTAAACAGCCGCGAAGTTTTAAAATGTTCAGACTTTTTTGCCATGAAAACTATTGAAAACATATCTTTTTTTCTGCTTTTATTTTTAATGCCCCAATTTATTTCATCTCAAAATATATCGGTTTCAGGTTATATTTTAAATGAAACGACAGGTAAAATAATGAAGAATGTTTCTGTTTTTGAATCGAATTCGGGAATAGGAACAATTTCGGATAACGTTGGATTTTACAAACTGCTGTTAAAGTCAGGTTCGGTAAAAATGCAGTTTTCCGACTCGGGGTTTGATGCCGTTGCAAAAAGTTTTGAATTATCGCGTGATACTACATTGATAGTTTATCTTATTTCAGAAAAAGCGGTTAAGGATTTTATACCTGAAAAGATTTCAGACATTCATGCTGATGTTCAACCGGAGAAAAAGGCGGATTTTAGTTCCGGAAATACGACAGGAAAGCTAAAATAACCTGGCGGCAAAACATTTAAAAAACCGACAATTCTTCAATAATAGAACCCTGGCATTTATCCGGAAGCGGAATATTTAAAATGGATGAAAGTGTTGGCACCAAATCAATAGCATCATGCTTTTGGTTAATGCTCCGGGGAACAATGCCGGCGCCGTAAAACACCATCGGAATGCGCGACTGGTCGGTAAAATTCACTTTTTTGTATTTGTACGAAGGTTGCCAGCCTTCTTTAAGCGAATAGAGAAAATCGCCTGATCGATTTTTTACATATGATTTATACAAATTGGAAAGAATTCCGTTTGTTGAACTTCCCTGCTCAAGTTGGTAAGCCGGCAGCGCCACCTGCACTGCCTCAAACTGATTGATAAAATTGGAAGCTTCATCGCGCATGGCGTTTAAACTGAGGTTGTTTTTTTTGATTAACTCGTGGTTGAGATAAACCTGCAGATCGGAGTAATATTCAATCCACTTGTTTTCGCCATAAGTAACATTTAAATATGAAGTTAAAAGGGCAATGGCGCTTTCGGGAGAAAAAAAGTTAACCGGCAAATGAAATTCTTCCTTTAGATATTCAACCGGATAAGAGGCTGAAGTATTTGCAGTCAGGAAAAACAGCACGTTGTTTTTGCCGTATTTTTTTTCCACAAAATTAATCAAATCGCCAATGTACTGATCGAGGTACAAATAGGTGTCTTCCATTTCAAGCGAGGCCGGTCCGAATGAACCATTTTCGTAATCCATCGATGAAAATACAACCGAAACAAAATCGGTGATATCATCAGTGCCAATTTCTTCATTATCCAGCAGGTTCATGGTAAAATCCCTGATAATCTGGTTTGCATACGGAGTAGTTTTCAGCGGACTGAAATTGCCGGCTTCTTTCGAATAGCGCTTAATGGTATGCGGGAATGTGTTCCATTTGTCATAATATCCCTTTTCAAGAAGGTATCCGTCAATGGTACTTTCTTCGTATGACTTTTCGGGAAGAAGCGTGACCCAATTCCGGGCGCTGTACATTTCGCCGTAATTCCGGGCGTTGAAATCGCGCACCCATTCCGGGAAATTACTAACATAAAACGAACTTGAAATCATTTTTCCGTTTTCCGGATCGTACCAGTAAGCACCATCCGCTGCATGTCCGGCAGCAAAAATTGCCGATTCCCTGTTCATGGCAGCGCTAAAAACTTTTGCTTTTCCGCGTGTGACAATTTTCAGGTTATCAGTCAACGTGTTCGAGAGTAATTTAATTGGCGATGCATTTCCCGATTTTGTGTCGGAACCAACCGTAATATAGTAATCGTCTTCGGTGCATTCAATCTCTTTTTCCTTTAATCGGTCGTACCAGGTTTTGTTAATAATGCCATGAATGGAAGGATTTACTCCGGTAAAAAGTGTAGCGGTTCCGCTGGCATAATTTTGCACATGCAGGTTTAAATTTACATTGCTGCACACAGCGCCTTCGTTATACAATCGTTTAAATCCGTCGGATTGAAATTTATTCCAATACCGCATAATGTAATCCGGGCGCATGTTTTCCACAACAATTCCTATAACAACTTTTGGCTTTGTTTTCTGTGTAACATTATTGCGTTGTGCAATCGCCTGGGTTGTAATAAATAACAGGGAATATATTAAAATAACGAATGTTTTATTCTTCATAAAAATATTCAAAATTTGCTGCCAAAAGTAGTAAAAGTAAATGCTTAAAACAAAGAAACGCCAAAAGTTCAGGGCGCGGACGGGATGCCGGCTAACAGGTTATCAATGTTCCTGAAGATGATAGGATTAGGTGTGAAGGTGAGCCAAGGATAAAAACTATAGCGGCAACAATTCCACTTTACGTATAAATACTTCGGCGGCTTCCGATTGAATCTGGATTTTTCCTTTATGCGGCTTTACATGTGTGGCTTTATTTACAATTTTTCCGTTAAGAATAATCGTAAGCTCATCACCGGCAGCCACACATTCGAGTTTGTTCCATTCACCATGCGGATTTTCCACATCCCTGGATCCGCGAAATCCTTTTTCATCTTTCCAATCCGGGTCGCGGCCTAACCAGTTAATGCGGCCGGAATTAATGGTTTGTACTTCTCCATCAGACTGGTAAATATAGGAATTACCTTGTTTTTCAGGGGCAACCGTGGCGGTTACATAAAAATTGTCGGTGCCGTCACCTACCACAATAATGTCGCCCGTACCGCCTTCGATCATCTGGCATTCGATGGAGTGAATCCATATTCCGTCTGAGCTGCCATCTTCGCCCTGTGAATGGAGCAGCAGCCCTGAATCGCGTGCACGTTCCTTGCGCGGCGGATGTGTTTCTTCGCCCCATTTAAATTCCATTACAATATGGTAGTTTTCAAATTCATCTTTCGTTGTTATACAGCCCCATTCTTCGCCCGAAATGCGGATCACACCATCCTGCACGGTAAACACATTTTTGGGGTCGGTATCGCGGCCACGATCTTGTATAAATGTATACCAACCCGATAAATCTTTCCCATTAAAAAGTTCGATGGCCTTGTGTTCCGGAGAACGGACGGTTTGCCCTATACTATTGACACTTAAAATTGTAAAAAGGAGGGTGATTGAAAAGGTGAGGCAATTTTGTTTCTTCATCGGATAGGTTTTAATCAGATAAAAATAGGAATTTTATTGGTGTTATACCAATTTTACGTATTTCTCAATCTTGTTTCTCCAGTTTTTTCCGGTCCCAGTTCGATGTATTTGCAGCAGCTTCATAGGTACTCTGCAAAAAATCGAATAACATTTTGTCGGGATTGGCGGCGTTTTTCACATCGTTGTATTTCAGCATAAATTCGCCCATTTCCTTGCTGTAAAAAGCCTGCTCCGGCATCACTTTTTGCCTGGCGAAATTTTTGTCGGCGGGATATACATAGGAATAGAAAATGGCGAATGGAAAATCTTCTGACCCCGGCCAGAAACCTGCGCTACTGACCTCCTGTGAATAAGCTTCCTGCATCACTTCGAGGGGAATATTGGGCATGCCGCCGGGATGAGGCGGGGCAGGATTTCCTGAAAACCGCGTAACTGCCAGATCGAATGCTCCCCAAAACAGGTGCACCGGACTACACTTCCCAATAAAATTACTTCTGAACCGGTTGAAAACTTCGTTGGCTTTTGCCATGACCAGCCAAATGTTTTGCGCTGCCTCCGGGTCATAAATTTTATTCACCGTATTTTCGCTAAAAGGTATCGCGGGCTCCATCTCATTTGGTGCGCCATGAATTTTTATTTCGATCCCCATTTGAGCCAATTTATCCATTACCTCGTTGTAAAAATCAGCAACTGTTTTCGGCTTTAATTCTATGATTTGTTCATTGGCAACCGAACTCTGAATAACCAGTTGGTGCTGTGTAAAATCAAAATCAAGTTGAAATGTTTGCCCCTGGTAAGGAATGGCGTTTGTGGAAAAACCTTTTGGAGTAACATACAGTGTGGTGTGCCACGACTGATTTTGCCAGGGCATCGCCCTCAAACGTATTTTCCCGACAATTTGAATCCATTGATGAAGCGTGGCAAGGGTGTCTTTTATTTCGGGGAAATTTAATTCCGGCCAGTTGTTCCTCTTTTCCATAATCCTTCCTTTCTGTTTATTTATGTGGTTGATTGCTTTTTAAATGAACGGACAACCAGTTCATTAACGGAATTTCAAGCTTCTTGTTCATTTCTCAGTCAATAGGATACATTGGACCAAACTTAACCGGATTCGACTTTGCAACCCGGACCGGACTATACCGAAATTCAAGAGTTTAACAGGAAAAAACTTATCCAATATTTAACGATCCCGGCAGCGTAACAAACTGTTGTTTTTGTTTGAAGAAAAGCGCAGGATTTTTGCCGGTTATCTTTTTGAAATCCTTGATAAAATGTGCCTGGTCGAAATAACCGCAGTGGTAGGCAACACTTGTCAGATTGAGTGAACGTCCGTGTTCCAAAATTTTCAAAACGCGGTTTATCCGGGTAAGACGAAGGTAATGTTTCGGGCCGATTCCAATTATTTCCCTGAATTTCCGTTCCAGTTGGCGCTCACTGATACAGACTTCGTTTGAAATTTCTTTGATGTTGGTCACTCCCGGCTCCCGCATGAGCTCGGCTGCTCTGCCAACATAATCCAATTTCGATTTTCGTTCATTCAATTTTTTCAGCAGGTATTGTTCAGCGAATGCAATCATTTCTGAACTGTCGTTTTTTCCCCTGATTCTATTACAAAAGTCACTGAAATCATTGCCGGGCATCAGCGTAACATCTTCATAACGGCCAAATACTTCGGCGCCGTTAAGCGAAAACAGGCTGAACAACGCTTCCGGCTTAAAACGTATAGTAAAGACCGGCACCGTACCGGTAAAGTGCACTTCGGCTGTTTCGGTGAAAAGCCCGATGAGCATGTAATCGGGAGTTTGTATCAGGCTTTTTGGTCCGGGGAAATTACACCGCAAATCATCCAGGTGGATAATGAGCTCCAGGCAGGCATTCGGTACCATACGGAATGAAACATTTTCGTTGCCGTTCAGGTTAAATGTACCTTCCCAGAAACAATCCACAAATTGCTTTAACGGAGCGGATGGTTGATATTCACGGACAGAAAAATTCATTTTTGATGTAATATACAAGACAAGTTTGTCTTATTTGTAAAACCGGAAGTACTGCAAATGGTTCATTTACTTTCCCATGCCTCTTTTAAAATCATACTTAGGTTGGGTAACTCCTCAATGTTTCACGTTTGAAATGACCTTCCGTCTTTAGCATGATGTAAGTCCATAAGCCTCCCAAAAAGTCTATTACAGAAATGACTAAAATACGCTGTGAAACGAATTCCAACAGCACAAACGCAGTAAAGAAAAAAATGATGGTAAAGCGAATAAAAGCCGTTGCCTTCATTATCACAATAAGTTCGTACCTGGCTGCCAGGAAATAGTAAACGGCAATTGCCATAAGTAATATTCCCGAGAGCCTTATCCAAACTTCGGTAGCAGGTTCGATACCCAGGGAAGTAATTAATAAATTGGGGACTAGTAAAAGCATAAGACCATTGAATGCTAAATAGATACCATAGATAAAAACGCTTTTTGCCGATTTGCTCATGACTATAAATTTTAATTAATTGTTGAATTATAAAGTCAAAATTAGCGCATAGCAAATCCATTTAATTGTAAAAAACCGACGTTTTCGTATGATTCCTGAGATACATCGTCAGCTTGCTGCGAGGAGTTTCGTTAAAAGGATTCGCTCCGGGAGCAGTTTTTGGCGAAAAGCGAATCAATTTGGTGGTTGGTTTTATTTGTGTAGCTTTGCAGCGCTGATTTTTATTCAGCAGTTCATTGGTTTAGTAAAAAAGTTTGCCGCTAAAAAAAGGCAAAACAGCGTATCCGTTGTAAGTTTAATTGTTCCTAATAATTTTCTGAAGACGAATCCATTTTACTTATTTCTTTGAAAGAAAATTTGTCAAATTAATTATTAGAATTATTAAAAAAATATCGCACTTACCATCTCAGGTTTCCCTTTCTTCCATCGTATTAAAGCAGGTTAACAGAATTAAAAACAATTGTTGGATTTATAAATCCGATGAATTGTTGAATCGCTGGTTGTATTATAGTCGAATAAGTTTATTCGGCCGGAATACTTCAGTAAACGTTTTATCGACATTACCATGTTTTGGGGACTCATAAATCGCAGACACAGTTCAGCCCGTTAGCACAATCCAACAAGGTGTAAAGATTACTTACCACAGCATTTTCCACAAAAATATATTATAAGCAAAAGAAAATCCGGGACAACCGGACAACAAATAAAAGAATACATGAAACGAGCCATGAGCAAAATTTTCACACACAAAAAAGTATTTATATGGCGAGTTCCATGTGTTACCATTGAAAATCATAAATTATAAACACATGAATAACAAGAGATATAAATACAATACAAAAAAACGCTATTCAGGAAAGAATAATGTTTCTACAATAAATCCAGCATTACTGGTAAAACAGGCTGTTAGCGTTGAAGAAACTCCTTTTATAGCCGAGCAAAACTTTAGTGAAATGCCGCTTAGCCAAAGTTTAAAAAACAATATTAAGCGCAAGGGCTACGTCGAACCAACCGAAATTCAACAAAAATCGATAAACGAGTTGATTTCGGGCCGTAACCTGATTGGCGTTGCCGCTACCGGGACAGGTAAAACAGGGGCTTTTTTAATTCCTGTAATTGAAAAAATGTTGGCAAACGACGATACCACGTGTTTGGTGGTTGTTCCAACCAGGGAGCTTGCCATGCAGGTTGAAGATGAATTTAAATCGTTAACCCACGGACACCGGCTGTTTTCGGCCTGCTTTATTGGCGGAACCAGTGTTAACAACGACATTTCCAAAGCGCGGAAAAAGAACCACCTGATTGTTGGTACTCCGGGGCGGCTAAACGATTTAACCTCGAGAGGCGCACTCCGCCTTGGCAACACACCGATATTGGTACTCGATGAATTCGACCGGATGCTTGATATGGGATTCATCATCGACATTAAGAAAATTATTGCACTGATGAAGAACCGAAAGCAGACCATGTTGTTCTCGGCCACCTACGAAAAATCGCAGCAAAAGCTGATTAGTGAATTCGTGCATAACCCGGTTAAAATAAACGTGAGCAATGTTAATAGTGCCGCCGATACGGTTGAGCAGGACATTCTCCGGGTTGGGGTAAATGAGAATAAAATCCAGGTGCTTCGTAATTTACTGAGCGGCGAAGGTTTTGACAGGGTAATTCTTTTTGCCGAAACAAAACGGAATGTGGACAAAATAAGTAAACAGCTTCGCAAAGCGGGTATCAACACCGATGTAATACATGGAAATAAATCACAAAATTACCGCACAAAAGCTATTCGGTTATTTAAGTCGGGTAAAACGCAGGTTTTAGTAGCTACCGATGTGGCAGCCCGGGGCATCGATGTGGATGGGGTAACGCATGTGATTAACTATCAACTTCCGCAAACAATGGATAGCTACATCCATCGGATTGGAAGAACCGGCAGGGCCGGAAAAAAAGGAATGGCTTATACGTTTGTTAATTAGTTAACAAACAAGCAAATATTAATAAATACAATTTTTAAGATTACGATTATGATTGAAGGTACAGTAAAGTTTTTTAACAACGACAAAGGTTATGGTTTTATCACATCAAACGAATCAGGTGAAGACATTTTTGTTCACCACACCGGTTTGATTGATGAAATTACCGAGAACGACAAAGTAAACTATAACGAAAAAATGGGCCAAAAAGGCATGAATGCCGTGAACGTTGAGCTCGTTTAATTTAGTAATACGATACTATTGGAAAGGATTCTGGCTTTGCCGGAATCCTTTTTTTTGGAATACGGAAGCATCTTTCGGCGACAAAGAACCAATATTCCTTAAGGAATTGTTTTGATTCCACAGGGAATTACGATAATTCCAAAGGGAATTGTCTTTCGGCAACGTTTCTGAAGGCCTCTGAACTAAGGAATTGTCTTTCTGCGGCAAAGAATTATAGCTATTCTTTAAGGGATTGTTTTGCTTCCATAGGGAATTACAATATTCCAAAGAGAATTATCCTTTAGTGACGTCTCCGGAGGCTTCAGACCTAAGGAATTGTTCTTCGGCAATGTTTCCGAAAGCTTTGGAACAAAGGAATTGTCTTTCGGCGCTAATATCACACGATAAAATCGTGCGATAGCGGGGCTTCATATATTTAAATACTCATAATCTTCTTTGAAAATTTTTTCCATATCTTCTTTAAGCAAACGATTAATCCAATTTCTTAGTACACAAAATTCATCGACTTTAGGAGCATTAATATTTTCGATTATCTTAAACTCATTGTGATAATCATTATGTAGAATCTGATCCAGCAAAAATCCCTTCAAAAAGGATAATCCGTCTTTTTCAAAAGCATTTTTATGTGAGGTGTATTCCCTAATAGTTACTTCTGTTTTTTCTGTAGGAGAAGTTCTATAACTGAACATTCCCTGTTTGAGGTCATTAATGTTTCTGATATAAAAAAAGTAATCATGTGGTAAGGTATTAAAGAACGGGAGCTCATTTTTCAATGTTGGAAAACAATATTCAATAAACTCTTTATAACATGTATCAATAAGAGCAAAAAATTGTTTTATGTATAATTCGGCTTGCTGTTCACTATACTGATAACATCTGATATGACGGCGATCTCCCTTTTTCCCTTGCTTGTAGAAATCTTTTGCATTATTAACAGGAATATTTGGATTTGGTAAGTGATGCTTCTCGATAATGCTATATCCATTTTTCAAAAGAGTATTCACATTTTTATATAATTCTTCAAAAGGAGGAAAGTCTCCAAATACATTTAAGCTTGGTATATCAAGATTTTCTTGTAGAGCTTCCTCAGCCATTCTGTTGATTTGACTTGGGTGTACTTTTTTACTTTTATAAAAATGAGTAGCCCTGAATTTATAAACTCTATCTCTTAAATCTTCCAAATCGATGGGATAAATTAAATTAAACCTAGGAAGGTAGTAATCAGTTATTTTTATATCATAACCTAGTTTATCAGAATAATAGTAAAGTATTGTTGAAACTTGCTCAATTAAAAGAATATCAGAACTATATGCACTAAGTTTCCCTTTCTCAATTATTTTTTTAAGCTGCTTGAATATATTTCTTTCAATAATCTTACTTTGGTCAGCTACCATCAATGAATTATTACTATAGGAAAAGGATTGAACTCCTCTCTGGAAAAATAATTTTGTTAAATGTGGCTCATCAAAATATTCGTATTGAACTTTATTGGACGATTGGTTCTCCAAAGGGAAAAGGGCATAACCGTCTTTTTTTATAATATCTTTTGGTAAAAATATTCCTATGTCACTTTTAGTGTTCGGATTAAATCTCTCTTTAATTCGATTAAAGTGTTGATTTAGATATTTATTGTAACCTTCTACATATTTAAGAGCTTTGTCTGTTTTGAATTTTATAAAAGCATTCTGGTGTGAAGTGTTTGCATTTTCGATATAAAAATCGATTGCACTTTGACCGATATAATTCTGGTAGAAATCCTCAAGCGTTTCAAAAAATTGGGTATCGTTCAATTTATTCAATTGATATGAATGAAAACATATTATATAATCACGAATTTTAGAATAATAAAAAGAAATGCTATAAGAATCTTTAGTGCCGGATTTAATAAGAATATTCCTGGCAAATAAATACTCAGGGAGGGTTGCATCAAGCGAATAATTTAATTTTTTAAGTAAAGTATTTACTTCCAGCCCTTCATCTTTATGTGCTTCCCAAAATTTGTATGTTTGTTTTATTAATATCTTACCAATTTCTGAGAGAATTCTATATCCTACTATTGGTTCAACATTTGCACTTTGGAGAGATTGATCGATGTATTTTTTAATTAGTTCCTTATCGTTAATTGCTTCAGGAATATCTTCTTGACTATATACTTCGCTAAATATTCTTAAGAAAAAACCATTTTTTAGTTCCTTCAATAATGATTCTGAAATTTCTCCTTTAAAACCAAAAGCCTTTTTATATAGAGGAATTATATCTTTTAGCTCCTCCTTATTAAAATCAGTCAATAAAAATCCGGGGTTATTATCTAAACTCTCAATTCTGTCGTGAAATTTACATAACTCTTCAAATAAATGAGTGGGCGTATTATTCCGGATTAAAACATCTTTCCAAATGTTTGATTTACAGCTAATGCATATTTTTATTTTATCTAGGTTTCTAGCTGCAAGAGCCATGTCGCTTAATTCAAGAGCTATTTTTGGCTCAATATGCTCATCTATCGCATCAATGAATATTAGAATGTTTTTATCAATGTACCGGCCTAATTCATTCAACTTTTTTAGTACAATGTCACTTTCTTTTTTACTGGAAAATGCGAGGTTTAGGTCATAAGCAATTTCCTCCAAAGGTAATTTGTCAATTATAGTGGCATTATAAAAGAAAACAAATTCATCGTTTAGATATCGAAGAGCTAATGAGCACATCACATTCGTTTTACCAACACCTGCAGAACCAACTATGCCAAAAACTTTTGAGTCTGAATTAATGAACTTATCAAACATTGATTGTAAGTCAGTTCTTGGGTGATAGAGTTCTTTGACAAATTTGGAATACGGGTTATCAATGTTTCCAACAATTGGCCCCATTCTATCTTGAACTTCTTTTTCGCAGAATAATTTTAAGTTTTCTGAAGAGAATGAAATAAAATTCATTAGTGCTTCAAATCTTATTTTTTCCTCCTCATCTGTTGATAGCGTACAGCCATTTTTCCAAAATGCAGACTGTCCTGTGATCTTAGTTCCTGTTAATTCTTTCCTCGTTATTGAATCATAAATTTTTTTAGTCTTTCCATTCGTTATAATTGTAAATGGTGCAATATTATCTTCAAGAGCTTTTGCGTATGAGGTTCCTTGTTTGATATCTTCATCGTTAATTATATGGGAATTTCTCTTTATTTCAATAATGAATAAATTATCTCCATTTCTTTTACAAAGAATATCAGAGAAGCCACGAATTGTTTCTTTTTTGTGTCCTAGTCTAATGGTAAATGAGTCTTCAAATGAAATCTCGGAAAGATCAAAGCCTAGGTCTTTTAAATAGGGCAACGTTGATTTGATTTTTATGTCTTCTTCGTTCATTGATTCAAATTTTTTATATGCACGCCCTGAATTTTTAATAAGAGATAACTAGTTTATATAATGTTTACAATACACCACAATACCGGATGCTTGTACACCTTTTGTTTTTTATATTTCTGATGTTCATTTCGTTGCGTTTCCGGTCATCTTTTTAGGTTGAAAAATACAAACCTAAAAATACCCCCTTTCTTTTTGGTTTGCAACGGATTGTTGATAAAAAGTATCAACAGTTTTTAACAGACATTTTGATTCATGCGGATAGATTACCCCCTCCGGCCCGGTAAATCGAGCCTCGTCCCCCTTTGTACCCCTTTGCCTTCCGGCCCACTTGCCTTACGCAGGCTTTTCCCCTAAATGGGGAAAGAAAGCGGAATATTTTATTTAATGGACAAACGCTCCGATGTGGGTTTTGCTCTTAAAAACAAAAAAGACGCAAATCTCTGTGTAACTCTGCGACTCCCCTGCCTGCCATCATGCAGGTCTGTGTTTTATGTGGTAAAATCTTTTTCGTTTACTCCCACTCCGGAAACCGGGTAATATTCCAATCGATTATTCATTTTTTATGAGGCCTCACGGTGGATTATCCGAACAAAAATTCAGTTATGGTATCAAATAAACATTCAAAAATTGACTTTGCCGTATAATTTCATCTGTGTTTTATAATTGAGTAAAATGTAAACTGCAAATGAAAGAGCCATCCCCAAAAGTATATATTGTGTTTTGGTTAAAAATAAAGATAGTGCAGCGATAGATAGCACTACAGAGGTATTTATGATACTGTATTTTCTTTGTTTTGGGAAATTTATTGCGTAAGCCGTTTGTTTTCCAACGTATAGAAGTACCAATCCCGAAATTGCCATAATTCTGAAATCAAACAAGTTTAAATCGTCCAGTATAGCATGTCTAATCGTATTTGCAAGTATGGCAAAAGACATATAAACTAAAAGCTGAGAGTAAATAATGCCCGTGCCATATTTATCTCTTTTACTATGAATTAGTAAATCCAGCGAGCCAAAATAAATCCACCATATCATGGCTATTATTAAAAAGCCTGTGATACCTGTTGTAATAGTCAGGATTGTCCAGTCAACGTTAGTCAGGCTATACGATAAAGAAATTATGGACTCGCCTAAGAAAAGAATTGCTAATAAACCTATACGTTCTACCAAATGTTCTTTATCAACTGGTTTAGTTGAAGTTCCGGAATGGAGCGTAGTCTGAATAACAATGATTTCGAAAAGAATGCTAATGCTTAACAATATAGCAGCTATTTGGTAAGTAAAAAATGCGCCGCCGGCAGCTATAAAAGTTCCGATTATCAAAGCCCCAATAATTCTTTTGTTAGCCGGCAGCCTTTCTGCCTTTTGAATATCTTTTGCATATAAACCTGTAACAATGATTTTGGCTAAAGCATAGAACAGTAAAAAAAATGTATAATTATTTTCTATTCCGGAATTGAGAGTGGTTGATAAAATAATGAGGAGAAACATTAAGAGTAGCGTAAAAATCCGGTGAAAACGATTGTCGTTGTCGAACCTGTTGGAAAACGAAGTATGCAGCATCCAAATCCACCAAAAAGGGAAAAATAGTATGGTAAACGTCAAAAACGTGTTACTATCAAATTGACCGTTGTGCGTGATAGCCAACAAATGTGTCACCTTTCCTAAAGCCACCACAAAGATTAAATCAAAAAAGAGTTCGAGCCAGGTAGCGTGCCGATCTCCCATTAAATACTTCGTATTTTTCAACGTCTATATAGTTTTAATAAACAATACAATGTTGTTTTGTAGTGATAGCAGACTTCAACAACACTTAGTCTGACCGTCACCCGGGCCCATCCGAAGGGTTTTCGCTTATCAGGTTAATAAACAATTGACGTTCGTGCAGCGTATATCTGGTTGAGATTGATTTTCATAACGGACGTACCGCAATTTCGATTGGAACCTCACCAGCCAGAATTTCAAAAACCTGGTTATGCATAATTCCGTCTTCCAACACTTCAACCAATGTTTTGGCAACATCTGCTCTTGTAATCTTTCCCGGATTTTCAAATTTTTCTTTGAGTTGAATTTTGCCGGTACCTTCATCATTCGTTAAATGACCTGGCCGGACAATACAAAAATCGAGGCCACTGGCACGCAGGTAATTATCTGCATTTTTTTTCGCCTCCAAATATGCTTTAAGATCTTTATTCCGGGAAGGGTCGTCTGTTCCCATGGCGCTTAGCATTACAAATTTTCCGGCTCCTGCATCCTTTGCAGCATCCATCAATCGTTTGGCACCTTCCTGATCTACTCCAATGAGGTTTTTCCCTTTTGATCCTGCAGCAAAAATTACTTTGTCTGCATTTTTCACGGCTTCACTCAAATCCTTTTCCAAATCGGCCAGGACGGTTTTAACATCTTCCTTTTCAAAATGCTCTTTTTGCTCCTCTTTTCTAACCATGGCAATTGGCTGGTATTTCGCTGAGTTTTTAAGTAAATCAATAATGATTCTTCCGGTAGTGCCATTGGCACCGGCAACTAATATTTTTTGTTTTTCTGTGCTCATTTTATTTTTCTTTTATGTGAATACAATCGTTTTGTAGCAAAATTACACAAAGCGTTCAGGAAAGGGTTATAATCACTTTTCCTTTGGCTCTGCCTGTTGCCAAATGCAAATAGGCTTCAATACCTTCTTCCAGCGAATAAACCTTATCAACTACCGGCTTTATCTTCCCATTTTCTACCATGGTTGAGAGTGCATCCAATTGTTCGCTGTTGGGTTGCATCCATGTATATCTATAAGTAGCCGATTTTTTACTAATCAGGTTTGATATTTCTTCGGGTAATTTATAATCAGCCAGGCCCATACCTTTTGCAGATTCTTCATCAGGCGGTCCTGCAATCGTGGCTATTCTTCCTCCCTCTTTGATAATCTCAAAGGCTTCCGGCGTGTAGGTATCTCCTAATGTATCAAAAACCACATCCACATCTTTTGCAATCGTTTTATAATCTTCAGTTTTATAATCGATTACACGATCGGCACCAAGCGCTTTAACCCAGTCAACATTTTT
Organism: uncultured Prolixibacteraceae bacterium; assembly: GCA_963771595.1. Taxonomy (GTDB): domain Bacteria; phylum Bacteroidota; class Bacteroidia; order Bacteroidales; family Prolixibacteraceae; genus CAVYUC01. The sequence continues at coordinate 176,934 of CAVYUC010000014.1, read as the reverse complement.
AGTACTGGTGGTAGTGTATACAAAAGCTCCTTTAACTTTAGCATATTGAATAGCCAAACTGCCTACACCTCCCGATCCTGCATGAATAAGCACACGGTCGTTTTCTTTCAAACCAACGCGTTCCAGAGCCTGAATGGCAGTGAGTCCTGCCAATGGCAGTCCGGAGGCTTCTTCAAAAGAGCTGTTTCCTGGTTTCTTGGCGGCTACATTACTATTAACCACAGCATATTCTGATACCGTACCCATTTGTTCCCCAGGCACCCTGGAATATACTTCATCACCAATTTCGAAATTGCCAACATCAGTCCCCTTTTCAATCACCTTACCGCTCAAATCAAAACCGATTGTGGCCGGCAGGTTTAAAGGTACCCGTTCTTTTAAATACCCTTCTGCCATTTTATAGTCAATAGGATTTAATGAAGCTGCTTTAACTTCAACTAAAATATCATTTGGTTTTACTGCCGGTTTTTCGGCTTCATTAATGGACAAACTTTCCTTAAGTTCACCATACTTTATTATTTGTAATGCTTTCATATTCATTGTTTTTATTGTATTATTTTATTTATCAGTAATTTGTCCCTGCCCCTTTTAAAGCATAACAGGAGATACTATCAGAAGTTCAGAAAGCAAAACCTGAAGAAGTATTTCAGGAATTGAAATGGCTTTGTACTTTCTTCTTTTCTCTTTCAGTTGGTTCAGGCAGCACTCTTTCGTATTTTTCTGACCGTTTAAGCTTTATTCGGGTTACTACCGTTTAGTGGAGAGTTACCGCAATTCCGATAACAGGGTTTGCCACCGCACTATTTTGAATGCAGGCTATCTGGACGAATTGACTACCGACCAACTCAATCTTATCCAGAAAATACTTACCTCAAAAGTTAAAAATTACGACAACCCATTATTCGAGTTGCCATTCACTGATGATAGAACGGTAATCCATTATGTTGATAAGCTTTATAACCTGATGATTGCCGAAAAACGTATTGATGTACCGGTTGAAAAAAATGATAGAAAGGCAATCAGGAACGGCAAAGACATACAGGCCATTGACATCAACAGTATCCGCAACAAGGATGTTCGGGAGATTGGTGCTGAATGGATGTCGTACCAGGCAACCGGACAGTTGCAGATTGCCGTTTTTTTAGAACGCCGGGGCTGGGGCCGCGATGATATAAAACTGGCCTTGACCCATATTATCAGCCGGGCAGTTTATCCGGCATCGGAACTCGAAACTACACGCTGGATAAAAGGAAACTCATCGGTGTGCGAGGTTACCGGTTATGACATCGAACGGATGACCAAAGATCGGCTGTATGCCATCTCAAAAAAACTTTATGCCGAAAAAGAAGCACTGGAACAGCACCTGTCGGTGCGAACCAACGAGCTGTTTGACATAGAGGATAAAATAATGCTTTACGACCTCACCAACACCTACTTCGAAGGCCGCAAACAGGGTAGTAACCTGGCCAAATACGGGCGTAGCAAAGAAAAACGCAACGATGCAAAACTGGTTGTTCTTGCCCTGGTAGTCAATCCCGAAGGGTTTATCAAATACTCGTCAATTCTGGAAGGGAATATGTCCGATTCAAAGACTTTGGAGGAAATGATTGACAAACTGCGAATCAAAACCTCCGTGTCAGCCCGCAAAGCGCTTGTCGTCATTGATGCCGGGATTGCTACAGATGACAATTTGAAGATGATAAAGGAAAAGGGCTATAATTATATGTGTGTGAGCCGTTCGAGTCTGAAGGATTATCATATTAAGGCAGGCACAACAACGGTTACGGTTACCGACAATAAGAAACAGAGAATAGACCTTTGCCATGTAACATCGGGCCGTAATACAGACTATTACCTCAAAGTAGAAAGCCACGCTAAAGAGTTGAAAGAACGTTCGATGAACAAGCAGTTCCGCTCACGTTTTGAAGCCGAACTACAGAAAATAGCCGACAGCCTGACAAAGAAAGGTGGCGTAAAACAGGAAGATAAAGTGCACCAGCGTATCGGTCGGCTAAAGCAAAAATATCCCTCCATTGGGCGATATTTTGATATTGAAACGGAGATAAAAGAAGATGTCCGCACCAAAAGAAAACGAAAAGGGACAGAACCAGTACAGGAAATAAAGAGAACCGTAACGGCTATAAAATGGGCAGTAAAAGAGGGTGTTGACATTAATGCCCGAAGTGGTGTTTACTTTCTCCGCACTTGTATCGATGCCATTTCAGAGCAAACCGTATAATGATTTTTAAAATTTTAAAAGTGTTGTTTGAAAGAGGTAAAGTATAAAAATTTTCAGGTGGTGAAAATGGTATATGTAGCTTTCAATCCTCCGTCCGCCTGCGGCGGCCACCTCCTTTTTGATAAAGGAGGACGCGTTCCGATGCAGATTCGTGTGCGGTCATTAAAAACAAAGAAGGCACAAAGTTCTCTGTGTAACGCTGTGCCTCCCCTGTATTCTCTGTGGTTAAATCTTTATTCCCACTCCGGAAACTGGGTAGTATTCAAATCGAGTGGTTCTATTTTTTTGAGATCGGCATTGGTCAGCTCAAAATCAAAGATATTCAGGTTTTCTTTCATGTGCGCCACCTGCGAGCTCCGCGGGATGGGAATAATTCCCCGCTGGTAATGCCACCGCAATGCCACCTGTGCATTATTTTTGCCGTATTTTTTGCCGATTTCAGCCAGTGTTTCATTGGTGAAATGTCCATTTCGTCCCTGTGCCAGCGGCGACCAGGCTTCGTGCTGGATTCCGGTTTCAGCCAGAAATTTGTGGTCTTCGGGCTGGTGGAAAAAAGCATGTGTCTCAATCTGATTGACGGCTGGTTTTACATCGAATTTGTTCACTAAATCTTTAATCTGTGCCGGCGTGAAATTACTGACTCCAATGGCTTTAATTTTTCCTGCTTTGTATAATTCCTGCATTAACTTCCACGAACCATCCACATCGCCCCGCGGCCGGTGGATGAGGTACAGGTCCAGGTAATCGGTCTGCAGTTTATTCAGTGATGTTTCAAAAGCTTTTTTTCCTTTTTCATACCCCGAATCATCGACCCACAATTTTGAGGTGACAAACAAATCTTTGCGGTCGATTCCACTTTGTTTAATTCCTTTACCAACAGCTTCTTCGTTTCCGTAAACCGTGGCAGTATCGATGAGCCGGTATCCCAGCGAGATGGCATCGGCAACACAGTTGGCACCTTGCTCATCATTCAGGTACAATGTTCCGAAACCAAGGATGGGCATTTTTGATCCGTTATTCAGCGTAATCCGGTCAACCGGTTTTCCCATGGGGTTTCCCATAACAGCACCAAAAAGATTGGTTGTTCCAAAACCTGCCAACATTCCTGCAGCCGTTAGTTTTGCCCCTGTCTGCAAAAATTCACGTCTGTTAATTCCCTTTTTATTTTTATCTTCCATTTTTCTGTAATTTTATTTGAAACCACACAAATATAAGTTTTTTATAAGTTTTTAAACAACTTTACAGATGAAAGAGACTTGCAACATAGCATCAAAAAATATAATCATGAGGACGTGCGGCGAAGGAATTTTTGCAGGATGGTTATTGGAAAATGAACAGATTGATGTATTGAAGTTAAAGATAAATCCTTTGCTGTTGGGAAAAGGAGTAAAGTTATTTGGCAATTCAACAAAGAGTTATAAACTGACTTTACTGGATTCAGAAATGTTTGAAGAAGGATTACTGATTAATTCCTATAAAATCAGATATAAGGGATTTTGAAATCTTCGTTGCTGAAAGCAGTGATAAGGAAACGAGTGTATTTCTTATATTTGCTGTTGTTAAAATAAAAACCAAATAAACCTAACTGTAATGAAAATAAAACAACATTTATACAGCCCGGCATTTCTGGTCATGCTTATTTATTTAGTGGCCTGTACGCAACAAAAAACAACCGATTTTTACGTTTCACCAAAAGGAAACGATGCCAATCCTGGTACGAAAAATAAACCTTTCCAAACCCTTGGGAAAGCAAAAGAATCGGTTCGTATACAACTCCAAAATGTGCCGGATAAACCGATTGTTGTTCATATAAAAGGAGGAAACTATTATGTTGAAAGTCCGGTTGTGTTTAATGCGGAGGATTCCGGGAATGAAAATTCACCGGTAGTTTACAAAACTGCTGATGGGGAGGAACCGGTGTTTACCGGCAGCCGTAAGTTGGAAAACTGGAAGATACTGGATAATCCCGAAAAGCTGAAACTTATGTCGCCTGACGTAAAAGGGAAAATTTATGTCACCAGTTTAAATTCAGCCGGTATATCCGATTTTGGCGATCCCACTGAAATTGGGAAGCGCCCTGAATTGTTCTGTAACGGGCAGGTTCAAACACTTGCCCGCTGGCCGAATAAAGGATTTACCAAAGCAGGCATTGCGCGGGGAAATACGGAATTACCACCAACTTATATCAAAACACACGGCACCAAAGAGGGCGTTTTTGAATACATTGGCAACAGGCAAAATCGCTGGGCAGAAGAAAAAGATGTCCGGTTGGGAGGATATTGGTACTGGGACTGGGCCGATGAGTTTCAGAGAGTTGCAAAGATAGATACAAATACACAGATTTTTTACCTCAGCGAACCTTATCATCAATACGGTTACAAAGACAGCCTCCGTTATTTCGGGCTAAACCTGTTTTGCGAAATCGATAAGCCCGGCGAATGGTACCTCAACAGAAAAGAAGGTCTGCTTTACTGGTACCCTCCTGACAGTGCAAATCCTGAACAGGCGGATGTCACATTATCCATTTTTAGCTCTCCGTTCATGATTGAAATGAAGGGCTGTTCGAACCTTGAATTCCGGGGATTAACTTTCCGTGAAGGGAGAGGCAGTGCCATTTTAGTTTCAGCTGGAGAAAACTGCCTGATTTCAGATTGCCGGATTGAACGTTTTGGAGAAGATGCTATTCATATTGACGGTGGAACCGGGCACGGAATTTCCGGTTGCTTTCTCACTACATTCGGTTGCAGCGGAATCGATGTAAGGGGAGGTGACAGAAAAAATCTTAACCCTGCCAATCACTTTGTCAGAAATACGGTAGTAAGGGATTTTTCCTTATTTAAGCGTACCTACCAACCGGCAGTGCACGCGGAAGGTTGCGGTATTTTAATAGCCAACAACCGTTTTATGAATTCATCCTCTTCGGCCATGCGCCTCGAAGGTAATGATATTACGGTGGAGTACAACGAAATCAGTCATGTTGTGAACGAATCGGATGATCAGGGCGGACTGGATATGTTTTACAATCCGTCGTACCGCGGTATTAAAGTGCGGTACAACCATTGGTCCGATATTCAGGGCGGCACACGGCATGGTGCTGCCGGTGTCCGGCTTGACGATATGATTTCAGGAGTGCAGGTTTTCGGAAATGTTTTCGAACGATGTGGCGCCCGTGACTTTGGCGGTGTGCAAATTCATGGAGGCAAAGACAACGTGGTTGAAAATAACCTGTTTTATGATTGCAGTGCGGCAGTAAGTTTCACCCCCTGGGGCGAAAAACGCTGGCTGGAAAATTTGGATTCGCCCGGAATCCGGAAGAAATTGTATGAGGATGTTGATATTCATTCAGAACTGTATCAGAATAAATATCCTGGTTTAAAAACTATCGATAAAAATGTGGATGTAAATATCATCAAAAATAATCTGCTGGTAGATTGCAAAAACCGGTTTCTGCGTGACAGAGGGATGAATGTGACAGAAAATAATACTTCATTGGATGGGGAAGAAAAATCAGTAAAGGATTTTTGTGATCCTGAATTACTGAAGAAATATGGACTACAATCTATTCCCTATGAAGAAATGGGGCCCAAAAATAATAAATGGTTGAAATAATCTTTGGCCTTTGAAAAGTCAATATTTTAAGATTATAGGATTTCTTCTATTGTCCCAAAATGTAATTTAATGGATTTCATTTTTTTCTATGACAATTCTGTAAATCAGAGAAATTTGTATTGTAATAAAGCCTCTCCTTATATTTTTATCTCGTTCGCTTGCTATAAATAATCGGGGATTTTTCTGAATTTGTTTTATTGTCGTTTCAACTTTATGATTAAACCGCAGAATTTCTTTTGAAGTCCAGTTTTCCTCGAGATAATTTATGATTTTTAGGTATGTTATTCTTGCAGTGGGTGTCCAAAGAATCTTCATTATTTGGAGCTGTATTTTTGTATTATTTCTTCCATCACAACGTTATGTGGGATCAGATTTCCCGTTTCCGATTCCTGTAATCCTTTTTCGAGGGCTTGTTTTTCTCTATCGCTTAAATTTTCCCACCAGTCGGAATCCTTTTCCCTCGTCAATAATATTTTTATCGCGTTCAACAATTGGATGTCGTTTACTTTTTCAATCAATTCGTGTATTTCTGTTTTCAATTCTATAGTTTTCATTTTCGATTGAATTTGTGCATGTAAAGTTATAAAAATATAAGGTATTTTATTGCTGCCAACTGAGACTGATCACTGATCACTTTTTACGTCGTTTTCCGGTAACGCCAGATAGCAAGGCTCAGAAAAATAGTACCAAGTACCGCCAACGAGATAAACTCTTCCAGTAAATCAAAAAAGCCGGAGCCTTTCAAAACCACATTGCGCATAATTTTCATGAAATAGAAAATCGGATTGAGGCGGTCGGCAGTTTGGGCCCAGTGTGGCATACTTTCCACGGGTGTAAAAATTCCTCCCATCAAAATAAATACTATCATAAAAAAGAAACTCACAAACATTACCTGTTGCTGTGTATCCGTTACGGTCGAAATAAACAATCCGAGTCCCAGCACACTGATGAGATAAACACCGGCGAATCCAAATAAAAGCAACAAACTTCCAACAATTGGCAAATCGAAGACCAGCCAGGCGATAAACAATCCAAAAGCAAGATCAAAAAGGGCGATCACCCAAAACGGCACCAGTTTCCCGATGATGAACTGATATTTTTTTACCGGCGTAACATTCAACTGCTCAATGGTGCCAATTTCCTTTTCCCGTACCAGGTTCATTCCCGACATAAACATCCCGATGATGGTCACCAGTATGGCCAGAATCCCCGGGGCCATATACCATTTGTAGTCGAGTTCGCTATTGTACCAGTAACTTTCAGCGATATTCAGTTTTGAGGGTGGTGCAAATTCGGGTTGGCCTGTCCACTCCGCAACAAGGTTTTGGTTGAACCCGCTGATAATTTGTACTGAATAGGAGTAAATCAATTGAGCCGAATTTCCATCAATGGCATTTATAAGGAGCTGCAGTTGCCCTTTATTCTCTCTCACCAGGTTACGTTCCATATTGGCCGGAACTACCAGGATAACATCTGCTTCATCATTGAGCAGAAATTCCTCGGCCAGTTTTTCGTCAGGTACTGCCTGCTTCACATTGTAAAACGGAATGGCATCAAATTTCGCAACCAATTGCCGTGATGCAGAAGATAAATCCTTATCAACAACCATCATGTCGATCTTTTTCATGTCGAAAGTAGCGGCATAAACCAATATCAGCATTTGCAGCAGTGGAATTCCAAAGATCATAGGCAGCATGGTTTTATTCCGAAAAATCTGCCGGAATTCTTTTTGGAGAATGTAGAGTATTGTTTTCATAACGATGAGCTTCAAGCTTCTAGCCATGAGCTTCGAGTCACGAGCTTTGAGTAGGTGGCTATTTTAATTTTTTCTGTAAACCAATTATCATTTTTTGTTCTTCATCAAGTTGTTCACTCAGTGCAGAATAATCTTTGTCATTTAGAAATTTGAGGCGATTGGCAATTATTAATTGCGTTTCCAGCTCGAAAGATGAACCTAAAGCGACATCTAGAAATCGATTGAAATCTTTATCGGTTCCTCTCCCAGAACCTTCAGCAATATTGGAAGGAATTGAAATTGCAGAACGCTTTATTTGACTCGTCAACCCAAATAGCTCTTCTTTGGGAAACTTTTCAATTTTGTTATACGTTTCAACTACTAAATCAATACCTTTTTGCCACACCTTCAGATTTTTAAAGTTTTTCATTTTGTTTTCTTTTTTAGTTATTAATATTTTGAATCATTAAACTTATTATTAGCACTTAAAAGCTAAAAGCTCGTTACTCGCAGCTCACAGCTATTCTAACCGAATCTTAAACTTCCTCACACTTACCGCCACAAAAAACAGCGTCATTCCAATTAAAATCAAGGTTTCTTTCCAGACATAAATAAATCCGACTCCCTTTAGCATGATTCCGCGAATGATAGTTATGAAATACCGGGCAGGCATCATGTGGCTAAGCCATTGCAACACAACCGGCATATTTTCAATCGGGAAAATGAAGCCCGATAAAATGATAGTGGGCAACATCAGGGCAATCATCGAAATAAACATGGCCACCATTTGGTTTTTTGCCATGGTGGAAATCAGGATTCCAAGGCACAGCGCCATCAAAATAAATAATATGGTTTCGAGCATCAGCAAGATAAAGCTACCGGTAACAGGAACACCAAAAATAAAATGGCCGATTAAAACGATGATAAATGCATTAACGATGGAAAGCAGCAGGTACGGAATAACTTTGCCAACAATAATCTGCGCAGGCCGCAATGGCGAAACCAGCAGTACTTCCATTGTTCCCAGCTCTTTTTCGCGGGTGATGGAAATAGAAGTCATCATTGCAGAAATGAGCATTAATATGAGTGCCATCACACCGGGCACAAACATGTAGGCGCTTTTCATTTCTTCATTAAAATACATGCGGACTTCGGGCTGAATTTGCATGGGGATCTGCAGGTTTGGATTCGTTTTCCTGAGGTAATCGTTCATAATTCCTTTGGTGTATGAAATCACAAGCCGCGCCATATTTGGATCGGAAGCGTCGGCTATCAATTGTACATCGGCGGCACCTTCTTTCAAAAGTTTTTCACCGAAATTGCTCCCAAAAACAACTACCTCCTTCACTTTTCCTTTTTTGAAGATTTCTTCTACACCATTTATATTTTCGAGGTTTTCATCCAAAATAAAATATCCTGATGATAATAACTTGCTGGTAATTTTTTGAGTAGTTTCATCCTTCGACTGGTCGTAAACTGCTATATGCACATCCTGAATTTCATTTTTAATAACCGTCCCGAAAATCAGCAACTGCGCCACCGGAATACCAAACAAAATCAGCATCGTTCGCGTATCGCGAAAAATGTGGAAGAATTCTTTTTTTATGAAGGAAAGTAGTTGAGTCATTTTATTAGATTTTAGCTTTGAGCTTCGGGCTTTAAGCTTTTCCCCGCTCGTGGCTATGGGCTCGTAGCTCACAGCTACCGTGCTATTTGTAAAAACACCTCGTCCATATTCTCAGCATTGTATTTTTCCTTTAGTTTCATTGGTGTATCCAGCGCTTCAATTTTTCCGGCGTCCATTATTGAAACGCGGTCGCAGTATTCGGCTTCATCCATGTAATGAGTGGTTACAAATACAGTAATCCCATCGTTTGCAGCTTCGTAAATCAAGTCCCAGAATTTGCGTCGGGTTACCGGATCAACACCTCCGGTGGGTTCATCGAGAAATACGATTTTCGGCTCATGAAAAATGGCTACAGAAAATGCCAGTTTCTGTTTCCAACCCAGCGGCAGACCGGCAATCAATTTATTTTTAGCACTTTCCATTTCAAGCTTTCTTAGAAGTTCCGCCATTTTCTCCTTTCGTTTCTTTGGTGAGATGCCATAAATTCCTGCATAAAGCCGAATATTTTCTGCTACAGTCAAATCCTCGTACAGCGAAAATTTCTGGCTCATGTATCCAATGTTCTTTTTTATTTTTTCTGTTTCGCGGTAGACATCAAAACCGGCAACATTCAATTCACCGGAGGTGGGAGAGGAGAGCCCGCACAAGATCCGGATAGCCGTTGTTTTTCCTGCGCCATTGGCACCAAGGAAACCAAAAATCTCACCTTTGTACACATCGAAAGAGAGGTTATCATTCGCCGTGAAGGAGCCGAATTTTTTGACCAGGTTTCGCACTTTTATTACCGGCCCCCTTTCCCTGTCGGGATTTTCCCCCAGAGGGGAAAGTTCGTTCTTATGCACTTTTGAATTCATTTCAATTTTTCATTCTTTTTCTTTTTCCTTCCCCTCTCCTTTGGAGAGGCCGGGAGAGGCTTCCATTCCCATAAACACATCTTCAATTCCCGGTTCAATCTCATCCACCACCACATGTTTATGGTTTTTCTTTTGAAGGTACGCATCCAGTTCGCCGGGTTCTACATCGTCGTCAATTCCGGTAAAATGAACAAATTGTCCGAATGCAAAAACAGATTCCGCTTTTTCGAAAGCCCGTAAATCCTGAATCAGCCGGAACATTTCACCGGAACGCACCCGGAAGATCTTACGCGGATATTTTTCCGTTATTCCTGCCGGTGTATCAACCTCCAGAATTTCGCCTTTTTGAATCAATGCCACGCGGTCGCAAAGGTTTGCTTCGTCCATATAAGGCGTAGATACCAGGATGGTAATTTCCTTCTCCTGCAGCTTTTTCAGCATTTCCCAGAATTCCTTTCGCGAAACTGCGTCCACACCGGTGGTAGGCTCGTCGAGCACCAGGATTTTGGGTTTATGAATAAGTGCGCACGACAACGCTAATTTCTGCTTCATTCCACCCGAAAGTTGCCCGGCCCGCCGGGTTTTAAACGGCTCAATCTGGTGGTAGATATCACGGATGAGATCATAGTTTTCCTCAACAGTAGTTCCAAAAACCGTGGCAAAAAAGTGCAGATTTTCCTCTACACTCAAATCCTGGTACAATGAAAACTTTCCCGGCATGTAACCTACAATATGCCTGATTTTCCTGAAATCCTTCACCACATCCAAATCGTCCATTTTTGCTTCGCCTGAATCCGGTAAAAGCAACGTCATCAGAATCCGCATTAAAGTCGTTTTTCCCGCACCATCCGGACCAATCAGTCCAAAGAGTTCATCTTTTTTTACTTCCAGTGAAATGGCCTTAAGCGCCGGGGTTTCGGAGTAGGATTTTGATATTTCATTTATTAGTATCACCCGATTTCCTTTAAAATTTTGTATTCTCTCATTAGATATTAGTCGCAGTCTCAGTTTTCAGTCTCAGTTAAAAAACTTTACTGCTTCCAAATTTATCCGCATTATTAATCATATAATTCAGTAGTTTTCCAATATCTTCACAATCAGAATACAAAGAATCATATGCTTCTTTTGACAGGTAATTACATTCTAAAGCAAAATCCAGCCAAACCGCAGTTTCACTATTTTCTCCATCGGAATCAGTTAATTTATTAATAAAGTGTTTTGGATAAATACGTTTACGATAAGCCTCGACGATATTTGTACAAATTGAACGTGAAGATCTTCTTATTTGATCAGTTAATGAATACTTTTCCTCTTTTGGAAATGAAATTGAGATTCCGTAAATCTTCATTGCCAGTTTAAAAGCTTTTTTATAAACGATTAATTCTTTGAAATCCATATTTGTATCTTTTTAATAACTAATTGATTACTGAAAATTGCAACTGCTCACCAAGTTTGAGACAAGACATGTCTTGTCTCTACTGAGACTGCGACTGTTCACTGCGACTGTTCACTGCGACTGCCAACTTATTTCTCCCGGCATCCCGATTTTCAGCATGCCGTCATTTGGAACTTCCACCTTCACTGCATAAACCAGTTTAACACGTTCTTCCTTTGTTTGAATGATTTTAGGGGTGAATTCTGCTTCCGGTGAAATCCAGGTGACTTTACCTTTAAAAGACTGCTTTTCATTGGCATTTTTATCCACCAGAACTTCCACTTTCTGGCCCAGTTTTACCTTCGGCAATTGTGCTCCGCTGACGTAAACTTTTAAAGTCAACGGATCAAGACTGGCAACTTTAAACAGCGGTTTTCCCGGGTTAGCCAGTTCCCCCTGTTCTGCATAAGTTTCTAAAACAATGCCGGTTGTGGGCGATTTTACCCTCCCCCGGTCGAGTAAATCACGGGCTGCTGCCATTTGGGTTTGCAGTACATCCAGTTCTTTGTTCACCGATGTGAATTGCGTGCGGGTACTGGCAATTTGCTTCTGCAGTACATTGATTTGACCTGTAATATCATCGAGTTGCTTTTGCGTGGCAGCGCCGTCATTCAGCATTTGGGTAACCCGTTTTTCATTGGTCTTCATGTTTTTAATCTGTTCCTCAAAAACATCGATCTGGGATTGAATCGATTGCCGTTTGGCGTTGACTGCCAATTTTTGTGCTTCGATTTGTTGCAGTTTCAGTGATGTTTGAACCGTATCGATTACCGCAGCTACAAATCCCGAATCGACTTTTTGTCCCTTTTCAACGTTTAACTGAAGAATTTTACCCGATGTTTCTACGGAAACAATCACCGGATCGGCTTCAAAATTTCCAAATGCATCCGATTTCTCTTCGTTATTGTTGCATCCGAAAATTAAAATAGCGGCCGCAAAAATTAAAAATTGGTATTTCATCTTGTATCTGTTTTATTTAATATTTCATTTCAACTTTGTTCCTATTCACCAGGTGAACTTTGAGTCACCCGGTGGATGTTTATTCTCTGCTGTATACTGCGACTGAGACTGTAAACTTTTTCCCCTGATTAACTCTTGCTATAATAGAAATTGGTATTTCATCTTATATCTGTTTTATTTAATATTTCATGTCAACTGTGTTCCTCTTTTTCCGGTGAATTTTGAGTCAACCGGTAAATGTTTATTCTCTGTTGTTTACTGCGACTGGGACTGTGAACTTTTTCCCTGAATTATACTGTATTTCTCTTTCGCTTCCTGCAGTTGAATCCGGTGCAGTTCACGATTGATTTTTGCCACTGTTTCAGCCTGCAAATCGTTCACATAATCAGCTGAATTGATGGTTCCGTTTTTCAATTTTGAGGAAGTGGTTTGTGTAATTTCTGTTTTTAACTCCACCAATTGGTCGTCTTTTTCGAGCATTTTTAGCAGCTTGTCGATTTGCTCCGATTGTTGTGTCAGCAGCAAATCCATATTTTGCTCGAATGTTTCTTCCTGGTGTTGTATCATTTCCTGTTGCAGTTGCAGCACCTGTCTCTGTCGCGCCGTCTTTTTCCAGTCGAACATATTCCACGACAAACCCAGTCCAACCAGATAGTAACTGTCGAACCGGTCGCTCAGCATATTTAATCCGGGCTTGCCGTAACCTGCCTGCCCAAAACCAAACAGTTTCGGGTTTCGGCTTTTATCCAGCAAGCCTATTTGTGTTTCCAGTTGTTGCGACTGATTGGTAAATAATTGCAATTCGGGCCGGGAAAGTTTTGCATCAGGAACCACAGCCGGTTCCTCCGTTTTCAGGTTACTGTCTTCTGAAATGGTTTGTCCGGTTAAAATGGAAAGTATATGGAGCGCTGTTTTTTTACCGGCTTCCAACTGCAGTTCATTTTGTTCGAGGTTGATGATTTCAGCCTGGAGTGATAATGCGGATGACTTTTCGAGAACCTGGTTTTGAATACCCGACCGTACCATTTTCAACTGCTCCTCCAGTACCGTTTTTTGTGCATCCAACACCGCCAGTTGCTTGTTCATTGCCAGTATGGTGAAAAATGCCTGCGCCACCTGCTCTTTAAGTTTGTACACTTCTACTTCCACCTGGCTGAGGTTGCTTTTTAGAATCGCATCCTCGAGTTGCAGGCTGGCAGCCGTCAACCCCCCGTCCCAGATGGTTTGGCGGAATTCCGCATAAGCTTTGTACTGGTCTTTTGACACAGTTGGAATTGAAACGCCCGGCATCGCAATATCCACTTTTGTAACATCTGACTGGTAGGTTGCCTGTCCGTTCAGTGAAACCTGTGGCAGGTAGGCTATTTTGGTGTTTTCCTTTTTCAGCGATGTAATTGCCTGCCAGATTTCCGCCTGCTTCATGTTGGGGTAATTCTCGCGCGCCCGGTGGTAGCAATCCTCCAATGTAATATCGTTCTGCGCAAAAACCGGATGAATCGAAAAAAGGAGAATCAGTAGCAATAAATTTTTTTTCATTTTACTTTCATTTAATAAAATCACTGTTCACTCCGGTCGTTAATTAAAACTGAATGGAGAATGAAATCACTGACCGTTTTCTTTCGTATTTCCAGGAACTGTTTATAGGCTTTTTTGTCATTATCGAAAAACATGATTTGCATCAGTGGTTTGGCTGCAAAAGGGAAGATGCTCATTCCCAGAATGTTTATCATCAAATCGCGCGGATCCATTTTCCTGATGTGGCCTGCCTCCATCTCCTTTTCAAACATCGTAAAAAGTTCATGCGGATGGATTCCCTGTCCTTTAATTACAGAAGCGAGGAATTCAGGATCCCGGTGAATCTCTTTCAGAATGAATGAAGGCAAAAAAGGGTTCTTCATCAATAATCCGATGTATTTTTCCACAAAAATTCCAAGTTTATCTTCAATTGGAGTTTCTGCGTGGATAAATGCATTGATGTCAGGGAAGATTTGTTTAAAGACCAGTTTGAAAATGGCCTCGAATAATTTCTGTTTACTCCTGAAATAGTAATGAAGCAAGGCTTTGTTAATTCCTGCTTCGTCGGCAATTTCCTGCATCCGGGCGCCATCCATTCCTTTTTTTATGAATACAATTTGCGCTGCATTCAGGATTTTTTCTTCGGTGTTGTCTTTTTTTATTTCTTTCATTTTTCTCAAATGGTTTAACTAAATAATTTAACCAGATGGTCAAAGGTAAATCATTGAGAAATAATAAACAAGAGTATTGACTAAAAAGTTTAACCAAATGGTTAAATATATATTGTGACATACCTAAATTTCTCTTTTATATTGTGAATTTAGGCGAGAATTCACAACTTAACTTAAGAATTTAAGCCAAAGAAATGAATTGGAATAATCAGGAAGAGGGTAAACAACTTACGGAGTGAGTTAAAGTAACCGTTGAGTGGCTTAAAGCCGCTGGAAGGGTAGTTTCCGAATTGAAGCCTGAGAAATTGCTTACATTATCAGGAGAAAGGATTCTCCTGCTCCCGGGACGCGGACTTTCCAAAGTCCGTGATTTCTTGCTAATTATACATCACTCGGATGGCAACCGCTGGAAGGGTAGTTTTCGATTAACTTTTTACCAGCATAAACGCAACGTCTGCATGAGGTTGATTCATCTTTGGGACGGTAATTTCAAGCGCACCGTTTTTGGACGTAATCTTTTCCTTTTTAAATTCTTTCCCAGTCCAGGTATCATACCAAATCACATTGAATTTTTCACCTTCGGATTTTGCAATGCTAAATTTCAGACCATTTACGTTATCATTTTCAAAACTACGAACCCAGCCAAAAGCTTTTTCGCCGGAATCCATCACATAAACATCTGCACCGCTGGTTGCAGCGGTAACCGGTTGGAACGGCAAATTGGCAAAATCGATATCCTGAACAAATGACGAAAGGTGCTTTAAACTCTGCCAGTCCATCTCATTTAATACCGGATAATCCCACCAAACGGGCGTAGCAGCCAAACCATTGGTTAGCGCTGCCCAAATCTGGTTATGATACGATATGTGGTATTTTTCATCACGGATGTTGTAATAGGCCAAACCTGCACCGGCTTCGCCAAAAACAGCGGGTTTTTCGAATGCATCCCAAAACCGGCGGCTTGCCCATGCATAATTATACATGGCGCTGCGCAATGTATCCCCGGTATACTTCATGGGCCAGCCCTGCGCGGGGTACATGTGGATATTCGGAATATCGTTTCGCTCATACAAGGGTTCACGATATTCCTCAAACCCACCGCTGAAAGAGGCGGTCATTGGATGATTGTACGGATCGTGTTCATTGAAGTACTTTTGGCATTTTGCCACCCATTCGTAACATTCGTCATGACGCCCCATTGCCCAACCGTCGGTGCCATTCATTTCGTTAATAAGTTCCCAGATTCCCCAGCTCCGGCTGTGTGCAAACCGGGCAATCAGGTACCGGTATTTCTGTTTTTGGTATTCCCAAACCAGCGAATCGCTGTACACATCTTCCACATCCGTTAACTGATTGTAAGGATTTTGCCCCCATTGTGCGGCCCAAACTGTCTCCGAAAAAAGATCGTGCGGCCAGATGGCGAACATCAGCTTTATGTCGCTTTTTTCGAAAATGGAAAGTAACGAATCCATCCGGCCCAGTTTTTCCTGGTTGTACCGGCCCAACTCTTCTTCAATTAATCCGGTGCCATTTACAAATCCGCCATAGGTGATATCCCACAGCCCCATTAAATTGACACCGTTTTTTTCCATCGTATCGAAACGTTCCTGGTCATTGCGCCATGGAGAATATACACCTACACCGAAGTAAGAAGTGCCGTCGTCGTATTCAAAATAATGCGGATTATTATCCGAAGGTTTTATCCAGCCATGGTGTTCCGATTCTATAGCTGTAAAACTTCCAGGTTCAGATTTTCCGGTTCCGCCGATATCTGTCGCAAAAACCTGATAATCGTATTTCCCTGTTTCATTGGGCGAGAAGCGGATTTTCCAGGCGTTGGCTCCCTGAAAATTATCGTAAAACCCGTTGATTTTTATTTTTTTACCCGAAGGGGATGTAAATTCTGCATAAACATCGATATCTGCCGGATCATATGGATTTTCAATTCCCACATTGGCCAAATCGAGGTTCATTTCAAACTTTTCGTATTTCTTCACCTTTGCATTATTCACGTTAGAAACTTTTACCACAGGATTTACACCCGGAATAAAGGTTTCTGCACCGACAACTTCCGATGCAAAAAATACCTCCCCATCATTTGACACAGGTATGACCTTGTAAAAATAGTGGTGGTATGCATCGAGGTTCTTATCCTGAAATTCTGTTGTTTCTGATTCAGCAATTTTGTTTTCTTTGGAAGGAGAAAAATCCGGCGAACTGCTGCGGTAAATAAAATATTTGGAAGTCCGCTCCTTATTGGTTGAATTCCAGCTGAGATGAATATTATTTCCGTCCGCTAATTCAGCTTTCAGATCGGTCGCTTTAATCAAATACCACGCCATCCTGAAATTATCCATTTCGATGTTTGCTGATTTTGATGATGCATCACCGCGGTCCACATAAAAATCAACGGTATGTACTTCCTTCCCTGAAAAATATTTTGGTGTCAAATCAAAAATGTATGTGTTCCACTGGTTGTTGCCCGGAATTTCTTTTTCAAGATATTCAACTGTTGGCGGTTCTTCAGAGTATGTTGGGCTGACTGTCAGTTTGAAAGCCACATCCGATTTTACATCGATTTGAATGCGCGGGTTGTTATCCACACTCATTGCACGGAGCGGATGAAATGTAAAATGATCGAATGCACCCACTCCTTCAGGACGATTGTAACGAATTTTCAAAACATCGTCCGCCTCATTCAATCCGAATGAATTTGGTGTCCCGGTTTCCCAGATAACAAAGGGCGGACGGTTTCCCTGGTTATTACGGAAGCTGAATTCCAGTGTTCCGTTGTCAAACCGGTCGGTGAAACCAACAAATCGCTGGGCCATTGCTGTTCCTGCGAAAGCTGTAAAACACAGGCTGAAAACCAAAAGCTTATTGTGTTTTATAAGAAAGTTGAAGAGTTTAAAGGCTTTATTTTTGGAAGTTTCACGAAATTTTTCATTTAAATTATACATAACGATATCAGGTTTAATTGTAATTGCAGATAAAAATTTTCAATAAAAATAGATTAAAATGTTTAAACTGTGCTTTGAAACCAGTGGTTTTAACTTTACATTTACATCATCTGAATCATATGCTAATCAAAATGTAACAAAATGCGAACTTTACTCTACACTTCAAAAATCCTCCTGGTTATCACTGTTATTTTTTTAACAGCTTGTAATTCAAAGCCAAAACAAGAGCAGTCAGAGGAAAAATCTGCTGAACCAGCTTCCGAAGAAAACTGGATTCAATTGTTCAACGGAAAAGATTTAAACGACTGGCAAATCAAGTTTAAAAATCACGAACTTGGCGACAATTACAACAATACTTTCCGGGTGGAGGACGGATTGCTGCGCGTGCGATACGACAACTGGGATGAATGGGATGGTACGTTTGGCCACATTTTTTACAAGGATGAATTTTCACATTACCGGTTGCGGGCTGAATACCGTTTTGTGGATGAGCAGGTAAAAGGAGGCCCGGAATGGGCATACCGGAACAATGGCCTGATGATTCACGGTCAGAGTGCTGAATCCATGGAACTCGACCAGGATTTTCCGGTTTGCATCGAAGTGCAGTTGCTTGGCGGTAACGGCACCGACGAACGTTCCACCTGCAACCTGTGCACACCCGGAACAAACGTGGTGATGGATGGAACCCTTATTGAAGAGCATTGTATGACTTCGGACTCTAAAACATTTCATGGCGATCAGTGGGTGACTGCCGAAGTGGAAGTTCATGGCGGCAAAGTCATTCGGCATTTTGTGAATGGTGAGGAAGTGATGAAATATGAGCAGCCGCAACTCGATCCACGCGACCCATATTACCAGAAACTACTGCCTGCAAATGGCGATAAAATCATCACACAGGGAACGATTTCGTTGCAGGCCGAAAGCCATCCCAACTGATTTCAGAAAGGTGGAACTGCTTGTACTGGAGGAATAGCATCAATACTATTGCTATAAATTAAAGCCGGTTTTTTCATGGAAGAACCGGCTTTTATTTTTATCCGGCTGTAATTTTGTTTTATTATCAGGAACAAATACTTTTGATGCGTTTTTTTAACAACAAAAATTATATCATAAAATATTGAGTATGAAATTAAAAAGAAAATTTGCATCCGTTGTTTTAATAAGGGCTGCGCTGGCAGCGGCTTTTTTCATAACAGGATGTGCTGAAAAGAAAGCGGAATCCATTCACACGGATTATATGGATTTATCAGTAAAACCAGGTGATGATTTTTACCGGTATGCCAACGGAACCTGGATTAAAGAACAATGAAATTCCGGGTGACCGTTCCAGTTACGGTTCATTCGATATTGTGCGCAAAAAGAAAGATGAAGATGTTAAAGCATTGCTGGAAGAAGTTGCCAAAAAAACAGATGCAGAGAAAGGCAGTGTAACACAGAAAATCAGGGATTTTTATGTTACAGGAATGGATACTGCGAAAATTGAAGCACAGGGAATTACACCCCTTCAGCCTGAACTGGATTTAATCGAAAACATAAAAACCACGGAAGATTTTCAGGATGTCGTAGCACGTTTTCACACCTATGGCCTCGATCCATTGTTTGAAGGGGGTATAGAGCAGGACCTGATGAACAGCAAAGTCTACAAATTTTATCTGATGCAGGCCGGAATCGGATTACCTGATCGGGATTATTATACCAAAGAAGATGATCGCTCGCAGGAAATTCGCAAAGAGTATGTGAAACATGTTGCCAAAATGTTTGAACTGGCCGGTGTTGCACCGGAAAAAGCACAAAAAAATGCGGAAACAGTGATGAATATTGAAACACGGTTGGCAGAAAAATCGAAAACCCGTGTGGAAATGCGCAACATTCCGGCTTTATATAATAAAATGAGCCTGCAACAGCTTTCGGAACTGGCGCCAGGATTTGACTGGACCCGCTATTTCAGCAATTTGAGTGACAAGGATTTTGGGGATGTAATTGTTGGAATGCCTGTGTTTTTTGAAGAAGTTGGCCGGTTGATGAACGACGTTCCGCTGGAAGACTGGAAAGTATATTTGAAATGGAACCTGATTAATCGCTCGGCAGATTTTTTAAGTTCGGATTTTGTGAACCAGGATTTTAAATTTTATTCCGGATTTTTATCCGGAAATGAAACAATAAGAGCCCGATGGGAAAGGGTTGTCGATATTACCAACGGAGCGATGGGAGAACCACTAGGTGAATTGTATGTGGCAGAATATTTTCCACCCGAATCAAAAGAAAAAATGGTGGAACTGGTGGGTAACCTGAAAAAAGCACTGCGTTTGCGCCTCGAAAAGCTGGACTGGATGACGGATTCCACCAAACAGGCTGCTTTTGCAAAACTCGATGCAATGGGCGTAAAAATTGGTTATCCCGATAAATGGAAAGATTATTCCAAACTGGAAATTGAACCCGATTCATACGTGATGAATGTTCGCCGGGCCAATCATTTTGCCTATTACCAGCAACTGGATAAATTCGGAAAACCGGTGGATAAAGATGAATGGGGAATGACTCCGCAAACCGTGAATGCCGGTTACAATCCACTGATGAATGATATTACATTTCCGGCTGCCATTTTACAACCGCCATTTTTCTATGCCAATGCCGATGATGCCGTTAATTATGGTGCAATTGGAATGGCCATTGGCCACGAAATGACCCATGGTTTTGACGATCAGGGACGTCGTTTTGATAAAGATGGAAACATGATTGACTGGTGGACCAAAAAGGATGAGGAGCAGTTTAATCAACGCACCAAATTGCTGGTGGATCAGTACAGTGAATTTACAGTTTTGGATAGTGTGCACGTAAACGGGGAGTTATCGCTTGGCGAAAATATTGCTGATTTTGGTGGTTTAACAGTGGCTCTGGAGGCCTACCGGTTGAGCCGCGAAGGAAAACCTGCAGTTGAACCCATTGATGGATACACTGATGTTCAGCGTTTTTTCCTGTCAAATGCCCAGGTTTGGAAAGGGCTAATCAGGGAAAAAGCGCTTTTGCGGCTGGTGCAGGAAGATGTGCATCCGTGGGGTGAATTCCGGGTAAACGGAGCTATGTTTGATGTTCCCGAATTTTACGAAATATTTGATATACAACCTGGTGATAAATTGTACCGTTCTCCTGAACTGCGCCCGGTTATCTGGTAGAATCTTTTGTATTTCATGAAGGAATCCCGTGGTATGGTACTGCGGGATTTTTTTTTGCGCTGTACCGGATAAATAATTTGCCGGCTATCCGTTTCACCCTGTACAACCGAAAACCCACTCCTGGATGGGCAGCTGGCAGTCCTTACCATGAAACAAGGGAAGCTGTCCAGTATAAATTTCAGGAAACAGCAGGATTTATAATTATTCTGATTTGTTCCTTGATTTGTAATCCGGATAGACGGAGCAGTGAAATGATTTAACCTTATTCATTCCCTGTACCTTCCTTATATTAAAGTCGTATTAAAGTCGAACTAAAGTCGTATTAAAGTCGTATTAAATTTGGTTCTAACCGAATTTAATACGACTTTGGTTTGAGTTTAGCCCGACTTTAATATAGATGAGGTATAGGGAAAAACATTTCGACAAAACACCATCGCTAGGGGATTTCATTTTCAATTCATCATTTCTTTCTACCAAAACTGCGTCACCATGCGACTTTTAAGAAGTGCCATCGGCATGATGTTATGGTAGCATTCAGAAAGATATCAAAGCAAAAGTCCCATGGGGACGGTGTTATTGTTATTTTCAATGGCAAAATCAAATTGTTGTTTAAAATTAAAACACCATCGCTAGGCGATTTCATTTTTAATTATTCGCCATTTTCTACCATAACTGCGTCGCTATGCGACTTTTAGAAAGTGCCATCGTTGGGGCAGGGCGGATGTAAATTGAAAAATCAGCCGGCAGGAATTTTGTTTTATTTTCCGGCTTTCCGAAACAGAACGTTATCTTTAATAATGCCGGATATTTTTCGAAAATTAAAGATGTTCCATTACATTTATACTTTACAACTCAACCTGATTATTATGAAATATTTTCTGATTGCCATTGTTGGATTTCTTTTCCAGATAGCCGCTGCAAAAAATTACTATGTGAATTCTGATTTGGGTAAAGAGGGGAACAATGGTCTTTCCATTTCGGCCCCATTTCAGGGTATCAGTCAGCTGAAGAATGTAAATATTCTTCCGGGCGACAGTATTTTGTTTATACGGGGAACCGGCTACGACGGATTTTTTACAGCGGATTGGTCAGGTACTGCCGCAAATCCGGTGGTTCTTACCGGTTATGGACAAGGCGAAAATCCTGTTTTTTCCAACCCGGGAGAATCGTATATTCTGGGACTTAACGGCAACCATACAGAAGTGGTCGGACTGGATTTCAGAAATGCACACAGTGCGGGTATTCTGATAAAAGGAACCTATAACGCAGTGAAGAATTGCACAATCACCAATACCGGAATCGGTATTTCGCTGCAGGGAAAGCATTCCAAAATTTATTACAATACCATTCATCATCTGCATATGGTGAAAAATACCGAAGGGGGCGACGATGATTATGGCGCAATGGGAATTCTGGTAGGAACCGGAAACCAGGAAATTGCATTTAATAGAATTGATGATTGTATAGATAAAAGTTTGGATTACGGTGTGGATGGCGGCGGATTTGAATTTTACGGCGACGCCGATTCCGTTTCCATTCATCACAATTATATTTCCAACAGCGATGGTGTTTTTGAGTTTGGCGCCGGACTGATTTCAAATATCCGGTTCTTTTACAATGTATTTGTAAACAATGGTGAACTGGGCGGCTTTCATTTTCAGGGGAAATTCAGTGCAAAAATACAAAATGTGGTGGTGGCCAATAATACTGTTGTTGATACCGTGGAAAATCAGTTCCAGATGGTTTGGTTTAACGGGACAGGACAGGAGAAACAATTCATTCTTGTAAACAACATTTTTTATTTTGGCGGAGTAGAACGGTTTTGTAACACCGGGAATTTTATCCATTCCAATAACTTATACTATTCCCCTTCCTCCAGTCCTCTGGGGTACCGTCAAAATGCCGATGAATTTCAGGAAAAACCGGAGTTTAAAAACCTTGCGGATGGCGATTTTCATCTGACAAAAAAATCATCAGCAATTAATAAAGGAAAGAAGCTGGGGTTTACTGTTGATTTCGACAATAATCCCGTTGAAGGGGTGCCTGATTTGGGAGCTTTTGAATATTAGATGATTGAATTAGGCATTTAACTAATACACAACATGTTTTTCCGTTCAATCCCTTAAGGATTGTTATTTGACATATTACAGTAACCGTCCCGAAACATCGGGACGGCTATTTTTGTTCAATCCGCAAACGGATTGTAAAAGCCGATCCCACCCTGAAAAGGGTGATACAAAAATAGCCGTATGTGAAACATACGGAAAAATATGCCGATAAAGGGAGAACCCTCGAAAGGGTTCAATCTAAGCACCAGAATATTAGAAGTATTTATTAAATGCCTAATTCAGTTAGATGAAATCTGTTATTCGTTTTGATTTGGCGGCTTATGGAGCAGTTTTTTTTCACGCGCCGTTTGAAGCCGGGTGCGGCGGTTGGACAAGCTGAGGGTAATGAGCGAAACAGCAATTACAGCCATTCCGAGTATTGACATCAAATCAGGTTTTTCACTTTCTATAATTATCCAGCTTAAAACAGCACCTGAAACCGGAATGAGAAATTTCCATACATTCAACACAGAAACCTTTACATTGGGCCTTTTTAACAACGAATACCAGATGGTGATGGCTGCTGCCGACAAAAAACTAAGCCATGCAAGCGCATAGAAATAAGTTGGTGGAAACTGTCCGTGATGAATTCCTTCCACAGGTATTGAAACAAGGAATAGCATCAGTCCGCCGATTGTCAGTGAGGTGGAACTTAAAACTACCGGTGACATTTTTGCCGGTGATTTGGCAACCAGCACATTCGAATATCCTGAAATAAAGTTGTTAATTAACAGCAACCCGATCCCCAGCAATTCAAGTTCTCCCTTCATTTTTACTTTTGAGCGGCCAAGGGTTATGATGGCAATTCCGGCCACACCTATTAAAATGCTGAATGTTTTCAGCCAGGTCATCTTATCGTTTTGGAAGGCAAAATGGGCAACGATAGCTACAAATAAAGGTGAAGAGCCAATAATCATTGCGCCAAGTGCGCTTGGGACAAGATTCAACCCGCTGTAAAACAGGGCATATTGAGCAAAAATCTGTACAAGTGCAATGAGCAGGATAAATTTGATGTTGGATTTCAGTTCGGTATAAAACCGGACCGGTTTCCCGAAATAAATAAAAATTAAAAGGCCCGAAATAAAAAACCGGATGCCGGCAAACTGCAGCGGGGTGTGGTATTGCAGGCCTATCTTAACGCCCACAAAAGCAGTAGACCATAACCAACAGGAAAGAATGGCCAGAAAGGTGGTGCTTTTTAAAAAATTATTCACTTTCTATTTTTCTGATGAAAACCGATACAAAGGTGAGAAAATTAATTAAGTATCCTGATTCAATTTAAAATTGGAACAAGCGGGCTTAAAATTCAGTTTTTATTTTTAACCTGTTGTATAAATTTCAAAAGTAACGGGCACAAGCAAGGGTTGATACTGGTTTTAATCATTTACTTTGCATGCAGCTTAAAAAATCTATAATGGAAAAATCTATCATTAATAATTACGAAGAATTTGAAGCATTGCTGGGAAAGAAAATCGGTGTTTCGGAATATATTCCGATTACCCAGGAGCAAATAGATAAATTTGCCGATGCAACGCTTGATTACCAGTGGATTCATACTGATCCGGAGCGTGCTGCCAGCGAATCACCTTTTAAAAGTACCATTGCGCACGGATACCTCACCGTTTCGATGTTAACCTACCTGTGGTATTCCATTGTTGATGTTCGAAATATAAAGATGATTGTAAATTACGGGATAGAAAAACTTCGGTTTCAGCAACCGGTTTTGGTGAACGATAAAATAAGGGCAACTGTTTATTTAAATGACATTAAAAATTTACGCGGAATTGCAAAAATTCAGGTGAAAATAATAGTCGATATTGAGGGGCAAAAAAAACCTGCTTATGATGCGCTGGTTACTTTTCTCTATCATTTTGAATAGTTAACAAGCAGTAAAGGGAATCAACTTTTTAATCTTGAAAGTTGTTTTGGGCGAAATAACTTTCTGTTTTTTGTAAATTGGGAAGCGGAAAATTTTAGTAAAATGGAAAACATCAGCCTGATTTTTAATTCGAATGAAGTAAACTGGGAAACTTCCCTGATACGAATTTTGTTCAGTTTTGTTTTGGGAATGCTCATCGGAATTGAACGGGAAACACATCACCAACCTGCCGGAATGCGAACACATATTTTAATAAGTATCGGCTCCACCATGGTGATGCTGGTTTCCATTTTTGTTCCGCAAACCTTCACCAATTTTCAGAATGGCGACCCGGGAAGAATTGCCGCCCAGGTGGTTTCGGGAATCGGATTTCTCGGAGCCGGGGCAATTTTAAAATTCGGGACGGATATAAAAGGACTCACAACAGCAGCGTCAATCTGGGCTATGGCAGCAATCGGACTGGCAGTCGGCGCCGGAATGTTTATCATCAGCATTGCGGGTGTTGTGGTTATTCTGTTTGCTCTGACGATTATGGATTTTTTCGAAAAGAAGCTTTTTAAGGAACGTACCCTCCGTAAAATTGTGATAGTAGTGGATAAAAAAGGAACAAACGTCAACACGGTTAAGGAAGTTTTAAAAAATGAGAAGGTGAATATTGTTACTACCGGGTTTGAGCGGAATATAAATGAGGCAAATGATAAACTCACTTTTCTGGTCAATGTGATAAAGGGGCACGATGTTCAACAATTGTCAGATGTGCTTGAAAAACAAACCGGTATTGTTTCCATTTCTGTTCAGATTATTGAATAGAAGCCAAATTTCCGGAGTTACTTCAGTTTGTTTAGTAATCCGCGACAAGCATCTTCCAGTAAATCCAGTACAAGTTCAAAACCTTCATCGCCACCATAATAGGGATCGGGAACTTCAGTATAATTCCATTCGCTGCTGAAATCAGTGATTTTTTGAATTTTATTCAACTCTTCCGAATTTCGTGCAAGGCTTTTCAGGGTGGCCACATTATCATCATCCATGGCAATTATCATGTCAAACCGGTCGAAATCAGTTTCCGGATCAAACTGCCTCGAAATGCTGGTAAGATTATAGTTTCGTTTAACCGCATGTTTTTGCATCCGTTTATCGGCGGGTTCACCAACATGCCATGGCCCTGTTCCGGCCGAATCGATTTCAAAGTTTTCTGCAAGTCCCTCTTTTTTTACAAGTCCTTTAAAAACTGCCTCTGCACTTGGTGAGCGGCAAATATTTCCCATGCATACGAACAATATATTTTTTTTATTCATGTATTAAATTGACAAATTGTAAAATTGATAAATGGCAAAATTGATAAATTGCTTTAATTGATAAATGGAATTTAAAATTGACAAATTGTTTAACTGTGAAAATGATGAATTGTGAACATTAATGAACTGTTGCACAGTTACGGGGTTTCGCTGTTCCAGATTTCCCAGGATTTAAGGGCCTGCTGCAACAACATTTCGTACCCGTTTTTCACTGTGGCACCTTTTGCTCTACCTTTTTTCATAAACATAGTTACTTCGGGATTGTACACCAAATCGAACAATAAATGGCGGCCGGTTAGAAATTCGTATGGAAGGGGAGGAAAGGTTTCAGTTTTCGGAAAAGTGCCGAGCGGTGTTGCATTTATAATCAGCAAGCGCTCATCAATTATATTCCGGTCAATTTCTTCATACCGGATTTCGTTTTCCTTTAATTCTTCAATCGATGCCGAAATGAAATCAATACCCCGTTTCCGGAGAACGTATTTCAATGCCTTGGATGCGCCCCCGGTGCCCAAAATCAGCGCCTTTTTGTGGTGTTCTTTCAGCAATGGTTTTAAAGCAGTTTCAAAACCAAAAGTATCGGTATTGAATCCTTTTAAAAAAATGTTGTTTTCCTTTCGCGAAATTTTTACAGTATTTACAGCGCCAATTTCCTTTGCCGAATCATTTAATTCATCCAGATATGGAATTACCTGTTCTTTATAAGGAATGGTTACATTCAGCCCTGATAATTCCGGATTATTTTTAATTACTTCCGGAAATTTACTGATGTTGTCAATTTCAAAATTCTCATAAGCAGCATGAATATTTTCATTTTCGAATTTTTCAGTAAAAAATCGTTTCGAAAATGAATGTGTTAAAGGGTAGCCAATCAAACCGTATCTTTCCATTTTTTATTTTTTTTTGGTCGTGTTAAACCTTCGATTATAAAGATAAGGGCAAAACCAAAAACTGCCAGCATTAAGGCTCCCGGAAGCATCGACTGTTTGCCGGTTATTTGTTCGTAAGTATGAGGTAAAATGTTGGATTCAACCAATGGTTTTAACTCTCCGTGGCGATCGGTAAAAGTTTTAATTACCTCTTTCCATGGCCACACCTTGTTTAGTGAACCCAGCATAAAACCAGCAAGCACAGCAATTGTAAGGTTATGGTACTTTTTTAATAGCCATGACAATACATTTGAAAATGCAATTATTCCAACAGCTGCTCCAATTAAAAATACAAGTAAAACTGCGATTTGAAAATTCCCGACTGCTTCGAGAATGAATTTATACATTCCAAGCAAAACAAGAATAAAACTACCGGATATTCCCGGTAAAATCATGGCGCAAATGGCTATGGCTCCCGATACAAAAATAAACCACCAGGTAGTATTGGCTTCCGCCGGTGAAACTACAGTTATAAAATAAGCCACCACTATTCCGGCAATTCCGGCTATAATGGTTCCTGTATTCCATTTTTTTATGTAACGGGCCACATAGATTGCCGAGGCTATTATCAGTCCAAAGAAAAACGCCCATACCAGTATTGGATAATGGCCAAGCAGGTATTCGAGGCCTTTGGCAAGCGAAAAAACGCTGATTCCAATTCCCAGTAAAACGCTCAGTAAAAAGGTTCCGTTTATGTGTTTCCAGAATCCACCGATTTTTCCGGAGAACAATAACTTAGCTGCCTGAATATTTACCAATTTTATTGAATTGATAAGTTCTTCGTAAATCCCGGTTATAAAAGCAATGGTGCCCCCTGAAACACCCGGCACTACATCGGCAGCGCCCATTGCCATCCCTTTTATCATTAAAACCAGGTAATCTTTTGTATTTCTATTCATCCTTTTTTATTGAGCATTCGTTTTTTGGAGGTGCCAAAATAACAAAAAGAAAGGATAAATTGTTATGAATTTGAATCTGCTAAATGTTTCGAAAATGAAGTTTATTGTTTTTTTAATCGTACTCTATTTTTTTAATCTCAGTATTATGGATGCACAATCAAATAAAAATGCTGAAATCGTTACACTTCAATTTAGCGAAAACGGGAATTTCCCAAACAATCCGGAATTACCGGTGCTATTATATAAGGCAGTTTTTGATTTTGAAGATGGCGATCCGGCAGCTCAAATCGAGAATATTCTGTCGGAAAATAATTGGAAGAATTCGTGGCGGAATGGCATTTTCAATTATCACCATTATCATACAACCGCCCATGAGGCTCTTGGTGTTTATGGCGGCTGGGCCGAAGTTCAGCTTGGCGGCCCCGGCAGCAAAACAGTACGAATAGAAAAAGGGGATTTGGTGGTTTTGCCGGTTGGAACGGCACATAAACGCATTGACTCTGGCGATGGTTTTGCCGTTGTCGGCGCTTATCCCGATGGGCAGAATTATGATATGAATTATGGCAAAGAAGAGGAATTGGAGAAGGCCAGGGATAATATTGCAAAACTTCCTTTACCAAATAATGATCCGGTTTTTGGATCATCAGGTAAAATTACTGAATACTGGAGATAAACCGAATTGGGCTTTTTTTTTTTATGCTGAAGGAAAGCAGTGTTCAGAATTAATTTGTTCCCGCTCGTTGAAGGGAAGCGGTAGTGGCGAAAAATCATGCCCGGCAGTATTACGTTTAATAGTTACCGGCATTTTTCAGGATGCGAATTGGAACAAATTTTAGCTGAAATGGAAATTAATTATCCTGCAGGTTTTCCCTGAAATTATCCACAAATTTATTTAGCCGTTTGTTTTTCTTTGCTTTCGGATATACCTCAAAAAGATAATTTATCCGGGTAACGTCTTGCTCCATTGCAGATTCCAGGAGTTCCAGGGCTTCAGTTTCGCTTTTGTTTTCAAGCAGTAACGCCACCAGACGGTATTTTAAGATTACATCGTCGTTTTTAATGATGGCTGTTTCCAAAATACGGATGGCATTTTTCAACTGTCCCTCTTTCAGGTAAACATCGACTGACGTCAGCCAGATTTCGCTGTTTTCCGGTTCCAGTTTAACTGCTTTTTTCAGCGCTTTCTCGGCTTCTTTAAGATGATCGTAATCAGCATAAATTTTTGCAAGAGTTAGCCAGTACTCAGGATTTGCATTATCAATACGGAGCGCCTTTTTCATGAATACCACACCTTCGGTATATTTTTTTTCTACCCACATAATCAATCCGATACCAAACCAGGCTGTATCATTTTCCGGATTCATTTTTATGGCTTCCTGGTAGTATTTTTCAGCTTTCCGGTAATTTTCAAGATTAAGATAACACTCTCCAATGTAGCAATAAGCATCATCGTTATTTGGCTCCAGTTTTAGGTATTCAAAGTATTTTGATATGGCTTTTTTGTAGTTTCCTGCATTGGCATGTGCATTTGCAATATTAAAGTCAGCCTGGTAAAAATCTTCGTTTAGAGTTAATGCAAATTCATAAGCTTCAATGGCCTTGTCGTGTTTTTCTGCTTTGTTGAATGTTATTCCGAGATTAAACCATGTGGAATAATTAAACGGATCGATATCGAGGTAACGGTTGTAATATTCAATGCTTTTTTCGTAATCGCCCTGCTGATCGCTAAAAAAACCAAGTTCGTAAAGTGCTGTTTCATTTGCCGGATTCGCCAGCAGTGCTTTTTCAAAAAAACCAATGGCTTTCTGCACTTCACCTGCCTGCACATAAGCCGAGCCGATATGATAGAGGATGTCGTCCTCTTCGCCACCGGCAGTTTTTACTGCCTGTACAAATGATTTTTCAGCGGCACGATCTTCGCCTAAAATAAGCCATGCAGACCCTTTCATCAGGTGGACATCAGGATTGTTGACTTCAACTTTTTCTGCCAGTTCGAGATATTTCATGGCCTTTTTATACATCCCTTTGTTTAGCAAAACCTGGCTGTATTTTAACTGCAGGGTAACTGCGTCGGGGTGAATTTGTATCCCTTGTTTTACAGCAATCTCAGAGGTGTTGAAATCCCCTTCGTCCATTAGTTGTTCAACAATGGCCTCAAATTCGGAAACATCGAAGTATATTTTACGGCCGGAGATCATTGATTCTTTAAACCGGCTTAATGCCTCGCTGATGTCTTCGTCGCTGAAATAGTTTCTTTCTTCTTCGTTCATAAGACCATAAAATGAGTCTGCGAAATTAGTAATTCAACCGAGATAAAAAAACCACCTAAAGGTGTTGATCGCGCAACAAATCATTCACGGTTTTCACCGGATTGAATGTTTCTGCAGGTACTTCCACAAAAAGGGTGTTCCAGTTACTCATGGCACCGTTCCAAAGTCCCGGAAGTTCCAAAGCTTTTAAATCTTTTCCGTCTTTCGACTTTTTGGATATAAAACCGGTTGCCGGATCTGTAAACTGAGTCAGGTCGTATTTTTCCCTTTTGTAATTTTTGATGCCGCACACCAAATCCACCGGATTAAAATGTGTGGCATTTTTAGCAATTTTTTGTTGCTGAACGCTTTCCGGGTCAATTTGCGAACTTTCAACTACCTGTAATGAAATGGTACCATCCGGGTTTTTGGCCCAAAAGGGGCCTCCACCCGGTTCACCTTCGTTTTTAACCATTCCGCAGACGCGCAGCGGACGGTTAAATTTTTCTTTCAGGTATTGGTACAAATCTTCCCGTTCAGTATAATAATGGTTACTTTCAGGACTTGTATTCAATGTATTCTCAAGAAAGTTGGAAGCAGCAGCTAAAAATCCGCTGTCGAGCGCCACATAATGCTTTTCATTTAACTGTTGCTGGTACATAAATAATTTTTCCTGGTATTTCAGCAAAACTCCTGCCAAAGCTTTCTTGTAATCTATTGTTGTTTGTTTTAAATGATCGGGAACTACATTGTCAATATTTTTTATAAAGATGATATCGGCATCCAAATCATTCAGATTTTCAATCAATGCGCCGTGGCCGCCGGGACGAAAAAGCAAACTTCCATCTTCTTCGCGGAAGGGTTCGTTGCTTAAATCCACTGCAACAGTATCCGTAGAAGGCTTTTGCAGGCTAAATGAAATTTCAAACTTTACCTGGAGTTCATTTTCGTACTTTTCCTTTACTTCATTCAATAATGATTCAAATCCCTGCTGGTGTTCCGGCGAAACAGTGAAATGCAGCCGTACAATTCCATCTTTGTCTTTTGCATATTTGGCGCCTTCCACAAGATGTTCTTCAAACGGAGTACGTTCAAAATCTTTATAGGAATGAAATTTCAACAGCCCTTTGGGAAGTGCACCGTAATTCAACCCTTTTTCATTTAAAAGAAAATCAATAAGGTTTTCGCAGGTTTCCTCTTCCTTATTTTGCTGAATAACTTTTTTAAGATCAGGATAAAATGCAAATTTTTCTTTTTGCTGAATAAATTGTTTGGCAGCTTTATTTTTCAATAAAACTTCTTCAGGATTATCTGTTTTCCGGCATTCTTCCAGTGCTTCAAACAATGCTTTGAACATGCGGCTGGCAGCTCCCGATGCGGGGACGAATTTCAGCGGTTTAATTCCCCGTTCCACTTTTTCAACAAATAAATTGCTTCTTTTTTTAATCTGTCCGGGGTCTAATTTTATAATTCCATTTCCCACCGATGCAGCATCTTTCACCTGGAGATAAGGAAAGCCATGTTTAAAATTTTCGATTTGTTTGAGGATGGTGTGCAATTCGCTTCCGCGTTTTTTTATCTGAAGTTTATCTTTATCTGATAACATAGATGCTTTTTTATGATGTTTAAAAGTAAGAATAACATTTATTAAATAAAACCCCCCAACACCTTGGAGAGGATAAAGTTTTCAACGAGTTTTTAACAGATCTTGTTCAACTGCTACTCCTGCTTATTTTTTATATTTTTGAAGCCGTAATAATATTAGTGCTGATGGATTATATTTGGGGGCATGAAAAAAGATACAACGATTTTTCAACTTATTTCAGAAACAGGTTTGCTGAACGGGTGCAGAAAGTTTCTGTTGATGCAGGTTTTACCTGTCCAAACCGCGATGGATTAAAGGGAAAAGGAGGCTGCACTTATTGTAACAACAAAACATTCAAACCTAATTATTGTAATCTTGAAATTTCAGTAACTGACCAGATCGGACAGGGAATTGATTTTTTCTCAAAGAAATATAAATCGATGAAGTTTCTGGCTTATTTTCAGGCTTACACCAACACCTATGCACCGCTTGATGATTTAAAACGATTGTATGAGGAGGCCTTACAACATCCCAAAATTGTGGGGCTTGTTATTTCCACCCGGCCTGATGCAGTGCATGAGGAGTTGCTGGATTACCTGGCGGAACTCAGCCGAAAGGTGTATGTGATGGTGGAATTCGGGTTGGAGTCGCACATGGATGAATCGCTGAAACGTATCAACCGCGGGCATACGTTTGCTGAATCGGTTTGGGCCCTGGAGCAAACTGACATCCGCGGAATCCGCAACTGTGCACATTTCATTCTCGGACTTCCGGGCGAAACCCGCACCGACTGGCTGAATCAGGCACGGACGGTTTCCCGGCTTCCGGTTAATAACCTGAAGCTGCACCAGTTGCAAATTCATAAAGGAACAATCCTGGAGAGACAGTTCGTGGAAAATCCGGCACAGTTTCATCTGTTTTCTGCAGAAGAGTATGTTGACTTAATGGTGGATTACCTTGAGCTTTTAAATCCTGAAATTATTGTGGAACGATTTATCAGCCAGTCACCGCATGAATTGTTGCTGGCACCGAAATGGGGGTTGAAAAATTTTGAGTTTGTAGCGAAAGTGGAAAAACGGCTCAAAGAGCGTGATACCTGGCAGGGAAGATTGTTTTGCTGATTTTAGGGTTTCATTTTTTACAACAAAATCTTTAAAATAATGGTGTAATTTTTCTTCAAAAATTAATTATATCGTCATAGTCCTCACAATAAGAATCATTTTAAAAAAAATAGGTAAGCTCCAAATAAGCACTATTAAAAAATACATTTAGGTATTTTTTTAATAAAATCTTTCTTTTTTAATACAAATCTGTGTAACTTACTGTATGTTAATGAAAATTATAAAAACAAACAATTCAGCACAAAATTTGAGATTAGACAAATCAAAATACATCTAAAAGAATAATTTAAATTTTCATCAATAAATACACAATTATGAAAACTTTTTTAATTTTATTATTTTGTACGATAGGATTTCAATCTTTCTCTCAAATCGAATTTACAAATGTTATATTTTCTGGTGGTGTTGGGCCATCGTTGATTTTTGGTCACGAAAGTTGGAATGGACCTGTTTTAGGTGTCCAGTTAAATGCCTCTTCCGGTATAATTGAAATGAACGAAAACACTTCAATTAACGCGGGTTTGGGGGTGTCTTTTCAGGGCTCGGCATGGGATACAGGAGATTACGACGGAGTCACGAGATTAATTTATCTAAACATTCCGATTCTTTTTAATTTCAATGCCAGTGAGAAATTTTATGCAGAAATAGGTTTACAGCCTGGTTTTCTGCTAAGTGCAAAAGATAAGTATGACGGAACAATTGAAGACTACAGCGATTATGTTAATGGCTTTGAATTGGGATTGCCTTTTGGTGCTGGTTATAAAATTAATGAACAAATAACTGTTGGAGGAAGGGCAACGCTGGGAATCACAAATTTATACGCCGAAGACGATAGTGATAAGTCAGATCATAATTTCATGTTTGTTGCTCTGGTAAAATATCTACTAAATTTTGACTAACTGGTCCGTAGTATTAAGAATAAAAAAACCGGTGGAACGAATTGTAATATGAGGTAGATATGCCTTTAATTTTAACTGTCATTTATTTAGCCAGTTTTTAAATTCCGGCGAGCGATCAACACTGACTATTGTTTCCATTTCATCATCGGCGGGTGGCTGCAAATTTAGTTTTATTCGGCTGCGCGACCAGGCAACCATGTTTTCAATGGCATTTATATTTACAATATATTTCCTGTTGATGCGGAAAAACAGGGCGGGGTCGATTAAATTTTCCAGTTTATCGAGGCTAAATTCGATGGGCCAGTTATTTCGTTCGAATGTTTTGAGAAAAACATTTTTGTCCATCGCATAAAAGAACGCAATTTCCGAAGTGTCAACCATTTTTATTTTTTGCCCGATTTGAATCACAAACCGCTTTTTAAATTCGGCCTTTTCGCCTTTTATTTCTGAAAGCAACTGTTCAAAATCGATGTTGAATGCCGATTTCAGGTTCCTGTATTTTTTCAGGCTTTCCATTAAATCATTTTTCCGGATGGGTTTCAGCAGGTATGAAATGCTGTTCAGTTCAAATGCTTTTATGGAATACTGATCGTACGCTGTGGTAAAAATTATGGGAGTATTCACTGCCACCTGTTCAAAGATGCTGAAACTGATGCCGTCGGAAAGCTGGATATCGAGGAAAATTAAATCGGCACTGTTTCCCAATAACCATTTTACCGATTCCTTAATTGAGCCGATTTTGGCCAGAACAGTTATTTCAGGTGCAATTTCATGCAGTTGTTTTTCGAGCCGGCTGGCCGCCAGCGCTTCATCTTCAATAATCAGTACTTTCATTGTTATCGGGTTTTAATAGTGGCAGTTGTACAATATAATGACTGGTTTTAACCATAAATTCCGGCACTTTATTGCTAATCAGTGCATAGCGTTTTACCATGTTTTTTTGTCCCAGTCCGGTTGATTTTCCCGATGAAATTTTTTGCTGAATATTGTTTCGGATCATTAACCGGGAGTTTTCGCTGTAGATATCAATGATTAAGGGATGTGAATCGTTAATAATATTGTGTTTGATAGCATTTTCCAGCACAACCTGCAGGGAAAGCGGCGGTAAAAAAAGGCGTAATAATCCTGCAGGGATATTGACGTTCAGTTGGAGGGATTTGCCGTACCTCATTTCCTGGAGAAAAAAGTAGGAGCGAACAAAACCCAATTCCTCATCCAGTGTAACTACTGGTTTTTCAATGGTTTCAAGCACGTACCTGTATATTACCGAAAACTCATCAATAAATTCCTGCGCTTTTGAAACATCGGTGTCAATGAGTCCGGAAAGCACATTCAGGCTGTTAAACATGAAATGCGGATTGATTTGGCTTTTCAATACTTCAAACTTGATTTGCGATAATTCCTTCTCCAGGTTTTCTGCTTTTATTTTCGATTGGGTGCCTTCGTTAAAAAACAACCAGGCCTCCAGAATTATCATTAAAATAATATTTACGACTGCAAAAATCAGCGCATTGTTAGTGTAAACCGAAAACAGGTTTTCGCGGTAGGGAGAGATAAGCTGCGCTACTGATGTAAAAATTAAAGAAATTAATATTCCCAGTGCAACGGTGAAAATAATCTGGATGATGGTTCGGCTTAAAATTTTATTGTTCCAGGGAAATTTTAGGTTTAAGAACCGGATGATGAACAGATTGGGATAAGCGATTAAAAAGCTGGCCGGCAGGCTTAATGCTACTCCCCTGAAAAGACGGATAAAAAAGTAAGCTGTCCCTTCCAGCAGGTGGTAGCCGCTAAAATGGTTGTATGTTATGACTGCCAACTGAACAATCACCACCAATCCGAACAGCATTGCCAGCAACTTTTTAAATGGAAAAAAGCGGTTTATATCCCTGAAAGGCATTTTTTTTGGTTATTAATTCGATTTAAAAATAACAAAATTAATACTGTTGAATCAAAACTTCCCATATCATGGGGACGTTCATCAATCCATCGGCGTTTAAATTTTCATATACTGAAAACCATTGTTTTCCTGCGGCAGACTTTCTGAAGTGCATCAGAACTAAATCTGTTGTTTTCATCCGGATTTTTGTTTTCACGGCTTTGATACTATTTGTTTTCTGTTTTCTGAAGTTTCATGGTTCAAAAATAGGGCAGTTGTGTTCAGTGTAAAAAGAAAACCAGACGAATGCGCAATAAGGAGGAATGAACGTGAAAATGATGGTGACGACAGATTAAGGACTGGCAAGTTTTCCGCCGTTAATTTTTTATCTCCGCATCAATCAGTCTCAGAATGGAATCCAAATCCTGCATTAATGGATTGTAATGGGTAATTTCGGTGGCACGGCAGGTAAGTATGAACATTAATATGTTGTTTTCAAATTCCCTTGATTTCAGCAATTTCAGATTACTGGTATTGTTTTTCCTTTCGGGTACATCGATTTCATTCGCTGAAACTTCCGCGAGATCAAAAATGGTGCGGATACTGTTTTCATTTCTCCGGAACATATCCAGTATTTTTTCCCGTTGAATAACAAGGTCATTTTCCTGTTTTGAAATATCATCCAGAGTAGAAATCCAGTTGGTAAGCTGTCTGCGTAGTTCTGCATTGGAGATGTCTTTTAAACTTCCTGAATTGATCATTTCGTTTAGCAGAGAATTGTTCGGGTTAAAAACAACATCGAAAGCAAAAGTATTGTACAGCAACTGGGAAAACGTTTTTTCTGTCGGTTGTAATTCTTCATCCGAAATGTATTCCACTATTTTTTTTGCCCCTTCAAAATTTTGTCTGTTCACTTTTATAAGTTCCTGTAACTTAAACCTGCTGGTTTGAAATTCATTTTGTAAACCTGCCAGATAAACCTGTTCTTTTTCCCTTGTAATCCTGTTTTGATTATTGTTGTTGATGGTAAGGGCTATTAAAATTCCAATAACCACAAGTACAATTTCGCCAATTGCATAAAGTAAGTAATCCCGGAATTTTTTTTCAGAAATTAAATTTTGCCTGATTTTTCGAAAGAATTTAATCATTTTAAAACCAGATGGTTTAATGTTTTTGGGTCCGGTCTTCGATAACAACCAACCGGTACTTCTGTCCGTTCATCACCAACCGGTGTGCGTCAATGTGCAGGTGCTTGGTTACGGTTTTGTTGTGAATATTAAAATCGCGGATTAAGGTTAATTCAGAAAGATTGGAACCGGATAGCAACTCGCGCATCTGGCAGATATTGCAAAAACTACTGTCACCGTTAACCAGCTTGCCCCGCTGGTTGCAGCCCATTATTTCGCAGAACTCGTGCTCCAGAATATCACCCTTGTCACTTTTTGTAAGTTTTTGAAATGCCTTGTTGAAATACTTTACCTTAAAGTCGTGTCCTGTTAAAAAAATGGCCTGAGGATGGTGTTCAATTAATTGATTTACCAGGTCGTTGGCCTCTTCTATTCGTGCAAATTCAAGCCGCATAGTTCCGGAATTTTAAGGTTTATTAATAGGAAACTAAATTGATCTTTTGCTGAAATTTCAATTCTAAATTAAACTGAAAAGTAGCAATTTTAAATATAATATTCAACCGAACATGTTTTATAAACTAAAAATATTTTATTTGAAAGGAGCTCAGGTATCTACTGAGCCGAAAACGCGTTTCAGGATTTCGGTTACCCGGGCTGCAGGATTTTCACGTATGCGTTTTTCTTCCTGTTCAATTTTTAGGAATAATCCATCAAGCGCTTTACCGGTAAGATACTGGTCCAAATTCACATCCACCGTTTTAAAACCGGCTACCTGTCCCACAACCGAACCGGCAACTGAATTCCATTTGTCGGTCAGCAAATTCCAGCTTTCGGAAGTAGAAACATTGCCTACCAGCTTTTTATCAAGTGATACCTGTATTTTGGGGCGGTACAGATTAAACAATTCATCGTAGGTTGTACGGTGCAGATATTGTGTGGCTGCATCGTCTTCCCCTTTCAAAATATTTACTGCGTCAGGAATGGTCATGCCGGTAATGCTGTTTACAAAAATGGGTTTTGCCTCCGAAACTGCATCTTCGGCAGCACGATTGATTCGCAGCAACACATCATCAATCAAATCCTGTCCACCGGGAATTTTACTGATGTTGCCCACAATGACATCTGCTTCCGGGGGCAGGTAGATTTTTACAAGTTCGTTGCCGTAGTAACCGTTGGCTGCCCCGAGATTTTCAACCGATTTGTTGGTGCCTACTATCAGCGCTTCCTTTAATCCGGCAACGATTTCATCGCGGGTGAGTGGTTTGCCGCTGTTCATGGTTTCGTTTGCAATTTGCTGCAGTTCCGCACAGGAGGAAAGTAATAGGGTGAGGGACAATATTAAAGCTGATTTTTTCATTGGGTTGCTTTTCGTTTTTAAGTTAACGTAATAATCAGGATTTTTGTTTTGGGGTGCCAACCTGAAATTGGTTACCATCAACAAATTCAATGACGAAATTGGTTCCGTTGTAATTGGCTTTCGGCCTTTATGGCATATCTATCTAATTTCATAGGGCGTTGCCCTATGCTATTGATTTAGCCCCTTTGGGGCAAATACGGAGCACAAATGTTAAGGATCATTTAATTTTTTAATTTCAATTTCTGTTGAATGTAAGGCCAAAAACCTCTAATCAATAGCATCTGGAACCGCCCTATGGATATGGAATAAACATTAGTCATAAATTCCTAAGAATATGCATTTAAGTTCTATGAATATTTTTTAAATTCGATTTCTGCTGAATGCAAGGCCAAAGGCCTTTAATCAATAGCATCGGGCATCGCCCGATGTAGAGAAAATATTAATTAGCCCTGAAAGGGCGAAATCTTTTAATCATGCCACAGTCATTATCAAAAGTCTATGTTCACATTACATTTAGTACCAAACACCGTCAAAATTTGATTGATGATGAAATTGAAAATGAATTATTCAATTACCTGGGAGGAATTTGTAAAGGTATGGAGTGTAATCCAATTCGCACCGGAGGTTATAAAAACCATGTTCATGTTTTATGTTTGCTTTCCCGGAAAGTTGCTCAAATGAAATTACTGGAAGAACTAAAAAAGCAGTCGTCTAAATGGATCAAAACCAAAGGTGAAAAGTATTCCAATTTTTACTGGCAGGATGGATATGGTATATTTTCAGTTAATCCGACACAAATTGATGTGGTTGAAAAATATATTGAGAATCAGAAGGAGCATCATAAAAAGTTGACATTTAAAGATGAACTTTTGGCTTTTCTAAAGAAATATAACGTCGATTTTGATGAACGGTATCTTTGGGATTGAAAATGGCTTCCGGCCCTTCAGGCCTTTGTGACATATCTGCCTGATCTCATTGGGCGTTGCCCAATGCTGTTGATTGTGCCCCTTTGGGGCAAAGACAGAGAGCAAATGTTTAGGTTCATTTAAATTTTTAATTTCGATTTTTATTAAATATAAGGCCAAAGGCCTCTAATCAATAGAATAGGGTTCCACCGGATGAATTTCTTTTTATTTAAACAACTTATTAATTAAATCCCCACGGTTTTTGGATTTTAATTCCTGGATTATGGATTTCCTGTATTCGCGTTTGTACCAGAAGAAGAACTTGCGCTGGTTACGTTTTGCATTTTGATTGCGGGCTGTATATATTTTTTCCAGCGTGTATGGATGGTAGCCCGAATAATAAACCACCGTCGCCAGTGTCATTGGCGTTGGTGTAAAATCCTGTACCTGTTCAAGCCTGAAATTCATGTTTTTCGTCTGAATGGCCAGGTTTGCCATGTCTTCCGGTTTGCTTCCCGGATGACTCGAAATAAAATACGGAATCAACTGCTGGTTCAGTTTTTCCTCCTTGTTTATTTTGATGAACTCTTCATTCAGCTTTTCAAATAACTTAAATGATGGTTTACGCATAAATTTCAGAACATCGTCTGACGAATGCTCGGGGGCCACTTTTAACCTTCCCGAAACGTGGTGCTTAATTACCTCGCGCAGGTATTTATTATTGGTGTTGTTGGTTTCTTGGTTATTTGTTTCGTGAAGAATCATATCGTAACGGATTCCGCTGCCCACAAACGCTTTCTTTATGTGGGGATTTTTGCGTACCTTTTCGTACAACTCAAGCATAGGCTTGTGGTTGGTGTTCAGGTTTTTGCAGACGGTTGGGAAAATACATGAAGGCCGTTTGCATTTCCGGCAAATTTCTTCGTGGATTCCTTTCATCCGGT
This sequence comes from uncultured Prolixibacteraceae bacterium, assembly GCA_963771595.1. Classification (GTDB taxonomy): domain Bacteria; phylum Bacteroidota; class Bacteroidia; order Bacteroidales; family Prolixibacteraceae; genus CAVYUC01. The sequence continues at coordinate 136,977 of CAVYUC010000014.1, read as the reverse complement.
ACATATTTGCCGACGGGCCGCCCAAATCTGAAATGTACCCTTTAAAATCGGGCATCTGTGTAACCTTTTCCACCTCTTTTAATACCGACTTTTCTGAACGGCTGGCGATAAATTTTCCCTGGTGGGCCGATATCGTGCAAAATGTACAACCTCCAAAACAACCGCGGTGGATATTTATGGAGTGGCGTATCATTTCGTATGCCGGAATGGTGCCTTTATTGTGGTATCGCGGATGTGGCAGGCGTGTGTACGGCAAATCATAGGAATGATCGATCTCTTCTTCACTGAAAACCGGCCATGGCGGATTCACCACAATTTTTTTGTTTCCGGCACGCTGCACCAGTTTTTTCGCCTCCATTTTATTCGACTCTTCCTCGATGTACATAAAATTACGGGCAAAAACTTTTTTATTCCCGAGACACTCTTCATGTGATGCAAGCTCCAGTTCATCCCACTCTTTTTTTGTGGCATAAATTTCATCCGGTTCAATCTGAAAAACCGTTTGCGGAATGGTAGTCAGGTTTTTTAACGGAACACCGCGCTGCACCAATCGGGCAAATTCAATAATTGATTTATCCGCCATTCCGTAAAAAAGCATGTCGGCTTTTGAATCCACCAAAATCGAAGGCATTAGTTTGTCCGACCAGTAGTCGTAATGGGTGACCCGCCGCAGTGAAGCTTCAATTCCGCCAATAATCAGCGGAACATCGGGATATAGCTTTCGAATGATGTTGGAATAAACGATGGTGGCATAATCGGGTCGTTTACCTGATTGTCCTCCCGGAGTATATGCATCGTTGGAGCGTTTCCGTTTATTGGCGGTATAATGGTTCACCATTGAATCCATATTTCCGCCGGTAACGGCAAAAAACAGCCGTGGTTTCCCCAGTTTTTTAAAATCACGCAGATCGTCCTGCCAGTTGGGTTGTGGAACAATGGCAACTTTTAATCCTTCGGCTTCCAATATGCGGCCAATTACCGCCGCCCCAAATGAGGGATGATCAATATATGCATCGCCCGAAAACAGGATGACATCTGCCTCTTTCCAACCCAGTTGCTTAAATTCTTTTTGTGAGGTGGGCAGCCAATTGTTTTTATTTTGACTATTTTCTGTCATTAAATTCTTTGCAAGAGTAACAAATAAAAATCAATTTTTATAGGAAAACTACCAAATTGTCTTTTTTGTCGGTTCTACACAAACCGGGGATTGTCGCCTGCAGATTAAATTTACAGCACACTAAAAACAGCTTTCTTTCTGCAAAAATCTGCTGATTTGGTCATAAAATTTACCTTTGCACTCCATGAATGAATTCGATGTGATTGTTGTTGGGGCAGGTCCTGCCGGTTTACTGGCAGCCGGACGGGCTGCTGAACAGGGTGGCCGCGTGCTTGTATTGGAAAAAATGAGGCAGGAAGGACGCAAACTGCTGATTACCGGTAAAGGCCGCTGCAACATTACCAATGATGCACCAATCAGTGAATTCATTAAGCACGTCTTTCCTGAAGGACGGTTTCTCAAAAATGCATTTTCCCGTTTTTATTCAAAAGATATTATAGAACTGCTTCTAAAGCATGGTGTTGAAGCAACGCTTGAACGCGGGGGCCGGTATTTTCCGGCAAGCAACAAATCAGCCGATGTGCTTGATGCATTGCTAAAATGGGTCAACGGGTTAAATGTAGAAATTCGATGCGGATATCGCGTGGAAAAACTCCTGGTTGAAGACAATGAAATAAAAGGGGTATTGGTCAACGGAAAGCAAATAAAATCGAGCCGGGTAATTATTGCAACCGGTGGAAAATCTTATCCTGCAACAGGTTCCACAGGCGACGGTTATGAACTGGCAAAACAGGCTGGCCATTCTGTTGTGCCTGCACGGCCTGCTCTTGTTCCCCTGGTAACAGAAGGAAATGTGGCTCAAAAGCTTCAGGGGCTTAACCTTAAAAATGTGAATGCTGTTGTTTGGGTAAACGATAAAAAAGCCGGCGAAGCTTTTGGGGAAATGCTGTTTACACATTTTGGCCTGTCGGGACCAATAATTTTAACGCTCAGCCGGATTGTAGTGGATGAACTGCAAAAGAAAAATAAGGTAGAAGTAACAATTGATTTAAAACCAGCACTGGATGAACAAAAGCTGGATAACCGCCTGATTCGTGATTTAAATGAACATGGTAAGAAGAAACTGGGTAATATATTTCGTAACTGGCTGCCTTCATCCATGATTCCTGTTTTTATTGAGCTGCTGGAAATCGATCCGGAAAAAGAGTGTCATCAGGTTACTTCGGTTGAAAGAAAGAAAATACGATTTCTGCTAAAGAATTTACGATTTAGTATTTCCGGTCATCGGTCGTTCAAAGAAGCAATTATTACGGCAGGAGGAATTCCGACGAAGGAAATTTCACCAAAAACAATGGAATCGAAGCTTGTTCAGGGGCTCTATTTTGCCGGTGAAGTGATTGACCTTGATGCCGAAACCGGCGGCTATAATCTTCAGATTGCATATTCTACCGGCTGGCTGGCCGGGGATTCAAGCAGGAAAAATTAATCATCAAGAACCTTCTTCACCCGTCCGACTTCACCGGTTTCGAGCATCACTTTTATACCATGCGGATGACTCGCAGAATTGGTGAGTATGCGCTTTACAATTCCTTCGGTGAGTTCGCCGCTGCGCTGGTGGTGCTTTTGCACAATTTCAACTTCGCTGCCAACCTGTATGTTTTTTCTGAGTGTGCCGTTCATAAATAATTATAGTGGTATTAAATCTTTTTCAAGCTAGAAATTTCAAAACATCCATATTCTTCATCATTTATAAAACTTTTGATTTCATCGTATCGTTGTGATAATATATCAACAAGTACTTTTGTTTTTACATTTCCAGCACGAATCCAAATAATTTTAGGAGGGAATCCCAACAGTAGATTTAAATTATTAAAATCTGAATCTTGTGTGACAATAACAAAATTAAAATTCTTCGCGAATTGCCAAACATCTCTGTCCGACGAATTTATTAATCCTTCCTTTTTCAAAGAAGTTGAACCGGAAAACTGTTCTGGTAATAAATAAAGTATACGATGGGATATATTTTGATCAAACAACAATTTCATATTGCCGCCTGATAATTTTTATTCTCACGATCAGCAGCAAAACTTAATGCTGCAAGAATATCATTTTCAGTTAATTCATCAAAGTCATCAAGTATTTCTTCATGACTCATCCCGGCCGCCAGCCACCCCAGTATATCACCCACAGTAATTCGCATTCCCCTGATGCAGGGTTTGCCTCCCCGTTTGCCTGGCTCAATTGTGATAATTTGTTTATAATCAACCACGATGAATATTTTAAAGTAAAATTACGAAAAAAATTAAATTACAGGACTGAAGAATATATCTGTTTATCGTAAGTATAGATTACTGTCGCCGTAACTAAGAAACCGAAAATTATTTTTCAGGGCAAAATCATATACTCTTTTCCAGTCGTTACCTAAAAAAGCGCTGATTAAAAGCAGTAATGTACTTTGCGGCTGATGAAAATTAGTCACCATTCCGTCAATGATTTTAAAGTGATACCCGGGAACAATGATAATCTGTGTTGAAAATTGCAGTTCTTCATTCCCTTCACTTTCCATAAAACCGATGAGATTTTGCAGCGCCCTTTTCAGGGAAATTGTTGCATCAGTTTCGTAAGGTTCCCACTGGGAAACAGTGAAGGGTTGAGAGATTGTATCCTGGTTTTCCAGTTGCAGTCCCAGCCAGTACAGACTTTCAAGTGAGCGCACGGAAGTTGTTCCCACTGCAATTATTTTTTTATCTGCAAAAAGCAAATCTTCGATGAAACTTTTTGGAATCACTACTTGCTCATGGTGCATGGTATGCCCTGCTATCGTTTCCGATTTCACCGGCTGGAAGGTACCTGCACCCACATGAAGCGTAATTTCCTTCGTTTGGATATATTCTTTGCTGCAATTTATTTAATACTGAATCGGTAAAATGTAATCCGGCAGTTGGCGCCGCCACCGAACCATCGATTTTGGCATAAACTGTCTGATAGGTTTCCTCGTCCGATGCTTCGCTTTCGCGGTTCAAGTATGGCGGAATTGGCAAAACTCCGGCACGTTCAATGATTTCTGCAAAAGTAAAATTCCCGTTCCACGAAAATTCAATATCAAACGAATTGCCTGTCTGCGATTTCTTTTGGGCATTAATTATTACCGCTTTTCCATCCAGTATAAAATCTTTACCGAGAACTTCATTTTTCCATTTTTTTGCATTGCCAATCATGCATTTCCAGGTTACCTTTTCTTTTTCCTGAAAAGCAATTTGATAATCTGAAGGTTCAACCGGTTCGAGGCAAAAGATTTCAATTTTGGCACCGGTTTCCTTCCTGAAAAATAAACGGGCATGAATCACTTTGGTATTGTTGAAAACCAGCGTTGAATTCACAGGCAGAAAACCTGCAATATTTATAAATTTATCTTCCCGGATTTCCCCATTATTCCACACCAGCAACTTTGAATTATCCCTTTTTGCAAGCGGATATTTTGCAATCTGCGCATCCGGCAGTTCGTAAGTGAAATTTTTTATTTTAATGTTACTGAAATCTTTCAATTTTCTCATTTTAAACAGCCACAAAATTAGTTCAATTATCCACTCTTTAAAATTGTAGGTTAACCAGTGGAAAAAGTATCCTTAAATTCAAACTTATGTCAGTTGAACTTATTTGCCGCAAGGTGTGTTATTCGATTGTAAAATAGGTGCCAAACTTAAAAACTTCAAAAATGAAAACTGCAACTTTAACAATTATTTACATGATGATTATTTCAACATTGTCACTCAATGCCCAGGTAAGGGAAATTCCTTTGGAAGACTTTTTTAAGAATCCCGAAAAATCAGGTTATCAAATTTCACCCAACGGGAAATATTTTTCCTATGTAGCTCCATACGAGAACCGGATGAACATTTTCGTTCAGCGGATTGGGAAAGAAAAAGCAGAACAGTTAACTTTTGAAACCGACCGTGATATTGCCGGTTATTTTTGGGGAAACAACGACCGGGTTTTATATTTGAAAGATGAAGGCGGAAACGAAAATTTCAGTCTTTACGGTGTGGACACGGATGGTAAAAACCTCAAATGTTTTACATGTTTCGAAAATGTCAGGACTACAATAATTGATGATTTGCCTGAAATTGAAGAATATGTAATTATTGGTATGAACAAACGAAATCCGCAGGTTTTCGATCCGTACCGGCTGAACATTGAAACCGGCGAAATGGAAATGATTGCCGAGAATCCCGGTAATATTCAGGGCTGGATTACCGACCATGATGGAAAACTCAGGGCAGCGGTAGCCATTGTCGACGGTGTGAATACCCAGTTGCTTTACCGGAAAACGGAAGCTGAAGATCTGAAACCGGTTTTAACTACCAGTTTTAAGGAAACGCTGAGTGTGCCCTTTTTCACATTCGACAACCAAAAAATGTATGCTGTTTCCAATTTGGGAAGGGATAAAACAGCGGCGGTTATTTTTGATCCGGAAACCGGACAGGAAACAGAAGTGCTTTATGAAAATCCGGATTTCGATGTTGACCGCATGTCCTATTCACAAAAAGAGAAAAAATTATGGGCAGCATATTATACTTCATGGAAAAGCGAACGGCACTATTTCGACGATAATTTCAGGAATCTGATTGAGCGCCTCGAAAAGGAACTTGGAAATGTGGAAATAGGCATTTCTGCCTATGATAAGGCGGAAGAGATGTTTATCGTTCGCACTTCAAGCGATCAGACACTTGGTTCCTATTATCTGTATAATAAAAATAAAGATGAACTGACTAAAATCCATGATGTTGCTCCCTGGCTGAAAAAAGAAGAACTGGCCGAAATGAAACCTGTGGAATATACTGCCCGCGATGGGATGAAAATTATGGGTTACCTGACGCTTCCCAAAAATGTGGAGGCCAAAAATCTGCCGGTGATTGTAAATGTGCATGGTGGTCCGTGGGCACGGGATGTCTGGGGATTTAATCCCGAAGTACAGTTTTTGGCCAACCGCGGCTACGCTGTTTTTCAGCCCAATTTCAGAGGTTCTACCGGATTTGGGAAGAACTTTTGGGAATCATCCTTTAAGAAATGGGGGCTCGATATGCAAAATGACGTAACCGATGGGGTTTACTGGCTTATACGACAGGGAATTGCGGACAAGAATAAAGTTGCTATTTATGGCGGAAGTTACGGAGGCTATGCCACATTGCAGGGTATTGTTGTAAATCCGACGTTGTATGCAGCAGCAGTGGATTACGTAGGCGTATCTAACCTGTTTACATTTATGAACACCATTCCGCCCTACTGGAAACCATTGCTGGATATGATGTACGAAATGGTGGGAAATCCGGAACAGGACAGCGTACAGTTTGCAGCTACCTCGCCGGCATTAAACGCGGATAAAATCATTACACCGCTTTTTGTTGCGCAGGGTGCGAATGATCCGAGGGTAAACAAAGCTGAATCGGACCAGATTGTGGAAGCATTGCAAAGCCGCGGGGTAGAAGTGGAATACATGGTGAAAGATAACGAAGGACACGGTTTCCACAATGAGGAAAACCGATTCGATTTTTACCGTGCCATGGAGAAGTTCCTGAGTAGTCATATCAAATAGTTGTTACTATATTTTTTATCTGTCAAACATTTGTTTCGCAGCACAGAAATTGGTATACTTTTGCGTAAAATTTAGATGTTATGATAAAAGTAGGCGACAGGGTAAAATTTCTGAATGATGTGGGAGGCGGTGTTGTTACCGGTTTTGTCAATAAGAATGTGGTAAATGTTGAAAATGAAGATGGATTTGAAGTTCCCTATCCTGTTTCGAAACTCATAAATGTGGACGCCCCGGAATTGAGCAGGGATTATAAAACCGCTGAAAAAGAACCGGTTGTTGAAGAGAAGGAAGTTGCGAAACCGGAATCTCCGGCAGGTAAAATTATTAAAGGAAAAAATTCGCCCGATTTTTATTTCTGTTTGGTTCCCACCGATTCGGGAAATCCGCTGGCAGGTGAAATTGAATTGTATTTGGTAAACGACAGTAACTTTACGCTTCTTTTTCAGTATTCACATTTTCAGGAATCAAAGTATGCATCTGTAAAACATGGCGAAATTCAGCCCAATTCAAGAATCCGGCTGGAAAGTTTGGTGCAGTCCGAATTAAGCGACCTGCCAGAATTTTGCTTTCAGCTTCTATTATTTTCCGAAGAACAAAACGAATGGTATAAACCGGTTCAGAAGAAATTCAGGATAAATCCGGTGAAATTTTACAAGGAAAGCAGTTTTCAGTCAAACCTGTTTTTTGAACGGAATGCAATGGTTTTGCAGATTTCGGAAAACCTTTTAAACGTTGAGCTGGATAAACTGACGCAGGAAGACTTTCAGAAAGTGGTTGAAAATAAAGACCCCAAACCAGTTGCTGAACAGCCGGTAAAAAAGAAAGTCGCTGAAGTGGTTGAAGTGGATTTACACATTCATGCATTAATTGACAATTCTGCAGGGTTAAGCAATAAAGAAATTCTGGATATTCAACTTGAAAAGGTAGAGTCGGAAATGCGTTCGGCTATCGCAAACGGTATAAAACGAATTGTATTTATTCATGGAGTGGGGCAGGGGGTCCTCAAACAGGAAGTGGCCAAGTTGCTTCGTCATAAATTCCCAAAATATTACCATCAGGACGCATCGTTTCAGGAATATGGATACGGGGCTACGATGGTTATTTTGAGGAGGAAGTAGTTCCAGTATCCTTTTATTGCCATTTTTTTGAAACGTTTAGTTATAGTAATCTTCAATTTCTTCGCGGATTAATTCCATGGCATCCGCACCTCTGATATCTATTCTTACAATTTTGCCTTTTGGATTAATTAAAAATGAGGTGGGATATCTCACTATACCATATTTTGCCAATAATTCTTTAGGCGCCAAAGCATTTGGATATTCAATATTTTGTTCCCGGATATAATTTTTAAGGTTGGGTTCATCGTCTTGTGCCAGACCAATAATTTCGAGTTTATCGCGTGAAAGAGAACTGTAAAGTTTTTTAATATTGGGAATTTCCTGTCTGCATGGATTGCACCAGGAACCCCAGAAGTCAATAAATACAAATTTTCCTTTATAGTCGTTTAGATTTATCTTTTTGCCATTTAATAAATCAACCGAAAAATCAGGAGCAATTCTTCCAAGTTTTATATTAAGTTCTCCAAGAATTCTTTCAATCCGAAGATTATCAATAAATTCAGCATATTCAGGGTTGTTTTTTATTTCATCTATTATTGCAATTGCTTTTGCTTCGTCTGTAGATTTTGACATTACAGCCTGTTGCAGCAATAAGGAATAGCATAATTTTTTGTTGGAAGATTTTTCAATAAAATCATCAATAAATTCATCATAATGTTTTTCTGAAAAATTGTTTTTGGACGCTAATTCTGGAAATTCATCCAATAAACTTTGCAAATAAATAAAGCTGTTGGAAAATTCTTCTGTAAGTAAAAATGAATTTGGATCAAGTGTGTTTGTTAAGTCATTAATTTTTATAAAATGTGTTTCAAACTCTTTTCCTATGAAATAATCTTTTTGTTTCTCCTTAAATTCAGGATCATTTTGATTTCCCTGGGGTGCATCCAGGTATATCGATTTTATTGTCATCAATTCAAGTTCTTTAGGAATAATTAATTGTGAAAAATCCGGAGAATATTCATTCTCAAGTGCAGAATATTTTGGAATTAATGCATCTACCAAAGGAATCGCAGCTTCTCTTGAAGATGCGCGAAATATTTTTTGTTTCTCTTTGTCGAGTGCATTTAAGTTGTTTACCAGTTGCTTAAACTGATATTGTTTTAACGTGTCAATTACGTTTATCTCAGATTCTTTGTATGTTAAAGAATATAATGATGGATCAAATATTAGTGCATTATTCGAATATACATTTTTTATTACGAGCCAATCTGCAAATACAAGTATGTTTGGATTTAAAAGGTCGACGGTTTCCTGTTCGTTTACATAAAAGGTATATTTTTGCCCATCTTCCAAAATCTGTGGCTTTTCTTCAAGTTTCCATACATTTCCATTTTTTGAAAGAAGAATTTCGCCATACTTTTCAAATTTGTTAAAATCACCTCGCAAGGTTACTTCCTTTATCTGGCTAACATCTGTTATTCCTCCCCAACCGATAATCACCGGATTTAAAACCACTTCCATTTCAAACTTGTCAACCGGAGGAATATATAACCTTGTATTTAATGATTTACTGCCAAAGGCCAAAACTCCCAAAGTATAGGCACCAGGATATATATTAAATGTACTTTCTGATTCATGAATAACTATTCGTTTATCTGGTACTGGAAGTAGTTGCCCAAGCTCAACCTTGGTTGTTGGATAAAAAAACAGATAAACTGAATCGGATTTAATAGAACTGTTATATTTAACTGTTAGATCTACATTCACGTTTTGGGCATAACTGAAAACAATTCCCAAAGTCATTAAAATCAGGAGAAGGTTTATTTTTTTCATGATTAATTAATTTTGGTTCAATTAAAATTACAAAATAAATATCTGAAAAACAATACATTATGCTAAACCAATGTTTTTAATCATAAGTTAACTATGGGTGTTAATTCTGTTGGTTTTATGAATAGCAGCAATAGATTTTTTCAGCAAATTTTGAAGGGAAAGCATGGTAGAAACATTAATTTATCAATTTACACAAAACAATTTTCTTACTTTTGCACCGGCAGGCTGTTTTATTGCCCTTCGCTTTTGTGAGGGGAGGAAAGTCCGGGCAACACAGGGCGCCGTGCGTCTTAACAGGAAGATCTTTGAAAGGGGATAGCAACGTAACAGAAAATAACCATTCCCGTCCCGAAACTTCGGGATGGGAGAACGGGTGAAAAGGTGGGGTAAAAGCCCACCGGTGGTTGTGTCCGGTTGACAGAACCTGCCTTTCCCTCCGGCATTTACCGATTCAGTTTTTATATTTGATTATTGAACGTTAAAATTGTAAACGCCGCTGTTTACTTCGTATATTTTATAATTTTCTTCTATCCCGACTGGTTTTATCAGTTCTGAATTGCTGATTTCATTTCCGCTTTCCATAATTTTTTGGCCGGATTTTGCCGGAATATAAACTGTTGCGTGGCATCCAACCGGGATGGTCACATTCATAGAAAAATTCCCGTTTTCATTTTGCCAGTCGATTCCTGCTTTTCCGTAGGAAGTATTGTTGTAGTATTTTACAAACGAAAGTTGATCGACGGGCTGAGGCCGAAAAATGATGTGCCGGTATCCCGGTTCGTTTTCATCGGCATTCATGCCGGCCAGTTTGCGATAAAACCAACTCAGGCCGCCGCCAAACATGGGATGATTGTGCGAGCCGTCGGTGCTCCATTGTTCCCAGGTAGTTGTGGCCCCCAGCTCGAGCCAGCGGCCGTACGAAGGTTCATCTGTTTTGTTTATTGCTTCGTAGGCAAGTTCATGCAATCCGTTGTCCGACAAGGTTTCGAAAAAAAACTGCGTGCCAAAAATTCCGGTGTCCAAATGACCGGCGTTGGCTTTGATATTTGCTTTTAATGCCGAAATAACCCTATTGTATTTGTCGTCAGGAACTCCCATTTTTAGTGCAAAAATATTGGCGCCTGCATCTCCGTAAGTTCCTTTTTCTTCCTGCCAGAAATGTGTCATAAAAGCTTGTTTTGTTTTTTCGGCCAGGGCGGCAAATTTTTCTGCTTCATCGTTTTTGCCAAGCATTTTGGCTGATTTTGCAGTGAGATCGGCACAGCGCCAGAAATAAAACGTATGTACCAGTTCGTCGGGTGGCAATTGGCCGGGTGTTACCCATTCACCTAAATTAAACCATTTCAGCACTTTGCCGTCTTTCCCTACCCGCTGCTGGTGCATGATTCCTTTGTCGTTTACCCATTGCTGCATGTAGCGGATGTATTCTTTCATTGCCGGATAAGCATCTTCGAGAATATCCTGCGAGCCAAAATGTTTGTAAAATTCCCAGGGCATGATGTTGATTGCCGCTCCCCAAGCCACGCCACCGCCGCATCCTGGCTGCCACGGTGCGCCATTGGGAACATAACCGGTTTTCACCTCCTGCGCCCCGATAATATCCTGAATCCATTTGTGGTAAAAATTTTTAGTGTCGAAATTATGCATTACCGTAACGCACGATACTTGTCCGTCGCCGGTGTAGGGTGAGCGCTCCCGGTGCGGGCAATCGCTGGCAATGCCGCCGTGCATGTTATCGGTTTGTGTCCGTTGCCAGGCTCTGTTCAGTTCATTAAACATCGGATTGGAGGTTTCAAAATCGGCAGACTTTTCAACAAAAGTATTGACCACTTCGGCAGTAATTTGCTCCGGCGCCAGCACTCCCGGCCAGTTTTCAATTTCTACCTGCCGGAAAATAAACCAGTTGAAACGGGCAGAATAATTTTCTTTTCCTTCCCCGCTGAAAACGTAGGAGTTGTCGCCCGAAAATGTGTTGCTCAAATATTTAATTGTAATTTTATGACCAGCCGGTCCTTCCACATTATTCAATTTTACCCAACCTGAAACCTCCTGGCCAAAATCGACCATGTAATTTCCGTTGTACATTTTTTCAATCCGGATAGGTTGAAGTTGTTCCACCACTTTATCGGTATGTGCGGTGTGAGCCGCCAGTTTCCCAAAAGGAGCCTTCCGGATGGCTGCATTTTTCCATGCTGAATCATCGAAACCTGCTGTGCACCAGCCAGGTTGTTCCAGTCGTGCGTCGTAATGTTCACCATAATAAACCATATCCATTAGAATTGGACTTTTGGCCGTTTTCCAGGACTGGTCCGAAACCACTACTTTTTCAGTTCCGTCATCGTACGTTATATGAATCTGCATCAGAAACCGGGGAGTTCCGTAGCCTTGTGCCCAGTATTTTGCAGGATTGTAAAACCCGTTTCCAAGAATACCGCCCACTGCATTGAAACCTTGATTCAGCTGATTTGTAACATCATACGCCAGGTACATCACTTTGTATTCCCTGAAATCATCGGGCAATGGTATATTCTGATCAATTAATCCCGGGCGCTTTCCGTAATTGGTTTGGTTGGGCACCAGCACATCGTTGCCAACTTTTTTGCCGTTCAGGTACAATTCAAAATAACCCAACCCGGTAACATAAGCCATTGCTTTTTTAACCTGCCTGTCCACCTGAAATTCTTTCCGCAGCAATGGCGCCGGTGGAGGAAGTTCTTCAGGAAGAGTTGCATTCGGGTTCATTGGTTTTGGCAGTGCCTCTTCTCCCTGCCACGGGGCGCCAATCCAAGTGGCTTTCCAATCCGTTGCATCCAGCAGTCCCATGCGCCAGAAAGCAGGTTCGCTCCACTCTGAAGGTTCGCCGTTTTTATCCCACACACGCGCCTGCCACCAGCATTCCTGCTCCGATTTTAATGGTTTTCCGTTGTATTTAACCCGGATGGATTGATTGTTTCCCACTTTTTTGCTGTCCCACAAATCAGGATTATCAAGTTTGTCGCGTGAACTTGCCACTCGAACCTGCCATGCATTCTGGAACTGGCCACGTTCACCTTCGTTTGCGACATTTATCCACGAAAGTCGCGGTTGCAAAACATCGACAACAGAAGGATTTTCAAGATATTCGCAGGTTAGTTGTGTCGGGTTTATTTTAGCCATAGTTGGCTTTAAACATGTCAGGATAATAAGAAGCAGCAAAAAAGTTGATTTCATCGTATCGTTTTTAGGTTGATTAAACAGGATATAAACCTGTGTAAAAATAACAAAATGGCTTGAAAAGAAAATGTCCTTCAGTTTGATATTCCTGAAAATACCTTGCGGCAGACTTCACAATTTCAATTCTTCCAGCGAAATGAAACCACAGATTTTGGCGGAACCAAATATTGAAAGCCGTTGTCGCCACTATTCACTGAAACAGGTTTCTTTTCATTTGTATCGTTTTGCAACACAAACGCATAACTTCCGTCGGCATTTTCAAACGAAGAATAATTCAAACCATCCACATTTTTTCCGGTTGTTTTTATGCGTACGGCGCCCGGTTTTACAACAGACGACAGGTGTCCGATGATGTAATAATGAGAATTACGGGTAATAGTTTTGTAATCTTTTGCATCAATATCAACTGCTCCGTAGCAGGTGCGGCAACCGTGTTCGCGGTTTGGGCCGCGGTTGGTATCCAGCATCAGGTTCCATACAATCACTGCTTTGCACCAGTTGTTCACCGTTCCCAGCGCTACTTCCTGCATGTCATTCATCAGGCGGCTTGCAAGGTCCTTGCCTTTGTTCCATGTACCAATGGAAGTTTCGGTAAACAAGAGTTCCATTTCGGGAGCCTTATTATGAATGTCGTCCAGTTCGTTTTTATTTCCGCCATAGTTATGATATGCAGCGCCCGTAACATATTTTTTTGCTTCGGCATCGTTGTAAATTTTAACCGGATAATCATACTGATCTTCCATGTTGTCGTAGTTGTAGTTGTGGTCGAACACGTAAATTTTGGTGTCAAGACCGTCGTTCCGAATGGCAGGTCCAAGCACTTTTACAAATTCACGCTGTTCGTCCCATCCCATAAAAAGTGATGCTGAATTGCCCCTGTTAAGTGGTTCGTTTTGCGGTGTTATGGCTGTAACAGGAATCCCGTGTTGCGCAAAAGCTTCAATCCACCTTACAAAATATATGGCATAATCATCATAATATTTAGGGTTAAGCTGGCCACTTGTCCACGAGTTGAAGGGTTCCAGGTCGGTAAGATTATTCACCTTCATCCATGGCGGACATGTCCAGGGTGAGCCTAAAATTTTGAGTTCAGGATTTATCTCAAGAATTTCCTTTAAAACAGGAATTACATATTCCAGTTCTTCCTTTTGCAAACTGAAATTTTCTATTCCTTTTTTATCGCAACAGGTATATTCGCTGAGCGAAAAATCGGAACAACCGATGGAAATACGGATATAACTGTACCCCATTCCTTTTTCATTTGAAAAAGTTTCAGTCAAAAATTTCTTTCTGTCTGTCGGTTTCATTTGCATCAGGTTGTAACTGGACGAACCGGTAACAGCCGCTCCGAAGCCATCCATTTCCTGATATTTAATTTCGGGATGAAGGGTAATCATAGCCTCCGGATTTCCGGCTGGTTCTGCAAATCCAATTGTTTTCTGTTCGAAGTCGCTTGTACGATCTGCAGTGGTTACATAAACAGTTACATCTTTTACTTTTGTGGAAAGGGCTACCACTTTTTTTGCCTGCACCGAACCGGCGAGTGCGCAAAAAATGGTTACTGATAATAAAACTAACTTATTCATTCGTTTAAAATTGATTTTGGTTATCGGTAAATTAATGTTTATCCCGCCATTTAGCCTTTCCCAAATCAGGTAATAAGTGCAACGCCGGCTTTATCAAAAAAAATATCTGTGATATACTATTTTTGAGTTGCCGAATTTAAGAATTTAAATTTCTTTCCAAAATTGATAGAGCAAACAATCTGCTCTGGGTAATTGAAACAGGAAATTCTGTTTAATCGCAAAAAACAAATCCCCGCTGACTTCTGCTACCTTTTTTGCTACATTTGTTTTTACTAAAGAAAATGTAAATGCATCCACAGATTCAAAATTTAAATAATACTGATTTTGGAAACTTTTTCCTGATGGCCGGTCCGTGTGCCATTGAGGGAGAGCAAATGGCGATGGAAATTGCCGAAAAGATAGTTGAAATCACGGCCCGGTTAAAAGTGCCCTACCTTTTCAAAGGATCGTACCGGAAGGCAAATCGTTCACGGCTCGATTCCTTCACCGGAATCGGCGATGAAAAAGCGCTGAAAATCCTCCGGAAAGTTGGGGAAACTTTTGGTATTCCCACAGTGACAGATATCCATTCAGCTCATGAAGCTGAAATGGCCGCAGAATATGTGGAGGTATTGCAAATCCCTGCATTTCTGTGCCGCCAGACCGATATCCTGGTTGCGGCAGCTGAAACCGGTAAAGTAGTCAACATTAAGAAAGGGCAATTTCTGTCGGCTGAGGCCATGCAATTTGCGGTAACAAAGGTCAGGGAAAGCGGAAATGAAAATATTGTACTTACAGAGCGTGGTACAACCTTTGGGTACCAGGATTTGGTGGTGGATTACCGCGGAATTCCGGCAATGCGAAAAATGAATGTGCCGGTGGTACTTGACATCACACATTCGTTGCAGCAACCTAATCAGGCCAGCGGAGTTACAGGCGGCAAGCCCGGTTTGATTGAAACCATTGCCCGCGCCGGGATTGCGGTTGGTGTTGATGGAATCTTCATTGAAACACATCCTCACCCCGAAAATGCAAAATCAGACGGCGCCAACATGTTGAAACTGGATTTGCTGGAACCACTTTTGGATCGTTTAATTCAAATCAGGCAGGTTGTCAATAAATTGTAAATAAATGTTTAAGAATGAATCTGAAGAAATATTATTGCTTGTTCAAAAATGGGAACCGATTTTGAGTTCGTTGCCGGATGAAAAAATTACCGTTCCGCGGAATTCTCAAAACCGGAATGTTAAACAAATTTTAGGGCACATGATTGATTCGGCATCGAACAACATCCACCGGATTGTGCAGCTTCAGTACCGGCAGGTGCCGCTTCGGTTTCATAATTATGCAACTTATGGCAATAACGACCGCTGGATTGCCATTCAGAATTACCAGGATGAAAACTGGCAGAATTTGGTTCAGCTTTGGAAATATTTACACTTGCATTTTTTGCATGTCATTCAAAATGTAGAGCAGGAAAAATTGAATAATGAATGGCTTTCGGATTTTAATGAAAAAATTACATTGAAAAGAATGGTAGAAGATTTTCCGCAGCATTTCAAACTACACCTGAAAGAAATTGAGGATTTGATAAATTGATAAATTGATAAAGATGTTATGAAAAACAGAAGAAATTTTCTTAAAAAGGCATTGGCAGGAGTTGCCGCAGCCAGCATTTTCCCCTTTACAAAAAAAGCTTCTGCAGGCGAAGTGAAAATTACCAATGCCCTGATGCATCATGTGTTCTTCTGGTTAAAAGAACCCAAAAACCAGGCACACCGCCAGCAGTTTGAAAAAGCAATTGATAAACTGCTGAAGGTGGAAACGATAAAAATGAGCCATTTTGGAACTCCGGCATCCACAGAAAAAAGAGATGTGGTGGATAATTCATTTACCTATTCCTACATGGTATTGTTTGATAGTTTGGAAGATCAGAAAGCTTACCAGATTCATCCGGTGCATCTTAATTTTGTTGAAAAAAATTCTCAACTGTGGGATAAGGTAATTGTATATGATTCAGTAGATTGGAATTGAGGGAATCCGAGTTTCCTAACTCCGAAATTTTAGTTTTCATATTTTAATGTTTTGAGTTAGGAAACTCAAACTCTCTAGTGGAAAAATTCAAACTTCCTGATTAATGGAAAAACAGGTAGGCCATTAAAATTGCTGCGATGATTCCGGTAAAATCGGCAATCAATCCGCAAACGACTGCATATCGTGTGTTTTTTATTCCGACAGAACCAAAATAAACCGCCAGTATATAAAAAGTGGTGTCGGTAGCACCTTGGACGGTACTTGACACCCGACCCACAAATGAGTCGGCGCCGTAAGTAGTCATAGCATCCACCATCATTCCGCGGGCACCACTGCCACTTAAAGGTTTCATTAAAGCAGTTGGCAGGGCCGGAATAAAGTCAGTGTTTAATCCCACTTGCTCAAAACCCCAGGTAAATCCCGATATCAGCCATTCCATCGCACCTGAAGCACGAAAAACCCCAATGGCCACTAAAATGGCAACCAGGTATGGAATGATTTTCACTGCCGTTTTAAACCCGTCTTTTGCCCCATCGATGAAGGCTTCATAAACATTTACTTTTCGTCTTAGTGCCATTAATATAAAGGCAATAATCACGGAAAATAAGATGAAATTGCTCGTCACATTCGATATTTCAGTGATTGCATCCTGATCGAGCGTGGAAAAATACCAGATTATCGCTGCAATTATCGCTGTCAAACCTCCCAGATAAGCCAGTATAACCCGGTCGAGCAAATTAATTTTCTGATAAACGGCAACTGCAATTAATCCGGCAATGGTGGAAAAATAGGTGGCCAGCAAAATGGGAATAAAAATGTCGGAAGGATTCACAGCCCCCAGCTGTGCCCGGTAAACCATAATGCTGATGGGTAATAAAGTCAATCCGGAAGTATTCAATACAAGGAACATGATCTGAGCATCCGAGGCCGTTTTTTTATCCGGATTGGTTTGCTGCATCTCTTTCATGGCCTGCAGCCCCATTGGTGTAGCTGCATTGTCGAGGTTCAGCATGTTGGCCGCAATATTCATCATGATAGAACCGTATGCAGGATGTGATTTCCCCAAATCGGGGAACAGTTTATTAAAAAAAGGGCCAATGACTTTTGAGAAAACTTTTACAATACCACCTTTTTCGCCAATTTTCATTATGCCCATCCACAATGTTAAAACGCCGGTAAGTCCGAGAGAAATTTCAAACCCTGTTTTGGCCATATCGAAAGTGGCATTTACCATTTCAGGAAATACTTCGGTATCGCCAAAAAAAATTAACCGGACCAATCCGATTACAAAGGCAGACAAAAAGAAAAATATCCAGATGTAGTTTAATGCCATTTAAGCCCCTCCTGGCCTCCCAAAAGGGAGGCATTTCAAAAACTTATATTTTTGATTGGTACTCTTTGGCCATTTTATTAATATCATCAACAGAAGGGTCGCCTGAAAAAACTGCCAAACGATACCTGAATGTTGCTGTTTCTCCATCGGCAATGGAAAAATTCATCTCTTCTTTTCCATTCGAAAATATTTTTTGCCCCAGTGTATTTGCAGCAAAAAGGCCGTATCCGCGGGCATGCCAGTAAGTAGGATAACCCGGATTTGCAGGATGGTCGAAAATAACAATGGCCACTTTTTCACCATTTACCACTCCCGATAATTTCATCCATTTTCCGCGGGTACCCCAAACATCGCCACCTGTAATTCCTTCGCTGCTCAGGTAATCGCCGGTTGCAATATCATCGTCCGAAGCTTCAACTTCGGTAACATTTCCATGCGAATCAACCAGTTGCACTTTTCCCGTCGCGGGCAATTCCAGTTCGCGGGTAACACGAATGGCAAACATTCCTTCTTTGTTGTCGGTTATTTTTACTTCGCCATTTACAGCCTTAAGTTTTGTGGTGCGGTCGATAATTCGGGTTTTACCATTTACAATAAACCGGAATTCAGTTTCTTCGTCTAACAACTTTTCCCCTTTGTTGTTTTTCCATGAAGCGGTGGTAACCAATGCGCCTTCACCTCTGCCGTTTTTGATTTTTTCAATACTTTCATTATAAATTGTACCATATTGATCGGCTTTGTCCGCAGGAATTGCTTCTGAATTGTTCCAGAAATCGAGGCCATTTACATCGCCATAATTTAGCCAGATGCCAACATGATGAGGATGATCGGCACGTTCGCCTGCTTTGTTTTTTAATGGAAACTGACGGGTAATTTCATTTCCTCCGGCAGTAATTACCGGCCACAAAACAGGTTTTTTAATTGTTCTGGGATAAATGTAAGAGGTAAATAATTCGTTGTTAATTAACACATCAACTTTTCTTTCAGCAGGCTTGGGTACCAGTTCAACTTTTTGTGCCTGTGAATGAAAAACCAAACACACAAAGGCAACAGCTAAAAAAATAATTCTATTCATTTTGGTAATATTAATTGGTTTTAGAAGGCACAAGATAATAAAAAAAGAGGGACATTTCTGCCCCTCTTTTTTTATAGATTTCTGAAATTAATATCCAGGACGTTGTTCCAGAACCCCTGGCTGTAAATCGAGCTGGAGTTGCGGAATAGGTTGGAATTTATCTTTTTCCTCAAAAGTAGCCAATCCTGGCTTTTGCATGAATTGCCTGATACGTGCATCATTTTGTGCAAATTCATTTAAAGTGGCTGCCATGTCAACTCTCATGCCACCGGGAAGTTTATCCCAACGGCGAAGGTCGAAGAAGCGGCGTCCTTCTGTGGCAAATTCAAGTCGTTGTTCCCACTGGGCCGCACGCATGGCTTCCTCCTTGTTTGCAAACGGAGCATATAAACCAACTTTGTAATTGGCTGCAGGTTGCGACCAATCAACGGCTCCACCAGTTTCATAATCAGCATCAGTTGTATTTTCTCCCCACGGATAAACTGCTGGCGGAAGTTCATGAATCTGCACTTTTCCCATAACCACATCATTGTCCGCTCTGTCGCGAATCATGTTAATGTATGTACGTGCCAGTTCCAAATCTCCGTCGAAAGCAGCAATTTCGGCTCTCCATAACAAAATATGGCTGTAACGGATATAACGGTAGTTATTGGCATTGATACCTGTTTGCCATCCGGTTGTTGTAGAAAGGCTGTACCGTTCAGATTTTTTGAAGAATGGTTTTGATGCCGGCATGTAAGGACCGCCGTCCGGTTGTTTACGGATCCAGTCGCGGCCACGGTTAATTCCCCAGTCTTTATAAGGAATGCCCCGGCGGCTAACCGTCCAGTCCAAACGTGGATCAACCGGTTCTTCAGTTGGAACAAATGTTGCCTCTGAAGCAATGCCTTGATCGTTTTTCAAATCAGTATCATTAAATGTATCGAAAAGTGGCAACCCATTGGCATCTACTTTATAGGCATTTACCAGGTTTTGAGAAGGCTGGTGAAAACCGCAGCACATTCCGATATCGGAACCATGAGGCCAGTTTAAGCCAATTCCCATTTCTGCATTCAATGATTCGTTTATATCATTAACATTCGCCTGAATTTCAAATATTGACTCTGCATTGTTGTTGGTTTCAATGTTGAAATTGTCAATAAAATTAGGCATAAGGGTGTACTGGCCGCTGTTAATAATATTATCGAGCAGTGGTTTTGCTTTATCATATTGCAAATCCTGCATATAGGCACGGGCGCCAACAGCCATTGCGGCATATTTTGTGGCCCTTCCTGGTTGTGCTTGTGTTGCAGGAAGATGTGTCCATGCAAATTCCATGTCATCTACAATAAACTGTAAAACGGCTCCTTCAGGATTTGTATTTGGAACCTGTGTGGGATCTTCAATATCCTCAGTTAACAGCGGAAGATAATCGCCGAATACAAGCCAGGCTTCAAAATAAAATAAACCGCGCAGAAAGCGGGCTTCAGCTTTAAAACTATTGGCTTGTTCTTCAGTTATATTTCCGGCTTCCAGCGTGTTGTTAATAACCTTCATTGTTTTATTGACGCGGTCAACACCCATACCAATGTTCAATCTCCATTTATCCGCAGGATAAGGATTTGTTGATAATACTTCCCAGCGCTCAATGTCGTTAACAGGAACCTGATCGGAAATTTCTGATCCTTTATAGGCATCGTCGGAAGCTGCAGATCCGTAAGTCCAGTTTTGAATGGATGCACCCCAGGATACTTCCCATAGGGAACTACCCGGAACTACAGCATACGTTCCTACCAAAAGAGCATTTATCCCTTTGGCATCATAAAAAACGTTTTCAGAAGTAGAACCTAACGGAGCTTTATTCAGAAAATCTTCTGAACAAGAATTAAACAAGGCCAGTACACTTGTTATGGCCATTATTATCGAAAGTTTTTTCATATCTTCTATTATTTAAGTTAATAACATTAATAATTATAGTCCCAGGTTTACACCAAACATAATCTGGCGTGGAGTAGGCCATGCGCCTAAATCCATACCCATATAAGTACCGGAAGCATTAATTTCAGGATCAAGACCACTGTAATTTGTTAATGTAAAGAGATTGGTTACCTGTGCATATACTCTCAGGCTTTTAATCTGAGCCCTTTGAAGAATATTTTTTGGGATCGTATATCCAAGACGGACAGATTTCAGCCTTAAATATGAACCATCTTCAATAAAAGCAGAGGAAGGTTCCTGCGATGTATCATCGAAATCGAGTATCGGAAGTTTAGCATTTGCATTATTATCCAGATAAGGGCTTCCCCATGAATTGTACAATGCATCTTTGCTTAATCCACCATTGAACATACCGTAATCAATCCAGCGGGTTACATAATTGGTAACATCGTTTCCGTAACTTCCGTAGAAAAACAGGTTCAAATCGAAATTAGCATAACCAAGATCAATATTTAAACCACCTGTCAAATCCGGATGAGGATTGCCAATATAAGTACGATCCTCTGCGTTAATCACACCGTCAGTTGCATCCGGAACACCATCACCATCGGTATCCACTGTTAATTGGTCTTTGTATTTGAAATGTCCCGGCTGGTTATATGTTCCTTCTTCGCCAATGGCTGTTGGCCAGGAATCAGCTTCTGCCTGATCCTGAAAAATACCAACTACTTCGTATCCGTAAAATTCGGGGAATGAAGTTCCTACTGTGGCACGTGTATATTCTTTCTGACGTTCGTTTGCTCCACTGATATACTCTTCAACATCTTCCGAAAGTTTAGTGATTTCATTTTTGTAATGCGACAATGTTAATTTGGCACTGTACGTGAATTTTCCATCCATTACTGAATTGGCATAACCAAGTTCAAAGTCAAACCCGGTATTTTTCATTTCGGCAATATTAACAAAAGGTGGCGTAGCATCACCCATCACCTGTGGAATTTGCAATCGGTAAAGCATATCGGAAGTATTTCTTTGCCATAAGTCAATGGAGAAGGTGAGTTTATTATCCAGCAGAGTACCATCCAATCCAACATCGACTGTTTCCGTGGTCTCCCATGTTACATCTTTGTTTCCCAGTGTTCCAGGCATAAAACCTGAAATAGCTCCTGTGTTCGATCCGTCAAGTGCATAGGATGAACGGTAACTGTCAGTACGGTAAGTAGTGTAAGAATTATAGTTTCCAATACGATCGTTACCCGAAACACCCCAACCTACTCTGAGTTTCAAAAGGTCCACCCAGCTGCGGGTTCCGGCCATAAAATTTTCCTGAGACAAAGCCCATGCAGCAGATGCTGCAGGGAATGTTCCGTAACGGTTGGCTTCACTGAAACGTGAAGATCCATCGCGTCTTGCGGTAACTTCAAAAAAGTATTTTCCCATAAGATCGTAATTTATACGGCCAAAAATTGAGAACAGCGACCATTCTGATCCATTACCACTGTTTTCCTTGTTCGATTCACCAGAATCAAGTTGCATATAATCCGGGTCCATAGAAAAATAATTCCTCCTGCTTGCATTTAACGACTGATACCTGTTATCAATTGCTTCAGTTCCAAGTACAATATTAAAACGGTGAATATCGGCAAATGTTTTGTTGAAATTTAAAGTATTTGACCAGTTCCATTGAAGTGAATAATTCGAGTTGACATCCAGCCCGTTCACCATATTCGGTTCTGAATGTTCTGGGTTTGGAATAAGATATCCCATATAATTCCACTGACCGAAATTGTATCCAAACAAACTTTTCAATGTTAATCCTTCAGTAAAGGTTATTTCAGCAAAAGAACTGCCTAAAATCCTGACCCATTTGCCGTTGTTGTTCCGGGCGCGGTACAACATTGCAACCGGGTTTTGGGTATTTCCCATTTCAGGAGCTTTTGAACCCGCAAAATTACCTGCGACATCATAAACAGGAATAATAGGTTGTGCACGATAAGCAAAAGACAATGGTATTCCTTCGCCATTATCATCCAGATTGCCATGCTCATCAATATAAATAACCTGAACATTTTCACCGGCCCTAAACCAGTTGTTGAATTTTGCATCGGAATTCATACGAACAGTGTATCTTTTAAAGTTGGTATTTTCCAGAATTCCATCTTCATCCAGATAATTTGCTGAAAATGCATACGTGGCATTATTGGCTCCGCCTCTTACCGATAAATCATATTCCTGTGTCATTCCGTTGCGGTAAATTTCATCGTACCAGTCGGTTCCCTGTTTGTTGGCTTTAAAAATCTGATAAGTAGGGTAATCGTACAAATCCAGATTAACCTCTCCTTCTTTTGCACCTGCCGGTAAAATATAATCAGGAATTACAGGGCGACTTCCGGTGCCGTATTGTGCGTGGGAATAGTCCATTCCCCTGTTATCGAACGACATCCAGATGGCATCGGCATATTCCTGAGTGTTAAGCAGGTCGTATTTGTTCACTGCCTGACTTACACCGGTTTTAACAGTAAAATTAATAGTAGGTTGCTGATTAAGGTGTCCACGTTTGGTAGTAATAATTACAACACCGTTAGCACCTCTGGTTCCATAAATTGCAGCCGAAGATGCATCTTTTAAAACCGAAATTGATTCAATTTCACTTGGATTAAGGTTGTTTCCCGGACCAGCTGGTACTCCGTCAATGATGTATAACGGGTTTGGATCGTTAATTGTGCCAATTCCGCGGATACGAATGGTTGCATCGCCACCAGGCCTGTTTGCTGAAGTTACGGTAACCCCGGACAATTGTCCTTGCAGACGACTTACCACACTTGGTGCAGTGGAAACTTCCATTGCTTCTTCCGAAACCGAAGAAACAGCACCTGTTAATTCTTCTTTTAAACGGGTACCATATCCAACAACCACAACCTCATCCACACCAATTACATCGGGTTTCATGTTAACGTTAATGGTTGACTGGCTTCCGACTTCAATTTCCTGCGTCAACATACCAATGTATGAAAATACAAGAGTTTTGGCTGATGCCGGCAATGTAATCTGGTATTCACCATCAACATTGGTGATAGTACCAACAGTTGTTCCTTTGGCAACAATTGTAACCCCGGGTACAGGGGCACCATCCTGATCGGTAACAGTACCGGATACTTGTTGTTGCGCATAAGAACCTAGAGAAATTGCCATGAATGTGGCGAGAAAAAGATAGGTTAAAAACCCTCTCAGATGTTTTTTTTCCATAGATTTTAAGTTTTGTTAATAAAAATTTGAGTGAGAAAAGTATGATTAAATCAGATAATTCTGGTGGAATTTCAAGGAGATTAGATAGTCCATAGGCAAAAAAGTTTTTAATAGTTAGCTGCGTCCAAAATTAAAATAAATTATTTAATAAATAAATAAAAAACAAAACTAATAATACAGAAATAGCATGACTTGCTGCTTTGTATTATAATCATTCACTACAAATAATTCATATTATTGTTCAATTTAAAAATTACATAGTGCTGGACTCCAATTCATCAAAACTTTTATTTGTCATAAATTATTCGATTTTGTTTTAGTTTTTGAATGAAAAATAGTATTAATCGGGAATGATTTTTATGTTTTCAAATAAAGTTTTGTTCAAAATGGGAAATGCATTCAATTAAATTATTTTATACTTGCACCCAATTCTTGTACGATTTAAAAAATTGATTATGAAAATTGCTCTTTACTGGACTCTGGCAATTGTAATTACTTTGGCAGCAATGGTTTATCAGCGAACAACCGGGCCAACTTATGATAAAAAGGGAGAAGTTGAAATTCAAAATAAAACGTATAATTATCAGCTTCTCAGAAGCCATGGTGGAGATACAGATGCAAAGATTGAAATTACAATTCCTGATGAAGTTGTTTCCGGAGAAATACAGTACCGGAAATATCCCGGAAACTCGGAATGGCAGGTTTTGAATTTAAAAAGGGAAAACAGCAGACTTTTTGCTTTTCTGCCACATTTGCCTCCTGCCGGAAAATACGAATATAAAGTGGTTTTAAATAAAAACGGGAACAATTATAAGTTAAATAATGGAGAACCGGTTGTCATTCGGTTTAAGGGAGATGTTCCTGCAGGGATTTTAATTCCGCATATTTTTCTTATGTTTTTTGCCATGCTGCTGGGAAATCTTGCAGGAATTATGGCAGTTTTCAATTATTCCAGGTTTCGTTTGTATACCATATTAACTGTTGTTGCCCTCTTTTTTGGAGGAATGATTTTAGGGCCATTTGTACAGTGGTTTGCTTTCGATGAATTTTGGGCCGGCGTGCCTTTTGCTTGGGATTTAACCGATAACAAAACACTTGTGGCTTTCCTGTTTTGGGTACTGGCGTTTTTTATGAACCGCAAAAAAGAACGTCCGGTTTATACTGTGGTGGCTGCAATTGTTATGCTGATTGTCTACTCAATTCCACACAGCATGTTCGGCTCACAACTCGATCCCGAAACGGGCGAAATTATACAGGGTTGGATTCAACTTTATTGCTTGTAACGCAAACCTGGAGAGTTCGGTGTTTTAGGTTTCGGGTTTCAGGTTTCAGGTTCGGAGTTCGGAAGTTCGGGGAGTTTGGGGTTGTGTCATTTTGCTACAATTTTATAGGATTTGACAACTTTTCTGCTTCCTCCGAAATATATTTCCGAAATCCTTCTTCGGTTTTCCACTGGTCTTTATCGAGTCCCCAGACCGCGAAAAAATAATGCTTTTCAGGTGTATCGTTTGTACATTGCTGGCCAATATAATACGTTTCAGAAATGATATTGCTGAAACTTTTTTCGATGACTGTCTGATAACCCAGTTTGAAAAAATTAATATCGGAAGTACGACCGATTTTACCTGCACCTTTCAAAGGAACGATAACGGCCATTCCCAGTTCATCGTTGTTTAAGGATTGAACATCGTGTGTTCCGATGCATTGAAAATCGCCGGCTTTAAAATGAAAGGGTTCACGTTTTAATTGGGTTGTTACAATTCCGGTAACAATTTGAGCGCCTTCGGGACAACCGGTTATGGTTACCTCCGATTCGAACCAGTATTTTCCGGGATATACGGATATGTGCTCAACCGCTTCCAAATCATCGCCGTCAACGTGCCAGCCTTTGTACCGCAATTCAAACACAGAACGCACCGGACCTTCTGCAATTTTTTGATATTCATAAACGTCAGTAGACCCAAGCCGGTAAAGTGAATCATTTTTTAAAAGTGCAATACCTCCCGAGCCTAATGAACTGCCGCAATGTAATACATCCATTCCCCATTCTGAAAGCTCATGATAGCTGGGCAATTTTGGCGACTGCAAATCGTCGAGAATCAGATAAGGTTTAAGTTTTCCAAATAAATCCTTCACATTCCGGCAATCGAAATAGTTCCGGAATGCAATTTTATCATTTTCCCAGTTCACACTTTCTGCCTGTGCAATGATTTCAAAACCATCATCACAGGGCAATGCGCGGTATTGATCCACCTCTTTGTAGGTTCCGTCTTCCTGCAGAATTCCAAGGCGCAGATTGGTTCGCTTTTCAAATTCAGGATAATTGTCTTTTTCAACAAAATTCACATTGATTTTCCGCGTTTCGTTGGCTTTAAAATCCAAAACCAACACGACCTCATCCCAATTTCCGTCACCATCCAAATCATCTGCCTGACTGGCAATCAGATTTTCGCCTTCAGAAAATACAGGCAGCAGATTTTCACTTAAATTAACCTGCCTGCCAAGTTCATCCCGGGATAAAACCAGCACTTCGTCAGTACGTGCCTCATTTAATGGATTTTGGACTGAAAAGCTGTCTCCTTTTTCGCAGGAAAGCATAAAAGGGCTGAGCAGGATCAGGATCAGAATTTTTTTCATTTTTAGGAAGGTATTTCATTTTCGCCTTTAACATAACCAAAATTAGCCAGTATTCCGCCATCAACGTACAACACGTGGCCATTTACAAAATCACTGGCTTTCGATGCAAGAAAAAGAGCAGCATTCCCCACATCTTCGGGTTCGCCCCAGCGTCCGGCAGGAGTACGAGTCATCACCAAATCGTTGAACGGATGATTTCCTTCGCGTATAGGTGCCGTTTGTTCCGTTGCGATATATCCGGGCCCGATTCCGTTGATCTGAATGTTGTATTTTGCCCATTCACAGGTCATGTTTGCAGTCAGCAGTTTTAAACCCCCTTTGGCAGAAGCATATGCCGACACTGAATTACGGCCGTAAACGCTCATCATGGAACACATGTTTATGATTTTTCCTGCACGTTTTTCGATCATTTTCAGGACCACTCTTTTGGATACAATCAGAGGTGCCACCAAATCGACATCGATAACCTGTTTGTAATCTTTAATTGCCATTTCCAAAATGGGGATCCGCTTGATGATTCCTGCGTTATTTACGAGAATTTCAACGTCCCCAACTTCGGCTTCAATCTGAGCAATCCCGCGGTCGACGTCTTCTTCACTTGTTACATCAAATTTTAAAGTATACACTTCAATTCCCTCATCTGCATAAATCTTTTTTGCAGCTTTCCAAGTTTTTCTTCGGAAATGTCGTTTACACAAATCTTTGCCCCGGCCTTTCCGAGAATTTTCCCGATTGCCATTCCAATTCCATGGGTACCGCCGGTTACAAGTGCCACTTTTCCTGATAAGTTAAATAAATCGTTCATATTAATTTTATTTTTATCCGTTAGCTAATTTTGAAATCAATTATGAATGGCGTGATCATTCGGAACATTTTTGCCGCTCCAGATTTTCAGCTGTGTCCATTCGGCCGGTGGATTTGTCCAGAATGGATCTCCGGGAGGAAGTCCGAGTGCCAGTAATCCAACCGAGCAAAGGTAGAGGCTTCCTGTTGAAATATAGGATTCGGCAATATCGGGTTGATGGCCTGCAAAACCGATGGTCAGCCATCCGTTTTCATCGAAAGTCCCCGGCATTTCAAACAATCGACGTATAACTGCCGTAAGCGCAGAACGTACCTGGGCGGGCGTAATTTCTTCGGGCAACTGGTGCCGGAGCGCCATTTGCGATAAATGCTGAAACGCGCCAAAACGGTAAGGCAATGAACGGCCGGTGGCCGGAAAAGTCCCTTCGGGAGAAATCAGCCGCTCCTGAATTTCGGCATAACGTTTGGCCCGTTTCAGGACAATGTGAAAAGTTTTTTTATATTCCTTGTTGTTTTCTTTTGCCACACGCAGCACATCCAGCAGCATGGGCTGAATCACATAACTGTTGTAATAATCCCAGTGAAACTGCGGGCCATCGCCATACATTCCGTCGCCAACATACCATTCCATATGTTTTTTCACGGCCAGATCCACGCGCAATCCGTCCCATTGTTCACCGGCAAAAAGCAGAAAAGCCTCCACCATTGCCGAAAACAGCAACCAGTTGTTATAGGGAGGTACAATGACGCGTGAACTTTTCATTGCAGCAATTATCTGTTTTTGGGTTTCGGTGTCCAGTTGTTTCCATAAAACATTTGGCGCCCGTAAAATCGCGTGGGCAAGAAACGCTGCATCCACCAGGGGTTGTCCACCGGTTATAAAATTCATAAAATCGGGGGATTGCGGATCCACTGCCATTTTCATGCTTTTACGGGCAAGTTTGGCAAAATATTCCCGCTGACGGCCTTCCGGAGTATCATCCGCACCAAGCTCAAGCCAGGGCGACATGCCTGCCATCAGGCGGCCAAAGGCTTCGAGGTAGGTTACCATCCGGCGATCTGCTTCAAGCCCGGGTTTACTTTCTACCGGCATATTTTTTTTCAACTCGCCTTTACTGAGCGATTCCAGCAGCGGACTGCCGATTTTGGTTATTACCTTCACCCAGTATTCCCTGTCGGCAGAGCCGGGACCAATCACAGGTTCTGCAGCTGCAGAAAACCTGCTGCCCAAAGGATACAACCCTAAAAATGATACATATTTAAACAAGGATCTTCGATCCATTACAGTTTTTTAATTCTTAAGGGACATACCAATATTAATTACCTCAGATCTTCCGGTTTTATTCCATCCATGTCTGTATAATCCAGATTTTCCCCAGCCATTCCCCATATAAAAATGTAATTGCTGGTTCCTGCAGCTGAATGAATAGACCAGCTGGGCGAAATTACCGCCTGCTCATTGTGCATCCAAATGTGGCGTGTTTCATCCGGTTCGCCCATAAAATGGCAGACTGCCTGGCCTTCGGGTACATTGAAATAAAAATATACTTCGTTGCGGCGGCTGTGCCTGTGCGGAGGCATTGTATTCCAGACACTTCCGGGCTTTAATTCAGTCATTCCCATCTGCAGTTGACAGGTTTCAACAAGCGTATTAATAATCAGCTGGTTTACATTACGTTCATTGGAAGATTCCAGCGATCCCAGATGCAGGACATTGGCATCCGCCATGGTAACATGTTTCACCGGATATTCTTTATGGGCAGGCGCCGAATTGATATAGAAATGCGCAGGAGAACCCGGATTTTCCGATTTGAATTCCACTTCTTTGCTTCCTTTGCCAATGTACAATGCATCCTTAAAATTCATTGCATATTCTGTTCCGTCAACAATCACAGAACCTTTCCCTGCTACATTAATCACCCCCACTTCGCGGCGGTCGCAGAAACGCTCAGCTTTTAACGGATGAATGGGTTCAAGCTTCAGTCCGTTTTCAAGGGGTACAGCTCCGCCAACTATATACCGTTCAATTTCAGAATAGACCAGCCGGATATTGCCGGGTTCCATTACTTTTTCCACCAAAAATTCCTTTCTGATTTTTTGGGTATCGTATCGTTTAAAATCCTCGGGATGATACGAATGTCTTTCTTCATAAATTGTTGCCATATTTCTTAATCTTTAAGATTTTGTTGTCTTTTCAGTGCTTCCAGATAATAATAATCGGCATAATTAATTGCCACATCCACTTCATCGGAATTGGGCATATGCCCGACAGCATGCTTCAGCAGAAAGCCGCCGTTTGAACCACCGGTAGCCCGGTATTCGTCTGATGATAAATTTTGAACTATTTTTTTTGCAGCATCCATGTAAATTTCGCTTTTATTGGAATAGGTGCTGAGTTCGAACAGTGCGGAAGCTGTTATTGCCGCTGCCGATGCATCCCGTTCTGCGTCCGGGATTTTTGGATCGTCATAATCCCAGTACGAAATCATATCTTTTGGAAGATTGCTCAGAATGTAATCCGCAATATTTTCGGCCACCTGCAGATATTTTGTATTTTCAGTTTCCCTGTAGCAAACCACGAATCCATACAAACCCCAGGCTTGTCCCCTTCCCCATGAAGAGGAATCGGCCAACCCCTGGTGTGTTACTTTTCCGAGAACCTGACCGGTTATTGTATCATAATCAACCACGTGATAGGAACTCCAGTCATCGCGGAAATGATTTTTCAATGTTGTTTCGGCATGTTTCACTGCGACCTCCCGGAATTTTGGATCGTTTGTTTCTTTGGATGTCCAGAAGAGCATTTCCAGGTTCATCATATTATCAATAATCACCGGAAACTGCCACTTACCATGGTCCCATGATTTTATAAGTCCTACTTTTGGATTAAAACGGGTTATCAGCGACTTCGATGCCTGAAGAATTGCGTCCCGGTATTTTTCGTTACTGGTAATCCGGTATGCATTTCCGTAACTGCAAAATACCATAAATCCCAAATCATGTGTATTGGTGCGGTATTGCACTCCATCCAGTTTTTCGGTATTTACAACCGCTTTGTTTTTCCAGTAATCATCGCCTGTCAGTTCATACATAAACCAAAATGAGCCTGCCGGAAAACCGCAGGTCCAGTCATTTATTCCCACAAAACGAATGCTGCCGTCATCGTCGGGATAAGAACGCGGGACTTTGTCAGCCGGAATAGAGTCGGCCAGAAATTTTAACTGGTTGCTTAATTCACTGGTCAGACCGGCGACTTCAACCGGTTCTTTTCTTTGATTTGAACAGGCATAAAGTGTCGCAAGAAATAAAATCAGTATCCGGTAATTTAGTTTCATCTTTATAAAGTATAATTTATTGTGGTTTTATTCAAGAATTTAAGTCATTTTTTACAACATCAACAAAATACATCAACAAATATAAGATGAATATACAAAAGATGCAATCGATTGCATAAATTAAAATAATTTTTTACTTTTATTGTCAAATTAAAGATTCCATGACTAATCAATCTGAAACAACAATTCATGACATTGCCAAAAGCCTTAATATTGCTGCCTCAACTGTCTCCAGAGCGTTAAATGACAACCCGTTAATCAGTGAAAACACACGTAAACTGATTAAACAAAAAGCTGTGGAAATGGGGTACCGCCCTAATAATCTTGCTGCCAATTTCAGAACAAAACGAACCAATACAATCGGTGTAATTGTTCCTTTGATAAACAGGCACTTCTTTTCATCAGTTATCAGTGGAATCGAACAGGTGGCCTACACCAACGGATTTGCAGTAACAATATCGCAATCGAATGACACTATTGAAAAGGAAATGAAAATTGCCCAAACACTTTTTGCCAATAGGGTTGATGGTCTGATTTTATCGATTGGAATGCAAACCACGCGGATTGATCACCTCCGGCTTTTTTCTGACAGAAAAGTGCCGCTGGTATTTTTCGACAGGGTAGTTGATGAAATAGAAGCTCATAAAATTGTAGTCGATGATTTTGGAGGTGCCTACAAAGCTACTGAACATCTGATTTCGCAGGGTGCAAAAAATATAGCACATATTGGCGGCCCGCTAAATTTGGGAATATATCAAAACCGGCTGCTGGGATATAAGGAAGCCCTTAAAAATGCAGGACTGGTTGCAGACGAATCGATGTTGATCCACAACAGCCTCACCCGCGAAGAAGGAACAAAGGCCATTGAAAAGCTTTTTTCGAAAAGTAATAAACCTGATGCTATTTTCTGCGCAAATGATACTACTGCACTCAGTTCAATAATTTATCTCCGGCAGAAAGGCATAAAAATTCCGGACGATGTTTTAGTTGTGGGGTTTAGCAACGAACCGTTTTCTGAAGTGGTTACCCCATCCATAAGCACCATCCAGCAACCCGGTTTTGAAATGGGAAAAATGGCGGCAGAACTGCTTATCGGGCAAATCCATTCGAAATCGAAAACCAGCGAATACCAAACCATAGTAATGCCAACAAAATTAATCATCCGGCAATCTTCCGTAAAAAACGATTAAATTTTTATTTTTCATGTTTTTCTTAAGATGGATTCAATTTTATTGTTCTGAAAAGTTTTTCTGCTGATAAATACCGGGTTACAAATCAAAAACTTTTTACAGGAAATTCATGTTGAATAAATAATGCTTCAGGAAATAATAAAAAGTCAGGGATTTTTAGAAAAAAATCAAAGTTGGTTTGTCTGAAAAAAAATAAATATTACTTTTGCACCCGCCTTTGAGAAACAAAGGTTTGAATAAAAGGAGGACTCAGTAGCTCAGTTGGTAGAGCACATCCCTTTTAAGGATGGGGTCCTGGGTTCGAGCCCCAGCTGGGTCACCAAAAATTATAAAGGAAAGCCGTGAAAAGCTTTCCTTTTTTTGTTGGTCTAAAATCAGATCGGGAGCCGGACTTTCCAAGGTCCGATTTGGATACTCCAAAATCCCAAATGCGGAACTAACGCAGAGAATATTTAACACGTTGCATCCGTGGCATAAAGAAAACTGCCACAGATTTCACGGATTTACACAGATAGGAAAAGAGACTCATCCAAATTATCTGCAAGCCGGGAGCCGGACTTTCCAAAGTCCGATTTTTTTGTGTTGAAACTGGAAACTCCAACTCGTAGGGAATTGAAAATCCGGCTTAGACTGAAAAGTTGTCCACACGATATTCGTTCGACTCCCCAGCCTACCTGTCCGGCAGACAGGGAATCGCATGTTCTAGCATCTTTTCTATAAATATGCGGGGTTGTAATGCTGAACTAACTCATTGAACATTTAATCCGTGTAATCTGTGGCATCCGTGGTATAAAGAAAACCAACCACAGATTTAACGGATTTACACAGATAAGAAAAATACCCAAACCGGGAGTCGGACTTTCCAAAGTCTGGCATTATTGTATAAAAGTTGGAAATTTGTTTAAAATCATATTTCATATCTGTTACCAATTAAGGTAACTTATTTGTATCTTCGCGGTAATGAGAATAATTAAAGAACGAACTCTGACGGATTATTCCAAACTAAAAAAATACAAAAAAGCAGAAGAACCTTTGAAAGCCTGGATATACGAGGTAAAGTTTTCTGTTTGGAATAACGCAAATGAGTTAAAGGCAAAATACAGAAATGCCAGCATTATAAGTTCAAAACGAGTTGTCTTTAATATAAAAGGAAACGATTACAGGTTGATTGTTGATATTGAGTATAAACTCAAGGTTGTTTTTATTGTGTAGTTTGGCACACATAAGGAATATGATAAAATTGAGGCAAAAACAATAAGGTATGAAAACTAAAATATTAAGAACACAGGAAGAATATCTTGAAGCTTGTGAAAGAATTTACCAGCTAATAAACAGTTCTGATAATGCAATTGAACCTGACAGCGCCGATGGAGAAGAAATAGAGTTGCTTTCGTTACTGGTTGAGAAATATGAACAGGAAAATCATCAAATGGAAGCTCCATCCCCGATTGAAGCCATTAAGTTCAGAATGGAACAAATGAACTTAAGGCAAGCTGACATAGCTCCACTTTTTGGCGGAAAGACCAGGGTTTCAGAGGTATTAAACGGGAAAAGAAATTTAACCTTGAAAATGATAACTTTATTAAACCGATACCTGGGAATACCGCTGGAATCTTTGATAAGCGGAAATAAAGAAATTAAGCTGGAGGATAACGAGAAAGAGAAATTACTTCATATATCATCCATCAGGGAGTATCTGAATGAAGGTAGTGCAGCCGCTATATAGATTAAAACTTCGGTAGTGCCGTGGGATAGAACACAAAAAGGGTCACTCAAAAATTGAAAAGGAAAGCCGTGAAAAGCTTTCCTTTTTTAGCTGAAAGCCGGGTTGTTTCCTTTCAAACCAAACTTCATACTGCCCAATCCCGTTTTTTTACCCATAATTTGAAGGAATCAATTTTATAATTAGTTTTGATTCCCTTTTTTATGTTGAAGAAAAATGAAATAACAGACATTAAACCATCATCAATTTGCTGAATTTAGACGGTTATATTGTTTTAGCGGTGGTATCTTTTACCATTGTAGCACTTGCCAAAGAAATTATGCGCCCGGGACTTGTATTTTTCTCGTCGGCAGTAATTTTAATGTCGGCAGGGATTATCACAGACAGTGAAATGCTGGCCGGATTTTCCAATAAGGGAATGATTACTGTCGGGATTCTGTTTCTTGTTAGCGAAGGAGTGCGGCAGTCGGGAGTACTAAACCGGCTGGCACAAACCTATCTTCCGAGAAAAAGGGGAAAAATGGTTTTCCTGATTCCGCGAATCATGTTTCCTGTTTCAGTTTTGTCAGCCTTTTTAAACAATACACCGGTGGTTATTATTTTTGCACCGATTATTAAAAACTGGTCAGAAAAACTAAATCTTTCCTCTAAAAAATTCCTTATTCCCCTTTCGTATGCTACAATTCTGGGGGGAATGTGCACCCTTATTGGAACTTCCACGAACCTTGTGGTTCATGGATTAATCCTTGAAAACGGCTACGAGGGCTTCTCCATGTTCGAACTCGGTAAAGTGGGTGGAATTATTGCTGTGCTGGGAACTATTTACATGTCGGTTGCTGGTAACAAATTCCTGCCGGGCAAAAAAATTCTTTTTAATTCGAAAAGCTCTACTGAATACAAAGATTACTATTACGATATTTTTATTCCGGCAAACAGCAGCCTGGTTGGACTTGAAATAAAAAACGGAAGGATGAAGGAACTTAAAAACCTTTTGATCCGTTGCATTGACAGAAACGGGGAAATTATTCAAACCAAAAAAGGTACATTTAATATTTTACCAAACGACAAGTTATTGCTGGCCGGAAAATCGGACAGGTTAACCAACATTCTGGCAAATGATAATATCCGGCTGAGCGGAATTGATTTAATCAAAGGCATTCCGAAAGATAAACTGAAACAATATGAAGCAGTGATTGCCCCGCGTTTTCCGGGTGTTGGAAAAACCATTCCTGAATTCAATTTTTACGAACATTACCAGGCAGTTGTAATTGCCATTCATCGAAATGGTGAACGCATTACATCGAATATGAATAAATTAAAAATCCGTCCGGGGGACAACCTGATACTTTTAACCACAGAAAAATTTATCCAAAACTGGGGAGAATCAAAAATATTCTACCTCACCTCCTACATTCGCGATTACCGGACCACGGGTACTTTTTTGAAAAAATGGCTGGCTTTTATCATTCTTCTTGCAATGATTGTTGGCGCCACTATTGGCCAAAATTTTGATTCGCCGGCCGGTTTAACCTTCGATATGTTTTTCTTTTCAGCCATTGCGTCCATCCTTTTAATCTGGATGAAAATTATGCCACACCAGAAGTACACCAAAGCAATCAGCTGGGATGTTTTAATCACCATTGCCTGTTCGTTTGCCATCAGCAAAGCCATGCAAAATTCGGGAGCCGCCGAAGCAATGGCACGCACTACAATAAATTTTGCCCGTGTTTTGGGACCGGTTGGAGTGTTGGCCGCCTTATATATTATTACCACCATTTTTACTGAAATCATTACCAACAATGCAGCAGCAGCACTTGTTTTTCCGGTGGCACTGGCGGCGGCCCAGCAAATGCACCTCGACCCTAAACCATTTTTTGTTACCATCGCAATTGCGGCATCGGCAAGTTTTTCAACTCCCATTGGTTACCAAACCAACTTAATTGTTCAGGCCATCGGAAACTACAAATTCACCGATTATCTCAAAATAGGCCTCCCGCTTAATTTGCTGGCATTTCTGATTTCACTTCTGCTCATACCTTTTTTCTGGCATTTTTAAATGAAGGTGATCAACATCTTCTAAAAAAAGGCGGTTGTAATAAAAATTTTATCTTTGTCCTCGCTCAGAATTTTTAGTAACCACAATTTATTGAAGTATTTTTCATGAAAGAATATAGTCTGACAAACCTTCGCGAACTGGAAGCGGAGGCTATTCATATCATCCGTGAAGTGGCAGCGGAGTTCGAAAATCCGGTAATGTTATATTCAATTGGTAAAGATTCTTCGGTTATGGTACGCCTTGCCGAAAAAGCTTTTTACCCGGGGAAAGTTCCCTTTCCGTTAATGCACATCGATTCGAAATGGAAGTTTAAGGAAATGATTGAATTCCGCGACAAATATGCCAAAGAAAAAGGATGGGATTTGATCGTTCATTATAATAAGGAGGGTTTCGAAAAAGGAATTGGCCCATTTACTCATGGCAGTAAGGTGCACACCGATGTAATGAAAACGCAGGCCCTGCTGGCAGGTCTTTCAAAATATAAATTCGATGCAGCTTTTGGCGGCGCCCGTCGTGATGAAGAAAAGTCGCGGGCCAAGGAACGTATTTTTTCTTTTCGCGATAAATTTCACCAGTGGGATCCGAAAAACCAGCGGCCCGAATTGTGGAATATTTATAATGCCCGGGTACACAAAGGAGAATCCATCCGGGTTTTCCCGCTTTCGAACTGGACAGAACTGGATATCTGGCAATACATCAGACTGGAGAAAATCCCAATCGTTCCGCTTTATTTTTCAAAAGAACGGCCCATAGTGAATATGGACGGCAACCTCATTATGGTGGATGACGAGCGAATGCCAAAAGAAATTGCAGAAAAAGCGCAGATGCAAAAAGTGCGTTTTCGCACCCTTGGCTGCTATCCGCTCACCGGCGCTGTGAATTCTGAAGCCGATACCATTGAAAAAATTGTGGAAGAAATGATGACAGTTACCGTTTCTGAACGTACTACACGGGTGATAGATTTCGATCAGGATGCAAGTATGGAACAGAAAAAGAGGGAAGGATATTTTTAGGAAGTTATCGAGTTGTTTTTATGGTTATCATGGTTTTCATATTTCCGGTTCAAAGAAATAAAGTATCAATTCCAATTTAAATGAAAGGTTACAAGGATCTTGAAATTTATCAGTTAGCTTTCGAATTGTCTGTTCGTATTTATCATTTGACTATGAAATTGCCACATCCGGATAAATTTGAGACAGGTGGACAAATCAGAAGATCAAGCCAGACAATAAAAGATACTATAGTAGAAGGATATGGAAGAAGAAGGTACAAAGCAGACTTTTTTAAATTCTTGGTATATAGTCACGCTTCCTGTTTGGAATCCGTTTCACAATCAGAATTTCTTGCAGTAATCCATCCTCAAATCGGTTGGGAAGAAATATCAGAAAATTTAAATAAAAATTTCAAATTTCATTACTTATGTCGCAAACAACTGGAAAACAAGATAACCTGCATAACAATGATAACAATGATAACAATTATAACAATTACAACTACGACAACAATATTATGACAATCAACAACCTGGATATCAAATCCTTTCTTGACCAGGATCAAAAGAAAGATTTATTGCGCCTGCTCACTGCAGGAAGTGTGGACGACGGCAAATCGACCCTGATTGGGCGGCTGATGTTCGACAGTAAAATGTTGTACGAAGACCAGCTGGCAGCGCTTGAACGCGACAGCAAACGGGTGGGGCATGCAGGCGAAGAAATCGATTATGCCCTGCTGCTCGATGGATTAAAAGCCGAACGCGAACAGGGAATCACTATCGATGTGGCTTACCGGTATTTTTCAACGGCAAAACGCAAATTCATTATCGCTGACACTCCCGGTCACGAACAATACACGCGCAACATGATTACCGGCGGATCAACTGCCAACCTGGCTATCATTCTGATTGACGCTGAGAATGGAGTAATAACACAAACCAAACGCCATACTTTCCTGGTTTCGCTGCTGGGAATAAAGCATGTGGTTGTAGCCATTAATAAAATGGACCTGGTGAATTACAGTCAGGAAGTATTCGATAAAATAAAATCAGATTACAATGCCTTTGTTACACAGCTTAATATACCTGATATTCATTTTATTCCGATTTCAGCGCTAAAAGGCGAAAATGTGGTAGATATCTCGGATAAAATGCCATGGTACCATGGAAGCAGCATGTTGCAGTTTCTTGAATCGGTGCACATCAGCAGCGATCGCAATTTCACCGACCTTCGTTTTCCGGTGCAGTACGTTCTGCGGCCCGACAATGAATTCCGGGGTTTCTCGGCAGCAGTGGCTTCCGGCATTATTTCCAAAGGAGATGATATAATGGTTTTGCCTTCACTGAAAACTTCGAAAGTAAAATCTATTGTTACTTACGATAAAGAATTGGATTATGCTTTTCCTCCACAATCGGTTACAGTAACACTTGAAGATGAAATTGATATTTCGCGTGGAGACATGCTCGTTCATGCTGACAACCAGCCCCGTAATGAAAGACATTTTGAAGCAATGCTGGTTTGGATGGATGAAAATCCGCTCGATTTATCCACACAATTTTACATCAAGCATACATCAAATACTACAAAAGCACGAATCGATCAGATTAAATATAAAGTGGATGTAAATACACTGGAGAAATCGGGCATCGACACATTTCAGCTAAATGAAATAGGACGGGTAGTCCTCACCGCATCCAAGCCATTATTTTTCGATCCGTATGAAAAAAACAGGCAAACCGGTTCTTTTATTTTAATCGATCCGGTTACAAACAATACTGTGGCTGTTGGAATGATAATCGACAAACTGAGCAGCAAATTCCTTCCTTCGAGAATTACAGATGTTGATAAGGAAAAAATCAAACAGGGGAAATCACTTGTTTCTGCCGAACAGCGGCAGAAAAAATACAACCAGAAAGGCGCAACAATCTGGTTCACCGGGTTACATGGCTCAGGTAAAAACGAGCTGGCGTTCAGTCTCGAGAAGAAACTTTTTGAAAATGGTGCAACTGTGGTATTGCTTGATGGAAGTTCGGTGCGCTCAGGTCTTAACCATGAACTGGATTATTCTCCGGCCGATCGTGCCGAAAACCTTCGCCGGGTAGCCCACATTTGCCGCATTCTGAACGACCAGGGGATTATTACCATCTGCTCCTTTATTTCGCGCAATGAATCATTGCGCAACCAGATAGCCCAAATCATCGGGGAAGACCGGGTTCACTTATTTTATATGAATGCAACTCTTGAATTCTGCAAAAACAATAAACCCGAGTTGTATGTTAAGGCTGAAAACGGAGAATTGGAAAACCTTCCGGGAGTTGATTTGGAATACCATGAACCGGTAAATGCAAAACTTGTATTTAATCCGGAGGAAAATGAGATTAACCTTGACAATATTATGCATTATCTCTCGGGAAATAAAATTTTCCCTATAAGCTGAAACAATGAAAATATTAGTTACCGGAACCGCCGGATTTACCCTGTGAAATAAATTCAAATGAACGAATTCTTCTATATATATGTGCTTCAAAGTGAAAAAGATGGTCAAAACTATGCTGGATACACTAAAGATTTGAATTTAAGATTTGAGCAACATCAAAAAGGATAGGTTTCATCTACAAAACACAGAAGACCATTGAAATTAATATATTTCGAAGCATGTATTAATCAGGAAGATGCATTGAAACGTGAAAAATATTTCAAAACTTATTATGGTAAAATGTTCATAAAAAACAGACTTAAATCTTATTTCACAGGACAATTTATGGAAAAATCATCTTAATAATCACGCATAACAAAATGAGTAAGATACTTATTACCGGAACCGCAGGGTTTATCGGGTTTCACCTAGCAAAAAAATTATTGCAGGAAGGATTTAAAGTGGTTGGAATTGATAATATTAACGATTATTATTCCACAGAACTGAAGTTTGCACGGTTAAACGAAGCAGGTATTTCTGAAGAAGCAGAATCCTGGAACAGGAAAGTTACCAGTACTGAAAACCCGGACTATAGCTTTGTTAGAATGAACCTGGAAGACCGGGAACAAATCAATGCCCTTTTTGAAGCTGAAAAGTTCGACATGGTATGCAATCTGGCCGCACAGGCCGGGGTGCGTTACAGCATCGAAAATCCACATGCGTACATTAGCAGCAACATTATTGGTTTTACCAATATTCTGGAAGCCTGCAGGCACCATAAAATACAACACCTCGTTTATGCCAGTTCTTCAAGTGTTTACGGGAACAGTAAAAAAATGCCGCTTTCCACATCCGATTCGGTAGATAATCCAGTTAGTTTGTACGCTGCAACAAAAAAAAGCAATGAATTGATGGCGCATACATATAGCCATCTGTTTGGGATTCCAACCACAGGATTGCGCTTTTTTACCGTTTATGGTCCATGGGGAAGGCCCGATATGGCTTATTTTTCGTTCACAAAAGATATTCTTGCCGGCAAAGCCATAAAGGTTTTTAACCATGGCGACCTGTACCGCGATTTTACTTATATTGATGATATTGTTGATGGAATTGTTAAAATATTGAACGGCATTCCAAAGCAGCAACCGCCATACAAGGTCTATAACATCGGAAATGCATCGCCGGTAAAACTGATGGATTTTATTGAAACCATTGAAAAAGCGCTTGAAAAGGAAGCCAAAAAAGAGTACCACGATATGCAACCTGGTGATGTATATAAAACATTTGCCGATGTTAGTGACCTTCAGAAAAATTTCAACTATTCTCCTGACACACCGCTGGAAAAAGGAATTGGTGAGTTTGTAAAGTGGTATAATTCGTTTTATAAAAAATAACCTGAACCGGATAAATCCAATTCAGGTTAAAAATGGCAGGCTTGTAAGCCGGGTTCTGTATTCTTCATCAAAAAGACAAAGAATTTTTATCATTTATCTTTTGTTCCGGCATTTCTGCCGGAATCGCTGCAGCCTACCCCTCCTGGCAGCCGTTGTGCAGCCGGCAACGAAACGGGCAGCTTCGTTTCACAGCGACAGCTGTAATTACCAGGATATATTTGGCTTTGCAACCCGTGAGACGCACGGCTGGCTGTGTCGCCACAACCACCGGTGGGCTTTTACCCCACCTTTTCACCCGTTCTCCCATCCGGAAGTTTCGGGACGGGAATGGTTATTTTCTGTTACGTTGCTATCCCCTTTCAAAGATCTTCCTGTTAAGAAGCACGGTGCCCTGTGTTGCCCGGACTTTCCTCCCTCCACAAATGCAAAGAGCGATAAAACTGCCTGCCGGTGCAAAAATATATAATTTAATGTAAAACTGAAGGCAGAAATTTTTATCTGCTTTGGATTTTTTTCCAATCGTTTAACTCCATTGGCGATCCCATGAATTCCGTTCGTTCCATTCGTCGGTTGGTGCAAAATATTTTTCGCCTTTTTTCAGATGTTCTTTTACAACATCTTCATTTAAATCGATACCTAACCCCGGTGCTTCCGGAACGGCGACAAATCCATCTGCCAGAATGGGTTTCTGTCCGGTAACATAATCCTCCCAGTAAGGTGTATCCACATCATGGTGTTCGAGCGCAACAAAATTTTGTGTAGCAGCGGCGCAATGGATATTTGCCATGAATGAAACCGGGGTTCCGGCAAAATGCATGGCCATTGCAATTCCACGTTCTTCGGCATAATCGCCTATTTTTTTTGTTTCGAGCAAGCCACCGGCTGATGCCAAATCAGGATGCACCATGTCAACTGCATGATTATCGATGAGATTAATGAATGCTTCCTTGCCAAAAATATCTTCACCGGTAAGTGTTGGTGTATTTATGTTTTGTGTTATTTCTTTCCATTTTTCAGTGTATATCCACGGCACCAAATCTTCGAGCCACGCCAACTGGTATTTTTCAACAGCATTTCCCAATCGAATTGCAGTGTTTGTGTCGAAATGGCCAAAATGGTCGGCAGCCATAGGGATTTCGTACCCTACGATTTCCCTTACTCTTGCCACGTAGTCAACCATTTTTTCAAGGCCCAAATCCGTAATCTGTATGCGTGTAAACGGATGTTTGGTATTGCTGAGATTTCCAAGTTTGCTCTGGTCCCATTCGCTTTGGCCGCTCCAGAAACCTTCACCAATTAATGCTCCGGGTATATCTTTTATTAATCCAATTCCGAAATCCATTTTCAGGAAAGTGAATCCTTTTTCGATTCTCGAGCGCATTCTTTTTGCATAAACTTCCGGGTCCTTTGAAGAAGGCGTGTCGGCATAAATTCTGATTTTATCTCGGAATTTGCCGCCCAGCAACTGGTAAGCCGGCACACCGTAAGCTTTCCCGGCCAAATCCCAAAGGCACATCTCAACACCTGAAACTCCGCCGCCCTGCCGTCCATGATCGCCAAATTGTTTGATGGATTTAAATACCTGTTCCACATTACACGGGTTTAATCCCAATAATCTGCTTTTTAGCATCAGCGCATAACGAGGGTCGGCAATATCGCGCACTTCGCCCAGTCCGTAAATGTCCTGATTGGTGTACATTTTTAAAATCGGGCCATCTGTTGTGTGGGCCACGCGTAGATCTGTAATTTTTAAATCGGTTGGGGCCGAACTTCTTCTAACATTTTGGGTTGAATATTCAACACTTGCAGCAACATCGTTCGATTTGGCAAGAAATGCAATTCCCAAACCTCCCATTGCTGTTTTTTGCAGAAAATCCCTGCGGTTGAAACCGGTTTTAGAATCGCTGTTTTTTAATTCGCTCTCAAATTTTTTCATTGCTATATGGATTTAATTTTAATTTCTGTAAAAATGGAAGATAAGAAAATCAGATAATTATTAATGTAATTCCCGGGATGTTTCATCGATTATCAGATTTAGTTTCATTCAAAAATAAAAAAAAATGGGGTTTGCCAATTGGATTACTAAACAATAATCCTTGACCTGAAGGAAAAATCATTTATCAATAATTTTAAAATCTATATATTACGGCCCAAATTCAATTCATAAAAACCAGATCGAAAATGAGAACTATTTTAATTGTAATTGTTGTGTTTGGTATGACTTTTTATTCATGCCAAAATCAAAAGAAAGCAACCACAGAAAATATGGAAAATCCGTT
This sequence comes from uncultured Prolixibacteraceae bacterium, assembly GCA_963771595.1. Lineage (GTDB taxonomy): Bacteria > Bacteroidota > Bacteroidia > Bacteroidales > Prolixibacteraceae > CAVYUC01. The sequence continues at coordinate 94,227 of CAVYUC010000014.1, read as the reverse complement.
TTTTAAAGAGTGGACGACTCCTTTCGGAGTGCCGCCATTCGATGAAATAAAAGAAGAACATTACCTGCCGGCATTTGCAGAAGGTATTAAACAACAGGAAGCGGAGATTGAACAAATTGTTGCCAATTCCGATAAACCGACTTTTGAAAACACCATTCTGGTGCTGGATAAATCAGGAGCGTTGCTTGACAAAGTCAGGGGAGTCTTTTCACCATTGACTTCGGCCAACACTAACGATAAAATGCAGGAAATTGATCGCGAGGTTACACCAATGCTGACAAGGCACCGTGACAATATTTCCATGAATCCGGAATTGTTCAAAAAAATTAAAGCAGTTTATGACAAACGCAATGATTTGGGACTGGATGCAGAACAACTTCGGGTTACTGAAAAATATTACCAGGATTTTGTGCGGAATGGAGCTAATCTTTCCTCTCAGAATCAGGAAAAACTGAAAGCATTAAATGAAGAGCTATCGAAGCTGAGCCTGCAATTTGGTGAAAACCTACTGGCTGAAACCAACAAAAATTTCAGACTGACTATCGATAATGAAAAAGATCTTGCGGGTTTGCCGGACGATGTAATAGCCCGAGCTTCAACCGATGCCAAAAAATTTGGTGAAGAGGGAAAGTGGGTTTTTACCCTTGCAAAACCAAGTATGCTTCCTTTTTTGCAATATGCCGATAACCGGGATTTGCGCGAAAAACTGTACAGCGGGTACTTTATGCGCGGCGACAATGACAATGAATCCGACAACAAGGAAATCATTAAAAAGATGGTAAAACTCCGCAATGAGCGGGCCAAATTGATTGGTTTTAACAATCATGCTGAATACATCATTGATGTAAATATGGCTAAAACTCCGGAAGCAGTTTATGATTTCCTGATGAAACTCTGGAATCCGGCGCTTGAAATGGCCAAACAGGATGTGAAGGAAATGCAGGCAATTATCAATAAGGAAGGCGGTAATTTTAAGCTGCAATCGTGGGATTGGTGGTATTACATTGAAAAATTACGCAAACAAAAATTTGATTTGGATGAGGCGGAAGTAAAACCATATTTCAGTCTCGAAAATGCTAAAAAAGGAATTTTTTATGTGGCTGAAAATCTCTACGGATTGAAATTTATTCAGCGCGATGACCTGCCGGTTTATAATGAAGAAGCCGAAGTTTATGAAGTGCAGGAAGCTGATGGTTCACACCTTGGAGTATTGTATATGGATTTTCATCCGCGCGACGGAAAACGGGTGGGAGCGTGGTCGACAGGGTTTCGCAGCGCTTCATACCGCGATGGCAAACGAATACCACGAATCGGAACGATTGTAATGAATTTTACCCGCCCGGCCGGAGATACTCCGGCTTTGCTGAGTTTCGATGAGGTTTCCACCCTGTTTCACGAATTCGGCCATGCATTGCACGGCTTGTTTACAGATGGCCCTTATGACAGGACAGCCGGCAGTGTGCCGCGTGATTTTGTTGAACTTCCGTCGCAGGTTATGGAAAACTGGGCTGCAGAGCCGGAGGTGATGAAGGTGTATGCAACTCATTATAAAACCGGCGAATCCATTCCGGATGAACTGATTCAGAAACTGGTGAAAAGCGGAACATTCAACCAGGGATTTATCACCGGCGAATATGTGGCTGCAGCATTGCTCGACATGGATTACCACACTGTTCAAAACCCTGATATTAAAGATGTACGCAAGTTTGAAAAAGATGCGATGTACAAAATCGGATTGATACCTGAATTTATTCCACGCTACCGCAGTACTTACTTTTCTCATATTTTCAATGGAGGTTATTCTGCTGGATACTATGTATACATTTGGGCGGCAGTGCTTGATACCGATGCGTTTAATGCATTCAAGGAAAAAGGCGATCTTTTTGATAAGGAAACTGCAGCAAAGTTCCGGGAGTTGTTGGCCAAATCAGGCTCAGACGAAGGAATGAAGATTTATCTGAAATTCCGTGGAAAAGAACCTTCGATTGAACCGTTGCTGAAAAAACGGGGATTGATGTAATTGAATAACGACGAATATTAAAAAAGGCCATTTCATCTTATTAGTAGTGAAATGGCCTTTTTGATTTATATAAAGTTCGAATGTACTAAAATGTAAACGCCAAAATGCCGCCCAGAACGGATGCACCGCCTGATACAACTGCGGCAATTAAAACCCACCATGCCAATGCTGCTGCGGTTTTTCGGGTCGCCTCAACCTGCTTGAGGGTTTCCTGCCGGGCTTGTTTCAAACGCAACTTTACTTCATTTTCAACCTCATCTATTTTGCGGATAACATTATCGCGTGCTTCTTCAACCTTGACAACTGCTTTTTCTGCCTGTTGACGGCTTATTCGTTTGTTGTTGCTAAGCAGCGCAATAAGTGATTCGCGGTCAAGTTTACTGAGGCGATTTTTTAAAATATGAGGAGCGGCTTTCGGATCATCCATCATACGCTCCACGTCCATTTTAAGTCGTTCGTATTGCAACTCCGGCTGGTTCATTCTGTCGAACCAGTTACGTATTGCCATTTCAGCTTTAACTTTACGTTCTTCCATCATTTCCTGCGATTGTTGTTTTACATCCTGACCGGTTTTGTTTGCTTTACCTGTTGTTTCGCTTGTTTTGGTCTGAATATTTTGAATAACATTCTCAGCGGTGGATAATATTTTTTCAGCCTGATCTTCTGAAAAACCATTGGTAGCCATTGCTGATTTTAATGTTGTTCGATCCAGCTGGCTTACACGGGTTTTTACTACTTCAGGAGCCGCCGCCGGGTGATTTAATATGCGATCCAAATCATCCCTTAAATTATCCGGATTTAACTCTTCACGATTGGTGTCTCTTAAAAACTGAACTACCTTTTGGCGGTATTCTTTTCCCTGTTGTTCATTACCAGGTGTAATTTTATCAACAAAAGCAGCGGCCTTGTCCGCCTTCGATCCTTTTGTTTTCATTGCTTCACGGGCTTTATCAAATGCATTTTTCAAATTTTCTTTATCCTTTCCGGATAGCCCTTTTTGTTTTTCGGCGATATCCAGAAACATGCGTTTGGTAGCATCCGGATCATCAGGAGTATATTGCTCCCTGATTTCTATCTCATTTAAAAGATCCAGCAAATGTTCTTGAAGAGTATCGGCATCAAACCGTTGAGGCTCAAGTTTCGATACATATTCATCCATTTTTTGCTGAAACCCTGACAAATCATATTCCTGCCTTATTTCGTCATGAATGGTTTTTACTGTTTCACGGGCAGTATTCTTCATTTTCTTTTCGGTGCTGGAACCAAAAATACTTTCGACTGCAGAAACACTTGTTGAAAGTGTATTTTTTACCAGTCCGAAAAATGATCCGGCCAGAGTAGATATAAGCTTTGAGTCGAGATAAATACCCAGCAGCAATGTACCTGCCCAAATTACCAGACCGAGCGACAATCCGATAATGTTACCTGGAATAAGACTCAGTTTTACAGCAATAAGACTTGCAAAAAACAAGGATATAGAAAGCGTTACAAGCATAAAAACACCAGCCCCGGTGGATATTTTAACACCGGTTGGGGTAGAATCGGAGGAGCTGGAGCTACTGTCAGAATCGCTGTTTCCGGATTTTCTGACATCGCCAATTGCAGTAATACCAAGCGCTACAGCCAAATTGGTAATGATAAACTGGAAAGCGAATGCCAGTAAAATACCTGCAGTAATAGCGATAAAAAAACTTCCGGAATTCCTTGAGATTAATACTCCTCCCTCTTGTGCATATGCTGAAAATGTACCAGTTGATAAAACCAGTAACAGTAAAATAGAATAATACTTTTTCATGGGTTAAAATTTTTTATGTGTCTAAAAAATACAACCAAGTATGAAATAAAATTGTTCATTGCTTTAATGGATGACTTTCAGTTAAATATCCATCCTGTTTTTGCTATTCATTATCTAATGGGAGATTTGTTGTAATTTAATTTCCTGTGATTTATTCGATTTTGGAAAAACAAAAAGTAGCCGTGTGATAACTCCAGCAGCAGGAATTCCTGAAAATTTGTGCAGATAATTCAAAGAATGACCAAAAAGCTCCGGCGCATTCTGGTTTCAAAATAGTGTTTAGCTATTCTCTTTTTTAGTGGTAACCGGAAATGGTTTTGTTTCGGCGCCGGTATATAAGGTAACGTGCGGGAATGGGATTTCTATTCCCTCTTCATCAAAGGTCTTTTTGATTTCCTGGAAAATAGAATTTTTTACTTTAAGGAAATTAGCCTTTTCAAACCAAACACCCAGCAGGATATCGATTCCGCTGTCTCCAAAATTTTTAAAAATGATGAGTGGGGCAGGTTCTTCGAGGCAAAGCGGGTTGTTTTTGGCAATTTGCTCCAAAATTGTTTTCACTCTTTCGAGGTCTTCTTTGTACGCCACACTTATTTCAATATCGAGCCGGCGGATGGGAAAACGGGTAATGTTGGTCAGTTCTGTACTGATAACCGTTTGATTTGGAATCCGGATGAGCAGGTTATCAAATGTTTTAACTTTTATCGAAAGCAAATCGATACCATAAACAACACCCGATTTGTCGCCAATCCGGATGACATCGCCAATTTCAAACGATTTTTCAGAGACAAGGAAAAAACCACTGACAATATTACCGATGCTGGTTTGCGATGCAATTCCAACAACAATTCCAATTACCCCGGCTGCACCAAATATTGGAGCGAGATCAATACTAAGTTCAGAAATAATAATAAACAGCAGCGTGACAAATCCTGTATAAACCACCGCACGGTTGATTATCATTTTTCGCTGTTTTGACCACCGCGATGGCAGAAATTTCCTGATTACCCAGGCAATTGAATAAATTATGATTAACCCAACTACAAGTATTACAAGAATGCGGAGAAACGTTTCAAGATTTTTCGCGCTAAAATATTTCGACCAGTTAAAGTCCATTCACAAGAATTTAAAAGTGATGTTACAATTATATTTTAATTGTCATTCTGATTTATAAATATTTTTAATGAAATGAAAATTCATCTTCAATAAGCTTTTTCCCGAACTACGAGGTTTGGTAATGACTTCCGGTTTTTCGCCGTGAAAGATTTTGGAATAATGGTATTCAGCCGAACTCACGGTATCTTTGCCTTTATATTCAATTTCCACAACGCTCGAAATAATTCGTTCATTTTTGTATAAAGCCAGATTGTCCGACCGGATTATCAAACGCTCCACCTCAAGTATACCGGACGAATTGTTGAAAATAGATACCGGACACACTGCTTCCAAAGCTGAGATATCAATATTTTCAAGGTTAAGATAAAAATCGCTTCCCAATGCAAAGGCAGGCTCTCCGCTGTCGGGGTCACCAAACCATGTATCTGAAAGCCGGGTGCCGGGAATTTCCCTAAGCAGGTTTTCAGGTTGGTTTTTCGAAAAATACACCTGGATACTCAATGGGATTTTGATGAAGAAAGTAAGTTTTTGCTTGGGGGTTACAAACATTTTGCTGCCTTTAAAAACCAGTGGTTTTGATGGTGTGGCAGGAAGAATCAGTAGTGAATTTGATTTTCCGGTCTGATAGAAATCACCTTCCGTAAGTTCCGGGAATTGTTTCTTTTCATCAGTTTCGCCTTCCTGAGTTAATAAAAACCAACCCTCCTTTTCTCTTTTTGCGCCGATAGTTAGTTTCCCAAAATTGAATAATTTACTATTTCCATTGGTAATCTGATGTTTCCCAAACAGTGAATTTACTTCCATTTTTTCTGATTCTATGAAGGCTAAAAATACGAAATAGTTGGAAACTCATTAATGACAGGGAAAATAAAATCCGGGCAGTACCCGGATTTATTAATCGAACCTAAAGGTGGCTACTTGTTTTTATTAACGTTTACTGAACTTCCCAAATCCATGTTAAGCGATTTTGTAATGGAAGAAATATCATCGGGATTTATCATACCGCTGATGCTGATTAAAGCATTGTCATCGCCGCCGACAACCAAAATCAAATCCGATATTTTTCCGTTTCCTGCATCTTTTGCCAGGAACCGCACCACTTCGTCATCCTCGGTAACCTCCATCAGCACTTCATAATCGTTGGTTTTAAAAAAACCATCCTTTTCCAATTCAGCATAAAAATCGATGGATTTGTTTAATTCATCGTTATCTACCGATAGAATCCGGATTCCGTTCAGTTTCGAGAGCATATTGCTGGTTGCTTCGTCACCTGTGTCGATTTTACTGGCAAAACCCAGCAGTTTTCCGGAAATGTTTACAGTAGTGAACCCTTTTTGGTTGGCGTATTTTTCAAATAATTTGTCAACCGGCGATTTTTGTGCAAGCACTGCCATCGGCAGCACAACTGCAAGAATTAAAATTAGCTTTTTCATTTTATTGTATTTTTTAAATTTTTGGTATTCATTGGAAACAAGGTTGTAATATCGGTTCGTTTCATGATTTTTCGTTCTTATTTATTTGTTTCATTCACTTCTATTCCTTCACCTGTTCCTTTGCCTGTTCCTTCTTTTTTCCCTGTTCCTTCGCCTTCGCCTGTTCCTTCCCCTTTGCCTAAAATATTTACCTTTTCAAATGCATCGTTTATTGGTTTAACTCCTTTTTCAAGCGGCTCGGCAGCAGTTTCAAGTTTTTCGAAGTTCGACAATTCGGCCAGTCCTTTGTTATATTTCGACGATACAAATTTTAATGTCTGGGCAGCGTAAGCATAAGCAGCTTCCGGATTGTTAAAGGTATCTTCATATGGTTTTTGTTGCTGTTCGTAGAATAAAATTCCTCCCAGAATAATTATTACCGATGCTGCGATTCCTGTTACTGCAAGCCACATCTGTCGGTATTTCGATTTTTCCTTCTGTTCATTTTCAAGAATGAAATCCATCACATCTTCTTCGATGGTGTTTTCTCCTTTAACTGCAGCCAGTTCCGAAATTCCACCGAAAAATTCAGCATATTTTTTCAACTCATCTGCCACCTCTCCCGATTGAAAATATTCTTCCAGCCGTCTCTCGTCTTCCAGCGAAGTTTCCCCTTCAAAGTAGAGATGCAGTAAGTTTTTTATTTTCTTTATTTCCATTTTCTTATATTTTTTTGCACATCGTTAAAACCGTGTGTCGTTTTCTCAATATACATTTCAGCAGTCCGCTGTTCATTTAAATTCAATTTCAAAAATTCATCGCGTACTTTTTTGCGAGCCCTCGAAAGGTTTACGCGAATTGCATTCACTTTCAGATCCGTTTGCTCCGCTATTTCTTCATATTCCAGTTGTTCAATATCCCGCAGTTGCATTATTGTACGCTGCAAATCGGGCAAGTCGTTAATCAGTTTTTTAATCTGGATAGCCGTTTCGCTCAATTCAACCTGCTCATGAACATCAACCGATTCTTCTTTCAGTTTGCGGTCGGTTTCCGCGTCAATTGGCACAATGCGTTTCGCCCTGATTACATCGAGGCAGCGGTTTCGCGTCATGCGCATTGCAAATGCCTCTATATTTTCAATTTTGTTCAACGTGTCGCGCTTTTGCCAGAGTTTCAGAAAAACATCCTGAACCACGTCGTGCGCTTCATCTGCGTCCTTCAAAAAATGTGTTGCAAAGCGAAGCAACTTTTTGCTGACTGGTAAAACCGTTGTTTTAAAATCACTGGCAACCATTTAGTTTGTTTCTGTTTTTGTTTGTTTCAAAGGTAAGACGGAGGCATTACAATATCATTACATCAACCCTGACTTTTTTCTGTTTTACCGGCGGACGAACTTTTGGTGTAGCTACCCTATCGCGCATCATGTCTTTAAATCCAGTGCCGGCAACCGTATACAATTGGGCTGGATCTCCTGTACTTCCTGATAAATAAATTATTTCGCAAACAGTTTTCTGTTATCCCCGATTAATTATTTTAATTTTGAGAAATATTAAACTAAAACCAAACCAATGAAACGAAGTAATTTTGTAGTCGTATTTATTCTCTTCATCTGGTTCGTCATCTCTTTTGTAACCAATATTCTTGGTCCGTTGATGCCGGTTATTATCGAAAATTATAACCTGAGTCTGGGCATGGCCTCTTTTCTGCCGTTTTCCTTTTTTCTGGCTTATGGTGTAATGTCCATTCCGTCAGGTATGCTTGTTGAAAAATATGGCGCCAAAAAATCGATGTTGATGGCGTTTACCCTGAATTTTATCGGTGCAATCTTTTTTGCAATTTTCCCAACTTATATCATGGCGCTTGCCTCCCTTTTTATCATCGGAATTGGAATGGCTATGCTGCAGGTTATTATTAATCCCTTGATGCGGGTTGCAGGTGGTGAAGAGCATTTTGCCTTCTTTTCGGTAATGGGGCAACTGGTTTTTGGCGGTGCATCTTTTATCAGTCCGTTTGTTTTTACTTACCTCATGAAAAACCTGTCGGATTATTCCGGTAACGGTAATTTGTTTATCGACAGTTTAAGTAAACTGGTGCCGGAAGGCCTTCCCTGGTCATCATTTTACTGGATTTTTGCTGTCGCTTTTATTCTTATTATTTTAATTATCTGGTTAATCCGGCTTCCAAAAGTGACCTTAAAAGAAGATGAAAAAGCAGGTCCGGTGCAGAGTTATGTCGAGTTACTAAAGAAACGCCAGGTAATTTTATATGCGCTGGGAATAATGGCGTATGTAGGCACAGAGCAGGGATTAGCCAACTGGATGAGCAAATTTCTTCAAACTTATCATGGTATAAATCCTATAACAGAAGGCGCTGCAACTATTTCGTGGTTTTGGGGATTAATGGCAGTGGGGTGCCTGGTGGGCCTGTTATTGCTTAAACTTTTCGATTCAAAAATTATTCTGAAAAGTGTTACCATTCTTACCATGATTGCCGTTGTGCTTGCATTGTTCGGGCCGGAATCTGTTTCCCGGACGGCATTCTCTTCCACCGGATTTCTGATTGCCACCATGTTCTCCATTATATTTTCGCTGGCGTTAAATTCCGAGGAAAAACACCACGGTTCGTTTTCGGGTATTTTATGTTCCGGAATATTTGGAGGTGCGTTGATTCCGTTGATTATCGGCTGGCTTGGCGATATGTTCGGCTTAAAAGTGGGAATGCTTTTTCTTTTCGTAACGCTGGGATATATCTTAAGCATCGGTTTTTGGGCTAAACCAATTATAAGCAACAAAACCATTTCGCTGAAAAAGGAGGGGTAATGTTTTAGTCAACAGTTAAATCTTACAAGCCTACAACATTTTCGGGACAATCAAGATTCCGCGAATTTGGCTCCAAAAATTCCGGCACCCTTGTCGCCGGATAGTCAATGGTTTCATTATTTTTGAAATTTATAAATTCAAAATATTCTGCAAAATGAAAAATTTAAACTTTTTAGCGGCGCTGGTACTTCTTTCAGGTATTTGTTTTGGTTCTTATGCCCAAATAAACGGAGAATTTAAATCAACAAAAGGGGAACAACTGTTTTTGAAACATGCCGATGAGTGTCTGATGCAAATGGAAAAGGCAGCCAAAAAAGAATCCCTTACCGGAGTTGCTGTATTATCCTTTATTCCCGGTGAGGCAACTCATTCCTGGACTTCAAAAATGAAAGTAGTTGGAAAACTGGCAGACGCTAACGCAAATTTATGTGCCGTAGCTTATTCCAAAGCTTCTGAGATGGCGGTTACCCTAAAAGACAGCGGAGACAGCGCTCGTAAAACCATAGCCGGTGAACTGGGATATCAGGGAGGGGCCATTGTAAAAGTAAAATACGGTTATCTTGTTGCCGCCTTTTCGGGCGCCAGCGGCCAGCAAGACTATGATTTATCTAAACTCGGGCTGGAATGGCTGGCTCAAAAATTTAAGTAGTGCCTTTGTAATGGTTTTAAATCATCATTCATTTCGATTATCTTTGTTCACAATTCCTGAAAATTATGTCAGAAAAACCATTGATATTAGTAACAAACGATGATGGAATTTATGCCAAAGGATTGCGCGAACTGGTTGAAGTTATGCAGCATTTTGGCGATGTGGTTGTTATTTCATCGGAAACTTCCATGTCGGGAAAAGCCTGTTCCATCACAGTAGACCACCCGCTGCGGGCCATTCCGGTCGAAAAAATTAAAGGCTTTCCAACTTATAAAAGCAACGGTACTCCTGTTGACAGTGTGAAACTTAGTTTTAACAACCTGCTGGAGCGCAAACCCGATTTTGTGGTTTCGGGAATAAATCACGGCGCCAATTCTTCCATCAGCGTAATTTACAGCGGAACAATGGGAGCAGCCATCGAAGGCAGTTTGCATGGCGCACCTTCCATGGGTTTTTCGCTTGATGATTTTACTGCCGATGCCGATTTTTCGAAAGCTAAAATAGTGGCCGCCAAAGTTTTTCAAAGTGTCGTGGAGTACGGTTTGCCGCCCTACATATGTCTGAATGTCAACATTCCGAAAGGAAAACCGCAGGGGATAAAGGTGTGCCGCCAAACCAGCGGAAAGTGGGTGGAAGAATTTGAAAAACGAGTTGATCCGCATGGGCGGGAATACCACTGGCTTTCGGGTTATTTCCATAATTTCGAGGAAGATTCCATTGAAACGGATATTCATGCATTAAAAGAAAATTATGCTTCGGTTGTGCCGGTTTCGGTGGACATGACCTGCTATAAAACCCTTGAAGAACTTAAAACCTGGAAATTCTAATGCAGCGCAAAGATAAAGCACTTGATACTGTTGGAATTGGCCTGCTCTCAGGATTTCTGCTTCCGGTTTTGATTTTTTTTCTTGTTTATTTTTTTGGCGAAAACGAAGTTCCGTTTCTGCAGTTTGTTAAGGGATTGTGGCATTTGCAGGCGTTGGTAAAACTGAGCAGTTTGTGTGTGTTTGCCAACCTGCTCATTTTTATGGGATTTTTGCGTATAAAGTACGAACAGGCTGCACGCGGTGTACTTGGCGCAACAATTGTTTATGCGCTGGGTGTTTTAATTTCAAGGGCTTTTTAATGAAATATTATTTGATAGCGGGAGAAGCTTCGGGCGATTTACATGGTTCCAATTTAATGAAGGAGCTGAAAGTTGCTGATCCTGCTGCGGAATTCCGGTTTTTTGGCGGCGACTTAATGCAATCAGTTGGCACCGGATTGGTGAAGCATTACCGCGAAATGGCTTTTATGGGGCTTGTAAATGTGGCGCTAAACGTGAAAACCATTGGTAGGAATCTGGAATTCTGCAAAAAGGATTTGCTTGAATTTCAACCCGATGTATTGATTTTAATTGATTATCCGGGATTTAACCTGCGCATTGCCGAATTCGCCAAAAAACATAATATCAGGGTTTTTTATTACATCTCGCCGAAAGTATGGGCGTGGAAAGAATACCGCATCAAAAAAATAAAGGCTTTTGTTGATGAGCTGTTTACCATTCTTCCATTCGAAACAGCCTATTTTAAAAAACATGGAATCGAGGTTCATTATGTGGGAAATCCATTGCTTGATTCCATCCATATTTTTCAGGAAAAGGCACAAACAAAAGAGGATTTTATTCGGCAGAATAATTTGGATAGCCGGCCGGTAGTGGCTTTTTTGTCGGGCAGCCGCGTGCAGGAAATAAAAAATACGCTTCCGGTGATGGTAAAAGCTGCCGCTGAAAATCCTGATTTCCAGTTTGTGGTTGCCGGTGTTGAATCGGTTGACAAACAACTGTATGACCGGTTTTTAAACGGAACAAACATTCCTGTCGTTTTCAATCAAACATATAATTTGCTGAACAATTCGTTTGCGGCCCTGGTGGCATCGGGCACGGCGACGCTTGAAACGGCGCTTTTTAATGTTCCGCAGGCTGTGCTTTACCGTGTTGAAGGCGGTTGGCTGACACAGGTACTCATGAAAAACTTTTTCCTGAAAATCAAGTGGGCATCGCTGCCCAATTTAATCCTCAATCATGAGGCAATTTGCGAGTTCATTCAGTTGGATCTCACCGTCAAAAATGTTAAAAGTGAATTGAATAAGTTATTGTATGACGATAATTACCGTGAAAAAATATTTGCCGATTATTCCCGTTTAAAACAATTGATAGGAAAATCAGGCAGTTCAGCAAGAGCAGCCAAAAATATGGTAAAACTGTTAAAATCGTCTTAACTTTAAACTCAGAACTTTAGTTTAAACATTAACTCGAAATTCGAAACTCAAATATGTATAGCCTGTTCCGAAAAGAAATAAAAGCATTTTTAGGTTCATTGATTGGTTACCTCGCCATTTTAATGTTTCTGCTGGTAACCGGGCTTTTTTTATGGGTATTTTCGGGCAATTACAATATTCCTGAAAATGGGTATGCCACGCTGGAAGGCTTGTTTTTGCTGGCGCCGTGGTTGTACCTGTTTCTAATTCCGGCCATTACCATGCGCTTTTTTGCCGACGAAAAACGCAGCGGCACCATCGAGCTTTTACTCACTCGCCCGCTTGCCGATTTTAAACTTGTTTTTGCCAAATTTCTTGCGGCGCTTGTGTTGGTGGCTATTTCATTGTTGCCAACGCTTATTTATTTTTTATCGGTGAATTTGCTCGGAAATCCTGTCGGAAATATTGATGCCGGCGCAACGTGGGGCTCATTTATCGGATTGTTTTTTTTGGCAGTCATTTATATTTCCATCGGCGTTTTTGCTTCCTCACTTACTGACAACCAGATTGTTTCGTTCATTTTAGCGATGGCATTGTCGTTTGTTTTTTATCTGGGATTCGATTTCATTGCCACTTCCGGGGTTCCTTATGTTCTGGAACAGCTTTTTGCCTGGCTCAGCATCAACAACCACTATTTATCGGTTTCACGCGGTGTAGTGGATTTGCGCGATTTGATTTATTTTTTGGGGATGGCCTTTATTTTTCTGTTGCTCACAGTCGGTTTTCTACGAAATAAAAAGTGGCAGCAAAAAAAGTTCAAGATAAATTTTCTGGTCACCTTTGTTATTCTCATGTTTATTTTCTGGTTTTCCGGCAATTTTTTATTTCGAATCGATCTCACGGCTGATAAACGATTTTCATTGTCCGCAGTAAGTACCGAAATTGTTAAAGGTTTTGAGCATCCGGTGGAAGTTGAATTTTATCTTGCAGGCGACCTGGAGCCCGGATTGCGAAAATTGCAGGAAGAAGTGTTTGAAAAGGTAGCTGTTTTAAATGCCTATTCACCCGAGCCTATACGAATTTCAGTGCGGAATCCGTACAACATTCAAAATGAGGAAAAACGGGAAAAATTTATTGAACAGTTAATTCAGAAGGGAGTGAAACCCACCAGCTTCCGTCAGAAAACGGACCAGGGTGTAAGTACCCGGCTTATTTTTCCGGGCGCTGTAATTCGTTACAATGGTCGTGAGATGGCGGTTAATTTTTTGAAATACAATCCTGATTTTTCGCACGAAGCCAATTTTAATCATTCCATCGAAAGTGTGGAGTTTGAACTTGTTTATGCTTTTCAAAAATTAAAACGGGCCAAATTGTCAACAGTGGCTTTTCTCGAAGGCCATGGCGAATCGGATCGTTACCAGGTGTACGATTTTGCGTCGTCACTGGCAGGCGAATTTCAGGTGAAACGAATAACGGCAGATTCGCTGCAAGCGGAGAATGACAATACCGATATATTAATCGTTTCCAATCCGGAGCAGCCTTTTCCCGAAAAGGATAAACTTTTAATCGATCAGTTTGTGATGAACGGTGGAAAAATTCTATGGCTGGTTGATCCGGTGCAGGTAAGTATGGACAGCCTTTCCAAAGGATTTATGACGTTTGCTTTCCCGCGCGATTTGAACCTGAATGACCAGCTTTTCCGGTATGGTGTACGTTTAAATTCTGTATTGCTGCAGGATGTGGAATGTGCTATGATTAGGGTGAATACGGCGCCACAGGGAAATGAGCCGCAGTTTACCTTGCATCCGTGGTATTATTCGCCGCTGCTGATTCCCAATGATGCTCACCCGCTGAGCCGGAATTTAAACCGTGTTTTGGGCGAATTTGTCTCTTCTATCGATACACTGGGTGGTAATCCGAAAGTGCGTAAAAGCATGGTGCTTTCCACATCGCCATACGCGAGAACGTTACAGGCGCCGTCAACCGTGAGTCTTGAAAATATTAACAACCCGCCGGCCCGCGAATTATTTAACAAATCATTTATTCCGGTTGGCGTGTTGCTCGAAGGTTCGTTTACTTCAGTGTTTCAAAACCGGTTGACAGAACCTTTGGGATTTTCGTCTTCTTCAATTCTGGATGAAAGTCCGCCCACAAAAATGGTGGTGGTTGCCGATGGCGGAATTATTGAAAATAAAGTGGATTATTCCTCCAGTCCGCCACGTATAATGGAATTGGGTTTCGACCGCGTTTCGGGGCAGACTTTTGGCAACAGGGAATTTTTATTAAACACAATTTATTACCTGAACGACGACCGCGGCATAATGCAGTTGCGTAACCGAACGCAAAAATTACGGCTGCTCGATAAGGTGAAACTGCGCGAGGAAAAGGCGTTTTGGCAATGGTTAAACGTGTTGTTGCCGCTGGTAATCATATCCTTGTTCGGAGTTATCTACAACGCGTGGCGCAGGTACCGTTTTACCCGTTCATAACTGGCTGAAAAAATCAAACTTATCGGAATGGTATATTACATTAAAGTTTGTATATTCGTGTACTTGGTTTATCCTTTCAGTATCAAACTAAATCAGCTAGCTTACAGTGATTTCTGAAAGTTGAATGCCGGAATCAGATAAAAAAACAAAATAAAAATTTTACTATGAAGTTTGTTGTCTCAAGTACCGATTTATTAAGTCACCTGGCCGCCATCAGCAAGGTAATCAGCAGTAAAAGTACCATGCCTATTTTGGATAACTTTCTGTTTCAGCTGGTTGGATCCGAATTGACAATTACTGCTTCCGATTTGGAATCGACACTAATTACCAGCATCGAACTGGATAATACTGAAGGTGACGGAACAATTGCTATTCCGGCAAAGTTGTTAATCGACACACTGAAAGAATTTCCGGAACAACCGCTGACTTTTCAAATGAATACTGAAACCTTTGGAATCGAGATTTTTTCCGACAATGGGAAATTCAGTATAGTTGGGCAAAATGGCGAAGATTTTCCGGAACAGCCGCAGGTGGACGAAGAGTCGGCTTCGTCGGTAAATTTGAGCCACAAGGTTTTGCAAAAAGGAATCGAAAAAACTTTGTTTGCAACTGCCGACGATGAACTGAGGCCGGTAATGAATGGAATTTTTGTCGAGATTTCTCCGGAAAATATAAGTTTTGTTGCGTCCGACGCGCATAAACTTGTTCGCTACCGCCGCACTGATGCAACGGCCGAATTTGAATCATCGTTTATACTTCCGAAGAAACCGGCAGGTTTACTGCGAAATTTGTTGCCGAAAGAAGAATTCGATGTGAAACTGGATTTCGACGATAAAAATGCAATTTTCACATTAAGCAATTATAAACTCATTTGCCGTTTGGTTGAAGGAAATTATCCAAGTTACAATTCGGTAATTCCAGCCAGTAATCCAAATAAAATGGTGATAGACAGACTGGCATTTTACAACACCGTTAAACGTGTTTCTGTTTTCTCGAACCAGGCAAGCAACCTGGTAAAATTGAGTATTCACGAAAACCAACTTGTAGTTTCGGCACAGGATATTGATTTTTCAATTTCGGCTGTCGAACGGTTAAATTGCGAATACGAAGGGGATGAAATTGAAATTGGTTTCAAATCGACATTTTTACTGGAGATTCTGACCAACATTTCGGCCGGCGATGTAAAAGTTGAAATGAGCGATCCTACTCGTGCCGGTTTGCTTTTACCCGCTGAAACCGACGATGAAGACGAAGATGTATTAATGCTTTTGATGCCGATGATGATAAACGCATAAAATCAAAAATTATAAATTTTGAGGGTATCCCAAAAATCAAAAATAATTGCATGGTTTTTCGGATACCTTCTCTTTTAAATAAAACTCATGCAACTTATTTTAAAAAATCCGGTTGTTTTTCTGGATCTTGAAACCACAGGAATTAATATTGTTACCGACAGAATTGTTGAAATCGCGCTGCTTAAAATCCTTCGGAATGGGAGCGAGGAGGAGATGTTGCTTCGTATAAATCCTGAAATGCCAATACCTGCAGAAAGTTCGGCAATTCACGGAATTTATGATGACGATATTAAAAATGAGCCGACTTTTAAAGAGGTGGCAAAAAATCTGGCTAAATTTCTTGAAGGTTGCGATTTGGCAGGCTTTAATTCCAACCGGTTCGACATTCCGCTTTTGGCCGAAGAATTTCTTCGGGCTGATATCGATATCGATTTTAAGAAACGAAAATTTATTGACGTGCAGGCTATTTTTCATAAAATGGAGAAACGTACTCTGGCAGCTGCATATAAATTTTACTGCCGGCAGGAACTGATTGATGCACACAGCGCAATGGCCGACACCCGTGCAACTTACGAGGTTTTAAAATCCCAGCTCGACGTGTATAAAGATGTGGAATGCGAAGATAAAAACGGAAAGAAATCTGTGCCGATTGTAAACGATGTGGAAAAGCTCAGCGAGTTTTCATGTTACGACCAAAATGTTGATTTTGTGGGTCGTATTGTTTATAATGAAGATGGAGTGGAGGTTTTTAATTTTGGTAAAAACAGAGGAATACCGGTTGAAAAGGTACTGACTGAACAGCCTGGATATTTTGGATGGATTATGAACAGCGAATTTCCACTTTACACCAAAAAAGTGTTAACGCAAATTAAGTTGCGGATGATGAATAAATGAAATTCAGTTTAAAGTTTCAAGTTTAGATTTTAAAGTAATTGATAAATATGAAGATAATTTGCATTGGCCGGAATTATGTGGCACATGCCCGGGAATTAAATAACGAGGTGCCGGATGAACCGGTTTTTTTTATGAAACCCGACTCGGCGCTGTTACGCAATAACCAGCCGTTTTACATTCCGGACTGGACGAATGAAGTGCACCATGAAATTGAGCTGGTTTTAAAAATAAGCCGGCTTGGAAAAAACATCGAAAAACGGTTTGCTCATCGTTATTTTGATGAAATTGGTTTGGGAATTGATTTTACAGCACGCGATGTACAGGCCGAATTAAAGAAAAAAGGATTACCCTGGGAAAAAGCAAAAGCATTCGATCAGTCGGCAGTTCTAAGCAGAGAATTTATTCCCGTTGAAAATATTCCGGATTTGAAAAAAATAAATTTCAGGCTGAATGTAAATGGTGAAACAGTTCAGGATGGCAATTCCGGTTTGATGATTTTTGATTTTGATGATATTGTGGCGCATATTTCAAAGTTTGTAACGTTGAAAATTGGCGATTTAATTTATACCGGAACTCCGGCCGGAGTGGGACCGGTTAAAATTAGCGATCGCCTGGAAGGTTACCTTGCCGATGAAAAACTATTCGATTTTGTGATTAAATAAAAACAAAAACTATGACAAACTTAAATGAAATCCAACGGTTTTTGGAAACTAAAAAAATTGCGGTTGCCGGTGCATCACGCAATCCGAAGAAATTTGGAGGAACCGTGTTTAAAGAATTGCGGGAAAAAGGATACGAATTGTATCCGGTAAATCCTAATGCTGACCAAATTCAAGGTGTAAAATGTTATTCTTCAATTGATTCACTACCCAAGGATGTATATCATCTTTTTATTGTTACACCCCGGCAGGAAACGACTCAGGTGGCCGGTGAGGCGGTAAAAAGAGGAATGAAAATGATTTGGATGCAACAAAAATCTGAAACTCCCGAAGCAGTTAAAATTATTGAAGATGCCGGAATTCCGCTGATTTATAAAAAATGCATCATGATGTTTGCCGACCCGGTAAAAGGGCCGCACAATGTTCACCGGTTTATTACCAAACTTTTTGGCGGCTATCCAAAAATGATCGCTTCTGCTAATTGAAAAACATTTAAAGAATTGGCTGTCATTTAATTAATTTGCCATTAAAGTGGAACATTTCGATTTTGAAATAGAAATGCAGGTGCGCGATTATGAATGTGATATCCAGGGAATTGTTAATAACGCAGTTTATCAGAATTACCTGGAAAACTGCCGGCATAAATTTCTGAATTCCATTGGGCTTGATTTTGCGGATTTGCACAATCAGGGAATTGATGCAGTGGTTGTTCGTGCGGAACTGGATTACAAATTTCCATTGCGTCCGGGCGATAATTTTCTGGTACAGCTAAAAATGGCCAAACAAGGCCGGCTGCGAATTATTTTCAATCAGCAAATAATTCGCAAAGCGGATGAAAAACTTATGGTGAAAGCAAAAATTGTTACTGTTCTTACGAAAAACAGCCGTCCTGTTTCGCCCGGTATTTTGATAAAAAAACTGGAAAAAGTGGGCATCAATCCTGAAGAAAATTAATGACGATTTCAGCGGAATTGTTGAAACCGCAAGTGGAGAAATGATTCCGCTTTTCAATTTAAAGCTTTTCTTCAATGCTGTATTCCTCTGCTTTTATTCCATTGGTTTTTAGGGCAGATTTAAATCCTTCATTCATTAATTTTCCGGCACGCATCGGGAAACTTAATAGAGCAGGAAAATTGGTTTGATCCTCAGGATTATTGAAGTAATTCAAACATGTTTTTAAACTCGTTGAAAGATAAATCCGGCAAGCTACGGGACGCGCTTCATAAACTATGCAAGA
Organism: uncultured Prolixibacteraceae bacterium; assembly: GCA_963771595.1. GTDB lineage: Bacteria > Bacteroidota > Bacteroidia > Bacteroidales > Prolixibacteraceae > CAVYUC01. Next base: position 75,604 of record CAVYUC010000014.1, on the reverse strand, counting down.
GCCGTTTTCGAGCAACGGACACGGAAATTTTGAATTCAGAAGATCTTCCTTTTCCAGACCTTCCAGTTTCTTTCTTTTTTGTTCGGCGCGTTTTTTTATCTCAGTTTGTTTTTCGGCGCTGAAATTTTCAGCGATATAATTTTTGAGAAATTCAAGTTCGTACGACAGCGCATAAACCGGTTGATGGCAGCACCATTCGCAGCCTTTTCTGCATTCGGTTTTCTGATGGTGGCTTTCAATGAAATTCAGAAACGTATCATTAAATTCATCAACTGATGCGAACAGTTTTTTTACAGCCGGAAACAAAGTGTAGCTTCTGTTTCCGGCATTCGATAAATTGATTCCTAATTTATGTCCGTCAGAAAAGAATTGTTTTTCCAGTTCATTAATTTCTTTAGTCATAGTGTGAAAACCAATTGAAAATGAGCGTGCTGAAATCTGCAGGTAAAATTAAACATTTTTGGTTCACCGGATGATGGTTTTAATTTCACTCCATTATTTTTTTTCAATTACGTGCATTTTGAACAGGACAGGTGTGGTAAAAAAGAAATGCCACCTGCAAAACAGATGGCATAACAACCTTCAACTACTAACCGATTTTAACCCAAAATTAGAATTATAGCTTTACACTACAATTTTGAATTTGTGTTGCAAATAAAATAAGACACTGTAATTTATACTGTAACGAATGTCACAGAAGACCCGAAAAATCAATAAAATTGCGTGATAATTCAACTTTTCCCTGTTTCTCCAATTTCTTGAGCAGCCGGGAAACAACCTCGCGTGAAGTATTTAACTGAAATGCCAATTCCTGGTGTGTGCCCGAAAACGATTTCATCCCCGATTTTCGGTACCTGTCGCGGAAAAATTTTACGAGGCGTTCATCAAGTTTTAAAAAGGCAATGGAATCAACGGTATCAATTAATTCCCTGAAGCGGTTTTGAAAAGTCTGCATCACAAATTCGCGCCATGTTGGAAATTCGCACATCCATTTGTCGAGCAACGAAACCGGCAACAGTATAACCTCGGTATCTTCTTCGGCAATTGCTTTTACCGTGCTTTTTAAATTGGCCATACAACAGGTAAGCGACATGGCACAAACTTCGTTTTCCCTAAGATAATAAAGCAGCAGTTCGTTTCCGTCTTTATTGGTTCTGGTAATGCGGATTAAACCTTTAACAACCAGCGGAAAACTTGTAATAAACTGTCCCTCACGGACAATTTGGTCGCCCGAAGTAAATGTTTTAACAACGCCCTGTGAAAGAATCTCTTTTTGCAACTCTTTTTCAAGAAAATGATACCGGATATTTAAAAGTTCTTCCACAAATATTTATTTTAATAAGCATTCTTTTAAAACCTGAAAACAGCCGGCATCCGAAAAATTACTCTTGTTTCTCACCGGTAATAGGGGCGTCTCCCTGGTAGGACGAGCCGGTTCCGGTAAATTTTTTACCATCAACTTTTACCGAAATTTTAATTACATCCGAATCAGTTTGAAGTTCCAGGTAAAGCATGTTTTCTTCTTTTATTTCAATTTTGGTAAACGGAATGGTGTAGCCGTCATCAGTAATTACTTCACCGGCAAGCTTTCCGTCTTTTTCCATAAAATGAAAGACTCCCGACATATTTCCCTGGTCGGTAACTACTTCATACTTCCATTTTCCAAGAAGTTGGTTTTCTTTTAATTTTGCTGAAACCTGCAGGGTAATTGCCAGAACAAAAAGTGCGATTAATATTCTTTTCATAAGTATAAGTTTAAAATTAGCAATAAAATTAACCTTTTTATTTCATGAAAAGAAAGAATTTTTTCCGAAAAAGTTAAAACATATCTTTCATTTTTTCAAAGAAGGATTTCTCTGAAGCCGAAGGTCCTTCCTGAAAAGTGGGCGATGTTTGCAATTTTTCCAGTATTCTTTTTTCTTCGGCACTCAGTTTTTTCGGAATCCAGACATGAACCCTTACCAGCAAATCGCCTTTTCCGTAACCATTCACATCGGGCAATCCTTTTCCGCGGAGGCGCAGTATTTTTTCAGGTTGTGTACCCGGTTCGATTTTAACTTTTACCTTACTTTCAACCGTAGGAATCTCGGCAGTTGTTCCCAGTGTAATTTCAGGAAACGATAAGAAGAGGTTGTAAATCAGATTGTTTCCATCGCGCACCAATTCCGGATGATCTTCCTCGGTAATAACAACCAGCAAATCGCCGTTTATTCCGCCACGCCTGCCTGTATTTCCTTTGCCCGAAACATTTAGTTGCATTCCTTCGCCAACTCCTGCCGGTATATTAATTTTAATTACTTCTTCATCGCGAATAACACCTTCGCCTGCACAATGATTACATTTGTCGGTTATAATTTTTCCTTCGCCCTGGCATGTCGGGCAGGTGGAAGTAGTTTGCATTTGACCGAGCAAAGTATTGGCTATGCGCGTAACATGACCGGTTCCGTGACATGTGTTGCAGTTGGAATATGCCGATGCATTTTGCGCGCCGGTTCCGTCACAGTGTTTGCAGGCGGTATATTTTTTTACCTTTATTTTCTTTTCAACGCCATTTGCAATTTCTTCCAGATTTAGTTTCACTTTCACGCGTAAATCGGAGCCGCGGCTGACGCGTCTTCCGGTGCTGCGGCTGCGGCCGCCGCTAAATCCTCCGAATCCTCCAAAATGTCCGCCGAAAATATCGCCAAATGCTGAAAAAATATCTTCAATATCCGAAAATCCACCGCCATATCCGCCGCCTGCTGCGCCACTCATTCCTGCATGTCCGAACTGATCGTACCGTTGTTTTTTCTCCGGATTGCGCAGCACTTCATATGCCTCGGCAGCTTCCTTAAATTTTTCCTCTGCTTCCTTGTCGCCCGGATTTTTATCCGGATGGTATTGCAGCGCTTTTTTACGGTATGCTTTTTTTATCTCTTCAGCCGACGCCTCTTTCCCAACACCTAATATTTCGTAATAATCTCTTTTTGCCATTTTGCTGATTTGATTTTATTCTCCGATTACAACTTTTGCAAACCGGATAACCTTGTCGTTTAGTGTGTATCCCTTTTGTATTACATCTACAACTTTGCCTTTGTGCTTTTTATCGGGAGCCGGGATTTTGGTTATTGCTTCGTGCAAATCAACATCAAAATCCTGGTTTGTTGCTTCAATCTCTTTTACATTATTTTGTTTCAGAAAATCTTTAAACTTGCTGTAAATAAGCAATGTGCCCATTTTTCCGGCATCATCGTCGGGAGCCGATTTTAAAGAATCAAGTGCCCGTTCGAAATCGTCGATAACAGGTAATAAACCTACAATAACTGATTCGCCGCCGGCTTTTATTAAATCAGCCTTTTCGCGGATGGTTCGCCGGCGAAAATTGTCGAATTCAGCTTGTAAGCGCAAGTGTTTATCTGAAAATTCATCCAGTTTTGTCTGTAACTTTTCCAACTGTTCTTGTTGTGTATTTTCTGAAGTTTGCTCTTCTTCAGACTCATCTTCTTCCACTTCCATTTCCTGGTTTTCCTGCTTGTATTTTTCTTCAGCAGTTAGCTCCTGTTGTTTTTCATCATCAGCATTATTAACATGTTCTGTTTGCTGAGTATTTTCTGTATTTTTTTTAGCTTTTTCTTCTGCCATTTTTCTTCAGTTTTTATAACGCTTTTGGCACATCAAATTATTTGCCACACCCTCTGTAAAAGACAAATTGACACCCATTGTACAATGCAGGTGTCAATTTGGAACTATAAAAATATTTTTAATCCGGCTGTTACTTTATTTTGCAAGTTCTTTCAATTTTGCTTCCAATGCCGGTCCCCTCAAATTACGGGCAATAATAACTCCGTTTTCATCCAGAAGGAAATTGGATGGAATGCTGCGAACACCGTAAATTGCAGCATGTTTTGAATTCCAGTATTTTAAATCGCTGATGTGGTAGGGCCAGCTCAGTTTATCGGTTTTAATTCCTTTTACCCAGTCTTCTTTTGCGCGATCGAGCGAAACACTAAATACAGTAAAACCTTTTCCGTTGGCAAAATTTTTATTGTTGAAACCGTTATAGGCATTTACAACAGTTGGATTTTCGCGGCGACAGGGGCCACACCACGATGCCCAAAAATCGAGCAACACCAGTTTTCCTTTTGTGTCCGAAAGTTTGAAAGTTTTTCCATCGGGCGATGTTCCAATTAATTCGGGCGCTTTATTGCCAATATTAATTCCAATGGTGTTTTGTGCAAATGTAATTCCTGTTCCAAGTATCAAAAATGTGATAAGAATTGCTAACCTCTTCATATTGTATTATTTTAATTTATTTTCCTGATTTCAAAAATATAATTTTTTGCCAAACAATTAACATGCCATTGAAAGTCTAAAAATGAATATGTGGGTAAATGACAATAAATCAATATCTTGAGATTTTGGCCCCCAGTTCATTTAATCTTTTATCAATATTTTCGTATCCGCGGTCAATTTGTTCAATATTGTCAATAATGCTTGTTCCTTTTGCCGACATGGCCGCAATTAACAAAGCAATTCCTGCCCTTATATCGGGTGACGACATTTTTGTTGCCCGTAAATTCTGGGCCCGGTTTAAACCAATAACAGTTGCCCGGTGCGGGTCGCATAAAATAATCTGCGCACCCATATCAATAAGTTTATCGACAAAAAACAGGCGGCTTTCAAACATTTTCTGATGAATTAGAACACTGCCTTTTGCCTGCGTTGCCACCACCAGAAAAACACTTAGCAGGTCGGGTGTAAGGCCGGGCCACGGTGCATCGGAAATGGATAAAATGGAACCATCAATATAGTTTTCAATTTCGTAATGACTGTTCTCCTTTATTTCCAGGTCATCGCCATTTTGTTCCATTTTTATTCCCAGTTTCTGAAAGGAGGACGGAATAATTCCCAAATGTTCCATGCCCACATTTTTGATGGTAATTTCGGAAGCTGTCATTGCTGCCAGGCCGATAAAACTACCCACTTCAATCATGTCGGGCAAAATCCGGTGTGTACAACCTTTCAGCAGTTTAACACCTTCAATATGAAGCAAATTGGAGCCGATGCCAGAAATGCTGGCTCCCATGGAAACGAGCATTTTACAAAGTTGCTGAATGTAAGGTTCGCAGGCCGCATTGTAAATGGTTGTTTTATCGTCGGCCATAACTGCGGCCATTAAAATATTGGCCGTTCCGGTTACCGATGCTTCATCCAACAGCATATAACTGCCTTTCATGTGTGGCGCAGAAACAGAGTACCATAAATTTTGCGCGTCGAAATTAAAAACAGCGCCCAGTTTTTGAAAGCCCCAAAAATGAACGTCAACTCTGCGTCGCCCGATTTTATCGCCACCGGGCTGCGGAATGAAACCTTTGCCAAAACGCGCCAGCAGCGGGCCAATAATCATAATCGATCCGCGAAGGCTGGCTGCCTGTTCGGCATATTCCGGAGATTTAAGGTAATCGATATTAACTGTTGCTGCATTAAAAAGAAATTTTCCTTTTTGCTGTCGTTCAACCCGAACTCCAAGTCCTTTTAAAATTTCGATTAGTTTGAGAACATCCCTTATTTCGGGAATGTTTTCGATGATAACATCCTGATCGGTAAGCAAGCTGGCACAAATAACCTGAAGCGCCTCGTTTTTGGCTCCCTGAGGTTCAAGCGAACCCCGCAGTTTAAAACCACCCTCTACTTTAAACGCCGACATTAATCAGTTGGAATATTTTTTCTTTTTCTTTTTCTTTTTAGTGAAAACCGCTTTTGCATCGGAAAGATTCAAATCTTTCGGAACTTTTAGTTTTCCACCCGAAAGCTCTTCCAAATCCATCAGAATTTTTTCGTCTTCAACTGAATCCTTGTTCCACATTAAATACAATTTTTTCATGTGGTTGGCCAGTTGTTCAATCATTATTTGCTGTTCTTCTTCATTCATTTTAAGGGCAGCATCAATCATTTTTTCGGTAACCAGACCATAATGACGGTATTTTAAGTGGTGTTGGTTATATGGCACCCGGTTTGGTTTTTCGGTTAAAATATCGGGCGATGGCGGTTCATAAGGATAATCGATATCGAGTTTGAAATCGGTCATTATAGCCAGATGATCCCACAGTTTGTGTTTGAATTCGGCAACATCGCGAAGGTAAGGATATAAATTACCCATAACATCAATAACAGTCTGAGCTGCCTGGTTGCGCACTTCCCGGTCTTCAATGGTGGCCACATGGTCAACCATATTTTGAATATTTCTTCCATATTCCGGCAACGGAAGTTTTTTTCTTTGTGAATTATAATCCATATGTAAATTTATTTTTTTTTCGAATGACGAATTAAAAATCAGGTAATCAACTTTTAGTGCGCGGTGGTAATTTTGTACAAAACTAATTAATTCCCTGCAAATTGCAATTATTTATAATTTTTTGTGCTTCAGCCTTGAACTAACCAATAATTTTTAGTTTGGCAAATTTCAGCAACAGCTGTTTTTGTCCTGCATTAGGAAAAAAAACAGTGGCTTTTATATTTGGAGCAACTCCTTCTGTTTTAATAACTTTTCCTTCGCCAAAACGCTGATGTTCCACTACCATTCCCTGTACAATTTTTCCTGGATCGTCGCCAGTAAAAGAACTCTCCTGTTTTTCAGGTTCTTTTAATTGAACGTGTTTGCGGTTGAAAATGTTTTGTGCACCCTGGTTTCCGAAAGATCTTCCCTGCGGGCGTTTAAGAAAGTTGTGGTTTGCCGTATTTCGTTGAAAGCTGTTTGCGGGAGCTGCCGGTTTTGCCGGATTTTTGAAATCACCGCCGTCCAAAAATTTTTCTTCCATTTCGAGAAGAAACCGGCTGGGAGAGCAAAAATCGAGTTTTCCCCATCGGTAACGTTGGTTGGCGTGCGAAAACCATGCATTTTCTTTGGCGCGGGTTAGTGCCACATAAAATAGCCGCCGTTCTTCTTCCAATGCTTCGGGTTTGTTTTTTTCGTCGGATTGTGACGATGGAAAAAGATTGTCTTCCAGTCCAACCACAAAAACATTTTTAAATTCAAGTCCTTTGGCAGAATGAATAGTCATTAATGTCACTTTATCCCGGTCTTCATCTTTTTCATTGTCCTGATCGGTAAGCAAAGCCACATCTTCCAGATAATTGGCCAGTTTGGCGGTGCGACCTTCTTCAATGGCATTAATACTGAATTCCTGAATTCCGTTCAGCAGTTCCTGTATATTCTCGTGCCTGCTCAACGCTTCCGGCGATTTATCGTTGTACAATTCTTTTAAAATACCGGTTTTCTCGGCAATAGATTTAGCGGTATCAAATGCATCATTTACATCTGAAAAATTAACAAAATCAAGAATGAGATTTTTAAAAACCAGCAGTTTGGAAACGGTTCCTTTATTAAGGCTGATGTTGTTGTTTCCCGGCAATTCGATAATAACCTGCCAAACTGATTTTTCATTTCTTACCGCTTCGGTTTCCAGTTTGGCAATGGTGGTGCTGCCAATTCCGCGTGCCGGAAAATTGATAATTCGTTTCAGCGCTTCATTGTCTGAAGGATTGATTATCAGGCGAAAATATGCCAGCAAATCTTTTATTTCCTTTCGTTGGTAAAAACTTAAGCCGCCGTATATTTTATATGGGATATTTCGTTTTCGCAGCGCTTCTTCAAAAATTCGGGATTGAGCATTGGTGCGGTACAAAATTGCATAATCCAGATTATTGTAGTGATTGCGAAGCTGTGTTTGTGCTATTTCCTGCGCCACAAGAAATCCTTCTTCGTTATCGGTTAACGCCGAAATCACTTTAATTGAAGTGCCGGTTTCATTTTCCGAGAAGACCGTTTTCGGAATCTGTTTCCTGTTTTTTAGAATAATGCTGTTGGCCGCATTAACAATAGTTTGTGTGGAGCGGTAATTTTGTTCGAGTTTAAAAATTTTATGATTCGGATAATCAGATTGAAAATTGAGGATATTTTCTATCCGGGCGCCACGGAATGAATATATACTTTGTGCATCGTCGCCAACAACACAAATGTTTTTATGAACGGCCGCAAGCTTTTTAATTATCAGGTATTGGGCAAAATTGGTATCCTGGTATTCGTCAACCAAAACATAATCAAACTGGTGCTGGTATTTTTTCAGAATCTCTTCATTGTCGCGGAACAACAAGTTGGTTTTCAGCAATAAATCATCAAAATCCATTGCGCCGGAAAGAAAGCACCTTTTGGCATATTCTTTATAAATTTCGGCAATGGCAGGCATTCTCATGTTTTTGTCGATTCCTCTGATTTCGGCATTTTGAGCGTAGGAATTTGGAGTTAGCAAATTATTTTTTGCCATCGAAATGCGGGCGCTGACTACCCCGGGTTTGTATATTTTGTCATCGAGCTGAAAATTTCTCAGGATTGTTTTAATGAGGCTTTTGCTGTCGGCGCTGTCGTAAATTGTGAAATTGGCCGGGTATCCGATAACTTCGTGCTCGGTCCGGAGAATACGTGCAAAAATGGAATGGAATGTTCCCATCCAGAGATAGCGTGCGGCTTTTTCGCCAACCACTTTGGCAATGCGTTCTTTCATTTCGCGAGCTGCCTTATTGGTGAAAGTAAGCGCCAGAATTGTAGAAGGACGCGCGCCTTGTTTTAGCAGATGGGCAATGCGGTAGGTTAATACGCGCGTTTTACCTGAGCCAGCGCCGGCAATTACCAGCGCCGGACCTTCAGTTTGCACAACTGCATCGTATTGAGATTTATTTAAATCCTTTAAGTAATCAAGCACAATAAATTTTTTTCTGTAGTTAAAAGCAAAAGTAAATGATGTTTTATGTCCAGGTTTTCCTGCAAAGCAATTTTTCAACAAATATAATGAAACTTGTTTTTTGAACAGATAAATGCTGATTTTTGTGGTTGCCGGGACAATTAAATAAAAATTATACGTTAATATTGTAGCTCAAAGAAGATTGGTATTTATGAAGAAAAAGAGTAGTTTATACTTATTCATTTTTATTTTATTTATTCTCCACACAACTGTTTCAGTGGCACAAATTTCAGCTCCGGGTTCTTCGGCATCCGAATCAACCAATTACCCGGTTTTTCAGGAAACCGACAGTATTTACATTTTTTGTACCCCGGCAGAAGGAGCAGCGGAAGGTGCATTACGTGCACAAACCAATCTTGAGGGGACCAAAACTTTTTTGTGGGAAAAATACAACAACGCAACCGGAGCATTCGAATTTTATTTCTCGGAAAGCAGCGAGGCGCAGGAATCTACAATCACTTCACTTGCAGATGGCGGTTACCGCGTTACAATTACTCAAGGTGCAACAACACAGATATACAGGTCCTGGATTTTCAACGAGTGGTTTTCGGCAAGTGGCGAAGTGACTGAATCAACCTGCCAGTCGTTTAAATTAAACGGAACGTTTGAAACTGCTGGTTTACAATATTATGATTTGGCCAGCAACACAGCAATCGATGTTTTTAAAGATGTTAAAGTGCAGTGGCTGGATGGGAATAACATTGTCGCAGCCACTTTAAATCCTCAGATTTTTAACCCGCCGGCAGAAGATACGGATTATACGCTCAGGGTTTATGACCGGTTTGGATGCGAAACAACCACAAATGTTTTTTATGAATCAATTGTTACCGAAGCCAAATTTACGGTGGATCCGCAAAATGGAGAAGCTCCTTTGCTGGTTAGTTTTAACAACCAGTCGTTGAATGGAGATCCCGATCAGTTTGAGTGGTTTATTTACCGTGATTTGGATGAAATAAAAAGGGAAGCAGCAAATTCGCAGCAACCCATCGATAGTATTATGATTGTAGCGTATGACCAAAATCCTGTTTATACGTTCGAGAATTCGGGAACGTACAATGTAAAACTTGTTTCAAAAAATATTTCGGAAAATCAAACTTGTGTTGACACAGCTTACATCGACGAATTTATTGTGGTAGATACCTCATTTATTGCAGTCCCCAATGTTTTCACACCAAATGGGGACGGCACCAATGATTATTTTATTGTGAAATTCTGGTCGATGCAAAATATTAAAATTTCGATTTTTAACCGCTGGGGAAAACGGATTCATTACTGGAGTAAAGATAACATCCGCGGATTCGATAATATTTGGGAAGAAACTGTTTGGGATGGCCGGCTGGGAGGGCGCCAGGCAAGTCCGGGTGTTTATTATTACGTGGTGGAAGGTACTGGGCGCGACAATGAAAAACGGCGGGCTCATGGATTTTTTCACCTCTTCACCGATAAGAAATGAATTTCTGATTCTTTATGAATCTTTATTAAAACAGCAACTGTTGCTGAGTCTTTTCAGAAGATTTGGTTTTTAGTTCAAACCGGAAAGTACTGCCTTTATCCACTTCCGATTCTACTTTTATTTTTGAATGCAGCATTTTTGCATAAGCTTTGGCAATTGACAGCCCCAACCCCGAACCTTCGTATGGTTTGGTGAGCGAATTATCGGCCTGCACAAATCGGTTGAATATCTGTCCTTGTTTCTCTTTGGGTATTCCAACACCACTATCTTTTACATAGAATTCATAGTTGTTGCCATTCCTTTTACATCCCATTTCCACAAATCCTTTTTCGGTGAATTTAATGGCATTTTTTATAAGATTCGAAAGTATAGACTCCAGTTTAATTTTATCGGTAGTAATAAATAAATTATTTGGATATCCAGTTTCCGTCCTTTTGAATTGCAATCCCTTACTTTCGGCTTCCTGTTTGTAAAAGCTGAAAAGGTAAGTCATAAATTCGTGCAAATCCAGTTCGGTTAAGCGAAGCGATGTTTGTCCTGCTTCAATTTTCGATATTTCAATAATATCATTAATGGTGTTTAAAAGACGTTCACTGCTTTTTGTTACAAGGTCTAAATACAGTTGATGTTGCGCAGCGGTTAATTCTTTTTTTTCAAGAAGTTTGGTGAAACCCATTATTCCATTCATCGGTGTCCGGATTTCATGGCTCATATTGGCCAGAAATGCGGTTTTTAAGCGGTCGCTTTCTTCGGCTTTTAATTTTGCGGCAATTAAATTATTTTCGGCTTCTACCTGTTGTGTAATATCATGGATGACAGAATATTTCAGTTGTTTGTTTTGCGTGGCCAGGTTTCCGCTGTAAACCTGTACATCTTTAATTTTGCCGCCGGCCAACCTGTGCCTGAAATGATAATAGTTCCGGCCTTCTTTTTCAGCAGCCTTTTTTTCATCCTTTATTTCATTCTCCGATAAAATATTTATATCACTTGCATTCAGGTTTTTAATCTGCTCAATGGTGTAGCCGTAAAATTTTAGTGCTGCTGCATTGGCATCAAAAACATTTCCTGTTTCAGTGTCGGTAAGCAGAATTATCGATTTATTTTCGTTAAAAAGGGCCTTGTATCTTTTTTCGCTGAGAATCAGATTTTTGGTTGTATTATATTCTTCGGTAAAATCGGTAAATGCGCTGTAAAACTGAATGAAATTCCCGTCGTCATCGAATACGGCATTCCCTTCAAACAGAATAGTAATAAGTTCATCGTTTTTTTTCCTGAATTGAAACATTACATTTTTTACTGCTTTGTTTTTTTTGAATTCAGGATAAAAATTTATGAATTGCTCCCGGCTTTCAGTATTTAAAAAATCATAAAACTGTTTTCCGGTTATCTCCTGGCGATTATAGCCCGTTATTTCGAGCCATGTCGGATTTACTTCATTTATTTTTCCATCAGAATCGAGCGATTGGTAGGCAAGTGGCGCCTTTTCGTAAATAGCTTTATATTTTTGATTGCTGATGTTTAATTTTTGTGCCGATTGCATTTGTTTTTGGCTTTGCCTGCGGACAAGTATAAACAACAGCAGCGCAGTTAGAATAACAAAAAAACTGCCTTTTACCGACTGAAAGTATGTGAACGATTTATTGTAGAGTGTCAGTTTTTCCAGGATCAGATCGGAAAGCAGGATCCACAACAATCCGATTAACAGGTAAATGAGTGTTATTTTGTATTCGAATTTCAGTTTTTTCAGGTTCATTTGGAAGAAAGTTGATTTATTATCGGGAAGCTTTTTTTTCAAATTGTTACCTTTCGATATTTGTATAAAATTATGAAAAAGTTTAAAGTACACAATTTTTTACAGGCTTGAAAATGAAGTGTTTTAAAACGTACAGAAAAATTTTTTAAACCAGTTTTTTCTATTTATATTATAATAGGTTGAAGCAGAATGCAGGAAGATGAAAAAATAAAACATGAAGATAATCATTCACCGGTTGTGCGAGAGGCTTTTTTCCGGTTTTATGAGGAATTGAATGAGCATCTTGAATTGTCCAAACAAAAAAGAGCATTTGTATATAAATTCAAAGGAAAACCTTCGGTTAAAAATGTTATTGAATCGGTTGGTGTTCCGCATACCGAAGTTGATTTAATTCTTGTAAATGGCAATTCGGTTAATTTTAGCTATCTGATGAAAGGAAATGAATACGTTTCGGTTTATCCTGTTTTTGAATCGTTGGATATTTCTCCTGTACTTCGGTTGCGCCCGGAACCGCTCCGGAAAATAAAGTTTATTGTTGATGTAAACCTGGGAAAACTGGCTCCGAAATTACGGTTGCTGGGATTTGACACTTTATTCAGAAATGATTTTGACGACAATGAAATTATTGAAACAGCAGCAGCAGAAAAAAGAATTATTTTAACCCGCGACAAAGGAATTTTTACGCATAATAAAGTTACACATGGTTACTGGCTGCGAAACGACAATCCTTCGAAACAATTAAAAGAAGTGGTTTCCCGGTTGCAGTTAATAAATAATTTTAAACCATTTACACGATGTTCGGTTTGCAACGGCCGGTTAATCAAAGTGGATAAATCCAGTATTGTTAACCGCATTTTTCCCGATACAATTAAATATTACGAAGAGTTTTGGGAATGTGCCAATTGCAATAAAAATTACTGGAAAGGTTCACATTATCAGGAAATTACAAGGCTTATAAAAACTCTTAAAGAAGAGAATGATAAAAACAACTAATATTGGAGAGATTATGGCACGATGGTTTATTATTGCAGGAATTCTTTTAATTGTTGTGGGAATACTTCTTTATTTTGTCCCTTCAGTTTTTAACTGGTTTGGTAAATTGCCGGGCGACATAAGAATTGAGAATGAGAACAACAAAGTTTTTATTCCAATAACATCCATGATTCTCATCAGCGGAATTCTTACAGTGATTGTTAATTTAATTCGGTTTTTGAAATAGGTGCTTGTGCCGGTTTTGGTGAAAAATAAAAAACCTGTCATTTTTCAACGACAGGTTTTTTATTTTAACAGTTAAATGCAATTGCAGTTATACCACTCTTACATTAACGGCGTTCAGTCCTTTTTTTCCTTCTTTTAATTCAAATTCAACGGTGTCACCTTCATTGATTTCGTCAACTAATCCTGAAATGTGTACAAAATGTTCTTTACTTGTTCCATCTTCTGTAATGAATCCAAATCCCTTAGATTTATTGAAGAATTTTACAGTTCCTTTATTCATTGTTAAAAAATTAAAAATAATAATTAATACAAATTTAGTGTTATATCTTTAAATACAAGAGGTTTTGACGGGTAATTTTAAAGTCCGATATTTAAACATCTGATATTCATGTTTTTAGGTAGAATTTAATGGTTGAAATGATTATGTTTTAGTCTTAAACAGGTACTGTTAAATACTTAAATAGCAGAGTTTACTGTTTTTTTACAGGAATTTTAACGTGGAAAGTGGTTCCTTTTTCAACCGAGCTGTCGAACCACACTTTCCCTTTCAAGTATTTTTCACCAAAGAGTTTCATGCTGAAAGTTCCCAGTCCGCGTCCCATTCCTTTAGTCGAAAATGAACGTTTGAAAAGTTGCATCTGTGATTTTCGTTCAATAAAATTGTTGTTATGCACCGAGAATTGCACAGAATTGTTTTCGCTAATACAGTTTAATGTAACAATTGCATTTGGCAGTGAAGCTTCCACGGCATTTTTTACCATATTTCCTAAAATCCGGCGCAACAGAATCACGTCGGTTTCCACAGCAACATCGTGGCATTGCGAAGCTATTACTATACGTTTTTTGTTCACATTCTCATCGCCCGGGTACAGCTCTGCAAGTTGCTCCAGCAATTCGTGCGACGATATTGTTGAATACGACAGCTGATAATCGTTTCGTTCTGCAGTGCTTAAAAGGCGCTGCGCTTCAATTTCATCTACAAGATTGTCTGCTGTGCGGTTTATAAGATGGGCAATTTCTGCAATTTCCGATATGTCGCTGATGTTTTGCAGAATTTTTGCAAGTCCCTGAATTCCACCGGCACTGTTCAGCACATCGTGAAAAAATACCCGTTCAAGTGTTTGCCGCCTTTTTTCGTGGCTGATATCATTAATGGCAAAAATTGTAAATTCTTCATTATTGAAAAAATAAGGAGTTGCTGTAACCCGCAAATCGAGAGCATCATTATTTGTGGTAATTATCCTGCATTCTTTGGTTGACTGTACGCCATGCTGTGCCTCCAGAATTGCATTTACACCGCCGCAGGTTCTGCAAAATTCGGTAGTGCCGCAACCACTTGTAGCCGAAGCTGCATGTACGCAATTTGTTGCTTCGCCGGTGCGTTTCCCGATAATGTCATTGCTGTCGGTATTATTGAGTAATTCCAGAAACATTGTATTGGCATAAATAATCTGCCTTTGTCTGTTCAAAATTACGAGCATGTTGGAAATGGCTTCACCAAGATTTTGCAGTATTTCGTTTTCACTGAAAAGTTTTGCCTGTCTTTTCAGATCTTCGTCACTTGCTCGCTCGGCAGGGGCATAATTCGTTTTGGAATATTTATCAGGCATTCGTTAAGCAGTATTAAATGAGTGGTGAAAGATACCAATTCAGCTTTTAAATTCAGCATTTGAAGAAATAAAATAGTTCCGTATTTTAAATTCTTAATAAAAAAATGCTTTTCAAAATATGAAGGAAAAAGGCGTAAATAGGCTCTTTCCGGTCTTTTAGCTTAAAAATCAAATGATTCGGGAGGTGCAATATGTAATTTTGCATTTGCAGGTGGACGCGGTATTTTTATTGCTTTTTTTCAGGCTGAAGGAGAATGTCATTCAATGATAATATCATACTTGTAAAGTAATCCGGCAAGTGAATGTTGTGCGAATTTTGCCTTTTTTAGCAGATTTTTTTCCGGGTCGATGGAAAAATTAGCCGCTGTGCGAAAATCGGTTTTTTGCAGATTGCTGTTTTCGAAAATTGCGCCACTTAGGTCGCAGTTTTCAAAAACCGAAGCAAATAGATTGGCTTCGGTAAAATCAGTTTCATTTAAAATACAGTTGGAAAATTTGGTGGTTTTTAACTGCAACTTATAAAACGATGACAAGTTTAACTGACATCCTTCAAACTGAAAAGCCAGCAAAAATTTGTTGCAATTTTCAAAATTCAATCCTACCAATTTGCAGTTGATAAATTTCACACTTTTAAAACCAGTATCGTTAATTTTTGCCAGGCTTAAATCACAAGCCTCGAAAGTGCATGTTTCAAAATTAATTGCTGATAAATCGGTATTTGAAAAATTGCAATTCAGAAACCGGCAATTTTCATAATCTGCTTTTTGAAAACCGGAATCTGAAAAATCATTGTTGCTGAAATCTTTTTCGAAAATATAGGTTGAATCCATGTTTTATGCAGCGTTTATTTCGGATAATGAATGACTTGTTTCAATCATTGCATTTGTTTTTCAACGGATCTAAAATTTTATATTCAACAGCAAAAATTAAAAAATGCCATTCTTTTTCGAACGGCATTTTTTATAAGTTTATATTGCGCAGAGCAAATTTCTTTTAAAATTATAGTTACATGCTTTTTATTTCGCTCACCAGTTTTTGGATTGAATTTTTTGCATCGCCAAACAACATGCGGGTTTTGTCGTTAAAGAAAAGTTCGTTTTCAATTCCCGCGTAACCTTTGCCCATTCCACGTTTCATGATAATAATATTTTTTGCCAGATGCGCATCGATAATTGGCATTCCGTAAATCGGGCTGCTCGGATCATCGTAGGCTGCGGGATTAACCACGTCGTTGGCGCCAACAACAATGGCCACATCCACGTTTGGCATGTCCGGGTTGATATCGTCCATTTCAACCAGTTTTTCGTAGGGCACATCGGCTTCAGCAAGCAACACGTTCATGTGGCCCGGCATACGTCCGGCAACTGGATGAATGGCGTATTTCACTTCCACGCCTTTTCCTTCGAGCAGGTTATCCAGCTCGTGTGCAATATGTTGTGCCTGAGCCACTGCCAAACCATATCCGGGAATAACAACAACTTTTTGTGAATAGCTGAGTAAAACGGCCGCATCACTAAGTGTAATTTCCTTGATATTTCCCTGTTCGCGATCTTTTGCAGCGCCGCCTCCGCCAAAGGCCCCGATAATTACATTAATCAGCGACCGGTTCATAGCGCGGCACATTTGTATAGTAAGAATTGTTCCGGCAGCTCCAACCAGAATACCACCCAGAATCATGGCTTCATTCTGGTAAATAAATCCGGCCATGGCTGCGGCAATACCTGTCAGTGAATTCAAAAGTGAAATTACAACCGGCATATCGGCGCCACCAATCGGCATTACAAAACTTACTCCGTAGATTAAACTCAGCACAAGAAGGCCGTAAACAAGGTACGTTCTTGTTGTTTCGTCAAATCCGCCAAAAAGCACCAACAAAATAATGGCAACAATTACTGCCATAAAAAAGAGGTTCAACCAGGTCATGAATTTGGAGAAGATATCACCCACTTTACCATCCAGTTTTCCATAGGCAATCATACTTCCACTGAATGCAACACTACCTACTACCAGTCCCAAAAGTCCGACAAGTACGGCCTGGTTTGGATTTTTATTGTATTCGATTAAGGCAACGGTTGCCGAAGCTGCACCACCAGTGGCATTAAAGAATGATACCATTTGTGGCATGGCTGTCATTTTTACCTTGCGGGCCATTATGGTTCCGACAACGCTTCCAGCCGCAATAATCAGAACAACTGCTGCTGCATTTACCAGTGAAATTCCTTCACCGTCAGCATTTTTATTCAGAATAAGAGTGGTAATTATAGGCAGGAGCATACCCGATGCAGCCCAAAGATTTCCTTTCCGGGCTGTTTCCGGGTGGCTTTGAAGTTTTAACCCGATTACAAACATAATTGCTGCAAGAAGGTAACTGTATTCCAGGATAAGTTGTCCCGGTAACAATGCATCTAAAAGAATCATAGTATTCATGGTTATTTTTTCTTCTTTTTAAACATTTCGAGCATCCGGTCTGTAACAACAAAACCTCCTGCCACATTCAGTGTAGCCAAAAACAGGGCAACTGAACCCAGCACCCATTCGAATGTTGTTGAAGCATGACCGACAAGGATAATACCTCCGATAATAATAACCCCGCTGATTGCATTGGCTCCCGACATCAGGGGAGTGTGCAGCACTGACGGAACATTCGAAATAACCTCGAACCCCAGAAACACAGATAACACAATAATGAATATTGCCTCTTTATTCGCGGTTAAAAAAGTTAATACGCTTTCCATATCTTTTATATTTTATTTATTCAAAACAGCTTTTACACGTTCATTGTAAATTTCGCCTTTGTACGTTATGCACGTTCCCTTTACAATGTCGTCTTCAAAATTAAGATTCAGTTTTCCTTCATCTCCTATTATGAGTTTCATGAAATTCAGTACGTTTTTACCAAACATACGACTGGCATCTACCGACATTAGTGCCGGATAATTTGACTGCCCAACTATTGTAACTCCTTTATGTACAATAGTCTCGTCATTTTTTGACAGTTCGCAGTTTCCACCGGACGATGCTGCCAGGTCAATGATTACTGATCCGGTTTTCATGGTTTCCACTATTTCTTTTGAAATCAGGAGCGGCGCTTTTTTACCCGGAATCTGTGCCGTACAAATTATTACGTTTGCTTTTGCGGCATGGTTATTAATGGCTTCCTGTTGTTTTTTCTTGTATTCCTCGGTTTGTTCAACAGCATAACCACCGGCTGCTTTATCTTCGGTGGCACCTTCCACTTCCACAAATTTACCGCCCAAACTTTTCACTTCTTCTTTTACAGCCGAACGTACATCAAAAACCTGAACCTGTGCTCCCAGTTTCCGTGCTGTTGCAATGGCCTGCAATCCGGCAACTCCGGCGCCAAGAATCAACACATTTGCCGGACGGATTGTACCAGCCGCTGTCATAAACATCGGGAAAAAAGTAGGCAGTTTCATTGCCGCTTCCAGCACAGCTTTATAACCCGCTACTGTTGCCATCGACGATAAAATGTCCATTGCCTGAGCGCGGGTTGTTCGCGGAATGGAATCCAGGCTGAACGTTGTTGTTCCATTGGCAAGGAATTTCTTCACCAGAGCGGTATCCCACAGCGGATTAAATGCACTAATCCAGACTTTTGATTCATTAATTTTCTCGATATCATTTTCGGCAGGAGGTTGAATTTGCAGCAGAACTTCAGCTTTGTCAAAAACCTCTTTGCGCGTTACTATTTTAGCTCCAACAGCTTCATAGTCGGCATTTGCTGCAAAAGCAGAATCCCCGGCACCTTGTTCAACCAAAACCTCAACTTTTAAATCCGTAAATGTCTGAACGATTTCCGGAAGTAAAGCTACACGGGTTTCGTTTCCATGTTCTTTTAATAGCCCAAGAATCATAAATATTTGATTTTTTGTAAATTTTGGTGCAAAACTAATCATTTTAAATTACCGTTTGCGTTAACGGAAATTTTTTTTGTCGTAATAACCTTTGAAATTATTAACAAATTGTGAATAAAACTGTTGAATTAACCGGTTAATGAATTTATTTAAAGTAGTTATAAATATAACATTTCTCCAATTTTACCCATGGCTTCGGTGGCTTTCATATTCAGAAAATTATCGGTAACAGTGTTGGTGAAGTGGGAGGGACGGATATTAATTTCTATGATTTTGGCGCCGTTGTTTTTTGCGATTTCGGGAATTTCGGCAGCCGGCAATACTTCGGCATTTGTTCCGATTATCAGCAGAAGATCGGCTTTTTTTGCTTCTTCAAGCGATCGTTTTTTTGCAAACTGAGGAATGGGTTCATTAAAAAATACCATGTCGGGTTTCAAGATTCCTTTACAAACAAAACAGGTTGGCGGCAGAAAATTAAGGTCGGCAAAACTCATATCATATTCCGAACTGCAGGAAGTGCAAACAAGTTGTTTGTAAGTACCATGCAATTCGTAAACCCTTTTATTTCCGGCTTTTTGATGAAGGTGATCGATATTTTGGGTAATTACTGATTCAAGGAAACTGCGTTGTTCCATTTTTGCCAATACATAATGTGCAGTATTGGGTTCTGCATCGCTTAAATTGTCGTAAAATATTTCCTTGATTTTTATCCATGATTGCAAGGGTTTTTTATTGAAAAAATCGATTTCGAGAAAAATAGGGTGGGTGGTTGTCCATAATCCATTTTCACCTCTGAACGGTGGAATGCCACTTTCTACTGAAATTCCGGCCCCGGTAAATGCAACCACATATTTTGCTTTTCGGATAAGATGTACTGCTTCCTCAATTTTTTCAATGTCCATTCCCTGTATTCAAAAAATTTCCCGGCAGGTATATATTCTGCCTGCCGGGAATATCTGATTATAATTAAATGCTACGCCTCGATTTGATCGTCTTCTTCGGTTAAATCTTTGCTCACAGTAACCGTTCCGTCTTCATTAAACCTGATTTTAAAATTCAGTTTTCTGAATACTGAAATCATGGGTTTATTATCCCTGGTTGTTTCAGCCATGAGCTTTTTGATGTCTCTCATTTTGGCAATTTCCAGGCAGTATTCCGTCAGCATGAAACCCAGCTCTTTTTTCTGCCAGGCATCGGTAATTAAAATGGCATATTCCATCACTTCCACATCGGGGTCGGCAATTAAACGGCCCACGCCAATCAGTTTTTTCTCCCCATCTTCTTCAACTTCGGCAACAATTGCAATTTCCCGATCGTAATCGATGAAACAAAACTGTGTTGCCACTTCGTGCGAATCGAAATAAAAATCGTACCTGAACCGGTGATAAATCGACTCTTTCGAACAACTTGCCAGCAGTTTCAGCCACATCGGTTCGTCTTCGGGTTTTATCGGGCGAAGTATAACCGGCGAACCATCTCTCAAGTGTGTATTTTTTATCAGACTTTCCGGATAAGGGCGCAGGATAAGATGCGAGTAATCTTTAACCGGTTTTGCCATTACTTCCTGGTCAATAACAATGCGGGCATCCAGTGCAATTACATCTGTTGGTGTAACAATCAGCGGGTTGATGTCCAGTTCCTTAATTTCAGGGTAATCGGCTGCCAGGTAGGACATTCTGATGAGCGCTTCAATTAATTTATTGATATTTTTTGGAGTATCGCCACGATAACCTTCCAGCAGCGGGTAAATTTTCAGCGATTCCAGCATTTGCCGCGCCAGTTGTTCATTTAGCGGAGGGAATTCAAGCCTTTTGTCTTTAAACAACTCTGCAGATGTTCCACCCATTCCAACCAGCATCACAGTTCCAAAAACCGGGTCTTTCTTTGTGCCGATAATCAGTTCAACGGCTCCTTTTGTATCCACCATTCTTTGAATAGTCACCCCGTCAATTCGTGCATCCGGCCGTTTTTCCGACGCTGTTTTTATCATATTTCTAAAGGCAGCGCGAACCATTTCCTCATCTTTAAGATTAAGCGCTACACCACCAACATCAGATTTATGTGTAATGTCAGGCGAATAAATTTTCATTACCACCGGAAATCCTTTTTGTGCGGCAATATCAACTGCTTCGTCTTCAGTTGCTGCCGGTGCCGGATGTGTGGTGTCGATGCCGTAATCGTTTACAAGCATTTTTGAATCATCTTCATTCAAAATTTTTGCTTTTGGAAATACTTCCTGAAGGTATTTTTTCCGAAGTTCGTTCCTGTCGTACTGAAATGAAACCGGCACTTCTTTTGGAGTTTCATAAAGCATTTCAAGATTTTTGGAGTAATGCGAAAGCGTCATGAAAGCCCGGATTGCCTGTTCCGGTGCCTGATAACTCGGGATTCCGGCCTGATTAAAAACCTGAACTCCTTTGTGCATACTGGCACCACCAAGCCAGGCTGCCATTATTGATTTTGAAGTGTTGGCTGCAAGTTTTGCAATTGCTTCGGCTGTTTCCGTCGGGGAGGTCATGGCCTGCGGAGTTAAAAGCACCAGAACTGCATCAACCTTTTCATCTTCCAGAACTATTTCTGTTGCCCGTGCAAAACGTTCGGGTGTGGCGTCACCAAGCACATCAACAGGGTTTCCGTGCGACCAAAATGGCGGCAGATAATCATTCAGCTTTTGCATTGTTTCTTCTGAAAGTTGAACCAGTTTTCCTCCCCAAGAAATCAGGGAATCGGTTGCCATAACGCCGGGCCCACCGGCATTTGTAACAATAGCCAGCCGGTTTCCTTTTGGAATTCTGCGCCTTCCAACCAAATCAGTAAAATCAAATATATTCCCGAAATCGTAAACCCGTGCCAGTCCTGCCCTGTGAAATACGGCATCGTAAATTGAATCTTCCGAGGCAAGGGCTCCGGTGTGGGATGCTGCGGCGGCTGCTGATTCAGGAAAGCGCCCCGACTTGTAAACAATAATGGGTTTTTCGCGGGAGAAAGCACGTGCTGCCGACATGAAAGTTCGTGCATTAGCCAATGATTCAACATACAGTACAATTGATTTCGTATTGGGATCCTGTCCGAAATAATCAATTAAATCGCCAAAATTGACATCCATTGAATTACCAATGGAGACAAAATAGGAAAAGCCAATATTGGAATCATAGGCCCAATCGAGAACAGAAGTGCAAAGCGCACCCGATTGCGAAATAAATGCAACATGTCCTTTTTTGGGCATGCCGTCAGCAAAACTAACGTTCATATTTTGACCGGGTACAAGAATTCCAAGACAGTTGGGACCGATTACCCGCATATCCGGGTATTTTGCTTTTTCGGCTTTAACCTGGTTTTCAAGTTGTTTTCCCTCTTCGCCGGCTTCCTTAAATCCGGCCGACATGATGATTATTCCGTTAACTCCGGCTTCGCCGCATTCATGAACCAATTGGGGTACTAATTTGGCAGCCGTCATAATTACTGCAAGATCGGGAACCTTGGGTAAACTTTTTACATCGGGGTAACAGGGAATTCCGAAAACTGCCTCACGTTTTGGGTTTACAGGATAAACAACGCCGTTAAATCCGCCGCCTACCAAATTTCGCAATGTAATTCCCCCAACACTGTCAGGATTATTGGAAACTCCGATTAAAGCAATTCGCTTCGGTTTAAAAATACTGTCTAATTTCTTGATGGCCATTTAATTATGTTTTTGATTTTTTTAATATTGTATATTTTTTCAGTGCATTTAAAATTGAATAAAATCTGTTATAAAAATCATGAAAAAAAATCATGTTCAGAAATTTAAAACCTGTGTATTGATGCTACGCCCAAAAGGTTAAAGTTTATTTAAACTCAAAAGCTTAGACAATTTTTAACGGGGCATAATTTACAATAACATATTTAAAAAATGTTTTCAGGGTACCTGTTTTAAAACATCAAGCGCTATTAAAAAAGAAAAGCACCTTTAAATGCAGGTACTTTTCCAAATATTCACTTTTTCAAAAACACAACTTTAAGATCCGCCGGCAAGTTTTGGTTCTGCGGTGTTAATAAATTTTGTTTTCAGATTTTTTTGTTTTGTTTCGCGTATTGCAGGCTTAACAAAAAATATGAGTAAAGTGCCGGTTAAAACTGCCGCTCCTGAAATTGTAAAAGCAAGTGCAAAATTATTTAAATCGCCCATTCTGCCGCCCAGTATCGGTCCGAATATTCCGCCAACTCCGTAAGCCAGAAATACAAACGGATAATTTTGCCCCACGTTTTTAGAGCCGAAGGTGTCGGCAGTAATTGTCGGGAAAAGTGCAAAATTTCCGCCAAAATTAAATCCGATTAACGTAGCGCCAAGGTACAGCAGCATTTCATTTCCGGCCATATAGGTAAACAGGATTACAGTAATTCCCTGTATTCCGGTCATTAAAATAATGGAAAGTTTGCGGCCCAGTTTATCGCTGATTATTCCCCATAAAATGCGCCCCAATCCATTGGCCAGGCTGAAAAATACGGCCATGGCAGTTCCTGAAATTGCACTGGCAGCAGTTTCGCTGATTCCCGATTCCATCAGCGCCTGCATGGGGTAAAGTTTCATTAGTCCGATTGACATTAACCCGGCGCCTGCACTGAAAACAAACGTGAGAAAAATAAGGTAAAACTGAACTTTGGTCAGCATTTCACTGCTTGTAAATTCCCTTTGAAGCTGGATGACTTTTTTATTTTTGCTGCCGGTATCTGCCTGTTTATTTGTTTCCGCTCCTTTGGGGCTCCATCCAGCCGGGGGAAATTTCATCCAAATTCCGCCGATCAGAACCATAACGGCAAACGCAACTCCATAAATTATAAATGTTGTTGACAGTCCCAGGTTTTCAATAA
Source organism: uncultured Prolixibacteraceae bacterium (assembly GCA_963771595.1). Lineage (GTDB taxonomy): Bacteria > Bacteroidota > Bacteroidia > Bacteroidales > Prolixibacteraceae > CAVYUC01. The sequence continues at coordinate 52,067 of CAVYUC010000014.1, read as the reverse complement.
GATGTCCCCAGGAACCCGCCAGCTTTACCCAAAGCATGGCGCCAAAACCAAAACCGGCAACTGCCAGTCCTGTAATCATCCCTTTTTTATCGGGAAACCAGCGCATACCAACGGCGATGGGAACAACATAGGCAAACCCTATTCCGGCGCCGCCGATCAATCCAATCATGACCAGCAAAACATTAAAATTGGCTTCTCCGAAAATTCCGGCAAGAATATATCCTGCACCTAAAATGATTCCGCCCAGCCAGGCAAGTGTCCGGGGGCCCCAGGTTTTTAGTTTTTTGCCGGCAAAAACCATAATCAGTGCAAACGATGCAAGTCCAGTGGCAAAAACCCATTGCGTGTTTTCGCTCGACCAGCCGGCAATTTTTAAATGAGGTGTAAAAACCGACCACGCATAAATTGCGCCCAGTGCCAGTTGAATAAGGATTGCTCCGAGGACAACAAATCCACGATTAAAAGTTTTAAGATTTTCCATAATGATTTATTTTAGAAAGTTTAAAACCAAAAGACACCCCATTTTAGAGATGTCTTTTGAATGAATGAAGGCGCTATCGTTTTACTTCGACTTTTGCGCCGCTGATAATCTGATCTACAACACCCGGATCGAGTAGGGTGGAAGTGTCTCCGAGGTTGGTTGCATCGCCTTCCCCGATTTTACGCAATATACGCCGCATGATTTTTCCTGAACGGGTTTTTGGTAATCCGCTGACGATTTGGATTTTATCGGGTTTGGCTATCGGACCGATAAATTTAGTGACAGTAGCACGAATTTCATCTTCAATTTTCTCCATTTCGCTATCCGTCAGATCTTCACAAATTACATAGGCATAAATTCCGGAGCCTTTTATTTCGTGCGGATATCCTACAACTGCCGATTCCACTACTTTGCGGTGCTGGTTAATTGCATCTTCCACTTCAGCTGTTCCAATCCGGTGGCCCGAAACATTAATTACATCATCAATCCGGCCAATGATGCGGTAGTAGCCTTCTTCGTCGCGTTTGGCGCCGTCGCCGGTTAAGTACAATCCCGGGAAAGCAGAAAAGTAGGTTTGAAAACAGCGTTTGTGATCGCCATAAGTTGTGCGTAACATTCCCGGCCACGGAAACTTAATGCACAGAATTCCTTCCACACTGTTTCCCTTCATTTCTTTACCTTCCGGATCAACAAGAATTGGCTGAACACCAGGCAGCGGAAGTGTAGCAAACGATGGTTTTGTCGGGGTGATTCCTGCAAGTGGTGTAATCATTATTCCGCCGGTTTCGGTTTGCCACCAGGTATCCACAATCGGGCATTTTCCTTTTCCAACCAAATCATGGTACCAGCGCCATGCTTCTTCGTTTATGGGTTCGCCAACGGTTCCCAGAACTTTCAAAGAACTCAAATCGTGTTTTGTCACCCATTCATCACCCTGCGCAACCAGCGCCCTGATTGCAGTTGGTGCGGTATAAAACTGATTGACCTTGTATTTGTCAACAACATCCCAGAACCTGCCGGCATCGGGCCAGGTTGGCACACCTTCAAACATAACGGAGGTTGCACCACTTAAAAGCGGTCCGTAAACAATGTACGAATGGCCGGTAACCCAGCCAATATCGGCGGTACACCAGTAAATATCGCCATCGTTATATTGGAATACATTTTTGAATGTATATTCTGCGTAAACCATGTAACCCGCAGTGGAATGCACCACTCCCTTTGGTTTTCCGGTTGAGCCCGAAGTGTAGAGGATAAAAAGGATATCTTCTGAATCCATAATTTCGGCGGTATTTTCAGAATCCACGCCGTCAATTAAATTGTGCCACCAAATGTCCCGGCCTTCCTCGAAATGAATGCTGTCGTTTGTACGTTTAAGCACCACAACATTTTTTACTGACGGGCAATTGGCAACTGCATCATCTACAATTCCTTTCAGCGGAATTGATTTTGTTCCGCGAAATCCGCCATCGGAAGTAATCACTGCCTTTGCTTCGGCGTCAATAATCCTGTCGGCAAGTGCGGTGGCCGAAAAACCTGCAAAAACAATGGAATGAATTGCCCCGATTCTGGCGCAGGCAAGCATTGCAATTGCCAGTTCGGGAACCATTGGAAGATAAATGGCCACACGATCGCCTTTTCCAACTCCAATCTTTTTCAGTCCGTTGGCAAACTGTTTTACTTTAGCGAACAATTCGCCGTACGTTAACCGGATTTCAGCCTCATTCGGATCGTTTGGCTCCCAAATAATGGCTACCTGGTCTTTTCTGGACTCCATGTTCCGTTCAAAAATGTTTTCGGTGATGTTTAGTTTGCCATTAACAAACCAATTCACATCCGGGGCATTTTCTCCCTTAAAACTCCAATCCAGAACGCGATCCCACTTTTTCTGCCAAAAATAGTTTTTCGCAACACTTCCCCAGAATTCTTCAGGATCGTCAACACTTTCCTTGTATTTCTGAAAGTATTCCGCAAGGCTGGTTATTTTATTTACCATAACAAAAATTTTAAATATTAATGAATAAAATATTAATTGTTAGAATTTGTTCTGACTCTTACTAACAACTATAACCTGAAAACTCCTGATGCACGTTTCTGACTTGTGGAAAAACGATTAAAATGAAGTACAGTTATAATTGCTTCGTACGAATTTTCGAAGGAAAAGTAAATAAACAGGTATGGTAAATCAGCGTGATACAAAACAGTAAAATTGGATTTAAAATTTAGTTTCGTTTAACAGCTCTGAAATTACTACAAAAAAATCTTTTTTTGAAATGATTTTAACATTTTGTATAACACCTTCTTGTGATGAATAATAATTGAAAAACTGTATCAGAATGTGCATTCTTTTTATTAAATTTAGATGCTTCCCTTTATTTTTTCAGCTTAAAATACATTAAAAATGAAAATACTTGTACTCAATTGCGGAAGTTCGTCTGTGAAATTTCAGTTGTTTCAAATGCCCGGCGAGCAAATGGCAGCGCAGGGAAAGGCAGAAAAAACTGCAGATGGAAAAACAGATTTTAACCTGATTGCAGGTAGCAAAAAAGTACATTTGAACCTGGATAAATTCACCTGCACAAAAGTTTTGGAGTTGGTTTTAAAGGAGCTGCAAAATCCGGAAAACAATTTACCATCGCCCGGCGATATTGATGCGGTTGCCCATCGGTTAATTCACGGCGGCGAAAATTTGGAGAGTTGTGTGAAAGTAACAGATGCGCTCCTTGACGAAATGAAAGCAAATATTCCGCTGGCTCCTTTGCATTATCCTGCGAATATTGAAGGAATTGAGGCCGTTAAAAAGTTGCTGCCCGGAGTTTTGCAAACCGGCGTTTTCGATACAGCATTCCACCAGACCATTCCTCCCAAAGCATTTTTGTATGGCATTCCGTTGAGCTGGTACGGGAAACACAACATCAGGAAATTTGGTTTTCATGGTACTTCGCATAAATATGTTTCGCAGCGGGCATGCGAATTAACCGGAATGTTTTTTGGCAGAAGTAAAATTATATCGTGCCACTTGGGAAACGGCGCATCGGTGGCTGCAATCAAAAATGGAAAATCAGTTGACACTTCCATGGGGCTGACGCCGGTGGAAGGTTTAATGATGGGGACCCGCAGCGGCGATATTGATGCCGGAGTAATTGTTTACCTGCAGCAAACTTTCAATCTTTCACCTGCCGAAATCCAGCAAATTATTAATAAAGAAGGTGGTTTGCTCGGGTTATCCGGGGTTTCTTCAGATTACCGCGAAGTGGAAAATGCTGCTGCTGCCGGAAACGAAAAAGCGCAAACTGCACTGGAAGTTTTCTGGTATCGCATTAAAAAATACATTGGCGCTTACCTGGCGGTACTGGGCGGGGCAAATATTATTGTGTTTACCGGCGGCATCGGCGAAAACAGCGCTCAATCCCGCGAAATGGTTTGCGAAGGGCTGGAGAGTTTCGGAATCCGGATATCAAATGCATTAAACTACGAAATGAACGGCAGAGAAGCAGTTATCAGCGAAACTGGCTCAAAAATAAAAGTAGTAATTGTTCCCACAAACGAAGAATTGTTAATTGCCCGCGAAACGGTCGATCTGGTAAAATCGAAGAAAAATAAATAATTTGCTGAAAAATTGCGAGATACAGCTGCTGTTTTAATTTCTGTTTGAAAGGAAAAAATTTTGCAGCATGGTTTAAAACATATATTAAACTGAGAAAAGTTATCGTATTGAAAATAATATTCTCTTAATTTCGAAAAAAAAAGCGATGGAAATAAAAACCTTTGATGATCTGTTGGAAGTCGTAAAAAAGCAACCTGAAAAAAGGCTGGTTACTGTTAACGGAGTTGATGAAAATACAATTGAAGCTTTAAACGAAGCAGTGAAATTGGGACTTGTAACAGGTATATTAACAGGCGATAAAGGAAAAATAGAAGAAACCTGTGCCAAATTAAATATCGATCCGAATAATTATACCATTTTCCATACCAGTTCGGAACGTGAAGCCGCAGAAAAAGCGGTAAGTTTAATTCATGAAGGGAAAGCCGATTTAATTATGAAAGGCATGGTTTCCACCGATAAATTCATGAAAGTTTTGTTGAAAAAAGAATACGGATTGGTTTCGGGAAGGGGGATTTTAACACACATCGCCCTGATGGAACATGCGAATTACCATAAAATGCTGGTATTTTCGGATGCGGGCGTTATTCCGTATCCCGATTTGCAGCAAAAAATACAAATGACAACTTACCTCATTCAAAGTGCCTTTGCGCTGGGAATTAAGAACCCGAAAATAGCTGTTATTGCGCCGACTGAACAGATAATTATTTCAATACAGTCATGCATGGATGGAGCTACCATTGCAAAAATGTCGGAACATGGCCAGATTGAAGGTGGAATTGTGGATGGCCCGATGGCGCTTGATGTGGCCATAAACAGGGAATCGGCCCGTATAAAAGGTTTTACATCAACAGTGGCGGGCGATGCCGATTGCCTGCTTTTTCCAAATATCGATGCTGCAAATGTTTTTTATAAATCAAACTCAAAATTATGCAAAGCTAAAATGGCCGGAATTATTGCCGGTGCAAAAATACCTGCCATTGTTTCATCGCGCGGCGACAGTGAAAATACCAAGTTAAATTCAATAGCTTTGGCTTCATTAATTAGCTAAAGAATTGCCGGATGCCTAGAATTCTTGCCATAAATCCCGGTTCCACGTCAACCAAATTTGCCGTTTATTTTGGTGCTGAATGTATTTTGACCAAAACCATTCGTCATTCCATGGATGAACTGATGCGTTACAAAAACATCAACGACCAGTTTGATTTTCGCAAAGCGTTTATTATTGATGCGATTGCTGAAGAAGGAATTGAAGTGGATTCCATAAAATTTGTAATTGGCCGAGGCGGGTTGACCTATCCGCTGGAATCGGGAGTTTACCGGGTCAATCATCAGATGATAAAGCATGCGCGCGAGGGAATATTCGGGCAGCATGCCAGCAACCTGGGGCCGCTGCTTGCCGATTATATAGCACTTCAAATACCCGGAGCACAGGCTTTTATTGCCGATCCGGTAGTTACCGATGAAATGGATGAAGTGGCACGTTTTGCCGGCCATCCCAATTTTGAGCGGCGCTCTATTTTTCATGCGCTAAACCAGAAAGCCACTGCACGTATTCATGCGTCAGAAATAAACCGAAAATACGAAGATTTAAATTTGATAGTGGCCCATTTGGGCGGAGGTATTTCAGTTGGCGCGCATAAAAAAGGGCGCGTGGTTGATGTGAACAACGCCTTCGACGGAGAAGGGCCTTTTAGTCCGGAACGCGCCGGAACATTGCCCGTTGGTCAGTTAATTGAAATTTGCTTTTCGGGCCGTTATTCGCAAAACCAGGTAAAACGAATGGTGGTGGGTGAAGGTGGATATGTTGGTTACCTTGGCACCAACAATGCCCGCGAAGTGCAGGAAATGGCCGAAGCCGGAAATGAGACAGCGCAAAAAATACAGGAAGCGCTGTTTTACCAGGTATCGAAACTTATTGGCGAAATGGCCGTGGTACTCGAAGGAAAAGTGGATGCCATTTTACTCACCGGCGGACTGGCATACAATACTCATCTCGAAAAATATGTCAGGCAAAAAACAGGTTTTATTGCCCCGGTTTTTACATATCCAGGCGAGGACGAGCTGGAAGCACTTGCTATGAACGCCCTGCGTGTGGCAAATGGCGAAGTGTCAGTGAAAGAGTATGATAAATAATGTAATCATTCATTGATTGGTTATTGTATTACTGAATTTATTTTTTACAGCGGGTTTATTCTGTATCAATAGCAGCTATTTCTTACTTCGTTGTACCGCATTCTGTTTCAAAATAAAAATTAGCGCATTCATTATTTTAATTTGACTTGTAAATATTTTTTTCATACATTGTGCAATCGATTGCAGAGGCGAAGTTGAATAAATATAATATTTCTAATTTTCAATCAATTAGCCGGTAATCAAGTATTTAATACAATAAAGTAGGTTTATGGAAATTATCAGTCTTTAAAATCAGGATTTTGATAATTGGAGTTGGTTTCAAGCAACTAAAGTTTTTAATGTATTTATTTTTTAACCTAAAATTACTTTTTTATGAAAAACAAAAATGGAATTAAAAAGATTATTGGCTTTTTAATGCTGTGTGTCTTTTTGGTTACGGTGGCCGGCAATGTGTTGGCGCAACAAAAAACCGTTACCGGAAAAGTTACCGATGAGGAGGGACTGCCTTTACCTGGTGTATCTGTTGTGGTTCAAGGTACAACCTCCGGAACTGTCACAGATCCAAACGGGGAATATTCAATTTCAGGAGTAAGTCCCGAAGCAACACTTGAATTTTCATTTGTTGGTATGGCCGGGAAAACAGTGCTGGTTGGCAATCAAAACATAATTAATGTAACACTCGAAACAACCTCAATAGGATTGGAAGAGGTAGTCGCAGTTGGTTATGGTACCATGAAAAAATCGGATCTTACAGGTTCTGTAACTTCGGTTTCATCTGAAGAACTATCCTCATACCCAACACAGGGGCTGAATCAGGCAATCCAGGGAAGGGCCCCGGGAGTGCAGGTTACAACAGTAAATGGAGAACCGGGGGCAGGTACAAGAATTCGTATTCGCGGAGGTACATCGCTGAATGCAAGCAGCGATCCATTGTACGTTGTCGATGGTTTTGCAGGTGGTGCAGTTCCGCCGCCGGAAGATATTGCATCAATTGAAATTCTCAAAGATGCTTCCGCAACTGCTATTTACGGTTCACGCGGAGCAAATGGAGTAATTCTTATTACTACAAAATCGGGTAAAAGCGGTGCAACAAAAATTGAAGTAAATACATCGTACAGTTTCGAAACAGTAGCTAAAAAACTTGATTTATTAAATGCTTCGGAATTTGCAGCCTTTATGAATGAGGTATACGCAAATGGAGGACAAACAACTGTCCCTTATCCTAATCCCGAAAGTTATGGCGAGGGAACCGATTGGCAGGATGCAATTTTCAGGAACGGAAATCTGCAGAATTACCAGGTTGCTGCATCTGGCGGAAAAGAGGATTTAAAATTTTATACCTCGGTTAATTATTTTGGGCAGGATGGTATAATTATCAATTCCAATTATAAACGTTATTCTGCCTTATCGAATCTTGATTTCTCTGCCGGCAAGATTGCAAAAGTCGGCACTCGTCTGTATTTTCAAAGAGGTCAGCAGAATGGGGTTAAAACACAGGAAGGTTCAGGCGGAACAACCAATACAGGTGTTATCGCCGGTGCATTATTAATGGAACCAATCACCCCGATTTATAACGAAGATGGTACTTACACGCTTTCAGTAATTGGTGACCCCAATGATAATCCATATGCTGTGGCTACCGAATACGTGAACGAAACAGTTTCCGATCTTTTTCAGGGCAGCGGATATATAGATTTGGAGCTTTTGGAAGGCTTGAATTTTAAATCCACTGTAGGTGTGCAGATTAATAACAACCGCACCGGAACTTATAGTCCGACTACTTTGAATGCCGGGAAGAATGTTGGTGGAAGCGCCTCAATAAGTGCTATTAAAAGAACTTCTATTCTGAATGAAAATTATCTTTCGTACAACACCACGGTTAACGAAGTGCATAAAATTTCGGCAATGGCAGGTTACTCTTACCAGTCGTACAGAAACGAAGCATGGAGCGCTGCAAACAATGGGTACGTAACAGATACCTATATTTTCTGGAACCTGGATGGAGGCGCGGATTATCGCCAGCCAAGCTCTGGTCTTACCGAGTGGGATTTGGCATCTTTTTACGGCCGCGCAAATTATAATTTTAACGACAGGTACTTGTTTACATTTACAGGAAGGTACGACGGATCTTCACGGTTCGGAAAAAATAATAAGTGGGCCTTTTTCCCGTCAGGAGCCTTTGCCTGGAACGTAAAACAAGAACCATTTATGAGTGATGTAGATTTATTTAGTCACCTCAAATTCAGGGCAAGTTACGGAGTTACCGGTAACACCGATATTGGTATTTACCGCTCTTTGGCTAATTTTTCTTCAACACAGGCAATTATTAACGAAACAACAGTTAACGCTGTGGTTCCTTCAACAGTTGCCAATTCCGATCTTTCCTGGGAAAGTACAAAACAAACAGACATCGGTCTTGATTTTGGTTTTTTTGAAGAACGGCTGATTGTTACTGCCGATTATTATTACATGCTCACAGAAGATTTATTGTATGAAGTACCACTGCCTCAGTATTCGGGTTACAGCAATAGTTTAAGAAATATAGGTTCAGTCGAAAATAAAGGTTTCGAATTAGGTATCAGTTCAGTAAATGTTGATGCAAATGATTTTAAATGGACAACTGAATTTAATATCTCGACAAATAAAAATGAAGTGGTTTCGTTGCCTGGTGGCGAATTAATTAGTTCCAGAAGACCAGGGCACCTTATTGGCGATGATACTCATATTTTAACGGAAGGCGCTCCGGCAGGTTCTTTCTACGGATACATTTATGATGGTGTTGACAGTGAAGGTGCTCCGGTGTATCGCGATATTGCCGGCCGAAATGATGATAACGAGCTGGTTATGGAACCCGATGGAACAGTAAACAGCGACGACAGAACCATCATCGGAAATCCGCATCCCGATTTTACCTTCGGGTTAAATAACAGTTTGATGTATAAAAACTTCGATTTAAATATTTTTATACAGGGAGTAGTTGGAAACGATATGATGAACTTTACCAGAATGGAACTGGAATGGGTGAATGGAAAAGGAAACCAAATGGCATCAGTTTTAAACCGCTGGACTCCCGCCAATACCAATACTGATATTCCAAAAGCTTCTGGTTCGTACAGTTCTATTTCTTCCACACGCTGGGTTGAAGATGGTACGTACTACCGTCTGAAAAACGTATCACTCGGATACAATATTCCAAATTCAGCAATCGAACGAATTGGTGTGGATAAATTACGGGTATATGTGAGCGGACAAAATTTGCTGACAATTACCGACTATACAGGTTACAATCCGGATGTAAGTTACAGGGACAGCAATACCAGTCTTGGGTTGGATTATGGAAGTTATCCAAGTACAAGATCTTACACTCTGGGCGTTAATATTATATTTTAATCATATAAAATCCATTTAAAATGAAAAGAAATCATTTATATATAATTAAAGTTTTTGCTTTAATTTTTCTTGCATCCTGCACGGATCTGGAAGAAAATCCGGTTGGTCTTTTAGCGCCGGAATCCTATTTTCAGTCAGAAGCTGATGTGGAAGCTGCGGTGCTTGGATCATATTCATTTTTTGCCTCCGAGTCGATGTACGGACGTAAATTTACCACAGCTATTAACCTGCTCGATGACGCGTGTGATATTGGTGACATTGGTACACCTTCCCGCCGAATTCAGATAAATAACCTGAACCCGGATGCCAATAATGGAATGATTACAGCATTCTGGCCGCAATTTTATCAGGCAATTGGTGCTGCCAATTCTGCGATAAACGGAATCGGTTCAATCGATATTACCAATCAAACTAAAGTCAACCAACTTGAAGCAGAAGCAAGAATAATCAGGGCTCACTGTTACTACCAACTTGTTCGCCTGTTTGGCGATATTCCTTATGTTGGCGAATTTGTTACTGATCCTTCTTCTGTTTCCGATATTTCCAAAACCCCGGTTGAGGAAGTATATCAGCATATTATCGATGATTGTGAATTTGCTGTAGACAACCTTCCCGATCAGTATCCGAATGATATCAGAAGCCGTCCGACAGCCGGAGCAGCCAAAACTATGCTTGCCTCTGTTTATCTGACGCTGCACCAGTATGATAAAGCTGCCCAGTATGCAGAAGATGTTATCAACAACGCGTCAACTTACAATTATCAGCTTTTGGATGATTTTACCGAATTATGGATAGCAGATAACGGGGATACAAAAGAACATATCTGGACAGTGGATTTTCTTGCCGGTATTACAGATGATCTTTGGTCGCCAATGTCTGGTGTCCGGAATGCAGATATGCAGGGGTGGAGTGTTGTTGTGCCGTCTCCCGGACTTTATGATGTTTATGCCCCCGGCGATTACCGCAAGGAAGTTACTTTCATTCTCGAAACTCCTGTAAATGGTGTAATGACTCCATATACCGAATGGACCTGGCCACGCATTCATTTCGGAAAATATTCTTTGTATCCGGGAGAAAAAGCCAACAGCGAAGGCCGTTACAGCGGCCGAAATTTCCCAATTTACCGTTTTGCGGAAGTATATTTAATTGCTGCAGAGGCATTGGCCGAAGCGAATAATGGGCCTACTCCAAAAGCATATGAGTATGTTAATAAAATCAGACAACGCGCCCGGTTTAACGGAACCGAACCAACCGATGTCCAAAGTGGATTGTCAAAAGAAGCGTTTATCGATGCTGTTCTCCGGGAACGGTTGCTTGAATTTCCGCTCGAGTACAAACGCTGGTTCGATATTAAGCGCAGAACTTTGGGCGAGCAGGTTTTTAATGGACCAAATTCGCTTGAACCGCATAGTTTTAATCCTTCAAAAAATTACCTGTTGCCGCTTCCACAGGCGGAATTGGATCGTAATCCAAATTTACTGCCTCAAAATCCTGGATATTAATTTTAGCGGTATATATAAATTTAACAATGGCTGGCTTTTGTCAGCCATTGTTTTTGCTGATTATTCTATACTCTTTAAAACTTTTATAAATTGCAGTTGCTAATTTAAATGTGAAATAAACCAACTGAAAAATGAAATATTTTCTTCTGATTATTACTGCTTCTTTATTATTTATACTGAATGAAGCTCTTTGCGCTGATTCTGACATTGAGCAGATTAAGCAACGAATAATGACCGAATTGTTGGATCATCATGTGGATGATGCTGAGATTGAAACACTGATAAACACCATCAGAGACGACGGAACCTGGCCGGGAATTAATTATGAAGATGTTTCACGCGAAGGTTTTGAGCACCGCATACATCTGAGTCACATGGTTGATCTGGCACTGGCATACAGAATAAAATCTTCGAAGTATTACAAAAATAAAAAGGTGCTGAATGTTATTGAATCGGCACTCATTAATTGGGTGGAACATGATTACATCTGCGATAACTGGTGGCACAATCAAATCGGCACTCCCGGGGCATTGGTGAATGTCATGTTGCTGGTGGGTAATGTATTGCCTGAAGATTTGGTGGATAAAGCTCAACCCATAATCGGGCGTGCCAATGTTAATGCTCCAGGCGCCCGGCCTGGCGGTGACAGGATAAAAATTTCAGGAATAGAGGCAAAAAACCTCCTTTTTACAGGCGATTATGAAAAGTTTGGCGAAGTGGTAAAAGTCATTGAAGGTGAAATAAACCATGTCCACTGGATTGGAATGGATTATGGATATGGCTACCGGCGAATTGTTGGTGGTTTTGAAAACAGAACTCCGGAAGGCCGTGGTATTCAATACGACAACAGCTTTCATCACCGGACCGATGGCGTGAACAATACCCTTTCATACGGACTTGGTTATGCCGAAGCTTTTGTGGAATGGGCGGTTTATACGGCTCATACAAAATATTCATTTTCAGAAGAAAAACTGGAAGAGCTGATTGATTATTACCTCGATGGTATTTGCAGGATGTCAGTATTTGGTAAATTTCCCGATGCCGGTGCAAAAAACAGGAGTATCAGCAGGCCGGGAGCATTGCATGCATTCAGTCCTGAAACTCCTGAACGGTTGCTGTTAACAACGGATTACCGGAAGCAGGATATTCAGGAAATTGTGGATATTCGTAAAAATGAAAGTCAGTCTACCCTTTCACATGCCACATTTTTCTGGAATACGGAGCATTTCAGTTACCAGCGCCCGGATTGGTTTTCTTCTGTCAGGTTGTATTCCACACGAAATTACAACATGGAATGGCCTTACAACAGCGAAGGGTTGCTGAATCACCACCGCGGCGACGGCGCGAACCACATTTCGCGAACGGGGGATGAATATTACAACATCTGGCCGGTATACGATTACCAGAAAATACCGGGGGCTACAATTATGCAAAAGCAGGAGTTGCCGGCGCCCGATGAAATTCAGAAATTAGGGGAAACGGATTTTGTTGGTGCGGTTACGGATGGAATTTATGGTGCTGCTGCTTTCGATTTTAAAAGTCCGCACGATCCCCTGGTTGCCCGGAAAGCGTGGTTCTTTTTCGATGAGGAATATGTTTGCCTCGGAACTGGAATTTCCTGCAGATACGATTTGCCCGTAGTTACAACACTGAACCAATGCCTGCTGCGGGATGAGGTGACTGTTTTCAGCAACAATACTAAATCAGTAATTCCAAAGGGGGAAAATAAATTTGATGCTGTGGATTGGGTGTATCCAGGATGGAATAGGGTATGCGTTTTCAAAACCGGCAACTGTGAATATAAAAAACAGTGCAGCAACCGGCTCATGGTGGCGGATTAACAAACAAAGCGATTCGCCCAAAGAAGAGGTTTCGCTGGATGTATTCAAAATCTGGCTCGACCACGGCAACCGCCCTTCCGGTGAATCATACGAATATATTGTGGTTCCTGCCACAACCATCGATGAGATGGAGCGGGAAGTTTCAAAAAAAAATGTAAGGATTCTGTCCAATACTCCCGAAGTGCAGGGGGTGGAGAATACCAAACTGGGCATCTGTCAGGCAGTATTTTATAAAGCCGGCGAATTGGATATATCTGATAGTTTCAAACTGGTAACCGACAATCCCGGAATGGTGATGCTAAAAATGGATGGCGACCGGGTCACTAAAATTTCTGTTTCCGACCCCAATCGTGAACAGGTTGATTTTCATCTTGCCATTTCACAGAAAGTTTTAAATCCGGGCCAGTATCTGGATGCTGTCTGGAATGAAAAAGAACAAATGACTCATATTACTATCAGGTTGCCACAAAAGAACTATTCCGGCGCCAGTGTAACCATAAAATTGTAAATTACAGTAAAAGATTTATTTGGATTTTAATTGACCATTGAATTCATAAAAGATACATCGATAAACAAATTTTAAACTACTACCAATGAAAAACCTGTTTTTTAAGCTTCTGCTTGTTCCATTTTGTATCGCATTTCTTTTTTCCTGTCAAAACAATAAAGCAGGCCATCCCCGGATATTAATGCTGAAGGGAGAAGAGCAAAAGGTTAAAGAACAGGTGGAAAGCAGTCCAACCTGGGCGAAGATGAACCAGGCGATCATCAGCGAAAGTGAGAATATTTTAAGGCTGAACCCGCGGGAACGGATTCAAGTTGGCCGCAGACTATTGGGAACTTCCCGTGAATATTTGCGCCGGATATTCTATCTCTCCTATGCCTACCGGATGACGGGGGACGAACGTTTTGCACAACATGCCGAGCGGGAAATGCTGAAATCTGCGGGATTTACCGATTGGAATCCGACTCATTTTCTGGATGTGGGAGAAATGACCATGGCCCTTGCTATTGGTTACGACTGGTTATTCAATGAACTTTCAAAAGAATCGAGGGATTCCATCCGGAATGCAATAGTAAAAAAAGGGATTGAGCCATCATTTAATCAGGATTATAATTGGTTTCTCACAGCAGAACATAACTGGAACCAGGTGTGCAATGCCGGGATGATATATGGTGCACTCGCCATTCAGGAAGACTATCCGGAGCTGGCGGAAAAAGTCATTAACCGGGCATTTAAAACCATTCCAAAAGCAATGGAAGGTTACCAGCCCGATGGCGCTTATCCCGAAGGTTATGGTTACTGGGGTTACGGAACTTCGTTCAATGTGATGTTTTTAAGTGCGGTGGATAAAGCACTGGGCACAGATTATGGTTTGACTGAGATGCCGGGATTCCTGCAGACAGGCTGGTTTCTTGAAAATATGCTGGCGCCCTCCGGTGGATGTTATAACTGGGGCGACTGCGGCTCGGAAGGCAACCTAAAACCGGCTATGTTCTGGATTGCCGAAAAAAACAGCAATCCATCATTGCTTTGGATGGAAAAACAGTATCTGGAAGCCGATGATTTTTCCAAATTTACAAACGACAGGTTGTTACCTGCTATCATGATATGGGGTAAAAATATTTTGCTGGAAGAAATTAATCCCCCGCAGTCGAAGATGTATGTCGGGCAGGGAGCTAACCCTGTTGTTTTGATGCGTACTTCATGGACTAATCCGGATGCAGTTTATCTCGGATTTAAAGCCGGTTCACCTTCTGTTAATCATGGCCACATGGACATAGGTTCCTTCATAATGGAAGCAAACGGTGAACGCTGGTCAGCCGACCTGGGCTCACAAAATTACGAGTCACTCGAGTCGAGAGGGATGTCGATTTTTGGTCGTACTCAGGATGCGCAGCGCTGGACCATCTTCCGTCTGAATAATTTTCCGCATAATACATTAACGGTTAATGGTGAACTGCAGCAGGTGGAAGGTTATGCCAAAATCGACAAATCGTCGGACGACAATGACTTTATGTTTGCCATTTCCGATATTTCATCGGTCTATAACGGACAATTAAAAAAGGCGGTTAGAGGTGTGGCTATAAAAGATCAAAAGTATGTAGTTGTTCGTGATGAGGTGGAAACTCCGGACAAGCCGGCAGTAGTGCGTTGGAATATGTTGACTCCTGCGAAGGTGGTAATGGATAAAAAAGGAGCGACTTTGACCATAAACGGCAAAAAGTTACTGCTGAAAGTTGACGGCCCTGATAATATAGAAATGAAAACCTGGAGTACGGAACCTACAACTGATTATGATGCTGAGAATCCTGGTACGACAAGAGTGGGTTTCACATGCAAAGTACCTGCAAATTCTGCACAAACATTTGAAGTAATGCTGGTTCCGGAAGATGCAGCTGCCAATGCCGCATTTGTCGGCAGAAAACTGGAGGAATGGTAAAAAATTTCACAGAAGCTTTATAGTAAAATTTCTCTAAGAAATCTGCTGTAATTAAGCCTGAAATAATGAAAAAATCGATTTTATTACTGGTCTTATTTATTTTTTCTCTAGAAACCGATTAAAATCAGATAACGAATTAAAACGATACATCATGAAAAATATTCTTCTTGTTTTGTTATGTATAAGTTCTTCGATTTGCTGTTTATCAGCCGAAAAACGTGATATTCTGCAGAAAGAGGCAGAGCAGGTTAATCTGGCTCAAACGCTTGTAACAGATTTTACGGAACTGAATTTTCCCGGATATCATGATCGCCAATTCTGGGAAAACCTCCCGGACAATCTTAAAAACAAATATATTAGTGACGCAAAAGTATACGTGGAATACGACTGGCCGGCAGTAAAAGCTACAGATTACCTTGAAATTATCCGCTCCGGCGACCGTCGTCAGGAAGTCTATGCTGCACCGCGCAGCGCATTAATGGCATTGGTGATGGGTGAACTGGCGGAAGGAAAAGGCCGCTTTATCGACCAGATTGTAAACGGCGTTTGGTTTTACAGCGAACAAACCTGGTGGGGCTGGTCGGCGCACCTTACATTGCAGAAAGCACCGCACGGTCTGCCGGATGTTAATGAACCGGTCATTGACCTTGGCGTTGGAGAAATTGCGAATATACTGTCATGGACTTGGTTATTGTTTAAAGAAGAGTTTGATAAGATTCACCCGCTGATTGCCACACGTTTGAAGGATGAAATCATGAAAAAAGCTGTCATTCCGTATTACGAGCGGGATGATTTCTGGTGGCAGGGACTCAATGGCAGCCGTTCGGTGAATAACTGGAATCCATGGACCAACCATAACATTCTGACGTCGATTCTGATATTGGAAGACGACCAGCAACAAAAGGTAAAAGGTGTGCAGAAAGTAATTCGGTCGCTGGATTCATTTTTAAACGATTATCCGGACGATGGCGGTTGCGATGAAGGCCCGTCATACTGGGGCCGGGCAGGAGCTTCGCTTTACCAGAATCTCGATTTGCTGAAACGGGCAACCAATGGGAAATTTGATGTTTTCAACAATCCGCTGATAAAAAATATGGGAACATACATATACAAGGCATACATTGATTATCCGTATTTCCTGAATTTTGCCGACGCCGATGCAACTACAGGAAGTCGTCCCCAGATTATATACAGCTACGGAAAGGCAATTGGTGATGCAATGATGCAGGAGTTTGGGGCATATTTAGCCGAAAAACAGGATTGGGGAAAGGAAGTTCCGGATGGTAAAATTGACGAACAAATCATCGAACTGATGCACTTGTATGAAATCGCCAATGCTCCTGCAGAAAATGCATTAATCAGTGATTTCTGGTTGCCCGAAACGCAAATTGCCGGTGCCCGCGACCAGGCCGGTACTTCCGATGGATTTTATTTTGCCGCAAAAGGTGGCCACAATGCCGAAAGCCACAACCACAATGATATCGGCACCTGTGTCCTGTATTTTAACGGCAAACCGTGCATCATCGATATTGGCCGCGAAACCTATACGGCCAAAACTTTTAGCAGCCGTCGCTATGAAATCTGGACGATGCAGTCGCAGTACCACAACCTTCCCAAAATTAACGGTATTGATCAGCATGAGGGACGGGAATTTCGCGCCCAAAATACGACGTTCAGTGCCGATTCCAGGAAGGCAGTCTTTTCAACCGACATTTCGGAAGCGTATCCTGAGGAAGCCGCAGTGGATAAATGGGTGAGAAGTTATCGCCTCGACCGTGGAAAAAAATTCACGATTACTGACAATTACCAGTTAGACGAAGTGAAGGATGCGCCAACCACGCTGAATTTTGTAACATACAGCAAAGTTTCTGAAGCCGGCCCGGGTAAAATTAAACTTGAAGGGGACGGATTTACATTGATTATGAATTACAATCCAAAGAATGTAACACCCTATATTGAGTTCAATGAAGTGACCGACCAGGGATTGCGGCGGTACTGGCCGGATGGAATTACAAGGATTGTATTCAAGGTAAACAATCCGAAAGCGAATGGGAAAAATGAAATTGTGGTTATAAAAGCCGATTAAACTTTTTAATGTATTTTGGGATCCCGGGAGCCATTCATTTTCCGGGTTATCTGATTTAATTTTAGGGATGATTATATGTACAAATAAGAAAGAATAACCCGTTGGCGAAATTATTTTTCATTCAACTGATTTTCAGACTTCAACTACGATCAGTCTGACTGTCACAAAAAGCGGAGTTGAACTACGGTTCAGCGCACTGCAATTTAATTCCGCCAACAGGTAACAAAGAATATTTATAAACTACAGATTGATGATTTTACAATTGAATTTGGCCGCACTACTTATTTTGTTTTTAACAGTTACAGCATGTTCTGAAAAAGAGAGAGATGTTCCTTATATTTCCCAGGACGAACAGCGTTATATTATTGAGACTGCCACCGGTTATCTTGACAGCGTCCCGATAACAGTAACTTCAGCTATCAGTGAACGAAGTGAAGGCGGGCCTCACGATTTTTATTCGGAAGGCGATTACTGGTGGCCTGATCCCGAAAATCCGGAGGGACCATACATTCGTCGTGACGGCCAGACTAATCCCGAAAATTTCGTGGCGCACCGGTTATCTATGATTCGGCTCAGCCAGATTGTGGGAATGGAAACTTCGGCATGGTTGCTAACCGGTGATGAAAAATTTGCCCGTGCTGTGGACAACCATTTAAATACATGGTTCGTGCAGCCCGATACGAGAATGAATCCAAACCTAAATTATGCGCAGGCCATTAAGGGGAGGGTAACCGGCCGTGGAATCGGGATAATTGATGCCATTCATTTAATTGAGGTAGCCCGCTCCGTGGAAATTCTGGAAGTAAATAATGCCCTGCCGGAAAATACTGTCGCTGGAACAAAACAGTGGTTCTCGGAATTTGTAAATTGGCTGACCACCAGCGACTACGGACAGGACGAAATGAATACAAAAAATAATCATGCCACCTGCTGGGTGATGCAGGTGGGTGCTTTTGCGCGCTTAACAGCAAATGATGCGGTGCTGGATTTATGCCGCGACCGGTTTAAAAATATTTTACTGCCAAACCAAATGGCCGAAGACGGTTCATTTCCGCTCGAATTGGAGCGCACCAAACCATACGGTTATTCCTTGTTCAACCTCGATGCTTTTATGACAGCAGCTGAAATTCTTTCAGATAAAAACCATGATTTATTTGCTTATACCACTCCTCATGGAAAGAATCTTGAAAAAGGGGCTGAATTTATGTTTCCGTATGTAAAAGACAAATCGGAATGGCCTTATAAACACGATGTCATGTACTGGGATGAATGGCCGGTACGCCAGCCCTTTCTGCTTTTTGCCGGCAGGGCATATAATCATCCGGAATATATAGAGCTGTGGAAAACCCTTGAAGGATATCCCGAAACCCGGGAGGTAATCCGGAATCTGCCCATTCGAAACCCGGTCATCTGGTTAATGAATGAACCGGTAAGTAATCCGTAATCATCAGGTTTGCCGGATTACTTTAAACTTCAGACTTCCAGTTTATCGCACAGCTTTATAAATTCATCTTTAAAATCCGGAAGCCGGGGCAGGTTTAATTGTTTCAGTTCCCGGTTTTTGCGTTTTGCTGTTTCTGAACTTAAATCGCTTAAATAATTATCTTTCACTTCGCCAGCAGTGTTATAATTATCATGAAAGCGTTTTTTTTCATTCTCTGTACTTCGTTTTATATCCTTAAATTTTGATTTCTCGTTATCACTGTGAAAATCACTTTCCTTTTTTTTCAATATCGGATTAAATGCTTTTTGGTCTAAAAATCGAACCAGCTTTTCTCTTTTTTCCTTATCTGATGCCATAATTTTTAACTTTTTGATTATCGGGATATATCCTAAAAATTCTGTGCCAGTCATAAGCGTGCTTTTAAAAATTTCTGATAATGAGTTGAATAAGGAAATGTGGCAGATGCGCGTTTAATCCAAAATGTAGATCAAAACCACAGGAGTGGAAAAATAATTCAACGAAATTCTTCTCATCTGCACCGGCTTCACCAAATGATTTTTAGCAATAATATTTTTCTTCAGGCAGGCCTGTAAAATGGCAAATTTGTCAGTATATCTTTGTTACGCAAGTCAAATCAGCCGGAATAAAACCTTGGATAGTTTTTTGATCCATCTTGTTTTTCGTTTAATTTTGAATGAGACAACGGAATTATGACTGATAAAGAAATTAAAATAAGATACGCTGAAATATGCGAGAATCTTGCAGGACGTAAACTAAAACCTGCTTTCGATTTAATTGAAAAGCTGATCACCGAAAACGGTTTGGGAATATTTTCGGATGAATACCACAACCTGGAACAAACCTACCATTATATGTTGCAGTATACGGTAGAAGGAATACAGGATCCCGAGCGGCAGAAAGTGTACCGAAAGTTAATTGTTCAGGTATTTGAGCTTGCTGATAAAATAAATGAAGCGCTGCGTTTAAAATATTCATCTTCTATTGTTTACGAAAGGAAACGAACTTTTAATTCAAAATATATCAGTGATTTTGAAAACTATTTTTCAGAACTTGAAGATTTTTACCTGAGCTATGAATTAAGATCGCTGATGGATAATAAAAACACGGAAAGCCCGGAAGAGCAAAAGGCCGCACGCGATCACCAGCAAAAAATATTTACACTGTTTTATCACATCTGGTTTCAGGATGAACTGAGTTCGCAGGAAATAAAATTCCTTAAACAGTATTTTGCCAGTTCGCTGATTCTGAATGCCTACAAATCGTTTGTCGTAACCGGATTAATGCTCAGTCTGCAACGCTTTTTTGATGTCAGTAAATTCAATTTACTGTTTGAATTGTATGAGGTAGAGGAAAAAAGCATTAATCAACTGGCACTGGTAGGTCTGCTTATCAATTTTTACAGATACGATACACGAATGCCTTTTTATCCCGAAATTACCGGAAGGTTGAAGTTACAGAACGAAAATCCGGAGTTTAAAAGGAATCTCGAAAGAATCATTGTTCAGTTTATCCGGAGCAAGGAAACCGAAAAAATACAACAGAAAATCCGTGACGAAATCATTCCCGAAATGATTAAAATCAGTCCGAACCTGAAGGATAAAATCAACCTCGACAGTCTGATGGATCAGGGGTTGGGAGACGATAAAAATCCGGAGTGGGAGGAAATATTCAAGGATTCACCCGGATTAATGGATAAAATGGAAGAGTTTTCAGAATTGCAGATGGAAGGCGCCGATGTTTTCATGGGCTCATTTGCCATGCTGAAAATGTTTCCGTTTTTTAATGAACTGGGCAACTGGTTCATTCCCTATTTCCCGGAAAATCCGGAAATAGCATCAGTGGTTGATGTTTCGGAACAAACCAACCGAAATTTTGTGGAAACAATCGGAAGTGCACCCATACTTTGTAATTCAGATAAATATTCGTTTTGTTTCAGTATACAAAACCTGCCGGCCGAAAACCGTGATTTCATGGCGCAGGGAATGAAAGCCGAAATGGATCAGTTCAAAGAAATTGAAAAAGACGAGGAATTGACTTCACCTGATAAAAAGGCTGAATTTATTACCAATCAGTACATTCAGGATTTATACCGGTTTTATAAACTGCACCCGCGAAAGAGGGATTTCGAAGATGTATTTGGCTGGCGATTTGATTTTCACAATAAACTGGCGATGGGCGATATTTTAAAAGAGGATGAAAAAGTACTGCGCAGTATAGCCGAGTATTATTTTGCCAAAAATCATTTTGTGGAAGCGGCGGAGATATACAATTACCTGCTTTCGCAGGAAAAGAATGGAGAGCTGTACCAGAAGCTGGCCTTTTGCCACCAGAAGCTGGGCGATTTTGAGCAGGCACTGGAAGAATATAAAAAAGCAGAATTGTATGATTTAAATCGGTTGTGGAACCTCAAAAAAATTGCCTTGTGCTACCGCAACCTGAAGCAACCCGACAAAGCACTGGAATATTATAAAGAAGTGGAAAAACTGGATCCGGAAAACCTGAATAACCAGTTGAACATTTCAAACAGTTTGCTGGAACTGAACCGCTACGAAGAGGCGCTGAAGGGCTATTTTAAAGTGGAATACCTGGCGCCGGGAAACAAGAAAGTCTGGCGGCCGATTGGCTGGTGCTCTTTTGTAACAGGCAAGCTGGAACAGGCGGAGAAATACTTCCGGAAACTGTTGGATGATAAACCCAATCAACACGATTTAATGAATATGGGGCATGTACAATGGAGCCTTGGAAACCGAAAAGAAGCGCTCGACAATTACAAACGCTCCATTTCCGAATCCGGATTCTCAGAAAAAGCATTCCTCGAAATTTTTGAGGAAGATTTGCCGCATTTGCTGGAACAGGGAATCGACAAAAACGACGTGCCTATCATGTTGGATCAACTTCGTTATTTTGTGGAAGGATAAATCAACGATACCTTTTTACCCGGTCATCCTGAATCACGCCGCTCCAGTTTAAACCAAAGGCAAAGTCATAACGGTTTCCCTCAGCATCAGTATAGGGTTCCATGTCGCGCGGAACATCTTCATATTGTTCTTCAACCGTTTTCATGTTGGCGGGCATCTGCATCGGAAGCAAACCCGACGGTTCTGATTTACCCGAAAGAATATCCAGTACTGCCTGATCCTGCACACCAAAGGTGGCCAAAATCACATCGGCTTGTTTTTCGAATTCAGCAAAAACCATGGGTTTTGCCAAGTTTATAAGTACAACAACCGGTTTGTTGCCCATCTGTTTTTTTGTATCCAGAATCAAATCCAGATCGGTTGAATTTGCTGCGGTTACCGATTTCCCTTTGTACGAACGGTTGGTGAAATCTTCCAGCGGATCGCCGCCTGCATAACTTGTTTCCCTTGCATTAATTGCCTTGTATTTTTTGTATTGCAGCGTTATGGGAACATAGCCGTTGCCCCCGTTTTTTACCTCTGCCGCATCGTACCCACTGCCGCCATTGGGGCTGTCGATGAAGACCAAAGCGTAATCCGCTTCGGCAGGATTATCCGTCACACGAAAATATTTTTTAACAATATCCAGGTTCACCGGGTAATCCGTTCGTTCTTCCGATTGGCCAAATCCAAACATACCGCGGGAGGCAGGAAAATAACGCTTTGGTAGGAAAACTGTTGCATTATCCTTGATCGGCAATACATTCGCAGCATTCTTCAGCAGGACGATTGATTTTAACTGCGCTTCGAATCCTTTGGCCATAAAATCGGGATTACCAACAATTTCTTCTGTTTTCTCCATCTCGAGGTATGGATTTTCAAACAGGCCGGTATGGAAAATATTTCGAAGAAGGCGGACAGCAGACTGTTCAAACCGCTTGCGCATAAAATCTTCGCCATGTTCTTCCACCCCCAGTTTGTAAGCTTCAATTACCGGTCCCATTTCATTGTTTCCGCCAAACTGATCCACTCCGGCCATAATGATTTTGTAATGCCGTTCTGCCACCGAAAGATGTTCGGCTCCCCATGACGTTGTCCCGAATGAATTAACTGCTTTATTATCTTTTGTAACTCCCCAGTCGGTGCAAACCACTCCATCAAAGTTATATTTTCCCCGCAGCAAATCATCAATAAAAAACCGGCTGTAACTGTTGCCCACGTTTTCGTTGTTAACGCTGTCGATGTGGAAAGAAATGGTATAATAAGGCATTACTGCCGACGCTTTACCTGTTTTTCCGTTCAGGTTAAAAGCACCTTCAGTAAAAGGGATAAGATGTTCCTTCCAGTTATTGCCCGGGTAAACGGCATATTTTCCATAGGCAAAATGGGCATCCCTGCCACCTTCGCCGGAACCTCCGCCCGGCCAGTGTTTTACCATGGCATTGACACTTTTGTAACCCCAGCCGCCTGAAATTTCTGCGTCTCCTTCCGACGTCTGGAACCCATCAACATAAGCCCGCGCCAGGTCTGCATCGAGTTGCGGATCCTCGCCAAAAGTGCCGTTAAACCGCGACCACCTGGGGTCGCTTGCCATATCAATTTGTGGCGAAAGAGCAGTTGCAATTCCCAAGGCACGGTATTCTTTTGAAGCGATATCGCCAAAATTCCTGACTAAATCAGGATCAAAGGTCGCGGCCAGTCCCAGAGGCGACGGCCACATGGAAATATTGCCGCCGGCGCCTGCATTGAATTCGGCGTCAGCCGTTGTGCCATTCCGGGGGTCGGAACTTGTATTTCCGGGAATTCCTAACCCGATTCCTTCCACCAGCGCCTGCATGTTGTTGTTCCATTGCGCTGCCACAGCGGGCGATTCCACAGAAGTGATCAAAACATGCCGTAAATTGTCATCGGTGAGGAACCGGATTTGCTGATCTGTTAAATCGCCTGGATTTGCCCCACTTTCATCCAGCTGCTTTCCGTTGTAGGTTGCCCCACCAAACCGTCCTCTTCCTCTTGATGGAATCGACTGGTGGCCGCTGTACAACATCAGTCCCGCTATTTGTTCGATGGTCATTTTTGAAGCCAAATCCTTTGCCCTGTCGTCAAACGATAAGCGCCAGTCTTCATAGTCATCCAGCTCGCCGTTTTTATTCAAATCCTTAAATGCGAATCCGTGGTCGGTTAAAATTTTTACACCCGATTGCGGAGAATAGCCCAATGTTTGGCCGCCTTTGTTTTTCACCACAATAAAATCGCCGGCTTGCTCTTCCGAATAGTTGGGGCCGCATGCGGTAAGAGCTATAAATACCAGTGCAACCAGAATAAGGTTGATTTTTTGTGTAAGTTTAATTTTCATTTTCCCTGCATTAGATGTTAATTCTTCCTTCATCCGGTTCTTATCTTTTGGTGAGTTTATCGAACTCCTGATTCGGAGCAAGTGCCTTGCTTACTTTTCCGGCCGATAAATCCTTTTCAATGGTGAAAGTGGTTTGCTGTTTTATATTTTTAGATGATGAACCAACCTTTACTGTATATTCTCCGGCTTCAGCAATCCATTCTGAAGATGCAGTGCGGAAGGAAGCCAGATCTTTTGTTTCGATGGTGAATTTCAACGTTTCGTTTTTGCCCGGTTTTAAAACCTTTGTTTTACCAAATGCAACAAGTTCTTCTTCCGGTTTTGCCAGTTTCCCATCAGGAGCGCCGGCATAAACCTGCACCACTTCGCGTCCGGCAACATTCCCTGTATTTTTAACATTTACTGAAACGGTCAGTTTTCCGTCAAACTTTTTATCACTGATTTTTAGTTTGCTGAATTCAAAATTGGTGTAGGAAAGGCCGTAACCAAATTCATAAGCCACCGGAACATCAAATGTATTGTAATAGCGGTAGCCCACGTAAATATCTTCTGCATAAATCACTTCCCATGGAACGCGGCGCATGAATGAAAATCCCGACTGATCCGGTGTGTTATCTTTCTGACCTTCGGTTTTAATTTCGTGGCCGGGAAAATGTTCTGCAGTTGGTGTGTCTTCGTATTTTAACGGAAAGGAAACTGCCAGTTTTCCGGATGGATTTACTTTCCCTGAAATAATGTCCACCACTGCATTTCCGGCTTCCTGTCCGGGTTGCCATGCACATAAAATTGCATCGGGAATGCTGCGCCAGTCAGCTGTAGCAATAACACCTCCGATGTTCAGGATTACAATGGATTTTTTACCTTTTGCATGAAATTCATGCGTT
The DNA here is from genome assembly GCA_963771595.1 of uncultured Prolixibacteraceae bacterium. Taxonomy (GTDB): domain Bacteria; phylum Bacteroidota; class Bacteroidia; order Bacteroidales; family Prolixibacteraceae; genus CAVYUC01. The sequence continues at coordinate 26,981 of CAVYUC010000014.1, read as the reverse complement.
ACTTCTTTTATCAGGTTTTTCTCCGTTTCGGTCAGATAAAAATCTCCGGGTTCCGCTTTCCTGTCGCCTCCTTCACCTGAATTCCGGCCAATGGTAATTAACGCAACATCGGCCGATTCCGCCATTTTTGAAATTAAATTATTTTCAGGATTCATTTCTTCAACGGGTTCAAAACCTCCCATCAAAGCCGCCAGAAAATTGCGGGGTTTAGGCTGTTTGGAGCGTGTTTCCCTAATGTAACTTTCGTAGGTTTCCTTCAGTTCCGGATTAATTTCATAACCGGCAGAAGTCAATCCGTCAATTAATGAAACCGTATAAGCCTCATTTACATCACCGCTGCCGGTTCCTCCTGAGATAAATTCGTAGGATGTATTTCCAAAGGCTGCTACTTTTTTTATTTCACCCGAAAGCGGAAGTGCGCTGTTTTCATTCTTCAGTAAAACCATTCCACCGGCTGCCGCCTGGCGTGCAACTTCGGCATGTTCTTTTAGCTCCGGGTTATTGGAATGATTGTATCCGTTATAGCGTGGTGTTTTTTTCATTATTGTAAAAATCCGCGCGATATTTTTATCCAGTGTTGCTTCATCCAGTTTACCGCTTTCCACCGCTTCAATAATGGTTTTTATTTGCTGTGCCTGTCCGGGCATAATCAAATCGTTACCGGCTTTCATTTGTGCCACCACATCAGTGCCGCCGCCCCAGTCGGTCATCACATAACCTTTAAATCCCCAATCGTTGCGTAGGATTTTAGTCAGCAAATCATAACTTTCAGAGGTATAAACGCCGTTTACTTTGTTATATGATGACATGACCGTCCATGGTTCGGCTTCCTTCACTGCAATTTCAAAACCTTTCAGGTACAGTTCCCGGAGGGCCCGTTCGCTAACCACGACATTTGCCGACATACGGCTGGTTTCCTGATTGTTGGCGGCAAAATGTTTAATGGAAGTTCCAACGCCGTTCGACTGAATACCCTTTACCATGGCCGCTGCCATTTTACCGGTAACCAGCGGATCTTCAGAATAATATTCGAAATTACGGCCGCAAAGCGGATCGCGCTGCAGGTTCATTCCCGGCCCAAGAATTACACTTACACCATATTCCCGAACTTCTTTTCCCATGGATTGTCCAACCTGATTTACCAAATCCGTATCCCATGAGGAGGCCAGCAATGTGGCAATCGGAAAGGCGGTGCAATAATAGGTTTTTTCTGTGTTTGGACGGGTAGGGGAAATGCGCAGCCCGGCGGGGCCGTCGGCAAGAACCTGGCTTGTTATTTCCAGCTCCGGATAACGCGCAGTAAACCCGGCAGCACCCGGAACATAAGCCCGTATTTCATCCACCATTTTGGTGTAAATGGTATCGTCATTCGCCGGCGGGCTAAACATCCGCATCCGGTCGCGCAGCGAATCGGGTAAAGGAAAATACATCCCGGTACCGATTACAAGCTGGGCTTTTTGCTTCAGCGTCATGGCCGATATCATCTCTTCCACCGTTTTATCTTTTGCACCTGCATATCCATATCGGATACCTGTTACAAACAGCACCATCAACAGGATGGCCAGGGTTTTTAATGACGGAACTTTTTTCATGAATTAAATTTTAAAATTTTAACAGCTTGATTAAACGTATCTTTTTAATGTGTCGCTTTGACACAATAATAATTCTTTTTTGATTTATAATCAATAAAAGTGAAGTTTTTCTTTATTTTGCAGATTCAATTTGAATAAGAAACAGGAAAAATAATGGGATTTAATCCGGAAAATTTTTTGAATCATATTTCACTGGATTGTGTAGTTTTTGGATTTCATGATAACCAGCTTAAGGTTTTATTATTACGGACAAAATATACACATGAATGGGCATTGCCGGGAGGATTTCTGGAGAAAAACGAATCGCTGGAAAAGGCTGCATCACGCGTGTTAAAGGAACGAACGGGCCTGGATAACATTTTCCTGAAGCAGTTTAAGGTGTTCAGCAATCCGCAGCGTTCAGTGTTAAACCCGGCCGTTAAGGATTTAATTGCATCGGGTGCCGGAGAAAATACACAATGGTTTAACCAGCGGTTTATATCAGTTGGCTTTTATGCTCTGGTTGAATTTACAAAGGTGGAGCCTTCACCTGATTTTTTCTCCGATAAATGCGAATGGAAAAATCCGGATGAAATAGAATCATTAATGATGGATCACGGCGAAATCCTTAAAAATGCACTTGAAATGCTTCGCCGGCAGTTGAATGACCAACCCATTGGATACAACCTTTTACCCGAAAAATTTACCATGCCCGAATTGCAAAAACTGTATGAAACCATATTGGGCAAAAAGCTGGACCGGCGAAACTTTCAGCGTAAAATACTTTCTTATAAAATTTTAAACAAAATGGGCGAATTAAAAAATGGCAAAGCCAATAAAGCACCGTTTTTGTATGAATTCGATGTAGAAAATTATCAGAAAGCTTTACAAAACGGATTAAGCGGGAATTGGTGATTAGTTAAAATTTAATAACTAATAAAAGAAAAATCAAATCAACTTCATTGTCCTTTTTTTAATAATTTCTGGTTCTTCTATTGCACAAAACATTCCCGGATACAACAAAAAAAAATGGGTGCAAACGGCAGAAAAATTAAAACCCATTCTTTCAGAACAAATTATTAAACCCGTTGGGATTGTTGAGTTGGTGAAAGATGAAAATGCTTTCCGGGGCTGGACAACCAGGACCGTTTCACCCGTTGAAAAAGTATATGAAACATCTTTCAAAAATTTAAATACCATTATTGCAGACTTTGGCAAGCACTATACCGGATACTTTTCCATGAAGACAGTCCCGTTGGGAAGCACTCCTGATGGTCCGCTCCGGTTTAAACTGACATTTGCCGAAGTTCCGGGTGAACTGGCACAGCCGTTCGACCCTTACCCGGGGCAGGTAAGCAGGGCCTGGTTGCAGGATGAGGTGATTACGCTAATGGATCCGCTGAGCGAAATCAATTTGGAGCGCCGCATTTCGGGAAGGTACATGAAAATTGAACTGCTGGCAAGTTCGCCTTATTTTGATTTTGTCCTTTCGGAACTGCAGTTTACTGCTGTGTCTGCAATTAAACAAATGCCTGAACCAATTGCCATGTCAGCAGACGAAATAATAAAAAAGATTGACCGGGTTGGATTGAATACCCTGAAAGAATGCATGCAAACGGTGTATGAAGACGGGCCAAAACGCGACAGGCGACTGTGGATTGGCGATTTATACCTCGAATCGCTTGCCAATGCTGTTTCTTTCCAAAACTTTGACCTGACAAAACGCTGCCTTTATTTACTGGCCGGTCTGGCCGATGAACGTGGTATATTGCACGGAACAGTTTTTGAAACCCCTGAACCCCATCCGCAGAGCGGTCAGTTTTTATATGATTACGCGCTGTTGTACAATGTTGCGCTTAAAGAATATCTTGTTGCTGCAAATGATACGGTAACTGCCTCGGAGCTTTTTCCAGTGGCAATACGTCAGCTTCAGATCATAAACGATTACGTTCAACCCAACGGATTAATCGATTATGATAAAGCCGGAAAAGAATGGTGGTTGTTTTTTGACTGGAAAGCCGATTTGAACAAGGAAGCGGCTCTGCAGGGATTATCTGTTTTTGCCCTCCGCGAGACCTACCGGATGGCGGAACTTCTCAACCGGCAGGATGAACTGGCTTATGTACCGGATTTGATTGAAAAAATGACAAAAGCTTCAATGAATCTCTACAATAAAAAAACCGGACTATTTGAATCGGGAAACGAAAAGCAGGTTTCATATGCCTCGCAAATCTGGATGATTCTTGGCGGTATGCTTTCTAAAGAGGAAAGTCAGAGAACGCTCCGGGCACTCTTAACATATAAAGATGCCGTACGGCCCGGCGGACCATACATGTATCATTATTTTATCCAGGCTTTAATCCATTCGGATATGAAAGCCGAAGCCAAAAAAATGCTGGTGGATTACTGGGGAGGAATGGTAAACAAAGGCGCCGATACTTTTTGGGAAGTATATGATCCGGCCAATGATTTTCTGTCGCCCTACAATTTTTACCCGGTAAACAGTTATTGCCATGCCTGGAGCTGCACACCCGTTTACTTTATCCGTAAATATCCGGAGATTTTCCAGAATTGAAATCATCGGTATTTAATATTTCTCCTGTATACCTGCAGTCTATACTGGACTTTTCGATTGGAATTAAATACTAAAGGAATAAAAACTAGGCCGAATATTTAAAGATTGTTTCCTGAAGATGCTTTTTCTGTTTTATTTTTTATTTGATTCACGGGTAATTGATAAAAAAAGTTTGAACCTTGATTTGGAGTGCTTTTTACCCCAATTTCTCCATTGTGCATATTGATTATCTTTTTTACAATAGCCAAACCTAAACCTGTACTTTGTTCCCCATCAGTTGGGCGGGTACTTGTTGTCTGAAAATACTGAAACAGGTTTTGTTGTTCGGGCTCAGATATACCTTTCCCATTATCAATAACTTCTGTCAGCACCTGTTCGTGGTTTAATATGGATAACCGAACAATAATTTTGGAATTTTTATAGGAGTATTTTACTGCGTTCGACAATAAATTATCAACTGCTTCGCTAAGGTAGTGCTCATCAAAATCAATTAAAATGTTGTCTGATTGTGATTCGAATAAGATGGTAATGTTTTTATAGTTAGCCAAAATCTGATTGAGTAGAATCTGCTGTTTGACAAAGGAGATATAATCCTGATTTTTAAAGGTTAATTCGATTTTTCCTGATTCAATTTTAGCAATATCCAGCAAGTTTTGAAGAACAATAAGCGTATTATTACTTATGGATTTTATCGTATTCAGTATTTCGAAAATTTCAGGTTGAAATTGGTTTTTATAAGTACTTACCAATATATCAGCATATGAAAAAATAACGCCTATGGGACTTCGTAAATCATGCGCGGCTATTCCAATAAATTTGTTTTTTTCTTCGTTTAATGCTTTTAATTCTTCATTTACCGCATTAAGCCGAATATGTTTTTCCTTTAAAAACAACAGTAATAATCCCACTGATGTAAACATGGTAAACCGAACGAATGAATTCCACAACGGGTAAAAAAGGTAGGAATATTCCCTGGTAAAATAATCGGCCAGAAACCATATAAAGGAAGCAAAAAATGAACTAACAATTATTGAAACCGATTTGGAATTCCGGTATAATGCCAATAAGGCTATCGGAAATAAGTAAAAAACAGAAAATGATAATTCCTTTCCCGAAATATAATCCAGAAATCCAATGAAAAAAATGATTATAACGGTGGAAACAAAAATCACGAATCTGTTTTTGATATGTCTGATTATAATCATTTTTGTCTGTTTTAATACTTAGAGAAATAAACCTTCCTATATAAGGCTTTTACACAACGCAACTTTCACAACTTTTATTTTATTTCGCGACACCGGCCGGTAATGTAAAATAAAATGTTGAGCCTTTTCCTTCCTGGCTTTCCACCCAAATTTCGCCCCCAAGCATTTCAACATACGATTTTGATATGGCCAGACCCAACCCCGAACCTTCACTGGCTCTTTTATCAGCAATATCGGCCTGTTCGAAACGATTAAAAATGGCTTTTATCCGGCTTTTCGGAATTCCGATACCTGTGTCTTTGACATAAAATTCAATAAATCGATTTTTTCCCTGGCATCCTATCTTAATGCTTCCGGAATCGGTAAACTTAATGGCATTTTTAATGAGGTTGGTAAGAATAGAATCCAGTTTGTGCGGGTCGGTTGAAATACTTTTTTCTTTAAGGTCATGCTTTTCAATGCTTAATTTTATTCCTTTATTTTTAGCTTCAGGCTTAAAGAAATGGTATAATTCTTCCATCCTTTTAAAAACATTTGTCTCAGTTAAATTGAATTGAACAAGATTTGCTTCAATTTTCGAAATTTCAATAATATCGGTAACTGTGCTTAACATTCGCTTGCCACTTTCCTGCACAATTTTGATGAATTTTTCTTTTTCTTTGCTTGTCAAATCCGGATTTAGAAGAAGGTTAGTAAAACCAAGAATTCCGTTCATAGGCGTCCGTATTTCATGGCTCATATTCGACAGAAATGCCATTTTAAGGCGTTCGCTTTCTTCTGCTTTTTCTTTGGCAAATTTTAAATCTTCAATAAACTTTTTGCGTGATGTAATATCTTCTTTTACGGCTACATAATTTATGATTTCCTGTTTTTCGTTTAATATGGGCGAAATGGACGCCGATTCCCAGTAAAGTTCACCGTTTTTCTTTTGGTTAAGAAATTCGCCAGTCCAATCATTTCCTGCTGAGATTGTATCCCAAAGTTGTTTGTAACTGTTTTCCTGAATTTCTCCTGAACTAAATATCTGCGTATTTTTGCCAATTAGTTCTTCTTTTGTATACCCGGTAACTTCCAGTGTTTTGGGATTAACATACACAATGTTTCCGATAAGATCGGTAACAACCACAGAAGCGGGGCTTTGTTCCACGGCACGTGATAATTTACGAAGTTCCTTTTCGATAAATTTACGTTCGGTTATGTCGTTAACCAGAACATGCCTTGCCTTGCGGTCATTAAATATTACAAAATGTGAAGTAATTTCCACATCAATTGTTTCGCCGTTTTTCTTTAGGTGCCTCCATTCTCCCGAGAAATTTAAATCCAAAGGTAGATTATCAATATGCTTTTGCAGGGGGCCAATATCTTCAGCCGGACGAATGTCTTTCAGCGTCATGGAAAGAAATTCTTCCTTTGAATATCCATAATGTTGAACAGCGGCATTGTTCACTTCCAGAAATGCAAGAGTTTCAATGTCGTAAATCCACATTGGCTGCGGGTTTTTTAAGAATAATAACCTGTATTTCTCTTCACTTTTTTGAAGTTCTATTTCTGCTTTTTTATTTTCGGTGATATCGAGCATGGAGACCACAGTATGTGTGGTTCCCGGAATCAGATTGATGCTTAAATTTGCGTCGCGTTTTTCGCCTTTTTTGTTCAGTAGTTTCACTTCATATTTTCGGGGTACCAAATCAGGATTTTGTTGCCTTAGTTGTTGATTTTTCAACATTTCCGGCAAACTTTCCCGGGTTACATAACTGGTCCAGCTTTTCCCGATAAGTTCAGCCGGAGCATATCCGGTTACATTCAGGCATTCATTGTTGGCCATTAAAATGTTGGTGTTTTCATTTACAATTAATGTTGCAGTTCCAGTTGATTCAAATATTACTTTATATTTGTCTTCACTGATTTTCAGTGCTTCTTCGGCTTTTTTCTGATGAGAAATGTCCTGAAACGCACCATGTAATTTTACTATTTTGCCCTTTTTATTTCTTACGGCTTCGCCAATTGTCCGCACCCAAACCCGTTTTCCGGTGGCGGTAATTATCTGCATTTCTTCATCATACGGCATGCCTTCCTGAACGCATTTATTATAAACTTCAGTAACTTTTTCGCGGTATTCCGGAGCATAAAAATGAATTGCTTCATCTACAAGCGGAGCATAACCCGCTGGCATTTCGTGAATGGCCGCTACTACATCCGACCAGTACGAACGCTTTTCCTTCAGTATAACATTCCAACCTCCCAATTTCGCTTTTTCTCCGGCAATACGTATCAGGTCATAATTTTCCTTCAGTTTATTTTCTGCTTTTTTGTATTCGTTAATATTTTGAGTGGTGTTTAAAAGATATTCCTCTTCGTTTATAACTACTTTATTAATATTCGTTTCATAAAAATGTTTTTCTCCTGATTTTGAACGCAGCATTATTTCCTGGTTACGTACCGATCCGGTTTTTTTTAAGGTTTCAAGCAAGCGTTTTCGAAGCTTTTCATCCGGATTTATGCCCAGTTCAAAGGTAGTTTTTCCAATTGCGTCCTGCCTGGTTAATCCAAATTCACGCTCAAATGCTTCGTTGGCTTCCACAATGGTTCCATCTGAAAATCGGGATAATGTTGCCGGAAAAACAGATTTTTCAAACAACAGAAAAAACATGTGATTGCTTTGCCTTAAAGCTTCTTCTGTTAGCTTGTGTCCGGCAATGTTTTTTTCGTATTCAGCTTTTAACTCATCATACTTCCGGCGCAATTGTGCCAGTTCGTGTAAATAAGTTTTACCAGGGTTTTTCTGGTCCATGGGTATTGTTTTTTCAAATTTACAGTTTTTTGATTGGCTTTCAATAAGCAATTCGATAAATAAGTGTTTGCAGTGTAACAGATTGGACCGGTTTAAGATTTCAGGTTCAACAGTTGTATTTTCGGGTTTTATGGTACAGTATTTTCTGTATTTGTTGTTTCAGATATCGAGCTAAAACTTTGAATGTTAAGCGACAGTGCCTAAACGAAGAATGCTATTGTAAGAATATTTAAGTTGCATTTAAGTTGTTCGTTCGAAGTGGTAATATGTACTTCTGAAAACTGATTATTACCAGGAAAGAATAATCTTTATTGTATCCATTTCCTGCTTTTCAAAAAATCAATCAGCTCGGGATTGTCTGCAGAAAGGGGAGGAAGCCACATTCCAACCTCTTCGCGGTGCCACCAGTTTCCTTCCGGATTTCCGGGCTCTGCAAAACTGTAGCGGTACAATACCGCCCGTACATATTTTGGAGGATGATCGGGGAATGGATTTTTGGCAAACAGGCGCAATCCGTTTGGATCGTTATGCAACAGTTTCCAGACGAGGTTGACGGTCCAGGGATATTGCGTATAGGTTGTCATGGAAGCGAACCACATCTGCCAGTCGAAGCGCAATTGGTAAGGTGCCACCTGCGGCGGACGTTCATCGGGGCGAACCGGTAATCCTTTATAAATATAAGGTTTCCAGCTGGCCGAATCTGTTGGGTTGTCATCGTTGGTTCCTTCAAAAACAACATTCATCCGCTCTTTACCCACTGTTCCAAATGCACCGTAGGTATTCACCAGGTCCAGCGGATCGAAGGAGGTGTTCATGATTTGTTTTGGTGAAAGGATATTCAGTGCCGGTTGAATACTCAACAATCCAATAACGATTGCAACCACCCAGGCGGTGATATTCATTGGTTTCGAAGGTATGGCGTTTTCTGCCGCCTGCTTTGCTTTTCGCACCAATGCATTGGGGAGGATGGCTGACCAGAAACCATCATCGAAACAGGCAAGTGCCGGAACGATTGTCAGCCAGTTTAGAAAAGAGAGGTTGCCGCTGAGAATGAGGTTGATTTGGAATACGATGATAATTACACCGGCAATATGTCGAGCCAGCCGCGGCCAGAAAATAAAGAAAGGGGCGGCTATTTCAGCCAGCCAGTTGAACCAGACACCGGCTTTCAGAATGGAATGTGGCAAAAAATGAAACCACCGGCTCAGCGGACCAGGCAGGGGCTGCGTTTCGAAGTGGTAATAAAGGGCCGTTGCATCGCGCCAGATTGCATCACCACGAACTTTAATAAGTCCTGCGCCAAGCATGATACGAAAGATGAGCCACCGGAACAGGATGATTATGGGGAAAGGAGCCTCCCGCTTCGGAAACGGGCGCATGTCGGTGAGTGGACAAAGAAATATAGCCAGAAAACCTGTTTCAAGTAGCTGGATTTCCCAGCCGTAGCCGTACCAGACCTGTCCGACGTGAACGAACGACATGTAAAGCAGCCAAAGCGCCACCATCAGCAGGGAATTTGCGAAACCGGCAACTACAACCAGCGATAGTATGAAGCCGACCCATGCCACCATCAGCAGGGCTGTATCGGAATGCTCTATCCAGAAAAGTGAAGGTAGCCGGATAAATCCCGCACCATCGGAGCCGAGGGCTGAGCTTATGCGGTCGAGGTACAAACCGACAGGAGTTAGTCCGTTGGAGCCAATCAGCGGAATGATTTGCCGGATGGCCACCAGAAAAGCAACCGCATAAATAATGCCCAGTAACCGCAGGATCATGAACCGGGTAAGCCAGTACGTGTGTTGCTTTCCATCATGAGGAGAGGATATGTTGAATAATTTATTCATTCCCATTCCAACTGTACTTAACACTCTTTCGCTGTGCGGTATGTCTACAGTCCTTATCTCAGAAATTAACCAATATCCATAGCCTTTTTTTGAAAGATATCCTTTAATGCCCTTTTCGCTGCATGATAACCGCACATGCCATGCACCCCGCCACCGGGAGGTGTAGATGAGGAACAGATGTAAATTCCTTTTGCCGATGTTTTATAAGGCGACCACCGCAATGCTGGCCGCGTAAACAACTGTGTGATGTCCATCAATCCGCCGTTAATATCGCCGCCAATGTAATTCGGGTTGTAATTTTCCATTTGTATGGCATTCATTGTGTGCCTTTCCAGAATTAAACTACGAAAACCCGGCGCAAAACGTTCCACCTGCTTTTCAATAATTTCCGTCATATCTGCTGCTGAACGATTGGGCACGTGGCAATAGGCCCAGGCAGTTTGTTTTCCTTCGGGTGCCCGTGACGGATCGAACAGGCTCTGCTGTGCCAGCAGAACGTATGGTTTTTCCGGTATTTTACCAGAGAAAACCATTTGTTCGGAAGCGGCAATTTCATCCAGTGTGCCGCCCAGGTGAACGGTTCCGGCTTTTCTGCACTCGGGAGCAGTAAACGGTATAGGGCCATCCAGTGCCCAGTCTATTTTAAACGCGCCCATACCATACCGGTAGCGGTTCATTTGTTTTTTGTAAATGAAAGAAAAATCGATTTCCTGTGATTTCCATTATCTGTTTTGGTGTCACATCAAATAAAATAGCTCCGGGCTTTCGGAAGCTGATCAAGTGAACTGACATGAAACCCGGTTTCTATTTCTCCACCCAAAGCAATAAAGTAGCTGGCCAGGGCATCGGCAATGGCTTGCGAACCTCCTTTGGGCAACGGCCAACCGGTGGCATGGCCTGCCAGTATCAACATTAATCCTATTGCCGAAGAAACTGTATTTGTAAGTGGCTGCATGGCATGGGCTGCAATGCCTGCCCATAATCCTTTTGCTTTTTCGGTTTGAAATCGTTGGCCTGTTTTTACAGCCGAAGGCAGAGCTTTCCATCCAAACCGGGCCATCCCAACCGGATGCTTTGGAAAATGAAGGGGGCCCATAACATCCGTAAAAAGTTCCGGAGAGTTTTTAACGAGAGGCTGCATCAATTTCAGGTAAATATTTTCATCAATACCCAATTCAAGGGCAGTTTGCTCCACCGATTTGTACAAGGCCGCCGCCTGTCCGTCGTCGAAAGGGTGGGCTGCAGCAATTTCGGGTTGAATAAATTTTAATCCGTATTGTTCAAGCGGAAGTTTTTTAAAGAAGGGGGATATCACTGCCATGGGATGAATGGCCGAGCAAATATCGTGCATATAACCGGGACGTGTAAGTTCAGCCGATCGCGTTCCGCCACCGATGGTATCCTTTGCTTCCACCAGCAATATGGAAAGCCCGGCCTGCTGCATGGTAATGGCAGCTGCCAGTCCGTTTGGTCCCGCACCTACCACAATGCCATCGTACTCCTTTTGCAACATTTGTTAAAGGTTATTCAATAAGTTATACATTCGGGACAGAGGGTTTGTTTAGAAAACGACGGATTCAGGGATCATAAAGTTGGTTTATGTCTGTTCTGCCTGAAAACATTTACAATAAATGAAAGTTAGAACCCTTCTTAAGATATTCTGATGCTTTTTTTAAAGTATTTCCATAACATGGCCTAAGAGCATAAAATATTGAAACAAACCTGCAGCATCATTTACGTGCATGTGCGGTTGCAACTCAAATCCTCCCGATCAGTTTTGTGCTGTTTTTTCTTTCAGGGTGTAAATATCCAACCCTTTGGGTATACCTTGCGGAAAACGGGAGAATTTTGCCAGTTCTTCCCATGTAACGGCTTTTGGATATTCAATTATATAAGTTCCTGACCTTTGAGAATCAACAATTGGTCCCGCTATAAGTAAATTGATTGGCAAAGTCAAAATGAGGAAAACGCCGTGCGTCAGTGTAAGAAACGGGATAAACGTCGCACCCCTTAATTCTTCCGGATGGTCAGCTGTTAAAGAAAGGTGTAAAACTGCACTTTGAATATTTGATTTTTCAATTGTTTTTACATCACTGTTTAATGGAAGGATAAAAGCCTGTTTTTCATTTAAAGCAAGAAGTTCTCCGGAACTTGTTGTTTTATCGGGTAATTTAAATTCTAACCACATTCCTTTCGTATAATATTTCATTTCAAAGGGCTTGGGCAAATATTCCTTTGTTTTACAGGCAACGAGTAAAAAAAATACAGCAGCTATAACCTTTATATTTTTCATTTTTCGATTTATTGAACTGTTTCTAATTTCGAATTCCAAAACAACTCTTCCATTTCGCTTTCGTGCAGCTTATATTCTACTGCAAGCTCCCTCCAGGTTTGTCTATTATTTAAAAGCATTTGTTCGAGTTTCGCAGTATTTTTCCCTTTCAGCCAACTTTCCCGAATCCATTCCAGATAATAACCTTTGGATGACAGGAAAATTTGGTAACCCTGATTCTCAGATGTTGATTGCGGCAGATTGAAATAAAGGTCGAATTTGTCTCCGGGAAATGAAGTCAGATAATTTTCATCATCGCAGGAAACCATTTGCAAAGATTCAAAATCCGGCAAATTATTTTTCTTTAATTCTGAAAGAGAGATAATTTCAGGAATAATTTCCCTGTTTATTTCAGCTAAAGCAGCATAATCAATCCGCCACATTCCACGGGTCATTTCCAGCTTTATTTTGATTTCGGATGCCTGATTTGAAAAATTTGTAATCGGCACAAACTGAAGATTTTTGGCAATTGGTCCGGTTTCATATATTTCACCGGTAAAAATCCATTTATGTTTTTTTTCGTCATAATAATAAACATTGATTCCCCCCATTTTTTTAAAAGGATTTCCAAGCTTTTTCCTTATTAATGAATTTGTTTCAATTTTAGAAAAGTAGTCGCCCACTTCATCACCCATATACGAAAGGCCATTATAAAGCAGAAAAGTTGTTAAAAGTGTTTGCCGGAAATTTACTATCAATCCCAGAGCATCAGTTGGTTTATTTTTAAAATTAAGGAAGATTTCTTCCTTTACCCACAAGTTGGTAGAATCAGAAAGCGAAAAATATTCCGACTCATCGATATCCTTTATTTGGGATGAAATATTTTTATCATTAACTAATGCCTGGCTGCAACCGATAACTTTTTCAACCTGGTAAAATCTGTTGTGTATGCTGTGATATACTTGTTTATCTTTTGGAGTAGCTGCAGCGAAGATTTGAATTTCGTTTATTACATGGGTTTCCAATGCTTCGTTTTTCATGGTCAAATGTAAATGTTGGCTATTGGTCCAAAAATTGAGCGCATCTATATCCTTACTTTCCATTGAAGGAGAAATAGAATTTGAAAAACCTTCGGCATTTGCAGATAGAACATTTTCATTATCATTCAAATAAAAAGTGGGACACGATCCAAAACAGGCTTTTGGAGTGGTAATACAAATTAATCCAAGTATTACATCTACCGCGGTGAGTATGGTTAATGCAGCAACTCGCTGATTTTTTCTGTCTTTTATTTGATCCAGTTGATTGGTTTCAATTATCGCAATTTCGTTCAACGGGACTTTAATTTCTCCCTCTTTATCAATCTCTCGCCGAATGTTGAATAATTTACCACTTCCGGATAATGTATCTTCTGATTGATTGAGTTTCCAGTCGTCGAATACACTTACAAAACCATTTTTGTAATGCACTTTTAAATAATTGGTTTGGGTATTTTCCGCATGTAAATAGGCATTATAATCGCTGTAAACACTGCGGTACGAAGAATTCATCCGGATGTTGCAGGACAACACAAAAAGGATAAATAAGCCTGCTGCAAGAAAATGGTAGAATTTATACTGAATTTTCATAAGGCTGGAATTTGGTTTACTCAGATATAAGTTACGCACAAATGAAGTAATATCCAACAGCCTGTCATTTTAAAAACCCGTCAGATGCTTCAACGGATTTGCCGTAATGTTTTTATCCTTTGCAGATATCATTGACCAATGGTTACTAAAGTAGCAGGATTGAATGGGCTTTTAGCCCTTAACTTTTCAACTTAATATGGACTAAAATCCAGGGTTGATTTCCATTGCTAACCGTCGCTTAAAAGCGACGGCAAAGGATAAGCTGAAAACAACTATTGCAGAAATTGTTATCTTTTTTCTGTTATATTTTTATCCTTTGCCGTTGTGCTTCAGCAATTATTATCCTGCAAGACTTCTACAGCATTTCGCGGCCTTCCCTGTCGGGATCGTTTTTTACTTCGCAGACATCGTTGAGAACCATTGTTTCGCCGTTATCTGCTGTGAATGCCGGCCATTCGGGCAAATCGCCACCATTTGGATTTCCGGTTTTCATGAACTGCAGCAGTGCTCCCGACATTTTTTCCGAAAGCTTCCGCGGCCTTGAACCTCCGCCGGTGTGGGTCAGCATCAGGTCGGTATTGGCATACCAGAAACAGATATCCAGGCAATGGAATGCGCGCATTCTTCCGTTAAACATTGGGGGTTCCCAGCCAAACCAGGCCACATAAACCGGTGCTTTCTGAACCGATTTTGCCGTAGCTGTTTCCACTACACTTTTCCGGTTGCTGGCCACCAGGGTCATTATTTCAATGGGCTTTTTCCCGGGAAATGCTTTGGCGTAAGCATCGTAAACAGCAGGAGCTTTATCGCCCAATCCGCCTCTGAAACCGGCTCTTTCTTTCAGCATTTCCTTTGCTTCCTCTGCGGTTATTTTTTCCAGTTCGGGCATTGTCCTCGACATTCCCCATTCGTGGAAAGTGCTGCTGATGAGCATCGGCACATCGGAAGAAACCCCATTTTGATTGCTGTAAAATGTTCCTTTTGGAATGTTGATTCCGTCGGCCACAGGTGAAAACCCTCCTCGCATTCCGGCAGCTCCCAGTTCTTCATTTGCCTTGCGGGAAGCCCTGTTGGCCAGCAACAGATAATCCTTCCAGGGCATTTCCTGCAGTTTATCAATTTCAGATGGCTTTAATCCGGCTTCCTGCAAAATATATTCTCCCAGTTTTCGGGAATAGTCCTGATGAAGTGCTTCTGTGGAAGAGCCACTGAGCGGCACAGCTTTATGAATCAGTCCTTTTGCTGCGGGCATAGCTGCCAGTACACACACTTTTGCACCGCCACCCGATTGTCCCATAATGGTCACATTATCCGGATTACCGCCAAAGTTTTCAATATTTTCTTTTACCCATTCCAGGGCAGCAACCATATCAAGCGCTCCGACATTTCCCGAGTCCCTGTATTTTTCGCCGCCCACTCCCGATAGATCGGAAAAACCGATGGGGCCCAGCCGGTGATTAATGGAAACAAAAACAATATCCCCTTTGCGGCTAAGGTTTTCACCCATATATCCATCCTGTTCAATGGCATTTCCATTGGTGTACCCGCCGCCATGCAGCCAAACCATTACCGGTCTTTTTTTTCCGTCGGCAATGGCAGGTGTCCATACATTCAGTTTCAGGCAATCTTCGCTCACATCGTCATAATTCCAGTGATCGGCATAGGATGACCATACATTTGCGTAGCGGTTGTCCATAATTTGCGGAGCAGTATTACCCCACCAGACCGCCGGACGGATATCCTCCCATGATTCCGGCTTTTGCGGAGGCATAAAACGGTTTTTGCCCCCTGTATCGGCGCCATAGGGTATCCCGCGAAACTGGTACATCCCGCGGAGAATAAATCCCTGGACTTTTCCATAGACGGTTTCGGCAATGGCAATATCATCCCCGATAAAAAGAACCTGATCGTCATTTTCTACTTCGGAGTTGCCGGTGGCAGAACAAGCTGACAGCGGAAGCGCGGAAGCCAGTCCTAGACCGGCTGCCCCTGCTCCCATGGTTTGAAAAAAGTTTCTTCTGTTGGTTTTCATCCTTTTAGTTTTAGTAGATTTAAAAGAATTTATTTAAGCACGACTTCTTTTTTAAGTTTGATATCTCCTGCTGAAGCTCCTACAAGTATTTCTATGTTGCAGAGATCGTTGTCCCAGGCATGCGTTGTTTCGTTCCAGTAGCGGAGGTTTTTCACCGGAATTTCGAGCGTAACAGATTTGCTTTCGCCTGAACCAAGCGGTACCCTCGAAAATGCCTTTAGCTCCTTGTATGGCCATTCCACCGATGGATTGATGCGATGCAAATAAGCCTGCACCACTTCATCGGCTGCCGTTGAACCTGTGTTTTTTAAATCAAAGGTGACGGCAATAACATCATCCTTTCCGTACTTGTCCTTACCGGTTTGCAGGGAAGAATATTCGAAAGTGGTATAGGTAAGGCCATGACCAAAGGGATACATTACCGGAAGGTTTTTAGTATCGAACCAGCGGTAGCCTACCAGCGACTCTTCCGAATACTGGGCCGTATTCGGGTCACTTTTTGCTGCACTGTTTTGATTTTCACCGGCAGTATTGCCAACGGAATCTGTTTCTGAAACGAGATCGGCAAACACATCCCTGTTTTTTTTGCCCTGCGGATAATTTCCCAGCGCAAAGGCCGGAGAATCTTCCAGTTTAACGGGCAAAGTAAATGGCAGCCTTCCGCCGGGAGAAATATTTCCCACCAGAACATCGGCCAGTGCATTTCCGCCCTCAGAGCCATTAAACCACGAGATCAGCAAAGCTTTCGAAAGCGGTTTCACCACATTTAAATCGTTTGGGGCGCCACTGGTCAGCACGGTAACTATATTTGGATTGACTTTCGCAATTTGCTGAATCAGTTCATCCTGGCCCGAAGGGAGTTTAATATCTTTCCGGTCGCTGCCTTCGGTTTCCACCGAGCGGTTATCGCCACCCATGAACAGAACGATATCGGCTTTTGCTGCTGCTTCCAGTGCTTCTTTTATCAGCTCTTTCGTTTTTAATTCTTTTTCGCGGGCTTCTTTTTCCAGTTGTTCAGGCGATTTCCTTCCCCATGTAAATACAAACGGCACATACCCCTGTGCATAAATTATTTCGGCTTTGTCGCCAATCTTGTTTTTTAACCCTTCCAGCGGAGTTACTTCGTACAACGCTTTCACTCCGGCACCTAATCCGCCGGTGGCCATAATTTGTGTGGCATTGGCACCGATCACCGCAATAACAGGTTTTTTGCTTAAATCGAGCGGAAGGGTGCCATCGTTTTTAAGCAGAACAATGGATTTACTTGCCACCTCATATGCAATTTTTTGCTGTGCCGGTTGCGAAGTGATTTCTTTATTGGCTTCCTCCTCCGGAACGGGCTCTATAGCCATCCTGACCCGTAAAATCTCACGGACCCGTTGGTTGATGACATCCTCTGAAACCAAACCGGCCTTTACTGAATCAAGCAATGCCTGTCCCAAATATTTTTTATCGGGCATTTCCACGTTTAACCCGTTGTTTACTGCATCCACCGTGCTGTGGGTGCCGCCCCAGTCAGAAATAACCATTCCCGCAAACCCCCATTCATCGCGCAGAATTTTATCGAGCAGCATATCATTTTCCGAACACCACTGTCCGTTTACTTTGTTGTAAGCTGCCATTACACCATAAGCATCGGCTTCAACAACTGCTGCTTTAAAAGGCGGAAGATAAATTTCGCGCATGGCACGTTCGCCAACAATCACATTTACTGTTCCGCGGTTATTTTCCTGGTTGTTCAGGGCATAATGTTTCAGGCAAACGGCTGCATCATGGTCCTGCACTCCTTTTGTATATCCGACCGACAGGCGGGAGCTTAAAAAGGGATCTTCGCTTAAATATTCGTATGTGCGGCCACCGGTAGGAATTCGCTGAATATTAATGGCTGGTCCGAGTATCATATCTTTTCCGCGTAAACGCGCTTCACGGGCCATTCCTGTTCCGTAGGCATAGGCCAGGTCGGGGCTCCAGGTGGCTGCCAGCGCCGAGCCTGTCGGGAAAAAAGTGGCTTTATCGTTTTCAAGGCCAAGCGGCGCCCAACTGTGGGGTTGCAATTCTTCACGGATTCCGAAAGGCCCATCGGCATATTTCATATCGGCAATCCCAAGCCGTTCCACTCCGGCAGAGGTAAACATCGTTTTCCCGTGGAGCATTTCCACTTTTTCTTCCAGCGTCATCTGGTCAATGATGTTGTTCACCTTCCTGTCATATTGAAGCAACGCGGATTCATGTTTATTTTCAGTTGTGTTATGGGTTGAAAGTAGGGTAATAATAGTAATCATCAAAATGTTGTAAATCTTCATCTGTGTCCTGTTTAATTCTTATTTATGAATTTATTTAATTGTTTATTTCATCCAGAAATTGAAGATGTTCCCTGTAGGGCAGAGGGACAGCTTCTGTTTTATCGCCCAGTTCGATAATCCGGGGATTGTTTTCATCGTATGCCGGCCATACCGGGAGATTTTCTCCGTTTGGATCTCCGTTTTGGGCGAAATTTACCCAGTAACTGCTCATCACATCTTCCACATGATAATCAATATCGGTAAACGGGCGATCCCATTTCTCCAGGTTGTGCAGGGCATACCCAAATTCTGCCGAATGAAAAGCGCCGTAATTGGGCTCTCCCGGCGGCACACGTTTAAAATAGTATAGGTATGATTTTCCTTTTCCTTTTTCGGACTGAAGTTTTGCCCAGGCATAATTGTTCCAGCCAAAGAAAAGCTGTGACATCAGTTTTTGTGAATGTGCGGCTTCTTCATCGGAGTTTGCCGGAAACAACTTCAGGAATGAATCGGTTCTTTCTCCGTACCGGCGGTCTGCATCTTCCTTGAACTGAGCAGCTTTTGCAGGTGCCCCGAATGAAATACCGTCATCTGCATTCCATCCTGAAATCAGCGGCACATCATTGTAGTTTGCGGTTTCGAAACTGGTTACAACCGGTGCAATAACAACATCATCAATGGTTGGGCTAAAGCGGCCCTTTATTTTTAAAAGAGAATCAGCCGGAAGGGCACGAAGTTCCGCAACCGAATTCAGGTTCAGGTTTTTAATTACCTGCTTACCACCTTCTTCCGCATCTTTTAGCGTTTGTCCCGGCGAAAGGCGGCTGAACATTCCACCGCTTTCGGCAATTGCTTTATTAAAAAGTCCTTTTGCCAGGGGGGAAACCACAAGCATATTTACACTAAATGCTCCTGCCGACTGGCCTGCAATTGTCACATTATTGGGATTGCCACCGAAGGCTGAAATATTTTCTTTTACCCACTTTAAAGCTGCTATCTGGTCAAGAATTCCATAATTCCCGGAAGTTTTCATATCGCTTTCGGCCGATAGTTCAGGATGGGCCAGAAAGCCGAAAATGCCAAGCCGGTAATTAGTAGTTACGAATACCACTCCTTTTCGCGACATGGCTTCTCCGTCGTATAGCGGAACGGTTCCTGAACCCCCTGTAAATGCGCCGCCATGAATCCAAACCATAACCGGCAGATTATCACCGGCATTTTTCGCAGTGGTCCATATATTCAGATAGAGGCAATCTTCGCTCAGTGGCGATTCGGGTGCCATAAATTCCTTCGACCAGCAAAAGAACGGCTTTGGAGTGGCCTGCATTGCCGATGCCGGAGGCGTGACACAGGCCTTTGTCCCATTCCACGGAACAACAGGTTGCGGAGCTTTCCAGCGCAATTCACCCACCGGCGGAGCTGCAAACGGAACACCCAAGAATATTTTCACTGTTTTGTCGTCGGTAGTTTTGCCGGAAATCATTCCTGATTCTACCTCCACCGAATTTACATCTATGGAAGCCGATTCCGGAACTGTATTACACGAGAAGAATACAACAGCTACTAACAACAGGGATAATATTTTCATATTTCAAAAGTTTTTATGCTTCACAGAATTACTTCATTACAGTATGCGTTCCCACATTTCCCGCTCTGTTTTAAACCGGTTGTTTATGACTTCACATTCTGTATCGATTCGAAACGTGGGCCTTGATTTTAAATCATACGCAGGCCATTTGGGCTGATTTTTGGCTTCCGGTTTTCCGGAACGGGCGAAACTTGTCCACAACTGGGTCATGTTTTTGGCAGCTTCGAAACGATCGGGTTTTGTTCCGGGCATTCCCGATTCCACGTTGTAAAACTTGAATGGAATATCCAGTGCATGCATGGCACCGTATTCAAAATCAGTGCCGGGAACTTTATTGTTCGATTTATATCCGAAATTATACAAATAAGCCGGAGCCCCGCCTTGTGCCGTTTTTCGTTCGGCAATCCGGATGGAACCCAAGCCCATAAACATAATGGAACGAATGGCAATATATATTTCGGAAGGAGTTTTTTGCGGATTTGCTGTTTTATAAGTGGTATAGATTGTACCGGCATTTTCAGGAAACTCATTTTTCAGCCGTGTCTTTAACTGATCTTCGGTGAGGGAAAACGCTTCCTTATCGCCTCCCGACATGGCAAAGAATATGAATTCATCTTCGTTCCAGCCAACCATTAACGGTTTGTTTTTCGAAATTCCAGGAGCCGCCGGTTCAAACGGATGATGGGGCATAACAACTCCATCAACGACTGCACCGAAACTTCCCACGCCTGAATTGCCAATTCCATGAAATCCAAGGGCATCCGGATTTGATTTTTTGGGAATATTTTCCTGTGCTTCCAGGATTTTACCGGCCGGGACTTCCAGCAATTTTTTCCAGTTTTTGGGTGAAATGTTCAGGTATTTCATTACGGATAAGGTAGTTTCCGCTGCAGTTTCGGGTGAAATAAGTTCCACTCCCGGACCGCTTTCAATGGATGCTTTATTAAAATTGGGTGCCGCTTCGGGCATGGCATACAAACAAGAGGTTTTCATCCCTCCTCCGGATTCCCCGAATATCATAACATTTTCAGGATCTCCGCCAAACAGTTCGATATTCTGGTTAATCCATTTCAGGGCAACAGCAATATCCTGTACGCCGCGGTTTCCCGAACCACGGAATTCTTCGTCGGCCAGTTCATCCAGATAAAGAAAACCAAGTAACCCCAGCCGGTGATTGGTGGCCACTACCACCACATCATACATGCGCGTCAGGTTGGCGCCATCCTGAGCCACGCTGCCGCCCGACCCATGGGTGAAACCGCCGCCGTGACTATATACCATCACCGGGCGTTTTTTACCATCGTTGGCAGGCGTCCAGATGTTAAGAACCAGGCAATTTTCTGCCGGGTCCGGTTCATTTAACCCGTAGGTTTGATTGGGGGGCTGAATGGAAGGATGCCCCAGTTGCAGCGCATCCCGAATACCTGTCCATGGTTTAACAGGGCCGGCTACCTGAAACCTTTTGGCACCCGAAATATCACCGGCATAAGGAAGGCCTTTGAATATATTTACATCGTTTTCCCGGTAACCACGGATTTTTCCGTATGGTGTGTCAACAATCCTGTACTCCGTTTCCAACGGATTCCAGGCACGGGTTATACGCGGTAAAAACAGTGCCGGTGCTGCAAGTGCAGAATACCCGATAAACTTTCTTCTCGACAGGTTGCTCATGTTGTTTGTTTTTTATTGAAAAAGTTGCGGGACAAATTCCGACAGATAAACACGCCAGTTTTTCCAGATGTGTCCGCCATCCGTTTCACGGTAGGTGTATTTCATCCCGAGGCTGTCGAGCTTTTGCCGGTATTCCTGATTGGCCTTATAAAGAAAATCGTCTTTCCCAATGCCAATCCAGTATAACTTGTATCCGTTTTCTTTTTGCTTGTTTAATGTTTCATCAAAGTTCTGATATACTTTATTAGACGCATTTTGATTGGGTAAAATGGCTGCGGAAAATAATCCTACATAGTCGAACATATTGGGATAGTAGCGCGAAATGTGCAGCGAGTGAAAACCACCCATTGACAAACCTGCGATGGCCCGGTTTTCCTTGTTAGCTTTTACACGGTAGTTGTTTTCCACAAATTTTATAATGTCCGGAAATGTTGCTTCATACGTGCCATCCATTGTTTTCGGCACCATGAACTGCGGTTTGTAAAAACCAGTGTGGCCTTCTCCGGGCGCTGCATCCTGTATTACATTCCCGTTGGGCATGACCACGATCATTGGTTTTGCTTTTCCCTGTGCAATCAGGTTGTCCATAATCTGTGCGGTACGTCCGAGGGTAATCCATGCTTCTTCGTCGCCACCGGCACCGTGCAGTAAATAAAGCACCGGATAGTTGTAGTTGCTGTTTTCATATCCCGGTGGAGTATAGATGGTCAGCCTGCGGTCCATATCCAATCCGGGCGATTCGTACCACCTCCGGCTAACTGTTCCGTGCGGAATATCATTTACCTTGTATAAATCAGCTTGTCCGCCCCCCACGATAAATATATTCATGATGTTGGCAACATCTCTCACCAAAAAAGGATTATTCAGGTCGGTGGTGCGGAAACCATCAATTAAAAACGAATAACTGTACAATTCCGGCTGAAGTGGCTTTGTGGTATAGGACCAGACTCCCTTGTCATTTTTTTCCATTTTAACTGAACCAGGTGTCCATCCCTCTGCCGGCATCCAGTCGCCGGATAGTTTTACTTCTTTTGCATCGGGTGCCAATACCCTGAAGGTAATCGAATTATTCTCATGTATCTGCGGGGAAACAATTTCCTGTCCTCCGAATAACGATTGCTGTGCAAATCCTGAAACCATAGCCAAAATTAATAGTTGAGCTGTTAAAATTAGTCTTTTCATACTTATTGAATTTATATTTTTTCGGTGATGCGCAGGAAACTTATCCCTGGTCACAGAGAATTGTTTCTTCCATCCTGACTGCAATAATTTAAATCGATTAACTTTTTATGTTCCTGTAAAAATAAGGATTGAAATGAGAATTATAAAATTTTTGTGTTAAAATGACACATTCATTGTAAATAAAGAGATAATGTAGTTGTTAATCACTTAATTCATCCTTCAGGATATCGCTTATCTGAAGGTAATTATTTTCGAGTTGTACCATATTTTCGATAAGGAAATTAAAAATTTCGGGCCACTGGTTTTGCCGGTGAAGATCGACATTTTCTTGTGTGGTATAAACCCGGCAAACCTCCTGGCCGCTGTCTTCGCGCTGGTGGTAAAATTCCCATGTTAATCCGTTTTCAAAGCCTTCTTCGAGAATTGATTTGTAACGTTCGAGAATTTCAAAGGCGTGTAACCGTTTATCTTCATTTTTCTGGCTCAGTTCCAGAATAACCATAGCGCGCCGGCGATCCACATCAAAGCGAAAAGCTACCCCTTTGATTTTAGTATGGTGTAGTATCCATTTTTTATTTTTGTGCCGCAACAGCGGGTGTGCCTCACATCGCCGCCCAAACTGTTCCCAGAATTCAAGCCGTAATTTTTTCGCTTCTTCTTTCGTATACATGTAAAGTCGCTCTCCCAATGGTTTTCAGGAACAATAATAATGCTTACTTTTGAAATAAGTCTAAATTTACAGCCGTTTTCCTAAAAAATGACGATGCAAAAACCAGTAGTTTTACTTTTATTTATTACACTTTTTACCCGAATAAACGCCCAACTGGTAGAAGTCCGTGCCGATTATACTTCCATTGGCGATGTGCAGTTTACAGCCTACAATAATTCAAAAGCGCCATTGTTTTTAAATGTTGATTTTGCCGATCTGGAAAATACAACTTTCGATGAAACACTGCCGTACATTAAACTGCTTGAGCCGGGATTTAATTCCCTGTTTATGTTGCAACGCTATCTCGATGCCGATGTTCCGCAGTTCAATTACCAGATAAAAGTATTCCGGTCGAATCCCATGTCGGTTGTTGACCTGGATTTCCCGTATCTGATTCCGCTGGAACCGGGAACAGAGGCCGAAGTTTTTGATGTTGAAAGTATTGCCGGATTTTGGGGGCAGGAAGAACCGGAATCCTGGAATGTTACAGGTTTTAAAGTGCGTCCCGGCCAAAAGGTGTTTGCCATAAGAAATGGGACGGTGGTTGAAGTAGTTGCCCGGAAGCGCAGCGGTGAACCGGTCAACTGGTATAACACATGGAACAATTCCATAACGGTTTTGCAGCCCGATGGCACGCTGGTTTGTTACCGGAACGTGGTGGATAACAGCCAAAAGTTAAAAGTGGGAGATAAAATTTACGCAGGTCAGGAAATCGGTGAAATTGTTTCCGGCGCCGAAGAACTTCTTCTGCTTAT
This sequence comes from uncultured Prolixibacteraceae bacterium, assembly GCA_963771595.1. Lineage (GTDB taxonomy): Bacteria > Bacteroidota > Bacteroidia > Bacteroidales > Prolixibacteraceae > CAVYUC01. Next base: position 2,876 of record CAVYUC010000014.1, on the reverse strand, counting down.
TTATCAGCAAAGTTTGAATTCGGAGGATTTGCGCTTCATAATTTCGGAATTTGTAACCGGTGACAATCAGCAGGAGCTGCTGTTGTCATCCAAAAAATATGTTGTTGTGCATCCGGCTGAAGTCAGGGGAAAAGAAATGACCAATAAAGAAAAGCGAAAAATTTTAAGGTGAATTTATTTTGTTATTCAAAATAGAACAGGATGTTTACAACAGCTACAGCATTTAATTTACGAAACCTAAAATCAAATAAAATGAAGCATATTATTCTGCCGCTGCTTTTCATGTTTTTATTTACACATTCAATTTTCTGTGTTTCTGCTCAAAACCAGCAGGTGAAAGGTTCAAAACCGAATATTGTTTTCATTTTGGCAGATGATATGGGGTGGGCCGATTTACCATCCTACGGGAATACGTTTAATGAAGCGCCCAATCTGGATAAACTTGCAGAAGCAGGAATCCGTTTTACCAATGCTTATGCTGCCTGTCCGGTTTGTTCGCCAACCCGCGCAAGCATTCAAAGTGGCCAGTATCCGGCAAGGGTGGGGGTAATTGATTTTATTACCGGACACTGGCGGCCTTACGAAGAAGTTATTGTTCCCAAAAACAGGACGCAGTATTTACCCGGTGAAATTGAAACCATTGCTGAATCTTTGAAAAAAGCCGGTTATACTACAGGATATTTTGGCAAATGGCATTTGGGCTGGTCGGCGGAAACTGTTCCCGAAAACCAGGGCTACGATAAGGTGCATGTATACAATGGCGGCGGTTATTTCTCTCCTAAATTTGATCCAAAACCTGAAAAGGAATACAAGGGCCGTCTAAGTGAAATCCTGACGGATATGAGCGTTGATTTTTTGGAAGAGAATAATCCGGAGAAAACGGGAAAGCCTTTCTTTTTGTTTCTGGCACATTATGATGTGCACGTTCAGCTTGATGCGGATAAGGAATTGATAGATAAATATTTAAATAAGGAACGGAAAGACAGTTATCCGGGAAATGCGGTTTATGCCGCCATGGTAGAATATGTTGACCGGAGCGTGGGAAAAGTGCTGGACAAGTTGCAGGAACTGAATCTTGATGAAAATACAATTGTACTGTTTTTTTCGGATAATGGCGGTTTAATCGGACGGTTCGATAAGGTTCCGCTGCTGGCAGATAATAGTTTACCGGTTTACGAGAACAGCCCGCTGAAATACATTGCCACTTCAAATGCACCTCTGCGCGGAGAAAAGGGCTCGGTTTACGAGGGAGGAATCAGGGAACCGCTGCTTGTGCGCTGGCCGGGAAAAATAAAACCGGGCACCGAAAGCAGTGCCATTGTTACCAGTGTAGATTTTTACCCTACGTTGCTCGAGCTGGCCGGAGTGGAGAAACCGTATCAGGTTTTGGACGGAAAATCAATAGTACCGGAATTGCTGGACAATTCATTCGATCCGGAGCGGGCCATTTTTTGGCATTATCCGGTGTACCATCACGATGTGCCGGCAAGTGCTGTACGCAAAGGTGACTGGAAATTAATTCAAAACCTTGTTACCGGCAAGGTGTATTTGTATAATTTGCGCGCCGATATCAGTGAAGCAATGGATTTATCGGAGGTATATCCGGAGAAGACAGCAGCACTGCTTCAAATTTTACAGGAGTGGCAAAAGGATGTAAAGGCTGAATTTCCGGTACCGAATCCTGAATTTAATGAAGCAAAAAGATATGAATGGGGAATTCATCCCGACCGCAAATAGCAGGTTGCATAGTGAATGTTCTTCCAGGATTTATACAAGCGGGTGCAGGTTGAATAAAATAATTTAAAATATGAATGTAATGTTGATGACAAAAACAGGAATATTTCAGTTGCTTTTTCTGGCAATTGCATTTAACAGTTATGCAACTTTTTCAGCAATAGAATTATTGGGAGATACCGTCACTTATGAATTTGAACCTGTTTCTCTTAAGGCAATCGGTAAGAAATTTAAGGTACATTCAAATGTAACGGAATACCAGGACAAAGCCGACATGGGAGGAAATACGAGCGTTCGCAATGTTGGCAGCGACGGGTTAAAATGGAAATCTCAGGGTTATTTTCAGCGAAACCGAGACCTGGGGCAGGTGTTTATTCCCAAAAAAGATACATGGGTAAAATCGATAGTGGTGAGAACCGGTCCTGCTGAAAGTGCAGTGCTTTATGACACACCGGGTTCGAAAGTATTTATACAGTTTTTTGAAATTTTTGGCGATCCGATTATTAATGATAACGGAACCCCCGCGGGCACAAAATCAGCACACGGGTTCAACACCAACCACCGTACCGACGACTTTATTGAAGGAGTTGAATATAAAAGTTTGCCTGTAATTTATACGGGGGTTTTTCCCGAAGATGCTCCTGCGACGAAGGATAAAGAAGGTAATTTCAAAGGAGATGCAGGTTGTTTGGTTTATATCAGGTGGAGTTTTACGGAGCCTGTATTTTTTAAAGCAAATCACCGGTATGGTTTTATCATAGGATTTGCCGAAACAGGTTCGGAGCTGGGTTTCACGCTTGCCAATGCCAATAGGGCAGCAGCTACTGATGCACCTGATCTTGATGATCAAAATACACCATACAAAGGAGGATGGTCCTTCAGACGGGAAGGAGACGGAACTTTGCCCCCAACGATGATTCCAGGTGAAAATCCTCCTGAATCTTCCCGTCTTGTACAGCAATTAAAATCCGAATCAGTGTTTTTTCCGGGCAACGACAGATTCAACCTTTCTCCCACCTCCGATGGTTTTCCGGATGTGGATACTTACCGCGCATTGGAATTTTATATTGAAGAATAGCAACCATTCTGTAATTGCAGAAACGATAAAACTGCATCTGTACATTCAAAAACAGATGCAGTTT
>CAVYUC010000013.1:0-7521 GCA_963771595.1 uncultured Prolixibacteraceae bacterium | reverse complement strand
TCGGTTTATCTGAAAATCATTTCATGTAACGATTTTGATTCAGATGAATAAGCAATTTACCTACTGTTTTTAAGGTTTTTACTTATAGTGTTTTGTTCAAAAAATTACTTTATTTGTGGCACAAACTTAGAACTAAAACCATGTCCATTCCAACTATGAGCAATCCGTCCTACATCAGCAAAGAACAGTTGTATGATATGCTGGAAGATATTCCGGTCCCGATAATTTTAACTGAAACTGATAAAACAATCAGATATGCCAATAAGAAGGCGCTGCACCTGGGAAACTACAAATGGCTGACAGGAAAAAAATGCAATGAAACCTTTTGCAATGATGAAGATTGCCTGTGCAACAATGTTCAGCCGGAAAATGAACAGCAGTTTTTCTTAAGAAACGATGGCACAAAAATTCCGGTATTTACAAAAAGCCACCTGCTTCATTTCAATCAGGACAATTTTTACGTTAATTTTATTACTGATTTAACCGAGCGGCTGGAACATGAAAACAGGCTGAAAAATATAATAGCGGAAAAATCAAATGCACGACAGGATGCCCTGAAAGAATCGAAAAAATTTGAAGCGATAATTGAAGGAGTAAGTGATGCTATTTTCATGCACGATATGAAAGGCCGGATTTTGAAGGTAAATATCAGGGCATGCGAACAACTTGGCTACTCTCGTGAAGAGTTGGAATCAATGAATCTGGAAGACATTGTTTCCAGGAAAATTGCAAAAAGACCAAAGGAAAGAATAACAAACCTGGTTGGTAACAAAACAATAGTTTTTGAATCGATACACCTGACGAAAAATGGAAAAGAAATTCCGGTTGAAATTTATCAAATCAACGTTGTTGATTTTGAAGGTTCAAAAGTAATTATGGGAACCGCCCGCGACATCAGTCTGCGAAAAAGCTATGAACAGCAGTTGCTTGAAATGAAAAGCATTGCCGAAAATAATGAAGCAGAATTAAAAACTATTTTCAATAAGGTTCCATCGGCAATTGTTATTTTCGATGATGAGGCACAGGTACTGCGGGTTAATGAAATTGGAAAAGTGTTGTTTGGACTAAATGACGATTATAAAAGCCAGCGAATAGGAGACATTATCAACTGCAGCAATACGCAAAATAAAACCATAAAGTGCGGAAGCGGGAAATTATGTGCCCAATGTCAGTTGACAAATATTTTTAACGATGTAATTGAAAAAAGCGTTGAAACCAACAAAAAAGAACTTCAGTTGCAACTGTTGAAAAATGGCGAAGTTGCAGATTACACCCTCCTGCTTTCCACTGCTATTCTCCATAAAAATGGAAAAAGTAAGTTCATACTTACACTCGATGATATTACCGACCGGAAAAAAATGGAAAACGAATTACTTCTTGCAAAGGAAAAAGCAGAACTTTCGGAAAAATTAAAAACTGCATTTTTGAACAACATCAGCCACGAAATTCGCACGCCACTGAACGGAATGCTGGGTTTTCTGGATTTGTTTGAAAACGATTTCGATCAGACTCCAAAAGAAGAAAGAAAAAGCTTTATTGATATCATGCGTAAAAGCGGCGACCGGCTCGTGAATACGGTTACAGATATTATTGAAGCTTCGAAACTGGATTCCGGAATCATTGAAATTGCGCATGAAAATTTTGATTTGGAAAATACCTTTTCTGATTTCCAGGAGGAATTTCAAAATAAATATTCCAGTCATTTGATACAGTACAATCTGCAAATTGATCCGAAGCTAAAAAGCAGTCAGATTAAAACAGATAAATCGAAATTGCTTCGTGTTGTAAAATATCTGCTCGACAATGCTTTTAAATTCACATTAAAAGGATCGGTAACTCTGGAGGTTAAGCTATTTGATTCCGATTTGATGTTTTCTGTGGAAGACACCGGAATTGGCATTTCTCCGAACCACCTTAAAATTATTTTTGAACCATTCCGGCAGGTGGATATGGAACTTAGCCGCGCTTTTGACGGCAACGGACTGGGATTAACCATCGCTAGCAAACTGGTAAAATATTTGGGTGGCGAATTGCTTGTGGAATCAGAACCTGATAAAGGCTCCCGTTTTTATTTTACGCTTCAAAATGTTTTCAGCGAAAATGTAAAACCAGCAGCTTCTGTCATCAGAACTTCTTCTTTGGATTCGGTAATGACCGGAAAAACTATACTTATTGCGGAAGATGATGAGATAAACTACATGTTCCTGCAGGCGGTACTTGAGAAAAAAGGCTGCCGCCTTATTCATGCTCAAAACGGAAAGGAAGCAGTGGAACTTTTCACCAAAAACAGCGATATTGATTTAATTATAATGGACCTTAAAATGCCGGTTATGAATGGAATAGATGCCACATTCAAAATAAAGAAAATAAACAATACCATTCCGGTTATAGCCCATTCGGCCTACGTTTTAAACAACGAAAAAGAGCAGTCGCTGGCTGCAGGATGTGCCGATTACCTGCCAAAACCGGTTAAGGTTGAGGATTTGATTCTTACGCTTGAAAAACACCTTTTTCACAAGAATTAAACACCTTTAAAAAGTACATTTTTTTTTATTTTGTTTCAGGGAGGTAAAAAATAAACAATGAGAAACAATTCAATTTTTGCAGAAAGTGATGTGTCTTCTGATTTAAACTTAGCAGAATACCAGCTTTCTGATTTTATTGATATCAAGCAAATTAAAAAGCTTTTTGAGCTTCAGTTTAAATTTTCCGGGCTTCCGGTTGGATTAATTGATTTGGAAGGTAATGTACTGGTTGGGGTTGGCTGGCAGGAAATCTGCATGAATTACCACCGGGCAAATCCGAAAACTGAATTATATTGCAGGGAAAGCGAATTACAACTAAACAATATTTTAGGAAAAAACAGGTACGCCGGTTACAAATGCAAAATGGGTTTGTGGGATTATGTTATTCCGGTAAAAGTTGCCGGATATCACATGGCAAACCTGTTTTTCGGGCAGTTCTTTTTTGAAAACGACAAAGAAAACCTTGATTATTTTAGCCGGCAAGCTAAAAAATATGGATACGATAAAACCGGATACCTGGAGTCGCTGAAAAAAGTTCCCCGCCTTTCGGAAAAAAAGGTGGAAGAAATTATGGAATATTATACACAACTGGTTGATATGATAACCAACCAGGCCTATAAAAATATTCTGCATCTCCAGGTTGATGAAAACCGGAACTTTTTGCAAAGTATATACGAAGGCGCCGACATGCCGATTTTTGTGGTAAATGTGGATAGAAACAACCGTTTTACATACGAAGGATTAAACAATGCCCATCAGAAATCAACCGGACTGAAAAACCAGGAAATAGTGGGTAAATCGCCGAAGGAAATCCCCGGAATATCGGTTGAGGCAGCCAAAGAAATAGCGATGAATTATCAACGTTGTGTTGAAGAAGGAAATCCGGTTCAGTATAAGGAATCCATCGTTATAAATGGGATTGAAACCCATTGGCTCACCACATTAACACCTTTAAAAAATCCACGTGGCAAAGTTTTTCGGATAGTCGGCACATCGATGTCGATTAATGAACTGGTGGCAACGGAGCGCGAATTGACCCACAACAAAAACCTTCTGGAAAAAAAGGTTAAAGAAAGAACCAAAAAGCTAAAATCGAGCGAAGAAAAAAACCGGTCAATTTTTGAGGCAGCCACCGACTCGTTTTTAATTGTGGATTATGAAGGTAATATTGCAGAAGTAAATCCAGCCACCTGCAAGCTTTATGGATATTCGCACGACGAACTGTTGTCGATGAATGTTTCACAGTTAATTCATCCCGATTATCATCATATATTCACTGATTTTATTAAAAATATTTCAGAGAAGGGATCATTCAGCGGCGAAACTACCGACATCAGAAAAGATGGATCCACATTCGAAACAGAAGTACACGGAGCAGCCATCCACTTTAATAATCAGCCCCACCTGCTGGCTGTAATCCGCAATATGAGTAAGCAAAAAGAGGCAGAAAGAAAACTGCTGGCCGAAATGCAGCTCAACGATGCTGTTATTAATGCAATGCCCGGCGTTTTCTATCTGTTTAACCGCGAAGGAAAATACCTGAAATGGAATAACGCAGTTGAAAATCTTTCAGGATTTACCCCCGAAAAAATAAAAGAAAATACTCCGCTTGCATTCATTGTTCCCAATCATTGGGAAAAAGTAACCGATGCCATTAAAAAAACCTTTGAAACAGGACATTCTTTGGTAGAGGCTGATTTTCAGACTAAAAGCGGCGCTGTTCCCTATTTGTTTACCGGTGTAAGAATTGAGCAAAATGGCGAACCCCTGATTTTAGGGGTGGGAATCGATATTTCAAAACGCGTTAAGGCCGAAAAGATGCGGGAAAATGCATTGTCTGATTTGAACGAGCGGATGAAAGAAATTACCTGTTTGTACGAAATTAACGAACTGTTCAGGAACAACATCGGAAACCTGACGGAAATGCTGCAGGTTGCGGCAGATTTAATTCCACGCGGCTGGTTCATTCCGGACAGTACCAGCGCCGAAATACAAGTGGACGATATGGTGGTTCGAAGTGCAAATTTTGTTCATTCTGCTCATTTCCTTCAGGAAAATATTGTAATTGACGAAGTGGTGAGAGGGTATGTTAAAGTAACACGTGTAAATTTTGATGCTGGAAAAAATAAAGATCCTTTCCTTCCGGAGGAAAAAACATTGCTGCGCCAAATTGCCTTGAACATTGCCTCGTATGTAGATAAAATGGAATATGAACAAGCGTTGCAGGAAAGCGAGGAAAAGTTTAGAAACATTATAAAAAGTTCGCCGCTGCCTAAAGTTCTTCTTTCGATGGATAATAAAGTGCAGTATGCCAATGATATTTTTATTGAGAAAATTGGTTACACGCCGGAAGAAGTGCCGGATTTGGAAACCTGGTTGACCTTTGCATTTCCTGATCCACAATACCGGGAACAAATACGGCAACAATGGTCTGCTGCTATGGAAGAAGTTCTTTTAAAAGAACGTCCTTCCCATCCGGTGGAAGCAACTTTCAGGTGCAAAGATGGTGTATCACGAACTTTTAGCGTCATCGGGAACAAAATTGATAACCGTTTATTGATTATTTTCAATGATTTAACTGAGCGAATTCAAGCCGAACAAAAACTGAAACTGCTTTTAAAAGATTTAAAACGCTCAAACGAAGAACTCGAACAATTTGCTTATGTAGCATCGCATGATTTGCAGGAACCACTGCGAATGGTTTCGAGCTACACGCAAATGCTGGAAAGAAGGTACAAAGACCAACTGGATGAGCGCGCCGAAAAATACATTTATTATGCTGTTGACGGCGCAAAACGAATGCAGAACCTGATAAATGATTTGCTCAGTTTTTCGCGCATTTCGACCCGCGGAGATGAATTTGTTTTAACCGACTTCAATTCAATAATAACTTCAGTATTGAAGAGCCTGGAAATGGTAATTACTGAAACCGGAACAAAAATCTATTTCGACGAACTGCCTGTAATAAAAGCAGATAAAGCGCAAATTGAACGGTTATTCCAGAATTTAATCGGCAATGCAGTTAAATTCAAAAAACCCGGCGAAAAAGCGGTTATTCATATTTCAGCAAAAGAAAAAAACGGAAACTGGTTATTTGCCGTAAAAGATAACGGTATTGGAATTGACGCCGCCTATAAGGAAAAAATATTTGTTATTTTCCAAAAATTGCACGGTCCCAATGAGTATCCGGGAACCGGCATCGGACTGGCAATTTGCAAGCGGATTGTGAACCGGCATGGCGGCAAACTTTGGTTCGAATCAGAACCAGGAAATGGAACAACATTTTTTTTTACAATAAACTCAGCTCATTAATAACAAAAAATTTTTATTTACAATGGTACAAAAAGCAATAATGAAACCTGTTGATATCCTGCTGATTGAGGATAGTCCGGGTGATGCCGATTTGGCAAAAGAAGCGCTGGAAGAAAGTAAGTTACGAAACAACCTTTTTATAGTTACCGATGGAATTGAGGCCATGGATTTTCTGTATAAAAAAGGAAAATACAGCAACATGCCGCGGCCCGATTTAATTATTCTTGATTTGAACCTTCCGAAAAAAGACGGTCGTGAAGTTTTAAAGGAAATAAAATTGGATGATAAGCTGAAAAGAATTCCGGTGGTAATCCTCACCACGTCGAAAGCCGAGGAAGATGTGTTGAAAACTTACGATCTGCATGCAAACTGCTACATCACAAAACCCATCGATTTGGAAAAATTTCTGGAAGTGGTTAAAGCCATTGAAAACTTCTGGATGAGTATTGTTGTATTGCCGAAAGAAGAAAAATAATGAGTGTTTTGAATGTTTTACTGGTAGAAGATAATCCGGGTGATGCTTTTTTAGTGGAAGAACTTTTATCATTTGATCCGGAGCATCAATTTAAAATTACAAATTGCGGAACGTTAAAAGAAACATTAGCCGCACTTCAAAATCATAATTTCGATATAATTCTTCTGGATTTGGGATTGCCCGACAGCGTGGGCTTGAATGGTTTGGAAACACTAGTGAACAGGAATCTTTCTGTTCCGGTAGTTGTAATTACAGGTTTAAACGATGATAAAACAGGCCGGAAAGCTGTAAATATTGGCGCCCAGGGATATTTGGTTAAAGACGAATTAAACAGCCGTTTAATTGTACAAACCATTTTGTATTCCATTGAGCGGTTTGACCATTTAGTAAAACTGGAAAACCAAAAACTGGAGTTAAATGAAAAAAACAAGCAGTTGAATGAAGCAAATTCAGCCAAGGATTTACTGCTTTCTGTAATTTCGCATGACGTGCGCGGACCGGTGAATTCCATAATCAGCCTTCTTGAAATTCTGGAAACAGATTTTGACAACATTAGCAATGCAGTTAAAAAGAAATACATTCAGGGAATTTTAATCAGCGCACGAAGTACCCGGCATTTGATGGAAAACCTTTTGGAATGGGCAAAAACGCAAACCAACCGGCAAACGATTAACCCGGAAAACTTAAACCTGAAACCACTGCTCCTGCAAAATATTGAAATCGTGCAGCTGGCTTCTGATAAAAAATTTATCTCAATAAAAACTGAAATTCCGGAACAGGTAACGATTTACGCAGACAAACAAATGGTAAAAACGGTGATACGAAACCTGTTGTCGAATGCCATAAAATTTACACCTCAAAAAGGGGAAATTATCGTTTCAGTTTCTGCCGCTGAAAATGGAAAAGTTGCTGTGGTAATAAAAGATTCAGGGGTTGGAATTGATCCGAAAAAGCTGGATGCAATTTTTGACTTCAAAATAATGGCATCAACTCCAGGCACCGATAACGAAACCGGAACAGGATTTGGACTGGCGCTTTGCAATGATTTTGTCCATAAAAATAATGGCGAATTTCATATCCAAAGCAATTCGGGAAAAGGCACCTCCGTAATTTTTACACTTCCTGCAAAACAGGAAATTGTAGATGAATAGAATTACCGAATTTTTGAAATCACAAAAAATACAATTCAAAAAAGATTTTTTTTTCAAC